>DASVGG010000100.1:0-1010 GCA_036379655.1 Pyrinomonadaceae bacterium
AAGCGGTGCGCCTGCGGCTGATGGCCGACGTGCCTCTGGGCATGTTCCTCTCCGGCGGCATAGACTCGTCGGCCATCGCGGCCGTCATGAGTCAGTTGGTGGACGCGCCCGTCAAGACCTTCTCCGTCGCCTTCGCCGAGCGCGAGGCCAACGAGTTCGAGTACGCGCGCATGGTCGCCGCCCAGTTGGGCGCGGATCATCACGAGGTCGTCGTCAGCCCCGAAGAGTTTTTCGAGGCGCTGCCGCAACTCGTCTGGCACGAGGACGAGCCTTTGGCGCACCTCGCCAGCATCCCGCTCTACTTCGTCTCGAAGCTCGCGCAGCAGCACGTCAAGGTCGTGCTGACGGGCGAGGGCAGCGACGAGATGATGGCCGGCTACGGACGCTACCGCAAGACGGTCTACAACCTCGCGCTCGGCCAACGCTACGAGGCGTTGGCGCCCGCGCCGCTGCGCCGCGCAGTCGCCGGGGCCGTCCGCTCGCTCGGCGCGGGCTCGCGTGTCCGCCAGAAGCTCGAACGGACTTTCGTCTGCCTGCCCGCCGACCTTGAGAGTCTGTACTTCGACAACTTCGCCGTCTTCCCACGCGCCATGCAGCGCCGCCTGCTCACGCCCGCAACGGTCGAGCGCGCGGGCGCGGGCGCAGACCCTTACGCGAGCCTGAATCTTCTTCTCGCCGGGACGGACGCCACGACGCCGCTCAACCGCCTGCTCTACGCCGACACCAAGACCTACCTCCACGAGCTTCTGATGAAGCAGGATCAGATGAGCATGGCCGCGTCCATCGAGAGCCGCGTCCCGTTCCTCGATCATAAGCTCGTCGAGTTCACGGCGCGGCTGCCCGAGCGTCTGAAGCTGCGCGGGTGGACGACGAAGTACGTCCCGCGCCGCGCGATGAAGGGCGTGCTGCCCGAGGCCATCCTGACACGCCCCAAGATGGGCTTCCCCGTCCCCCTGGGCGCTTGGCTGCGGGGACGCTATCGCAACGTCCTCGACGAGTACGTCACCTCC
>DASVGG010000101.1:0-4628 GCA_036379655.1 Pyrinomonadaceae bacterium
ATGCTCCCGCCGTAGGGGTCGGGGGCCGTCCAACGCGCGGAGAGTGAGTCGAACTCTCGCCACAGGGTGTGGCTCATCCCCGTCGCCTCGTCCTGCTCCATCCCCGCGTACTTCTGCCTCGGGCCGGTCGTCTGCGCGTAGCCGGCCACGCCCGCGCGCGGCCCCACGCCACCGGGCACCTCCTCGCCGAAGGGCAGATAGTCCTGCCGCGCCGTGACGAGTTGGTTGTTCACGGGCGCGCTCGTCATCGTCAGCCGCGTCGAGCCCTGCTGGTCCGACATCACGTACTGTGTCCCGTTGTTCGACACGCCGCCGCCGTACTCGGCCACCAGCTCGCCCGCCACGTCGTAGACCATCAGCCGCGTGATGGCGCCGTCAACCATGAGCGCCACCCGCTGCCCCGCCCCGTCGTGGACGCCCTCAACCGCCCCGCTGTTGTCGAGGTTCGACGAACGGCGCCGCCGGTTGTTGGCGTCGTACTCGTACTTCCGCTGCCGGAAGCGCGAGTCGTTCGTCACGTTGCCCGCGTCGTCGTACGTCAGCCCCGAGGCGAGCCGGTTGGTCGTCGCGGCGTACGCGCCGTCCTCGACCCAGACCTGCGTCACCGCGTTGTTCTCGTTGCGCGACTGCTTCTGGAAGCGGTTGCCGTACACGTCGTAGTCGTAGTTGAGCAGGTAGGAGCGGCTCTGCAACGTCTCGCCGTAGTACTCCCCGGCCGCCGCCAGTCTCCCCAGCGTGTCGTACTGGAAGCGTTGCTGCCACAGCCTCTGCCCGCCGACCGTCGACTCGATGCGCGCGAGCTGCCCGTTGTTCTTCGACTCGTCCACCGTGCCCGTCGCCATCTCCACCGCCCCGTACTTGTACTCGTACTGCTGGAGCAGGTCCGCCCCCTTCGTGAGGCTGATCCGTGAGAGCTGGAGGCGCGCGTCGTCGTAGGACATCGTGTAGACGGCGCCGTTGCCCAGCGTCAGCGACTCCACCCCGCCGAACGGCTTGTAGGTCATCGCGGAGGCGTAAGCGGTCGCGCCGGTCCCCGCGCTCAGCAGCCGCCCGGCGTCGTCGTAGCCGTAGCTGACCACGCGGCCCGACGGATACCGCTGGGAGACGAGGCCGCCGCCGAGGTTGTAGTCGTAGCGCAGCTCGTAGCTGTTCGGTCCCACGCTCTGCCGCTGCCGCCGCACGCGCCCCACCAGGTCGTAGTCGTAGAGCTGCCGCGTCCGGGGCGCGGACGTGTACCCCGTGGCCGTCGGCTCGGCGAGCCCCGCCGTCATCACCTCGGTCAGCCGTCCCCGGTTGTGGAAGATGACGTTGCCCTCGTTGCCGTCCGCGCGCGCCTCGTCGTACCTGCTCTTGACCGAGGGCGTCCCGTCCGAGTATTCCACCAGGTAGGCGCGGCCGAGCCGGTCGTAGGTCAAGTAGGTGAAGACGTGGCGCGCGTCCTCGGTTGTCGTCAGGAGCCCCGCGTGGCTGGCGTTGTCGCGCGGCTCGTCGTAGATGAGCCGCCGCGACCAGGCGGCGTTACCCGTCAGCGGGTCGGCGGCCGTCGCGATGGTGCCGGCCTGCTCGACCTGCTTTTCGTGGGTCAGGCGCGAGAGGGCGTCGTACTTGAAGTGGCGGTGCTGGACGTAGCCGTCCGCCTCCTCCGGGTGGGCGCCCGCCCGCGCGAGCCCCTGGTGGAGGCTCACGACGTTCCCCGCCGTGTCGTAGACGTAGAAGCTCGGCTGCGCGGGCGCGCCCTTATCGCCGAGGTTGCCGTTCGCGTCGGGCTCGTCCACGCGGATGATGCGCCCCAGCGCGTTCGTCTTCCGCCGCCGCTGTTTGCCCGCCTGGTCGGTCACCGTCGTGTAGACGCCCTCGTAGAGGGAGGTCACGAACGAGCCGTCCGGCTGCGTCACCTTCGTCACGCGGCCGAGCTCGTCGTACTCGTTCGTCGTCCAGAGGGCCGGCTGGGCGGCCGTCGCCCAGTAGGCGGCCTGGCCCGGGTCGCCCGAGCCGTTGACGGTCGCGCGGACGGGGTTCGAGGTCTGGCTCACCCGCCCCATCCTGTCGTAGCGCGTCTCGGTGAAGACGTAGTTGGCCCCCAGCTCGCGAACGAAGTCGCGGCGCGCGCGCCCCAACTGGTCGAAGAACTGGTAGGCGTGCGTGCTCCTTCCAGCGTCGAGCTGCCCCTCGGTGTGGACGTAGAGGTTGCCCGCCACGTCGTTGAACTCGACCTTCGTCCAACCGCCGTCGGCGCGCGTCACCTTCCGCGAACGGTTGAGCGGGTCGCGGGTCCCCTGGTCATCGCTGTAGCTGACGGTCGTCAACTGGCCGTTGGCGTCCTTCGTCGTGAGCACGAGCCCGGTCGCGGCCTCGTACGTGACCTCGGAGGTGAAGGCGGTGTCCGAGCCGTGGTCATGGGAGGGGTCGGGCACGGCCGAGGTCGTCCTGGTCAGGTAGGCGCGCCGGTAGTCGGCCGCGTACTCCTTCTGCGACTCGATGCCGCGCTCGTCCCAGAAGTTGACGGGGTTGCCGCACTGGTCGAACCGCGCGTGCGTCTGGAGACAGACCCCCACCGGGCACTCCTCGCCCGGTGGGACGGAGGCGGAGGGGTTGACGTAGCGGCGCGCCGTCGTCGGGTTCCCGCGCGGGGCCGCGCCCGGGTCCGTGTAGGTCGCGTCGCCAACGAGGTCGCCGTACGTTATCAGCGGGTAAAGGTACTCGTCGTAGAAGGTCTCGCTCTTGCTCACGGGCTGGCCCGAGGCGTCCTTCAGGACGACGGAGGTCGCCAGGCCGAGGATGTTGCGGCCACGGTAGTCACCGTCATCGAGGTAGACGGTCTCCGTGCTGCTCGCCGGCGGGAAGGCGTAGCCGAGGAGCGCGCTCATCGAGCCCTCCTTCGCCGTCCCTTGATCTATCTCGGCGAAGAGGGACTCGGTCATCTCCGTCAGGTCGAGCCCCGTCGTCTTCTCGATGAGGAGGGCCGCGCCCGGGTCGGAGGCGTTGTACTGGTAGGCGACCTTCTTGGCCAGCGCGGCCCCGCCGGTGTCGAGCATGACGCTCACGGTCCTGGCCACGCGCGCGTTGCGGTGGGCGGTGTAGGTGACCGGCGTGAGGTACTCTTCGGGCCGGGGCCCGGTGTAACTGAAGCTCGACTGCGCCCACTCGGTCAGCGTGCGCCGCAGCATCACGCCCCCTTGCGCCGGGTCTTTGGTGTAGCCGCGCTCGTCGAACGTCGCCCCGTTGCGCGTGTCCTGGTAGCCGAACTTCGCCGCCGAACTGCCGGAGTAGTGCCGGTAGGACTCCGTGTACGTGCCGTCCGGCGCCGTCGTCTTGACCAGCATCGAGGAGGGGAAGGGCGACGACCCCGTCTCGTAGGTCCACACCGCCTCCTCGCCGCCGATTGTCGCCATGGGGCCGACCCGGCGCGACTTGACGCCCCGGCTCGCCTCGCTGTACGGCTCCCGCGCGCCCCCGAGGGCCGGCACCGGCTCGAAGACGAGCTTCTCGTAACCCCCGGTCGGGTAGACGACCTTGTCGATCTCGCCGTACTCGTTATAGGTGAACTTGTAGCTCAGCCCGTTGGGCAGCACGACCTCGGCCAGCACCGCCGGGTTGAAGAGCTGCCCCGCCCCCTGCCCGCGCCCGACCACGTAGGTGAAGGTGGCCGGGCTCTGGTCGTCCGTCGCGGCCGAGTAGAAGAGCGGCGGCGGCCCCGGCGGCGGGACGGCCTGCGGGAAGTTGCCCGCGTTCCAGTCCGTCGGCTCCGAACCGGGCTGGGGCAGGTAGTAGTCCGAAGCGGGCCGCAACCGCGGCGCCGGCTGCCCGGGCTCGGCGGGCGTCAGGACCTCGGACAGGCTCTTCCACCTGAAGACGTAGGGCTGTGCGAACCCCGGCGGCTGGTAGGTGTAGTCAACCCCCGCCGCCGGGCTCGCCGGCCAGGGCCTCGCGATCCGCCCACGGAGCGCGACGCCGAGCGTGTCCGTCCACTCGCGCCGCGCGCCGTCGTAGAGGAGCGTGTTGCCGTTGCGGTCGATGAACTTAACGTCCGGGCCTTCGGCGAACTCGTAGCGGGAGCCGTCGGGCAGGTAGAGCGTGCCCGTGCCGTCGCCCACGCCGTGAAAGCGCAGGCGCGAGCCGTCCACGGCGTGGAAGTCGCCCGCCATCTCCACGCCGGGGCCGTTGACGGCGTAGACCTGGTCCTGCTTGCGCAGCTCGTGCGTCGAGCCGTCGGCCATGTGGATGAAGAGGTTGGCGACCTTGAAGTTGTAGCCGGCCCTGAGCGAGTGGGTCGGCTTGCCGTCGTACCAGTAGTAGTCGTCCGCCCCGGGCCATTCGAGCTGGGGCACGTCGAGGCTGGTGGTCCACCCGGCGGCGGAACGCTCGGCGTAGATGGCCTCGGTCACGGAGTTTCGGAGCGCGCTGTTGACGCGGACGGTCTTCCTGTAGCCGACGCGCCAGACCCGCGAAGAGTAGTAGAGGGTGACGGGGAGGCTGGCCGCGCCGCGCCCCGGGTAGGAGGCGATCGGGATGCGGAGGGAGTTGTCGCGCCCGGACCCGACGCTCCCCTGGGTGAACTGGACGTTCTGGCCGAGGGCCGCGGCGGACACGCAGAGCCAGGCGCAGACGACGACCGCCAGGCGCGCCGC
>DASVGG010000102.1:5000-70285 GCA_036379655.1 Pyrinomonadaceae bacterium
CGAATCCGCGACGCCCACGTGCGTGCGTACGCCGCCCGGCAAGACCTTCAAGCCGAAGGGCTCGATGAGCGACGGCAGCGTCAACGTCGTGCCTCCCTCAACGTAACGCTCGACGAAGGCGCGCATGTCGCCCGTCGAGCTGAGAGCCTGCACGACGGCGCGGTTGCCGTCAGCGGGCGTCGTGCCGCGCGCGTGGCGGCTGAACAGCTCGCGGTAGACATCCGCGAGCGAGTTCCTGCCGCCCGTCTGTCGCATGAGCGTGAGGTCGTAGAGGAGCGCGACGAGCATCCCTTTGTGATAGACGAGCGCGCCGCTGCCGGCCCAACGCCGCCGCGAAGCCTCCAGCAACGAAGCCTCGCGCGTACCGCGTGCGCGCACGTATGAGTCGTAGGCGCTCCCCAGCGCGTTGAGGTAATCGTTAAAGGTCAACTGCCCGCGCTTCATCCCCGCGCGCAGCGCGACGTAGTTGGTGAAGCCTTCGTAGAACCAGTCGTACTCGCCTTCGAGCGCGAGCCCGTTCGGCACCCAGAGATGAAACAGTTCATGCGTCAACGCGCCGTCGAGCTGCGCCCTCGCGGCGAGCTTTGAGGGCAAGCGGCCAGAGACGAGCACGACCGTCGAGCCCCTCGTCTCCGCGTTCCAGAGGTTCCCCGCCGCGCCCGTTTGCGGCAGCGGCAGTAGTATGACGGTCGGGCTCCGCCCCGGCGCGCCGCCCGTGGTCTCCTGATGGATTTTGAGAATCTCTTCGGCCGAATCGGCGGCCTCCTCGTCGGTGAAAGCCCATTCGCCCGCCGTCGCGAGCGTGAACGTCACGGCGCCCGCGCGCGCGCGGCGTTCTCTTAAATCTCGTCCGACGGCGAAGACGACGTGTTCCGTGTCAGACATTTCGTAAACGCCCGCCGCGTTGCGCGTCTCTGTGGTCGAGACCTTCCAGCCAGCGGGGAGTGAGAGTTCGACCTTCGCCGTTTTGAGAGGCACCGGCAGCAGGTCGGCGAGCATGAGAAGGCCGCGATCCGCCGTCAGCCAAGAGACGTGCGCGGAGTCGGAGACGAAGGCCGGCGGGTCGAGTTTGAAGTCGTAAGAGAAACGCGCGGCGGGGACGGAGGCCGTGAACTCACCCGGCGCGAGTTTCCTGACGGCGACCGTGGCGCCTGTGTCGTCGAAGAGCGCGAAATTCTCGACGCGCTCGGCGAGGCCGGCCGCGCTTCCGTAGAAGTTGCGAATCGACCACGCGCTCGACGCCTCTGCCCTGCGACCTTCGACGCGGGCGCGGGCAGGGCTCACGGATACGATTTTAATCTTAACGTCCAACGCCTGCGCCGACACTTCGCTTGCGAACAAGAGAAGGATGAAGCAGACGCGGAAAAAAATTAGGGAAGCCCGCCGTGCGGCTTCCCTCCTCCGTTTGGTTCTCGGATGTGTGAACATTTGGCGGGGGCATTTAAGCACATGAGGCCCGCCGAGTGCGACGACCGCGCCGCACGTCAGAAATACCTGATCGTGTAGCTGAAGCGGATGCCACGGCCGATCTCGGGCGCGAGGTCTTTGATGAAGGAGAGATGGTTGCGGTAGAGGCGGTCGCCGAGGTTGAAGGCGTTGACCGAGAAGACCTGCGCGTAGTGCGGGCGCGCGATGGTGTAGGAGGCCGCCACGTCAAAGAGCGCGTAGCCGGCCGTCCGCGTCTCGGTCGGGAAGATTTGGTCCTGGTCTTTGACGAACGTCGCCTCCGGCTTCACGTTGAAAGCCTTGTAGCGCCAGTCCAAGCCGACGCGCGCGCGCATCGGCGGGATGCGCGGCAGAGGCGTCCCCATCTCCTTCAACTCCGCGTTGACGTAGTCGTACCCGAGGTTGACCCAGAGGTTCTCGTGCGCCGCGAAGTCGAAGTTCAACTCGGTGCCCGTGAAGCGGCTGTCGGCCTGGTCGTAGACGGCTTCGATCAGGTTGTCTTCAATCCCGCCGGTCGGCGCGAGGAAGACGAAGTCCTTGATGTTGTAGTAGTAGAAATTCGCCACGCCGCGCACGCGCTTCGAGTCGTGGCGCAGGGAGAAATCGACGCCGTCGTTGCGCTCGCGCCGGAGCAGAGGGTTACCGACCTCGAAGGTCAGGTTCCCGACGTGCGGCCCGTTGTTGTAAAGCTCTTCGAGCGCGGGCGCGCGGTACGAGTGCGTGTAGTTGGCGACGAAGGCGCCGTTGGTCCACAGCCCGACGCGCACGCCGGCCGCGCCCGAGAAGCCCGTGAACGAGCGGTCGAGCGCGCCGTCCGGGTTGTAGCCGTTGTGCTCGACGCGCCCGCCGAGTTGGAACCGCACGCGCTCAAAATCAATCTCTTCGAGGGCGAAGACGGCGAAGTTGTTCTGAATCGTCGGCGGCGCGAGCCTCTCTTCGCCTATCGACTCGAAGTCGCGGCGGAAGCCCGAGAAGCCAAAACTACCAGAGAAACGGCCGGTCTTGTGCTGGTCGAAGACGCCGCGAACGATGAAGTTCCTGTTGCTGAAGCGCGTGCCTATCTCTTCGCCCTCAAGCTCGTTGTGCGCGTAGTCGCTGTAGTCGAGCGTGAGGCGGAAGCCGTTGACAAAGCCGCCGAGGTCGCGCCAGCCGCCGTTGAACTTGAAGTCGTGGCGCCGCGCCTTGATTGAAACGTCAGAGCCGGTCTCTTCGCCGCCCGACTCGAAGAATGAGGCGAAGGGGATGCCGTAGCGCCGCCGGTCGTAGCTGTAGGTGAAGCTCGCGAAGCCCTTGTCGCCGTAGTGGCCGGCGCCGAGCGTGCTGTTCGCGTCGCGCGTGAACGACTGCGCGATGCGGCCGAGCGGCGTGTCATAGTCGCCCGTGCGTTGGAGCGTGCCGTTGCCCCAGAACATCCACTTGCCCGTGCCGTATTCGATGCCGCCGCTCGCGCCGCCCTGGTTGTTCGTCGTCCCGCCCACGCCCGTGAAGTAGCCGCGCCAGCCTTCGTGCGCGTAGTCGTGGCCGGTCACTGCGTTGACGACGCCGCCCGTCGCGCTGCTGCCGTAGAGCAGCGTCGCGGGGCCTTTGACGACTTCGAGCCTTTCGAGCGAGAGCACGTCGATGGGCTCGGCGTGGTCGGCCGACTGCGAGCCGAGCGAGCCCGTCGGCGTGCCGTCCTGCGTGACGCCGACGCGGTCGCCGTCGAAGCCGCGCACGACGGGGCGCGCGGAGCCCGGGCCGAAGTTACGCTTCGCCACGCCCGGCTCCTTGTCGAGCACCTCGCCGATGGACGTGTGCGCCTCTTGCGCGAGTCGCAGCGCGTCCACCGTGTTGACGGACTGGAACGACTCGAAGACCGACTGCTCGCTGCCGGTCGCCGTGACGGTCACCTCTTCTTTGAGGCCGGTCAGACGCAGCGCGAAGTCGAGCGTCGTCGCGCCGCCCGCAGTGACGCGCACCTGCTGCGTCTGGTCGGGGAAGCCCTCCATGTGCGCGAGGATGGTGTAGGTGCCCGGCGGGACGTTGTTGAACTCGTACGTGCCGTCCTCGTTGGTTTCGGCCGAGCGTTTCAACTGTATGAGGTTGACGATGACGTTGTGGAGCGGGGTGCCGCCGTCGGACAGGATGATACGTCCGCGAATCGCGCCGCCGGTCGCCTGCGCCGGAGCCTGGCCGAAGAGCCCGCCCGCGAAGCCGCCTTCGGCGCGCGCGGGCGTGACTAGTGTCGAGAGCGTCAACAAAGTGATGACGACCAATTTAAAACTACGCATGATTTTTCCTTTATGAAAAACTGCTCGGGCCGCCGGATGGATCGGGAAGGGCCAGCGCCTATGGACCTCGTCCGCGTGCGGGACGGGCCTTGCGCTTCAAGCCTTCGCGCGATTCCAACGGCGAAGCTCGGCCGCGCGCGGGCCTCGCCCGGACGCGGTCGTACTCTTTTATGAATGCGTTTGGGAAATTAGGACTGGAATGAGGGGGGCGCGCGTCCCTGCCTGAGCTTCGTGGTGCCCGCGCGCGCGGAGACTTCCTGAAGGTGTTCGTGAACGGGCGTCCACGCGTGCGGCGCGGCGATGACGGGCGTCGCGTGCTCAAGGTCGGTGACGAGGTTGCGTTGGAGCCTGCATAGCAGACACTGCTTCTCGTCGCCGCCGAGCGGGGCGCCCTCGCCACGGCCTTCCCCGCTCCTGAGCGCGACCTGCGCGGGGAGCGCGCCGGGCTGCGGGATGCGGTGGAAGTGCGTGGCGCCGGCGACGAAGGCGTGCGCCGTCAGCACGAGCAGCAGCAGACTTGCCGCCGCGCGCGACCGCATGAACCTCCGTGCCTGAATGCTCAGCTTCTCGCCCAAACCCTTTTGACTTAACCTTCTTGGAAGAGTCTTGACTGCGAACTATAGCACCAAGGTCTGCTTTGATGAAGCGAGCCCGGCCGCGCTTTGCACGCCGTTTTGAAGCGGGGAACCCGAGGCTCCATTTTCGCGTATTTTGTTGAGGAAAATGCACGCCGCGAAGGTTCGAGCACGAAAGGCTCGAACGTTGACACGCCGCTTAAAGCGCCGATAAAATGTCTGCCTTGAACAAGGGGCAGGCGCGCAAACCTCGGAGGAACCGGCTGTGGCTTTGACTTTCATCAAAATCATTCTCATCACGCTCGCCTTCATCATCGGCCTGCTCTTCTTCGGGCGCTTCCTGTTCTAACGAGCCGGATGACTTTCCCGAGACCGGCCGGCGCGCGGCTGTGTAGTTCAGACCGTCGTCTCCGCCGAGCCCTACTCGCCGTAGCCTTCTTTCTTCAACTCCTCCTTACGAACTCTGACTGTCTCGCACAGGAACCCACGCCGACGCCCGTCGAGGACGAAGAGGTCGTCAGCGTCCGCACGGACCTCGTCGTCGTCCCCGTCTTCGTCACCGACGGACGCGGCCGTCGCGTCTCCGGACTCACACAGAGCGACTTTCAAGTTCTGGACAACAGACGCGTCGTCGAGACGAGCTACTTCGCCGCTGGCGCCGAGAGCGTGGCACTGCTCTTCCTGCTCGACGCCTCGGGCAGCACGCGCGAGACTATCACGCAGCAGCGCGAGACCGCGCTCGCACTCTTCTCATACTTCGGCGCGCGCTCGCACGTCGCCGTGATGCAGTTCCGCGAGCGCGCGGAGTTGACGCAGGACTTCACGCGCGAACTGCGCGGACTGCACAAGGCTTTTCAGATCGCGGCCCTGCCCGACCGACGCACGGCCATCTTCGACGCCGCGCGCGATTCCGTCCGCGCTTTCAACAAACCGCGGCGCGGCGCGGCCGAGCGCCGCATCGTCGTCCTCGTCAGCGACGGGCTCGACACGGCGAGCACGACCCCGCCCGCCTCCGTCATCGCGGAGGCGAACGCCACGGGCGTCTCCTTCTACGTCATACACCTGCCGCTCTACGCGCCGTCTGACGGGCGCCTCGTCGCGCGCCGTCCGTCGAAAGGCTTTCGCGAGTTGGCAGAGAAGACCGGCGGTCAGTTCTTCGTCGTCGGCGACGCGCGCTCGTCGCTCGACCCGCACGCCGAGCACAACCTCGGCCCCATCTTCAAGGCCATTGCCGAAGACTTACAGAGCCAGTACGTCCTCGGCTACCACGCCGCCGACGCTGGCGCCGAGCCCGGCGCGCACCGCGTCGAGGTGCGTCTGAACACGCCGCGCGAGCGCAAACTCCGCGTCCGCCAGTTGCGCGAGACGTACGAGAGCAAACGCTGACACGGCATGACACGCGCGCGACGTTCGACTACAATCTGCCTTCCGCTCTGACACCCGAATCATCTTTCCACGAACTTATGAATGAACAGAACACCGAAGGTCTCAGGCACATCCGCCGGGCGCTTTTGAGCGTCTCGGACAAAACGGGGCTCGTCGATTTCGCGCGCGCGCTGCGCGAATTCGGCGTCGAACTGCTCAGCACCGGCGGGACGGCGAAGGCGCTGCGCGAGGCGGGGCTTGAGGTGCGCGACGTGTCGGACGTGACAGGCTTCCCGGAGATGCTTGACGGCCGCGTCAAGACGCTCCACCCGCGCATCCACGGCGGCATCCTCGCCGTCCGCGACAACATCGAGCACGCGCGCGCGCTCGAAGAGCACGGCATCGGCCCCATCGACATGGTCGTCGTCAACCTCTACCCCTTCGAGCGAACGGTCGCCCGCGAGGGCGTCACGCTCGAAGAGGCCGTCGAGCAGATCGACATCGGCGGCCCCGCGATGGTCCGCTCCGCCGCGAAGAATTTCAGAGACGTGGCCGTCGTCGTCTCGCCCGACCTTTACCCGAGCGTCTTCGAAGAGTTGACGCGGACGAGCGGCGGCCTTTCGCTCGCAACGCGCTCGCTGCTCGCGCTCAGGGCCTTCGGTCACACGTCGATGTACGACAGCGCCATCTCGCAGTACTTGAGTGAGGCGCTGAAGCCGAAAGACCCGCGCGGCGGCGCGGAACTCCGCAGCGCCTTCACCATCACCGACTTCATCAAGATCAACGCGGCCGACAAGTGGTTCGCCGCGGGTGGCCCCTTCCCCGAGCACGTCAGCATTCTCCTGAGCAAGGACGCGGACCTGCGCTACGGCGAGAACCCGCACCAGAAGGCCGCGCTGTTCAAAGTCTTTCAGGAGCAGACGGGCATCGCTCACGCCGAAGTGCTCGGCGGCAAGGAGATGTCGTTCAACAACTACGTTGACGCCGACGCGGCGTGGCAACTCGTCTGCGACTTCGAGGAGACGGCGTGCGCCATCATCAAGCACATGAACCCTTCGGGCGTCGGCACGGCCGCGACGCTCGAAGAGGCTTACCGGCGCGCGCTCGCCACCGACCCCGTCTCTGCCTTCGGCGGCATCGTCGCCTTCAACCGCACGGTTGATGAAGCAGCCGCCCGCGCCCTCACCGAGATTTTTACAGAGGTCGTCGTCGCGCCCGACTTCGACGACGCGGCCGTCGAAGTCCTGAGAGCGAAGAAGAACCTACGCATCCTGCGCGCCGGAGAAGCAAGACAGCCGTCGGGCCTCGACTTCAAACGCGTGACCGGCGGCATGCTCATCCAGACGCGCGACACGCACCGCCTCCGCCGCGAAGACCTCAAGGTCGTCACGCGCCGCGAGCCGACCGACGAAGAGTTCGAGGCGCTCATGTTCGCCTGGACCGTCTGCAAGCACACGAAGTCGAACGCCATCGTCTACGCGCGCGCGGGGCAGACCGTCGGCGTCGGCGCCGGCCAGATGTCGCGCGTCGATTCCGTCCGCATCGGCGCGATGCGCGCGCAACTCCCGGTCGAAGGCTCCGTGCTCGCCTCCGACGCCTTCTTCCCCTTCCGCGACGGTTTGGACGAAGCGGCCAAACAACGCATCACCGCCGTCATCCAACCCGGCGGCTCCGTCCGCGACGCCGAAGTCGTCGCCGCCGCCGACGAACACGACCTCGCGATGGTCTTCACCGGCGTCAGACACTTCAGGCATTAGAGTTGACGGCTTCGACACTTGCTCTCGCGGCGCGCAATCGTTGATACTTGCGTCACCGAAACAGGCACCCGACGCAACGTGAGTCTTCCCGCGCGGCCTGTCATTCTCGTTTTTCGAAGGGGATTTAAAGATGGCTGATCTGGAAACTTTGGGCGGCGAGGGCGAGACCATCCGCTGTCGCTACTGCGGGCAGTTGAACAGCGTGCGCGGGCAGTCCGGGCAGGCGCGGTGCGGCCGCTGCCGCCTGCTGCTCTCGGACGAGCCGCACAAGAAGTTCGCCCACCTCGACAAGTACTCTTACATCCACCCGCTCGACAGCCGCGCGCTGGCCGCGCTGAAGAACATCCCCGGCATCGACACCGCGCTCAAGAAGCTTCTTGAGTGGACGGGCGACTCGGCCATCCGCGTCATCTTCACCGCGAGCGCGGTCAAGGTCACGCCCAAGCAGTGCCCCGACCTCTACTACAAGCTACAGGTCGCCTGCACCACGCTCGGCGTGGACATGCCCGAGCTGTTCGTCCAGCAGAACCCCATCGTCAACGCCTTCACCGGCGGCGTGAAGCGCCCCGTCATCGTCCTCTACTCGCAGCTCATCGAGCGCCTCAACGACGAGGAGGTGCTGGCCGTCATCGCGCACGAAGTCGGCCACATCCACGCCGAGCACGCGCTCTATTTGACGGCGGCGCGGCTCATCGAGCTGGCGGCCACGTCCGCGCTGCGCGCCGCGCCCATCGCGGGCATCATCGCGGAACTGTTCACGCTCACGATGCGCTCGGCGCTGCTCGCCTGGGCGCGCAGGGCCGAACTCTCGTGCGACCGCGCGGCGCTCCTGGTCACGCAGGACCCGCACGTCATCGGTCGAACGATGATGAAGCTGTGCGGCGGGACGTTCGCGTCGAAGATCGACTACGAAGAGTTCCTCGCGCAGGGGCGCGACTTCCAGAAGAACTACGACGAGAAGGCGCTCGACCGCTTCTGGGCCGACATGATCAACGCCGGACTCTCGCACCCGTTCCCCGTCTGGCGCGTCGCGGAGATCATGAGTTGGGTCGAGAGTGGCGAGTACGCGCGCCTCATCAACGGCGAAGTTGAGAGCGCCGCCGCGTGACGAGTGTGATGAAGACGTTCGTCACGACAGTCGTCATCATTCTCGTCCTCGTCCCCACGGGCGCGCGCGCGCAGACGGCGGAAGACCCCTGCGACCCCGAGGCGCAGCGGTCTCCGCAGTTGATGGCCTGCGCCGAGCGCAAGTTCAAAGAGGCCACGGCCGGGCTCAAGCGCGTGCGGGCGCAACTCTACGAAGACCTTGAGCCGCGTTCGCGTGTGAAACTGAGGGCGGCCGAGCGCCTGTGGCTCAGCTACCGAAAGTCGAACTGCGACACCGAAGCCTCCATCTACGAAGGCGGAACGATACAGCCGCTCATCCAACTGCGCTGCATGACGCGCGTGACGCTCGAACGCGCCGACGAGTTGAAGGCGCAGATTGAGACGCTCCACGGCACGAACTGAAGATGAAGACGCGAACAATCATCCTTTGCGCACTGCTCGCGCCGCTGCTCCTGACGGCGGCGGCGGGCGCGAAGACGCGGAAGCAGCGGCAGATTCAGCCCTGCGAGGGAAACGGCTCGCAGGCCGAGGCAAGCGGCTGCGCGCACCGCGAGTTTCAGGCGGCCGACGCAGACCTGAACAAGGCTTACAACCGTCTGGCCGGCATCCTCGACGCCGAGGAGAAGGCGCTGCTGAAGGCTTCGGAGCTGGCATGGATCAAGTACCGCGACTCGAACTGCACGTTCGAGTCGTCACAGTACGCGGGCGGCACGATGCGCCCCATGATCGAGTCCTTCTGCATGGCCCGCGTCACCCGCGCGCGCACCGCCGAGCTGAAGGAACAGTACGAACTCCGCCAACAATGAAAGGATGAACCAGGAACGATGAACGATGAACTGAATACTTGATGCTTCAGTTCATCATTCATCGTTCCTGGTTCCTAGTTCCCAACATGTTGCTTGAGAACAAGAATGGAATCATCTTCGGCGTCGCCAACAAGCGATCCATCGCGTGGGCGACGGCGCAGGCATGTCTGGAGGCGGGCGCGAACCTCGCCTTCTCGTACCAGAACGAGCGGCTGCGCGAGAACGTCGAGTCGCTGACTTCGGGGACGGGCTCGCCGGTCGTGCAGTGCGACGTGTCGAACCCGGCGGAGGTCGAGGCCGCCTTCAACACCGTCCGCGAGAGGTTCGGGCGGCTCGACTTCCTCGTCCACAGTCTCGCCTTCGCCCCGCGCGAGGCGCTCGAAGGCGAGTACGTCGCCACCACGCGCGAGGCGTTTTTGACGGCGCTCGACGTGTCGGCCTACTCGCTCGCGGAGCTGGCGCGCGCGGCGGCGCCATTGATGACGGAGGGCGGGAGCATCGTCTCGATGACCTACTACGGGGCCGAGAAAGTCGTCGCCAACTACAACGTGATGGGCGTGGCGAAGGCCGCGCTCGAAGCGAGCACGCGCTACCTCGCCGCCGACCTCGGCAAACAGAACATCCGCGTCAACACCGTCAGCGCCGGCCCCATCAACACGCTCGCCGCGCGCGGCGTCGGCAACATGAACGCCATGCTGCGCCACCACGCCGAGCGCGCGCCCCTGCGCCGCAACGTCGAGGCGCGCGAAGTCGGCAACGCCGCCCTCTTTCTCCTCAGTCCCCTCTCCTCCGGCATCACCGGCGAAGTCCTCCACGTGGACTGCGGCTTCAACATCATGGCCCTTTGAACTCAGAACGAGGAACGCTGAACGATGAACTGGAGAACAGTGGTTTTTTAGTTCATTGCTCAGCGTTCCTCGTTCATCATTCTTATCATGGACGAGACAACGAACAGGGACGAAGAGGTCGCGCAGGGGCGGCAGGTGACGCAGGACGAGCAGTTGCTCGAAACGCCCCGGGCCGACGAGTTTACTCACACGGACACGTGGCGCGTCTTCCGCATCATGGGCGAGTTCGTTGAAGGGTTCGACGACCTCGCGACGGTGACGCGCGGGGTGGCTATCTTCGGGTCGGCGCGGACGCCGCCCGACAGCCCCTTCTACGCGGCGTCGCAGGAGACGGCGGCGCTGCTGGCGCACGCGGGCTACACGGTCATCACGGGCGGCGGCCCCGGCATCATGGAGGCGTCCAATCGCGGCGCCTTCGAGGCGTCGGGCGCCTCCATCGGCTGCAACATCGAGCTGCCGTTCGAGCAGGCCCCGAACCCGTACCAGACGCGCTCGCTCAAGTTCAAATACTTCTTCGTGCGCAAGACGATGTTCGTCAAGTACAGCAACGCCTTCGTCATCTTCCCCGGCGGCTTCGGCACGCTCGACGAGCTGTTCGAGGCGCTGACGCTCATCCAGACGCGCAAGATCAACAACTTTCCCGTCATCCTCTACGGCTCCGAGTTCTGGGCCGGGATGCTCGACTGGATTGAGAAATCAATCCTTCAGAACAAGTACATCGCGGCCGAAGACCGCAGCCTGCTCCACCTCACCGACTCGCCCGCCGAAGTCGTCGAGATCATCAACCGCAGCATGGACACCCTGAGCAAGATGGGGGCCGACGCGTACGACATTTGAGAGTAGACAGTAGTCAGTAGCCATACCGACTTGCGAGATGAAATAAGGCGACCTCACGCCGGGAGCGCGGCCTTATGTTGATTCGCTAGTCGGTATGACTACTGGCTACTGCTCTAATTGCGGCGGCGTCGGGATGACGCGCTCGGCGGAGGTGCGGCGCGAGACGAGGGGCGGGAAGGCGTTGGAGGTCAGCCACTCTAAATAGGGCGCGGAGACGTGCGCGGCGGGGACGGCGATGATCTCGGGCGTGTCGTAGGTGTGGAGCGAGCGCACCTCGCGCTCCAACTCGTTGAAGCAGGCGGCCGTCGTCTTCGCCAGCAGCAGGAACTCGGGCGCGCGGTGCACCTCGCCCTTCCAGCGGTAGATCGACTCCATCTGCGGCATGATCTGCACGCACGCCGCGAGGTGCGCCCCGACCAGCATCTCGGCCAGCCGCGACGCCTCTTCCTGACTCCCGGCCGTCATCAGCACCACAATCGCCGCCGTACTCGCGTCAGCCACGATGAACCTCCTCTTAGGAGCGTGAACCGTGAACCGTGACAAGTGAAAGACCGTTCTGTCTTGTCGCGGTTTACGGTTCGCGGGTTACGCTCACATCACTTTCGTCGTCGTCATCGTCATCCTCGTCGTCGTCATCCTCTTCTCCCGTCTCCTCGGTCGCGCCGGTGAGGGGCGTGATGTCGCCGCCGAAGAAGGAGTCGTAGAGTTCGCGCGCGCGGTCGTAGTCGCGCTCGTCAACCAGGACGAGCGCGCCCGGCGAGGCCGCGGAGAGCAGCGGCGAGAGCGCGTCGGCGCCGCCCGACTGGACGGCCGCGCGAATCTCGTTCTGCTGAAGGATGTCGGCCACCATCTCGGCCTCGGCCGGCGAGCCGATGTTGTGCAGAGGGACGAAGCGCGCCTCGCTGTGGTCGTGCAGGGTGTTCTCGGGCGTCAGCCGTTCGACCAACTCGGTGCCGTGGTCCGGACAGACCGTCACCCCCTCCTCGTACTCCGACTCGCAAACAGGACAGAACATCGGAAGCCCCCCGGGATTAAGTTGATTGGGAAAACTGTAGGACGGGGGGATTATACAGCGATTGCCTGAAGCTGTCAGCGGTCAGCGGTCAGCTATCAGCAAAAAATCCTTTGTGTCCTCTGTGGAATCCTTCGTGACCTCTGTGGTTAAGTCACACTCTCTTAACCACAAAGGACACAAAGGTATTCACAAAGGTCTCAAAGGATTAGTTATTCAGTCGCGCTTGCGGCGCGCTCGAACGGAATCTCTTCGAAGTGGGTCATGCGCTTGAAGTCGCGGAAGCGTTGGTTGATCTCTTCGTGCGTGAGACGGCGGACGCGGTCGGTGCCGAACTCCTCGACGTTGAAGGAGGCCATGACGGAGCCGAAGATGATGGCGCGCCGGAGCGTGTCGTCGTCAATCTGCTCGTGGCTTGAGAGGTAGCCCATGAAGCCGCCCGCGAAGGTGTCGCCCGCGCCCGTCGGGTCGAAGACCGACTCCAGAGGATAAGCCGGGATGGCGAAGTAGGAGTCTTGCGTGAACATCGCCGCGCCGTACTCGCCGCGCTTGATGACGAGCGCGCGCGGCCCCCACGAAAGAATCTTGCGCGCGGCCTTGATCAGGTTCGGCTCCCGCGAGAGCATGCGCGCCTCCGCGTCGTTGATGATGACGACATCGACCTCGCGGATGGCGGCCTCGACCTGTTCGGGGACGGACGTGATCCAGTAGTTCATCGTGTCGAGCGCGACCAGTTCGGCCCCGCGCACCTGCTCGCGCACCTCGCTCTGCAACATCGGCTGGATGTTGCCGAGGAAGACCATCCGCGCGCGCTTCGACTCTTCGGAGAGCTTCGGCTTGAAGTCGGCGAAGACGTTGAGCTGCGTGTCGAGCGTGTGCGCGGTGTTGAGGTCGAAGTCGTAGCGGCCCGACCAGAAGAAGGTCTGGCCGTCCTCGACCCGCTCAAGGTCGTCCGTGTTGATGCCGCGCTCCTCGAAGACGCGCATCTCGTCGGCGCCGAAGTCGCCGCCGACGACGCCGACCACGCGAACGTCCGTAAAGAAACTGGCCGACAGCCCGAAGTGCGTCGCCGACCCGCCCAACATCCTCTCGCGCTTACCGAACGGCGTCTCGACCGCGTCGAACGCCACCGAACCAACCACGAGCAATGACACCTTGATGAGTTCTCCTGCTGTGTGAAAATGATAAAACGTCTTCTCGCCGGGAGCGCGGGCATCCCTGCCCGCCATGAGCGCGTCAGCGCGAATACAGTGAGACTTAAAGCCTCAACGTTGAGTGACGACGCTTCACTGCTTCTCTTCCTTCGGCTTGGCCTCGTCGCCGAGGCGCGCGAGCGCGTCCTGGGCCTCCTTGCGGAAACTGCTGTTGGGGTGGTCGTTGACGAGGCGGGTCAGGTAGTCGCGCGCGGCCACGCGCAGGTTCTCGGGCGAGACCTCCTCCTTCTTCTCGGGCGTGGAGGCAATGGGCTTCTGCTTGCCCTTGCCCTCGGAGAGGTAGAGGCTGCTCATCCCGGCGATGTAGAGCACCTCGTCGATCTTGTAGAACTCGGGGTAGCCCGCCGCCAGCTCCTCGCAACGCTTGAGGGCCGCGTAGTACGCCTTCTTGTTCTTGAAGTAGTGGCGCGCGACCTCCAATTCGTGCTTCGCGGCCTTCTCCGACTCCACGTCCCTCAGAATCTCGGGAGTCTGCCCGGCCGGCGCCGTCGTCGTCTGCGCCCGCGCCGCCGACACCAGCCCCAACGTCAACGCGACGCCGCACATCGTAAGAATAACTTTCTTCATACAAACACCTCTCTCAATGCTGACTGTTTACTGCTTGCCGTACTTTCTGATGATGGCATCGAGCTTCTTCGTTGTCGCCTCGGGCCAGAGTTCGGGCGGCGTGAAGATGGCGTTCTTGATGGCGGAGCCGCATTCGCAGGCGCGTTCGGCCGCAGCCAAACGTCGGACGGCCTCGCGCATGATGAGCTGTGCGTTGCGGACGTTCTTGTTGAGGTATTCGACCACCGTCTCGACCGAGACGGCGTCGTGCGCCTCGTGCCAGCAGTCGTAGTCGGTGACGAGCGCCAGCGTCGCGTAACACATCTCGGCCTCGCGCGCGAGCTTCGCCTCCTGCAAGTTCGTCATCCCGATGATGTCCATCCCCCACGAGCGGTAGACGTGCGACTCGGCCTTCGTCGAGAACGCAGGCCCCTCCATGCACAGGTACGTGCCCCCACGGTGGACGTTCACCTCGGCCGCGCGGCAGGACTCTTCCAGCACGTTACCTAAATCGCCGCAGACCGGGTGCGCGAAAGTGACGTGGCCGACGATGCCTTCGCCGAAGAAGGTTGACTCGTGCGCGCGCGCGCGTGTGCGGTCGAAGAACTGGTCGGGGATGACCATGTCGAGCGGCGCGTACTGCTCCTGCAAAGAACCGACGGCCGAGGCCGAAAGTATCCGCTCGACGCCGAGCAGCTTCATCGCGTAGATGTTGGCGCGGAACGGCAACTCCGTCGGGAGGTGTCTGTGGCCGCGTCCGTGGCGCGGCAGGAAGGCCACGCGCTCGCCTTCGAGCGTGCCGACGATGAAGGCGTCCGACGGCGGGCCGAAAGGCGTCTCGACGGAGACCTCCTCAACGTCCTTCAACTCCGGCATCTGGTAGAGGCCGCTGCCCCCGATGATTCCAATCTTTGCTGTCGTCATTTGTCTCACCGAATCTTAAGACGCGCGGGCGCGCGTCACTCTGACCTCTTGCAGCCGACCGCCGCCTGCTTCACGAAGTCGGCCAGTTGCCCCGCCTGCTGCTTCAAGAGCAGTTCGTCGAGCGGCTTCATCTCTACCTTCGGCTTCACCTTCCTGATGTTCTGGTAGGCCCGCAGCACGCCCTCGACGCCCGCGAGGAAGACACGGTCCCTGTCACCCGCCTGCTCCGGGTGCTCGATGATGAACTTCGCCGTCGAGAAGGTGAGCTGCGCCGTGATGGTCGGCGCGTAGTCGCCCTTAATCTTCCCGTAGTCGCCGAGCACGTCCGTGCAGACGGGGACGCTGATGTCCGGGACTTCGATGAGGAAGAAGAGGAGCGTCTGGCTCATCTTCTTCGCCTCCTTGTGGAGCGGTTCGTTTTCGAGCAGCGTGGCTATCTGGACGGCGCGCCTGCGCTCCTCGGGGGTGGACGGCCCGCGCCGCTCCTGCGCCCCCGCCGTGGCCGCGCACAGCGCGAGGGCGAAGAGCGCGACGGTTAAGGTCAACGACTTTCTCATCATCGTTTCGCCTTCCTTACGTTAACTGACCGCCGAGGCGGACAGTTTCCCGCCCTCTTCGACGACGCGTGCGAGCGGCGCGTTGGGGTCGTGATAGAAGAGGCAGAGCCAGCCCTCGCGCGCGGCGACGGGCAGAAGGCGGCGCTTGGCCTCGACGGTCTCGACGGGGTAGAGGTCGTAGCCCATCACCCACGCGAGCGGCACGTGCGCGCGCGTCGGCACGAGGTCCGCGAAGCCGTAGAGCGTCCGCCCGCCGTGCTCAAGTCTCACGCACTGCATCGTGCGCGAGTGGCCGGCCACGGTCTCAAGGCTCAAACCAGGCACGACCTCGTAGTCGTCATCCTTCAGCTCCAACTGCCCCGACTCCGCGAGCGGATGCCAGTTCTCGGGCAGGTAGCTCGCGCGGTCGCGCTCGTGCGGCGCCTCCGCGTGCTCGTACTCGGCGCGCGAGACGAAGTAGCGCGCGTTGGGGAACGCGGGCGCGACGTTCCCCAACGCGTCGAGCGCGGTGTTGCCGCCCGCGTGGTCGAAGTGGAGGTGCGTGTTGACGACGATGGAGATGTCCTCGGGGCCGAGGCCCGTGCGCGCGCGGAGAGAGTCGGCGAGGGTCGGGCCTTCGGCCACGCCGTACATCTCGCGCTGGCGCGGCGTCCACTTGTCGCCCATCCCCGTCTCGACGAGGACGCGCTCGCCCGCGCCCTCGACGAAGAGGCAGTTGGCGTTGAGCGTGACGCGGTTCAACTCGTCGGGCGGAGCGACGCGCTGCCAGAGGGCGCGCGGCACGACGCCGAACATCGCGCCGCCGTCGAGGCGGAACTCGCCGCCCGGCACGACCTCAACGCGGTAGTCGCCGAACTGCATAAACGTTCTTCAGCCAGGAGCGCGGGCATCCTGCCCGCCAAAGCGTGCTTCAGCGCGCTTAGCCGTGAAGCGTTATCTCTCAACCTTGAGGCATAACGTCTCACATCATTCGCGCTCTCGCGCTCATGGCGGGCAGGGATGCCCGCGCTCCCGGCGCTCTTACTTCTTCTTGCCCGAGCCCTTCGGCTTCGCGGAGTTGCCTTCGGCGGGCGGCGCGGGCGGCGCCTGGTCCATGTCGGGCGGCGCGCCCATGTCGCCGTGCGGCGAGCCCATGCCCGGCGGCATCTGCGGCGGCGTCTCGGGCGCCTTGACGGGGAAGTCTTCGGGCACCTTGATGTTGAGGCGCTTGGCGATCTCGTCAACTTCCTTCTTCGTCTTCTCCTCGACGATGGCTTCCTTGGCCGTGTCGCGCGCCGGTTTGGGCGGGGCAAAGGGGTTCTGACTCGGGGGCGCGGGCGCCTTGATCAGGATGTGGCGCGCGTGAATCTGCTCCTCGGGCTGCCCGCCCTTGTCGCCGTCCGGGGCCATCGGGTTCGGCTCGCTCTTGCCCTGGCGCGTGCCGAGCCGCTGGATGATGTGGAAGCCGAACTTGCTCTCGACGATGTCGCTGATCTCGTTGTCCTTGAGCGCGAAGGCCGCGTCCTCGAACTCCTTGACCATGCGCCCCTTGCCGAACCAGCCGAGGTCGCCGCCGCTGTCCTTCGCGCCCGGCTCGTCGGAGTTCTCCTTCGCGAGCTTGTCGAAGTCTTCGCCGCCGCGCGCGCGCTGGAGGATGCCTTCGGCCTTCTGGCGCGCGATCTTCGGGTCGAGCTCGGGGTGGTCAACGAAGTACTTGTTAATCTCCTCGTCGGTCGGCTCAAGCTTCTTCGTCAAGTCGTTCGAGTAGATGCGGCTGAGCGCGACGGCCTGCTGGAGTTGTATCTGGAGCTGCGTCTCGCGCTCCGACTCGATGCCCGTGGCCTTGGCCTTCTGCGCGAGGATGGCCATCGGCGCCCACTGCTGGCGGAACTGCGTCTTGTCCTCCTCGGTGATCTCGCGCCCCTCGGGCACGAGCCCGATCTTCTTGAGGTCTTCAAGGTACTGGTCGGCCGCCTGCACGTTCTTCTCGTCCTTGAGGAAGGCGTCGATCTCCTCCGGCTTCGGCCGGAAGTCTTCGGGCTTGGCGTTGGCGTCGCGCTGCTTCTTCATGAACATCTGCGCGACGATGAGCATCCGGACGGCTTCGAGCTGACGCTTGACTTCGGGCTTGTCGGCGATGCCCTTCGCGCGCGCCTCGGCGGCGAGGGCGAGCACCTGCTTGATGTCTTCGGAGAGCTTCTTGCGCTCCTCGGGGCTGGAGGCGTAGCGCGCGCGCTCTTGAGGCCCGAGCGCGTTCGTGATGGTCGTCATGTCTTCGGGCGTGAGGCTGGTCAGCCCGTGGGCGCGGCTGCGCGTCGCCTGCCAGAAGATGAGCCCGACCGAGGCGAGTACCGCCACCAGCACGGCGATGATTGCTTTTGTGGTTGCCTTCAAAACTGATCCTCTCTTCTTCTCAAAACTACTTTAAAAAGACACTGCCGGGCCGTATGTCCGCGAAGACGGGGGCGCGCCGACCGTTCAAGATACACGAAAAAGGCGCCGGGCGCATTCCGCCGCGTCGCGCCCTCGACGGACTTCAAGGGGTGCGTCGCGCGGGCGACTTGCGCGCGGGCGCGGGGGCCTTCGGCTTGGCCACGGGCTTCGCGGCCGTGGGCTGCGCCGACGTGGCGCCGCTCGCGGGCGGCCTCGGGGCGGAGGCGGAAGCCTCGACCGGGTAGTCTTCCGCCACCTGTATCCGGCGGCGCGTGGCGGCCTCGTCGAGCGCGCGGTTGCGCTTCTCTTCTTCGACCACGGCGGCGGCGCGGTCGCGCGGCGACACCGGCCGCGAGTTCGGCTGGCGCCCGGCATTCGGGAACTGGATGAGGATGTGGCGCGCGTGCACCTCTTCGCCCGAGCCCTGCGTGCGCCGCTCGTCGAGCTTGATGATGTGGTAGCCGAACACGGTCTCGATGACGCCGCTCACCTCGCCCGCCTTGAGGGCGAAGGCCGTGTCCTCGAAGGGCTTGACCATCATGCCGCGACCGAACCAGCCGAGGTCGCCGCCGGAGCCCTTGCCGCTCGGGTCTTCGGTGAACTCGTTGGCAAGCTTCACGAAATCCTCGCCCGCGCGGACGCGCGCAAGGATGCTCTCTATCTTCGCGCGCTGCGCCTTCGTGTCCAACTCGGGGTGCGCGGCGATGTAGGCGTCGATCTCGGCGGCGGTCGGCTTGAAGCGCGCCGCCGCGTCACGCTCGTACGCACCCGCGAGCAGCTTCGACTGCTGTAGCATGACCGTGAGCTGCGTCTTGCGGTCGCGGTCGATGCCGGCCGCGACGCCCTTGCGCAGGGCGACCATCACGCGGCCGTAGTGCTCGCGCAACTCCTTGCGCGTCTCATCGGGGACGGGCGCGCCGCGTAGCTGGCTGTTCTTCGAGTAGTCCTGAAGGAACGCATCGAACTGCGGCGCGGTCGCCGGCTCGTTGAAGAAGGCGTCGATGTCGGCGGCGGTGACGACCTGCTCGGGGCCGGTGGCGCCGGCCGTCTGCCGCTGCTTGAAGTACGCCTGCGCGATGACGAACGCGCGCGCAAGCTCGGTCTGGAGCTTCAATTCGGGGCGCGCGAGGTAGCCCGCGGCCTTCGCCTCCTCGGCCGCGGCGAGCATCCGGCGGATGTCTATCGCGAAGTCCTTGCGCTCCTCGGGATTCCCGGCGAGTCGCGCGCGCGCCTCGGGCGGAAAGCCCAAGCCTTCGATGATGAGCGGCATGTCGGCCGCCGTGATATTGGTCGTTGACGGCGCCGCCGCCGACGCGGCGCGTGGCGTGCCCGCCGCCGGGCGTTTCGCGGCGCCGGCCCCAGGGCGCGCGGGCGCCTTACGTGTGGGTCGGGTCTGTGCTGCGGCTGTGATTGAAAGTACGGAGGCGGCGAGTGTAGTGAGAACGATCTTTCTAAAGAGCAAAGCGACTACCTTCCTTCGTTTGACTGTCTCTCGGATTCATTCAGGTGTTGGACCAGTTCGAGCAGCACGCCGCCCGACGCGGCCGGGTGGACGAAGGCGACCAGACAGCCGCCCGCGCCGACCCTCGGTTCTTCATCAATGAGCCGCGCGCCTTCAGCTTTGAGGCGCGCGAGCGCGGCGCGGATGTCCGCGACGCGGACGGCGACGTGGTGGATGCCGGGGCCGCGCTTCTCAAGAAACTTCGCGACGGGCGTGTCGGGTCCGGTCGGCTCAAGCAGCTCGACGCGTGGCTCGCCGACGGGCAACATGGCGACGCGCACGCCCTGCTCCTCGACCGTCTCCGTGTGTTTGACTTCGAGCCCGAGCGCGTCGCGCCAGAAACCCAAAGCCTCTTCGATGCCGCGCGTGGCGATGCCGATGTGGTCTATCTTCATGACTGTCGATTCACACCGTCCAGAAGCTCCTCGACCGCCGAGTAAGGGTCGCGGCGCTTGTCCGCGACCTCATCGGCGAGCGATTCGAGACGCTCACGCGCGCCTTCACGTTCGAGCGCGCGCGCGAGCAAACGCTCGCGCAACAACTCAAGGATGCGCCAGCGCGCGACCGCGCCGCGCCGGCCGTGCGAGCCGGGGTTAGAACGCTGAAACTCGCGATAGCTCTCGACGGCCACGGCCAACTCTTCGATGCCTTTGTTCTCGGTCGCGATTGTCTTGACTATCGGCGGCGACCACATGTCGGGCCGGTGCGCGAGCGAGAGCAGCGCCTCAAGCTCCTTCTCCGTTCTCAACACGCCGTCGCGGTCGGCCTTGTTGATGACGAACACGTCGCCGATCTCCATGATGCCGGCCTTGATGGCCTGTATGTCGTCGCCCATGCCTGGGACGAGCACGACGACCGACACGTCGGCCGTCTTCACAATCTCGACCTCGTCCTGCCCGACGCCGACCGTCTCGACGATGACCTTCTCATACCCGGCGGCGTCGAGAATCGCGACGGCGTCCACGGTCGCGCGCGCGAGCCCGCCGAGGTTGCCGCGCGTTGCCATCGAGCGAATGAAGACGCCGGGGTCGAGCCCGAGCGCCTGCATGCGTATGCGGTCGCCGAGGATGGCGCCGCCCGAGAAGGGGCTCGAAGGGTCAACGGCGACGATGCCGACGCGCTCGCCGCGTGAACGGTAGAGCCCCGCGAGCTTGTCCACCAGCGACGACTTCCCCGCCCCGGGCGAGCCCGTGATGCCGACGACCAGCCCGCGCCCCGTGTGCGGGAAGACGGCCTTCATCAGACCGGCCGCGCCGTCCGTGCCGTCTTCGACGAGCGAGATGGCGCGCGCGACGGCGCGCGGGTCGCCCGCGAGAATCCTGTCGATGGTCTGCGCGCCGCTCATCGCCCGCCCGTTCAACACCCCTCGCTCTTCTCAACGAACTTGAGAAGCTTCAACTCCGCGCCCGTCCACTCGTAATAGTAGAGCCCCTTCTTCGGCTCATCCTTGCCGCGCTCGCTGTATGGATAGCCCGACATGACGATCAGCCGGCTCCCCTTCCGGAATTGCAGAGCCTCCTCCAAATCATTGACGGCCTCCGGTTGGTAGAAGCAGACGATGAAGCCGTTCAGCTCCGCCGGGAAGAAGACGTTGCCGGTCTTCGCGTCGATGAAGGCCGTCTGGAGACAGCCCGTCCCGCAGCTCCAAGTGTGCAGCTTGTACCGCCCCGCGAAGTTCAACGCCCGCCGCGCCCCCTCGCGCAGACGCGTGCGATACCCACGCGCCAGCGGCGTCGTCAACTTCAGAGCCGCCGCGCGCCCCTTGAACACCGGCGCGGCGTAATCATCGAACTCGGGCGCCGCGCCCTCCTGCGCGAAGGACGGCGCGGCGCATAAGCAGAGGCAAAGAACTGCGAACAGAAGTCTGGTTTTCAACGTTTGCGAGGTCTCTCTTTCAATTGTCGGGTGTCAACGCAACTTTAGGCGGCGGGGAGACGTTTCTTAATCCTCTCCACAACGCCGCGCGTATCAAACATGTCTTGACCGAGAACATTAAGCTTGGCATCTATGTTCTCAAGCTGAGACAGAACGTTCTCCCAGATGGGACGTGTCTCCTTCAACCGCGCGTCAACCTTCTCTTCGAGCGTCGAAAGCCGTCCCTCGACACTCGTTATTCGAGTCTCGACGCCCGACATTCGGGTCTCAAGACTTGAGAGCCGCGCTTCGACGTTTGTGAGTCGCTCCTCGACGTATCTGAGTCGCCCTTCAACGTCGGCGAGCCGCTCCTCAACGCCTGAGAAACGCGTTCCGAGTGAGTTTACGCCTTCTCTGAGAAGCGCAAACTGTTCCAGCACTCTCGACTCGAACGACTCGCCCTCGTTTAATCTTCCTGTCGGTTCTTCACTCATCGGAATCACTCCTTAAGTTCGGACGTTGCGGTTAAGGGCATGTTCCGGGCAGCCGACAGTCGTTTATGCGTTGCTGAGAATCTGTTTGGCGATGATGAGGCGCTGAATCTCGCTTGTGCCTTCGCCGATGGTGCAGAGCTTGGAGTCGCGCCAGAACTTCTCGGGCGGGTAGTCCTTCGTGTAGCCGTAGCCGCCGTGAATCTGGATGGCCTCCTCGCTGACCTTGACCGCGACCTCGGAGGCGTAGAGCTTCGCCATCGACGACTCCTTCGTCGTCTTGCGCCCCGCGTCCTTCATGGCCGCCGCGCGGTAGGTCAGCAGCCGCGCGGCCTCAATCTGCGTCGCCATGTCGGCGAGCTTGAACTGGATGGCCTGGAAGTTCGAGATGGGCTGGCCGAACTGCTGACGCTCCTTCGAATATTTCACGGCCGACTCGAACGCGCCCTGCGCGATGCCGAGCGCGAGCGCGGCGATGGAGATGCGCCCGCCGTCCAGAACCTGCATCGCGTTGATGAAGCCGAGCCCCTCGCCCCCGAGCCGGTTCCCGTCCGGGATGACGCAGTCCTCGAAGATGACGCTCGCCGTCTCCGACGCGCGCAGGCCGAGCTTGTCCTCCTTCTTCCCGGGGCCGAACCCTTGCGTCCCCTTCTCGAAGATGAAGGCCGTGATGCCCTTCGAGCGCATGGCGCGGTCGGTCGAGGCCATCGCGACACACACGTCGCCGTGGATGGCGTGCGTGATGAAGTTCTTCGAGCCGTTGACGACCCACTCGTCGCCGCGCCTGACGGCCGTCGTGCGCGTGCCCGAGGCGTCCGAGCCGGCCTGCGGCTCGGTCAGTCCCCACGCGCCCAACTTCTCGCCCGAGGCGAGCGGCACGAGGAACTTGCGCTTCTGCTCCTCCGTGCCGAACAGGTAGATGTGATTGGAGCAGAGCGAGTTGTGCGCCGCCACTGAGATGCCGACCGACCCGTCCACGCGCGAAAGCTCCTCGATGATGGCGACGTACTCGACGTAGCCCATCCCCGCCCCGCCGTACTCTTCGGGGAAGATGACGCCCATGAAGCCTTGCGCGCCGAGCTTCGGCACAAGCTCCGTGGGGAAGTGCTGCGACTCGTCCCATTCGCGCACGTGCGGCGCGATCTCGCCCTCGGCGAACTCGCGCACGCTCATCTTCACCTGCTGCTGTTCTTCGTTAAGCTCGAAATCCATATGCCTTGATTGTACTTGGGAAGGCGCCGGCCGCGCGAGCCGGGCGGGGTGGGTCAGAAGGTGGTTTTGAACTTCCCCTTCGCGTCGTAGGTGACAAACTTGTGCGCCCAGTCGGGCGGCGTGCCGCGCTCGACCATGAAGGTCCAGACCGGCGACTCGCCCTTGTAGCGGATGTATTCGTAGGCGAGCTTCGCGCTCGTCACGCGCGCGCCCTCGATGCCTGAGCGCGTGAGCGCGTCCTGCGCGAGCTTCTGCAAAAGGTCGAGGTCAATCGCCTTCTGCTCGTAGAGACTGTCGGCGAGCGGGTTGTCGCCGACGAGGTTGACGGGGCTCGGCCCCTCGGCCACCTTGCGCCCGCGCTGGAGGACGTACTGCTCGACGCCCTTGCCGTCGGTCGAGACGAGTGCGGTCGTCCGCTCGTCGGCGAAGCGCAGCTCCATCAGCTTGAAGTCCTGGCCCACGGCCTGCCTGATGGCTTCGAGCGACTCGCGCGAACGTTCGCCGGAGTAGGGGTCGCGCGTCTCCTCGAACGCGTCGGCCGGCGTGGGCGTCGGCGTCGGGTAGAGGCTCAGCATCCGCTGCTCGCGTTGAACTCGCGCGAGGTCATTAATCATGCGCTCCATCCGCTCGCGCTCAGACTTCTGGTGCGCGTAGCGCGCCCACATGCCGGCGACGCTGACGACGATGAAGACGACGAGGATTACTTTTCTCTTCTTGTCCAACTAGACCTCCGGGCGTCGGCGTATGCGCACGACTCGCTCAGGCGCCTCTGCCGCCGCCGGGCCTCCTTCGACCTTTGTCTGACTGCTTGCTCACTGCCTTCTTACTCGCCTGCCTTCCCGCCGCGACGCCACGGCCGGCCGGGGGCGTGCCCTTCTTCGCACCGCCCTTCTTCGCCGCGCCTCCGCCCTTGAGGTGCTTGACCTCGGCGGGCGTGAGGTGGCGCCACTGGCCGATGAGGATGCCGGCGGCGTGGACGTGGCCGATGCGGACGCGGCGCAGCTTGATGACGGAGTGGCCGATGGCGTCGAACATGCGGCGTATCTGCTGGTTGCGCCCCTCGCGCAGCTTCACCTCGTACCAGGCGTTCGTCTTCGTCTCGTCGGTCTTGACGATGTCGGCGGGCGCTGTTCTAACGCCGTCGTCGAGACGTATGCCTCGACGCAGGCGCGCCACCTGCTCCTCGGGCGGCACGCCCTTGACCTTCACCTCGTAGACCTTCTCGACGTGGTTGCGCGCCGACGTGACGTAGTTCGTCAGGTCGCCGTCGTTGGTCAGGATGAGCAAGCCTTCGGTGTTGAAGTCGAGCCGCCCCACGGGGTGCAAACGCCCGAGCGACGGCGGGACGAGGTCCGAGACGAGTGGGCGGTGCTCCGTGTCGGAGAGCGCCGAAAGATAACCGCGCGGCTTGTTGAGCAGCACGTATACCTTCTCATGCTTCTCAAGCAAAGGGTTGATCAACTTCCCGCGAACCTTGATGTGGTCGCGCGCGGGGTCGGCCTTCGTGCCCTGCTCGCGCACGACCTCGCCGTTGACCGTCACCTCGCCGGCTTCAATCAACTCCTCCGCGTGGCGACGCGACGCGAGCCCGGCGGCGGCGATTAGTTTTTGTAGACGTTCTTCCAAAATTCTCCTTCAGCCGAACTCAGGCGAAGACGACGGCCGCGCCGGTCTCGATGGAAGCCTCGCAGGCTTTAATCAACGCGAGGCAGGTGTACGTTTCGATGCCGTAGCGCTCCCACTTCTGCTCGCCCTCGCCCTGGTTCTCGGCGGCCTCCCAGACCGCCTCGTCGTCAAGCCAGAGGTCCGCCGGCAGTTCGAGCGCCTGCGCAAGCTCCCTGCACTCGCGCAGGAGCGCGTGCGACGAGCCGAGCATCCCGCCCGCAATCTCAAGCGAAGCGTCGGGGATAATCACGTCTTCGAATTCGACCGGCAGGTAGTAGCCTTCGGCGTCGCCGTGGACGATGAGGTGCTGGAAGGGGATGCCCGTCGCCTGCCCGCGCGTGAAGCTCGCGTCGAAAATCCTGTAGTAGTCGGAGAGGACGGGGTCGTTCGCGGCGCCGTCCTCTCCGGGCTCCGGCAGCACGCGCCCGAGCGCGAGGTGCGCCGCGACGCGGCGGAGGTAGTGGAGGCCCGAGTAACCGAACATGTCGTACTCGAACGTGCGCTCGTCCTCCAGGTCGAACGGCTCGCGGTGCGCGGGCAGGCCGAACGACTCAAGCACGCCGTTGATGGCCTCGACCTGCTGCTCGAAGTAAGCGACGTACTCCGGGTCGCTCTCGCGGATTTCCGGCGGCACGCCGACACACAATGCAAGTCCCAAGGCTCGTATCCCTCCTCAGACGCTTCGGGCGTCAGATTTCGCCGCCGCCCCCGGCGAGGTCTTCGAAGTCTTCGACGTTCGGCAACTCGCTCAGGTCTTTGAGGCCGAACTGGAGGAGGAAGTCTTTCGACGTGCCGTACATCATCGGGCGGCCGACCGTCTCCTTGCGACCCTTGGCGACGATGAGCCGCTTATCGAGCAGCGTCTTGATGGCCGACGAAGACTGGACGCCGCGTATCTCAAGAATCTCTGGGACGGTGACGGGCTGCTTGTAGGCGATGACGGCCAACGTCTCAAGCGCCGCGAGCGAGAGCTTGGCGCTCGGCTTCGACTTGAGGTAGGCGCGGACGTGCTCGTGATACTCGGGCCGCGTGGCGAACTGCCAGCCGCCCGCGACCTCGCGCAGCATCAGTCCGCCGTTGCGCTCGTTGAACTCCTTCGCCAACTCCTCGACGGCGACCTGCACCCAGCCCTTGTCCTCCTTGAGGATGTCGGCCAGCGCCTTGACGGGCAGAGGGTCTTCCGAGACGAAGATGAGCGCCTCGCAGATGGAGACCAGCTCGGCCAACTCGCGCGGCTGCCCGCCGGGCGCGACCTCGTCGTCGGCGATTTCCGCCGGCTGAGACTCGGCCATCGACGCGCGCATCTGTTCCAACTCCTCCGCGCGGTCTTCGGCTTCCGCGTCGAAGACGACGAACTCGGCCTCGGCCTTCTCGTCGTCCGACGCCTCGTCGTCGGTCGGGTCTCCGTCGTCCACGTCTTCGTCGTCGTCTTCTTCTTCGTCGTCGTCCTCTTCATCCTCCTCGAACTCGATGGAGGCGAAGGAGGTCTCGCCGCTCACGTCTATCCGCGCGAGCGGGTTCGGGTGCGGCTCATCGTCGTCGTCGGACGCGGCGTCGCCTTCGGAGAGGGCTTCGAGCGCCTCGTCCAACTCCTCGACGGCATCCTCGCGCGAGTCGTCGTCGTCGCCCGCCGCGAGAAGACTCTCATCCGCCGACAACTCGTCGAAGGTCTCGGGCTCGGCGGCCTCGCCGCCGCCACCGACGACTTCCGCCGCCTCTTCCGTGCTCTTCCTGCTTCTGCGTTTGCTCATGTCTGAACCAAAAACTTTTACGCGCCGACGCGCGCGATGATGTCGCCGAAGGTCTCGCGCTGAATGAGTGTGATCTCGGTGGTGCGGACGAGTTCGAGGACGGAGAGGAACGCGAGCACCAGTTCGCGGCGCGTCTCGGCGCGCTCGAAGAAGTCGCGCATGTTCAGCTCGCCGGCCGAGTAGATCATGTTGCGGAGTCGTTCGAGCATCTCGGCCATCGTGACCTCGTCGCGCTCGATCTCCATCAAGACCTCTTCCTTCCGGCGCGAGAGTATCTGCTGGAAGACGCGCAGCAGGTCGAACGCGCCCGCCGAGACTTCGGGGTTCTCCTTGTCGGTCTCCAGCGGCGCGCGCGTGTAGACGGCGTGCTCGACCGTCGCGCGCGACCAGAGCATCTCGGCCGCGGCCTTGTACTTCTGGTGTTCGAGCAAACGCTCGACCAACTCGCGGCGCGGGTCGTCGGCCTGTAACTCCTCCTCGCTCACGGTCGGGTCGCGCGGCAAAAGCATCCGCGACTTGATCTCAATCAACTGCGCGGCCATGACGAGGAAGTCGCTCGCCATCGTGATGTCCATGCCCTGCATCAGGCGCAGGTAGCGCAGGTACTCGTCCGTGATGCGCGCGATGGGGATGTCGTAGATGCTGACCTGCTCCTGCCGTATGAGGTAGAGCAGGAGGTCGAGCGGCCCCGCGAACTCGCCGAGGACGAGCTTGAGCGTATCGCCGTCCTGTCCGGCCGAAATCTCGGGCGTCGCGCCCGCGACGTTGATCGACTGGCCGTCGGCCGCGCTGGCGACCGTCGCCTCTTCGGTGGGCTTCGGCGTCTCTGTGTGCTCGTTCGACAACTGTTAAGCCCCCACGATTCCCATGCGCTCTTTGACCTGCCGCAGCGTCTCGGCCGCGATGGCGCGCGCCTTGTCGGCGCCGTCGCGCAGAATGCGGCTCAGCTCCTCGTCGGAGATGGAGTTGACGCGCTCCTGGAACGGGCGCAGGAACTCGATGGTCGCGTCGGCCACGTCGCCTTTGAGCTGCGCGTAGCCCTTGCCCGCGAAGTGCGCCTCGATCTCCTCGGGCGTTCGGCCCGTGAGAATCTGGTAGATGGAGAGCAGGTTGGTGACGGCCGGGCGCGTCTCGTCGAAGCGGACTTCGGTGCCCGAGTCGGTGACGGCGCGCTTGAACTTGCGGCGGATGGTGTCGGCGTCGTCCATCAGCATGATGCTGCCGTTGACGTTCTCGTCCGACTTCGACATCTTCTTCGCCGGGTCCTGGAGCGACAGAACCTTCGCGCCGACCTTCGGGATGTAGGGGTCGGGGACGCGGAACGTCTCGCCGTAGTCGCGGTTGAAGCGCACGGCGAGGTCGCGCGTCAACTCAAGATGCTGCTTCTGGTCCTGCCCGACGGGGACGAGGTCGGTCTGGTAGAGCAGGATGTCTGCGGCCATCAGCGTCGGGTAGGTCAGCAGGCCGACCGAGACGTTCTCGCCCTGCTTCTTCGACTTATCCTTGTACTGCGTCATGCGCTCCAGCTCGCCGATGCGCGCGACGCAGTTGAGCACCCACGCGAGTTCCGCGTGCTCCGTCACGTCCGACTGGACGAAGATGGTCGAGACCTTCGGGTCCACGCCCGCGGCGAGGTAGATGCGCGCGACCTCGCGCGTCTTGGCCGCGAGCCCCGTGGGGTCCTGCGGGATGGTGACGGCGTGCAGGTTGACGACGCAGTAGAAGCTGTCGTAGTCGTGCTGGAACGCGACCCAGTTGCGCAGCGCGCCGAGGTAGTTCCCGATGTGAAGGTTGCCGGTCGGCTGTGCGCCGCTGAAGATTCGTTTAGCCATCTCGGAGTAAACCGCCCTTCGTCACCCGCCCAGCCCCGCGAAGAGGAGGGCCTCCACCACCCGCGTGATGGGCCGCATGATGGCGCCGATGACGCCGAAGTACATCAGCCCGATGAGGATGATGAAGCTGAACTGCTCCATCGTGTCGAGCGTGTCGTGCGCGCTGGCCGGCAGGATGCTGTAGAGCACCTTGCTGCCGTCGAGCGGCGGCACCGGTACGAGGTTGAAGACCGCCAGCGAGAGGTTCATCTGGAGCACCGCCGCCAGCAGCTTGAAGGCCGGCTCCTCCAAAGTGCCGAACCGCCCGCCGCCGAGGATGATCGTGTCGAACTGCATGTAGGCGTTAATCATGCCCGTGTGCAGGAAGACTTTGAGGATGACGAAGCCGATGATGGCCAGCAGCAGGTTCGCCATGATGCCCGCCAGCGAGACCATGACGTTCGCCACGTCCTTGTTGCGCCAGCGCAGCGGGTTGACCGGCGTCGGCTTGCCCCACCCGATGAGCGGCACGAAGACCCCCAGCCCGACCGCCCCGATGAAGTTGACGATGGGGATGAGCAGCGTCCCGATGGGGTCGGTGTGCGCCACGGGGTTGAGCGTGACGCGGCCGAGCAGGTAGGCCGTATCGTCACCGAACTTGTGCGACATCCACGCGTGCGCGGCCTCGTGCGCGGAGATGGCCAGCAGCAGAACAACGATGTAGATGATGAGTTGTCCGACGAGATCAGTTGGCATTAGTACACACCGCCGAAAAGGCGCTCCCGCGCGAAGTCAGAAAAAGTAGCACGCGAGGTTGGGGGAGTCAAAAGTAGTATGCAGTAGGCAGATGGCAGTAGGCAGTTAAAACCCTTTCTTTGGTTGATACGACTTGAATCCTCAAGGCTCGAAACGCGGAGCGGCTGCCTACTGCTATCTGCCTACTGCATACTTTCTTACTTCACCAACGTCCCCTTCACCCCGAGCGGGAGGCTGTAGACGGCCTCGCCGGTGGCGACGAGCATTTGGCCGGCGGCGTCGAAGCAGAGGCCGACGACGTTCGGGCCGGCGACGACCAGCTCCGCCTCCGCCCCGTCGGCCGTGATGCGCACGACGCCGCGCCGGCCACGATAGGAGGCCGCCACGTAGAGGTTGCCTGCCTGGTCGAACGCGAGCCCGTTCGGGCGGCCGAGCCCCTTGAAGAAGACCGACGCGCGGCCGTCGCGGTCGATGCGCTGGACCGACTCGCTGCTCGAAACCGTGGGGCCGGTCACGTACAACTGCTCGTCCGGCCCGAACGCGAGGTGGTAAGCCGCCACCGACTGCTCCAACAGCGCCCAGACCTCAGACTCGCCCTTGCCGTTGACGCGGTGGATGGTGCCCGTGCGGTCGCCCACGTACATCCGCCCCGCGCGGTCGAAGGCGAGCCCGGTCGCGACACCCAGATCGCGCGCGAACGGCACGACCTCGTGGAAGGGCGTGACGCGGTAGACCCCTCCGTCCCTGCTCGCCCGCGACGTGACGTACATCTGCCCCAGACTGTCGAAGGCGATGCCAGTCGGGTTGGTGATCTCGCCCGTCACGGCGGTCAATTCGCCGCCGGGGTCGATGCGGAAGAGCGAGACCGGCATCCGCTGGTCGCGCGTGCCCGAGCGCGTGACGTAGATCGAGCCGTCGTCCGGGTCCACGGCCGGGTTGGCGACCATGTGTATGTCTTCGGCGAGTTTGCGTCCGACGACGACCGACGCCGGCTCGCTGCGTTTGCCGTCGCGGCTTTCGAGGACGAGTTCGACCTCACCGCCACCCTCCAACGTCTCGGGCACGATGGCCATCACGCGCCACGGCGCGGCGCCGACCATCTGCCCCGCCGTCCCGTCGAACGTCACGCGGCACTCGCGCAGGTTACTCGTGTCGTAGCCCCTGCACTCGACCGACACCTCCCCGCCCGGTATCGCGGCCGACGGCACCACACGCTCGATCTGTTCGCTCGACATCTAAGCTCCTAATAATTTGATTTCATGATACAGCCGTGAACCGTGAACCGTAAACCGCGACAGGTAAGAACTGCTCTCCCTCTTGTCGCGGTTTACGGTTCACGGTTCACGAAATTGTGTTATACTGCGCCGCAGTTAAAGGAGACATCTGCTGCGGCCTCAAAATCGCGGCTTGTTTTTTTGTCGTGATGTTTTCCGGGGCCGCGGGCGCTCACACCGAAGTGTCCGCGCGTGGGTCAAAAACAGAAGCCATTAAGCAGCGTCCGTCAACTCTCGCTCGCTTCACTATCTCTCTAACTTGAGCACGGCAACAACGCACCGGCGGCCATCCCGCGCGGTGCGTTTCGGCTTTCGGGGCGCGGGCGCGCACGTCGAGGAGGGGTCATCAGCAACGTACAGGGGAACACGCAGGGCTTAAAGCCCAACCAGCTCCGGCGCATCGAGAAGCTCTACTCGCGCCGCATCCCGCCGCAGCAGGTCGTCACGCCCGAGTTCGCGCGCCAGCTCTCCGAACTCTCGCACGAGACGCGGCGGCAGATCGGCGCCCTCATCGACCGCAAGGGCTACGTCGAGTCGGTCGTCGTCGGCGACGCGCGCCGCATCGAGTGGCCCGACCTCAAGCGCACGCGCGTCGGCGAGGGGCGCTTCCGTGGCCTGCGCGCCGTCCACACGCACCTGCGCGGCGAGGAGCTGACGCAGGACGACTTGAACGACCTGGCCCTGCTCCGCCTCGACCTGATGGTCGCCGTGGACGTGGACGACCGCACGGGACTGCCCGGCAAGGTGCGCGGCGCGCACCTGCTGCCGACCACGGCCGAGCAGGTGAATGAAGATGAAGCGGCCGACGTGCACGACGCCGCCTACACCTTCTTCGAGGCGCCGGCCGCGTCGCAGTTGGACGTTGACTTCCTCGAACTCATCGACTCGCTCGAAGAGGAGATCGCGCGCAACCGCGCGACCGGCCGCCGCGCGACCGCGCGCGACCGCGCCATCCTCGTCGGCGTGACGACCAGTTCTCTGAGCGAGGCCGAAGAGTCGATGGCGGAGTTAAGAGAACTCGCGGCCTCGGCCGGCATCATCGTGATGAACGAGACCATCCAGCGGCGTCAGGCCATCGACCCGCGCACCGTGCTCGGCAAAGGCAAACTTGACGAGTTGATAGTCCGTGCGTTGCGGCTCGGCGCGGACCTCCTCGTCTTCGACCGCGAACTCTCGCCCGCGCAGGTGCGCGCCGTCACGGAGGCGACGGATTTAAAAGTCATCGACCGCGCGCAACTTATCCTCGACATCTTCGCGCAGCGCGCGCAGACGAGTGAGGGCAAGATTCAGGTTGAACTCGCGCAGTTGCGCTACATGCTGCCGCGCCTCATCGCGGGCCACGACTCCGCCTTCTCAAGACTCGCGGGCGGCATCGGCGGACGCGGCCCCGGCGAGACGAAGCTTGAGACCGACCGCCGCCGCGTCCGCGACCGCATCAATCGTCTGGAAAAAGAGATCGAGCACCAACGCCTTCGTCGCCAGCAGCGGCGCAAGGAGCGCACGCGGCGCGGCCTCCCGATCATCTCCATCGTCGGTTACACCAACGCCGGCAAATCGACTTTACTTAACAAGCTCACCTCTTCCGAAGTGCTGGCCGAGCAGCGCATGTTCGCCACGCTCGACCCGACCTCACGTCGTTTAAGACTTCCGCGCGAGCAGGAGGTGATCGTCAACGACACGGTCGGCTTCATCCGCGACCTGCCGCCCGACCTCATCGCGGCCTTCCGCGCCACGCTCGAAGAGATTGACGACAGCGACCTTCTCATACACCTCGTTGACGCCTCGAACCCGCGCATGCAGCAGCACCTCGAATCGGTCGAGAGGATTCTGAACGACCTCGGGCACACGGACATCCCGCGCCTCGTCGTCCTCAACAAGTCGGACCTGCTCTCGGCGGAAGACCTCGACTCGCTGCTGCGTCAGGCGTGCGCCGTCGGTGGCCGCGAGTGCATCGCCGTCTCGGCGCTCAAGCCCGAGACCCTGCGGCCGCTGCTCGAACGCGCGGGCGCCATCCTCGCGCGCGACCTGACGCACGACCAGAACGGCACGCGGGCCGCGGCCGGCGCGGGCAACGCGGACGCCAACAAAGACACCCAAAGCGAGCCCGGCGAAGGCCGAGACGGCGACGACGCGGAGCACGTGTCGGAGGCCGTCGCGAGTTAGACCCTAAACTGATGAAGAGACACGGACGACGCCCCCGCTTCAAGTCCCCACTCTCTGAGGCACGCGACCGCGCGCTTCGCGCGGCGACCTTCCCCTTCCGCAAGCTCCCGCCCACGACGCGCTTCCTCGTCGGCTTCTTCGCCGCCGCAATCCTGACGACCCTCCTGCTCGCGCGCACGGACTCGGCGCTCACCTCGGCGGAGGTCTACCAGGAGGGCGACGTGGTGCGCGCGGACGTGGTGGCGCCGGCCGACATCACGGCCGACGACTCGCGCCAGACGGACGCGCGTCGCGCCGCCGCGCGCGCGAACACGCCGCCCGTCTGGGACTACGACCCGGCGCGCGTCGAGGCCGCCGTGCAGAGCTTCCGCGCGTCGTGGGCCACGCTCAAGCAGCAGTCTGACGCGCGCGCCTCTTCCAACAACAACTCCGCCAACGCGAACCTTCAGCGCGAACTCTCCTGGCCCGGGCAGGCGCCGGACAAGCAGGCCGTGGCGCGCGCCGTCGCCGCTCACAACTTCGACGCGGGCGCGTTGGAGATGCTGACGCACGTGATGCGCGACGCGGGCGGCGGCTACGTCTACGACGAACGCGTCGCGTCGGAACTGCGGCCCGAGGTGCGCGTGGCCGACGTGCGCGGCGGCGCGGAGGTCTTGAACGCGGAGCGGGCGCGCTTCGTGTCAGTCGAGGACGCGCGGGCGAAGTTGCGTGAACGCGTCGCGGAGCTTTCGGGTTGGAGGCCGGCGGAGCGTGAGTTGCTCGCGTCGGCGATGACGCCGCTGTTGGGGCCGAACGTCTCTTACAATCGCGCGGCGACCGAGGCGGCGCGCGAGGCGGCGGCCGTGGCGGTCCCGCGCACGCTTGTCGTGCTCAAGCGCAACCAGACCGTCGCGCGCGAGGGCGACACCGTGACGCCGCAGATGCTCGGGCAGTTCGAGGCCATCCGCGTCTACAGCCGCACGGAGCGCCGGCCGCAACTCTACGTCGGCCTCTTCATCTTCGCCTGCGCGCTCTACTGGGGCGCGTGGCGCTTCACGGAATACCGCGCGACCATCACGACGCTCCCGCTCTCGGCCGCGCGCGGCTTCGCGCTCGTCGGGCTCTCGGTGCTCGCGGGACTCGCGCTGATGCGCGTCGGCTTCGCGCTCGCCGAATCAATCGCCTCGCAGTCCACGCACGCGCCGACGAACGACGTGAGCCTCTGGACTTTCGCCATCCCCTACGCGGCCGCCGCGCTGCTCGTCGCGCTGCTCGTGGACACGCAGCTCGCGTTGATAACGGCGGTGCTGACGGCCGTCTTCGCGGGCCTGCTCGCGCCGGGCGGGATGCTGACGGCATGCTTCGCGCTCGTCTCTTCGTCGTCGGCCATCTACGGCGTCGGCGGGCGCTACCGCGAGCGGCAGTCGGTGACGAAGGCGGGGCTGATGGTCGGCGTCGTCAACGTCGTGCTCGCCGTGGCCGTGATGCTCTCGTCGCAGAAGCCTTTGACCCTGAACGCGATTCTGCTCGCGGCGGCGTGCGGGCTCGGCGGGGGACTGCTGACGGCCATCTTCACGGCGGGGCTGCTGCCCGTCGGCGAGTCTCTGTTCGGGATACTGACGGACGTGCGTCTGCTTGAGTTGTCGAACGCGGACCTGCCGGTGCTCGGTCAACTCGCACTGCGCGCGCCGGGGACGAACCAGCACTCGCACGCCGTCGGGCGTCTGGCCGAGGAAGCCACGCGCGTCATCGGCGCGAACTGCCTACTCACGCGCATCGGCGCGCTCTACCACGACATCGGCAAACTGGCCTCGCCCGACTACTTCGTCGAGAACCAGTCGGGCGACAACCCGCACGACCGCCTGCGCCCGACGCAGAGCGCGCGCATCATCACGAGCCACGTCACCTACGGACTCAGGCTCGCGCGCGAGATAGGTCTGCCAAAGCAGATCGCGGACTTCATCCCGCAGCACCACGGCACGCGCACGCTCCACTTCTTCCTGCGGAAGGCGCAGGCCGAGGCGCCCGACGGCGAGACCGTGGACGAGAAGGAGTTCCGCTACCCCGGCCCCAAGCCTCAGTTCAAAGAGGCGGCCATCATGATGCTCGCCGACTCGTGCGAGGCCGCCGCGCGCAGCCTGGCGCGGCCCGACCCCGAGAACATCAACACCATCGTCAGCAAAATCTTCGACGCCATCGTCAGCGACGGTCAGTTAGACGAGTGCGACCTCTCTCTGCGCGAGCTGACGAAGGTACGCGAGTCGATCTCCGCCTCGCTCGTCGCCATCTACCACACGCGCATCGACTACCCCGGCTTCAACCCGCCCTCGCTCGACCCGGCGCCGCCCGTCCTCCCGCGCGCCGACATCGACAGCGAAGAGCGCGGCCACGGCTACACGCGTCCCATCGAGGTTCCCATCAGCCGTGGCGGCGAGGTCGAGGACGAGGCGCTCTCGTCGAAGTTCAAGGGTTAGGGGTTGTGTCGTGGGCGCGGGAGCGTTTATGCTGGCACCGCCCGGGGGCTTTACCTATGCACTGGCTTTCCAATCCGAAGGTGCGTTTGGCGCTCATCGTCAACGGCCTCTACTTCATCAGCCTCTTAACGCCGACGACGCCGCAGGCGCCGCCGCGCCTCTTCGCGCGCGCGTTTGAGAACAAGGACGTGAGCGTGACGACCCCGAAGAGCACGGTCGTCTTCCCACGTCTCCCGTCGCCTACGGGGCCGTCGAGGGCCGCGACCTGGGTCAACAAGAGCTTCGACCAGCTCGACGTTTACCTGAAGGACGACCTCACGCTGGTGAAGAGACCCGGCTACCGCCTGGAATTCTCGCCCACCTTCACGACCCAGGCCAGCAGCCCGGAGGCGCCGCCCACGGTCCTCCTGCGGTTCGTCTCCTACTCGCACAAGACGACGCCACCGGGCGAGGTTTTGGTGAGAATCACGGCCGACGGCAGAACCCTGTGGAGCACCTATAGTCGGTACGGGGGGAGCGCGGCGAGCCCGTCGGACGCGGAAGCCGACGCGGGCGACGGCGGAGAAGTCGTTGACTCCGCGGCCGTCAACCTGCCCTACGAAATCTTCTTCGCGACCATCAATGCGCGGCGAGCGACGGTCCAGTTCGACGCCGACGTGGTTGAGCTGACGCCCGCGCAGATCGAAGCACTCCGCGACATGCACCGCTGCCTCCCGCAATCGCCCGACGGCCCGCCGCCCCCCATGCCCACGGTCAACACCGAGAAGAAACAGATATTGGGCCGCGCGCCGAAGACACAGTAGTCCGACCGCACGGAAGTAGGAAGTAAAGAACGCGGAACGATGAACTGAAGGCAACTGTCTTCAAGTTCATCGTTCCGCGTTCCTACTTCCGCGTTCCCATCACGGTCGGGCTTACTGCCTCAGAAGCGGCCACGGAGCTTTTCGTAGGTGACGCGGAGGTCTTCGGGGATGACGCGGGTCTCGCCGACGGTGGTCATGAAGTTGGCGTCGCCCGCCCAGCGCGGGAGGACGTGCAGGTGCAGGTGGTCCGAGACGCCCGCGCCCGCTGCCTGTCCCAGATTCATGCCGAGGTTGAAGCCGTGCGGGCGGTAGGTCTCTTCGAGGAGCGATTGCGCGCGCTTGGCGAGGTCCATCATCTCGTCGGAGGTCTCCTTCACGAGACCTGAGAAGTCGGCCGTGTGCTCGAAGGGGACGATCATGAGGTGGCCGCTGGTGTAAGGGTAGATGTTGAGGATGATGAAGTTCAGACGCGCGCGGTGGAGGATGAAGGCCGACTCGTCGTCGCCGCGCGCGGGCAGCGCGCAGAAGACGCAGGCGGGGCCGGTGCCGGTCTTCTCGCCGCTCGCCCCCTTGATGTAGTCGAAGCGCCAGGGCGTGTAGAGCCTGTCCAAACCTTCCCCCTTGTCCTACGCCTTCCCCGAGCGCGAGGCCGTCGGTGTCAGATGAGCGGCGGCGGCTGGTTGCCACCGGCCTCGCCGCTCTCGGACGAGTTGGATTCCGCTGTTGAAGGCGCGGCCTCGGCGGCGCCACCCGCCGCGGCCGAGTCGGACTGTGACGCTTCCGCCGACGGCAACGCGTCGGGGCCGGGAGAATCGGTCGGCCTCGACTCTTCGCCGCCGCCAGCGCCACCCGCGCCGTTCTCGTCTTCGTTGATGAGTTCCTTCAGCTCCTTGCCGGGCTTGAAGTAGGGCACGCGCTTGGCGGGGATGTCCACGGGGTCGCCGGTCTTGGGGTTGCGGCCGCGCCGCGCGCCGCGCTCGCGCACGCGGAAGGAGCCGAAGCCGCGCAGCTCGATCTTCTCGCCCTGATTGAGCGTGTCGATGATGCTCTCGAAGACGATTTCGACGAGTCGCTCGGCGTCTTTCTTGGTGAGTTCGGCCGCGCGGGCCACGTCTTCAACCAGTTCTGCTTTCGTCATCGTTTCCACCTCTCCGGCCTCTCGGTGAAAGCTGCCGCCGCAAAACAAGGGCAGGTCGATTGAGTATGGGGTACAAGAACCGGGCTGTAACTTAGCAGATACGGGGAACGCCTGACAAGGGAAAAACGTCGCGGAGCCAACAAGTTAGCCGCCCTGCGCGTGCCGTCCCGGCGAAAGCAGAAGCCCCGCGAGGACTGACTCCGGTCCTCGCGGGGCTTTCGCCGTTCGTACGGTACGGGACTAGCGGTTCTCTTCCTCTTCGGGGTCGTCGCCGCTACGGCGCTTGCTGAAGAAGTCGGCCAGGCCGCCCAGTTCACCCAGGGAAGCCATGCCGCCGCCCGCGTCGGTCGTGTAGCTCTTCACGTCCACGATGGGCTCGTCGTGCTTGGCCGCGCGGTGCGAGAGCCCGATCTTCTTCGACTCGGCCTCGATGCGCAGGATGCGGAAGTCCAGCTCCTGCCCGATCTGCGCCGCGTCCTCGGGGCGCTCGACGCGGTCGTCCGACAGCTCCGAGACGTGGCACAAGCCTTCGAGCCCCTCGGCCAGCTCGACGAAGGCGCCGAAGTTGGCGAAGCGCGTCACCTTGCCACGGACGATGTCGCCCGGCCGGTGCTCGTTGACGAACTTCTCCCACGCGCTCGGCTCGGTGTCCTTGATGGAGAGCGACAGGCGGCGGTTGTCGATGTCGATGTTCGTGATGACCGCCTCGATCTCCTGGCCCTTCTTGAGGACTTCGCCCGGGTGCTTGATGCGCTTGTTCCAGGAGATGTCCGAGACGTGGACGAGGCCGTCCACGCCGTCCTCGACCTCGACGAAGGCGCCGAAGTCGGTCAGGTTGCGGACGCGGCCCCGCACGCGGTCGCCGATGTGGAAGCGCTCGGGCAGAGTCTCCCACGGGTTCGGCTGCGTCTGCTTCATGCCGAGGCTGATGCGGCGGTTCTTCGGGTCCACGCCGAGCACCTCGACCTCGACCGGGTCGCCGACGTTGACGAGTTTCGACGGGTGCTTCATCCGCTTCGACCAGGTCATCTCGGAGACGTGGACGAGGCCCTCGACGCCCGGCTCAAGCTCGATGAAGGCGCCGTAGTCGGTGACGGAAGCGATCTTGCCGTTCATGCGCTGCCCCGTGGGGAAACGCTCGGAGACCGACTCCCAGGGGTCGGGCAGGAGTTGCTTGAAGCCCAACGAGACGCGCTCGCGGTCCTTGTCGAACTTCAGGACCTTGACCTGCACGGTCTCGCCGACGCGGAACATCTCGCCGGGGTTGAGCAGGCGGCCCCAAGACATGTCCGTGACGTGCAGGAGGCCGTCGATGCCGCCGAGATCGACGAAGGCGCCGTAGTCGGTCAGGTTCTTAATCTGACCTTCGACGATGATGCCCTCTTCGAGCGCGTTCAGCGTCTCGCCCTTCTTGCCCTCGTTCTCCTGTTCGAGAATCGCCTTACGCGAGAGCACGACGTTCGAGCGCTTGCGGTTGAGCTTGATGACCTTGGCCTCGATCTCCTGACCGCGCAGGCTTTCGAGGTTGCGGATGGGCCGCACGTCAACCTGCGAGCCCGGCAGGAAGGCCGCGACGCCGTCCACGTCCACGCGCAGACCGCCCTTGACGCGCTCGGCAATCTTGCCCTTGACGGGCGTGCCGTCGCGGTAAGCCTGCTCCAGCACGTCCCAGGCGCGCATGCGCACGGCGTCGGCGCGCGAAAGAATCGGCACGCCCTCGGAGGACTCCATGCTCTTGATGAGCACTTCGACCTCGTCGCCGCGCTTGACCGTGAGTTCGCCCGCCTCCTGGAACTCCTCGATGGGGACGGCGCCCTCGGACTTGAATCCGAAGTCGATGACGACCGAGCGCTCGGTGACGCCGACGACGGTGCCGCGCACCACAGACCCTTCCTGGTACTGGGCCTGCTCCTGCTCGTACTGGTCGAGCAGCGCGCCGAAGTCGAAGCCGCCGCCGCGCGGCTCCTCGTCGTCATCGTCGGCGTCTGGTGTCGCCGCTGACGACTGCGGGGCCTGTGAGGGCGTGGGTGCGCTCTCGGCGGGCGTCTCGGACGCGGCCGGTGCGGCCTGTTCGCCCGAGGGCTCGTCGGCCTGCGCTTCGGCGGCCGTGGCCGACTGGCTGGCCGCTGCGGAGGCGGCGGCCGCGCTGGCGGCCGCCGCCGTCTCGCCGCGCTCGCCGGCCTCGTTTGAGGAGGCGCCGGGCGCGCTCTGTTCGCTGGTGTTCTCGCCGTTGGTAGGCTTCTCGTTTTCGGTTGACATGAACTCCTGTCGGACTCCTGCTGGATTAGTCTGGCGCGAACGTCGGGCTCCCTCCCGCGCCTGCCCGGCGACAAAACGTGGCGCGCGCCGTGTGTGGTCTCACTCGCGGCGATGCGCCGTTGTTCTGCCGAGAGTAGCTTGGGGCGCTTTGACGGATACGGAGGATTGAGGCGGGAGTTGCGAGCAGTTGAAAAAGAAAAGGAGTTACCGAAGTTTCAATTTTCCACACGCCCGTGGAACACCCGCGTGTTCCGCCAAATCACCTCGCTATTCTGCCAGGTAGGGGAGCAATTTACACAGCGGGGCAACACCCTGTCAAGGCGGAAAGCAACGCTACAGGCAAAAGGCATAGCGCGACAGGCAAAAAATGTTGACGAAGGGCACGCCGCCTCTCGTCTTCATTTATGCCTTTCGCGCTATGCCTTTTGCCTTTTCCCTTAATCTTTACTTGCTCGTCGCCGCCGAGTCGCCGCCGCGCCGCGCGACGTAGACGCCGGCCGAGTGCGTGCCGACAAAGAGGCGCGCGTTGTCCTGCGGGTCGAAGGCGAGCGCCCAGACGCGGCGGCTCGGGAGCATCGGGTCGAGCCGCTGCCAGGTCATCCCCTTGTCGTCCGAGCGGAAGACGCCGCCGCCCTCGACCTCGCTGAAGATTCTCGCGCCGCCGCGCTCGTACGCGTTGCCGACGAAGAGCTCGTCAGGGTTTTCGGGGTTAATCAGGATGCTGGTGAAGCTGCCCAGCGGCAGGTTGCCGCCGCGCCGCAGCCAGCGCTGCCCGCCGTCGTGCGAGGCGTAGAGCGTCTGCGTCGTGCCGACGTAGACGTTCTCGGGCCGCTTGGGGTCGCGCTCGATGACGTTGACGGGCGCCTCCGTGGGGATGCCCCGCGCCTGCTCCCAACTCTTGCCGTTGTCGCGCGAGACGAGCACGCCCGAGTTTGACGTGCCGACGAAGATGGTCTCCGGCTCCTGCACACTGGCCGCGACGCAGAGCGTGCGCACGTCCATGTTCGGGCCGTAAGGGATGACCTGCCAGCCCTTCTCCACGTCGTAGGTGCGGAAGAGCCCCGCGTTCGTCGCCGCGAGCATCCCCATGCGTCCGTCGCGCGCGTCGCCCGTGTAGGCGAGCGCGTTGATGGTGTCAACGAGGAAGACCGACGAGGTCTGCACCGCCGCCGCCAGGGCCCCCGCCGACTGCATGCCGCCCGCGAGCCCGAGCGCGGCCAGCGTCGCCGCGTCGAACTGTCCCGTCACAGGGATGCTCTTGTCGGTCTGATACCTCCTGAGCGCCGCGACGGTGCGCGTCCCGGCCACGCCGTCGGGCTTGCCCACTTCGTAGCCCGCGAGGTTCAGAGCCTCCTGCGCGCGCTTTACCACGTCGTTCGGCTTCGGCCGCGCGGCGACCGTCGGCGAGGCCACGGAGGCGCCGTTGCGCGACGCGGCGCTCGAAGAGGCGGGCGGAGTTCTCGACCCGGCCGCCGCCTTCTTCCCCTTCCTCACCGGCGCCTTCGGCTTCGGCGCGCCGAGCGGTGCCCATGAGGCGCCACGGTCAACCGAGCGGTAGAGGCCAGAGTTCGTGCCGAGGTAGATGATGTTGCCGTCGCGCGCGTCCTGAAGGATCGTGTAGGCGATGAGGCGCGGCGGCATGTTGCGCGCCGAGAGCTGCCACGTCTCGCCCGCGTCGTTCGAGACGTAGAAGTAGCCGCCGCCCGTCGCCGTGTTGATGGTCGTCGCGTAGACGCGCCCCGGCTTCTCGCGGTCGGGCACGACGGCGTAGGCGCGGCGCCCCGAGTAGCCGCCGTTCGACGGCACGAAGTTGCGCCCGCCGTCGCGCGAGACCATCACGCCGTAGTTGTTCGTCCCGATGTAGACCACGTCGGGGTTCGACGGGTGGACGGCGATGGAGTTGACCTCGAAGATTTGACGACTGGTCGTCACCTTCCAGTCGGCGCCGCCGTTGTTGCTCATCCAGAAGCCCTCGGTCGTGCCGGCGTAGATGGTGTCGGGGCGGCCGGGGTTCTGGAGGATGGCGCGCGTGCGGCGCGACTGCGAGGGGATGCCGTTGACCTTGCGCCAGTTGGCGCCCGCGTTGCGCGTCTCGTAGATGCCGCTGCACGCGGAGGCGATGACGTGGTCGGGGTCGCTGTCGTCGATCTCGATGGCAAAGATGTCCGAGTCGTCGATGATGCCCGTCTTCGTGATGTTCCACGTCTTCCCGCCGTCGGTCGTCTTGTAGGGCAAGTACCACGTGCCGGCGTAGACGACGTTCGAGTCGCGCGGGTCAACGGCCAGCGACTCGATGTTGATGAGGCCGGGCGTGGCCTTCGTGTCGAGCAGTTCCCAGTGGTCGCCCGCGTCGTCCGAGCGCCAGATGCCGCGGTTCGTGCCGGCGAAGAGCAGGTCCGGGTTCTTCGGCGACTGCGTCACCGAGTGAATGCCGTCGCCCTTCAACTGCTGTGCCTCGCGCCACGTGCGGCCGCCGTCGGTCGTCTTGAAGAAGCCGCCCGCCTCCTTGTGCCTGTGCGCGGCCGCGTAGATGACCTTCGAGTCGCGCGGGTCAACGATGATGTTGTCGATGAGAAGGCCCGGGCGGTTGAAGCCCGCGACGCGCGACCAGTTGTCGCCGCCATCGGCCGAGGTGTAAATCTGCCCGTCGATGGTGCCGAAGTACAGGCGCTTCGCGTCCTGTGGGTCGATGACGAGCGAGCGCACGTCGCCGCCGAGAGGGCCGGTCGCCTCCCAGCTCAAAAGCCTCTCGGCGGAGGCGTCGGCCTCGTTGTCCGCGCCGCGCGCCGACGGGACCGAGGCGCCCGAAGAGGCGAGGAGAAGTGACAGAAGCAGGAACGCGGGGGTGAACTTACGGAGCAAGCGATTCTTCATTTTTAACACCACGATCTTCAAATTCTACGAGCTGCGCGGCGGGGGGCCTGCGGCGAACCGCGCGGCTATTATCCTTATCGACCGCAACTTTGCAAAGCCCCCAAGCCGCACCGGCCGGTGGAAGTAGGATGCCCCGCCAATTTTGGCCGTTGTACGAATTGTGAGATGAGGCCCGGCCCGCGTGAATCGCGCGGCCGAGATAAAGGAAGCGGGCGGCGCTTCTTTAGTTGAAGCGCCGCCCGCTCTCAGTGTCGGCCGTGGGGCCGTTTGGCGGCCCCACGGGCTAAGGTTGAAGGACTACTCCTCGTCGTCGTCGTCGCGGCCGCGGCGGCGCGGGGCGCGGGTCGGGCGGACCTCCGACGGGTCAACCGTCGGGCTGGCCGGCGGAGGCGTCGCGCCCGAGGGCACGACCCAGAGCTCGACCGTCAGCTCCTCGCGGAAGCCGCCGTCCACGGTCACGATGCGCGAGGCATCGATGCCGCGAGTGGAGACGAGGTAGTTCTTGGCGCGGTCGCAACGACGCTGCGCTTCGCCCGTGCGGCCCCTGCGCCCGCCGTAGCAGACCAGGTAGCCCTGCGCCGTCGGGTCGTTCTGCAACTCGATGGCGTAGTTGTCGAGGCGAGCCTTCTCGTCGTTGAACCTGATGTTGCCGTACTCGTCGACCTTACGGGCCAGAATCTCACCCGTGATGCCTGTCGTGCAGCTCGAAGAGGTCGAGCAGCTACGGTCGTAGCCGCCAACGTCAACGGTCGCCGTCACCGACGAGTTGTTCGGCAGGCCCGAGGTGTCAACCGTGATGGAGCTGGTGCCCTGACCGCTGCTGATCGTGCCGGCCGAGACCGTCCAGTTGTAGGTCGGCGTCACGCTCGAATCGCCGCCCGAGACGTTCGCGGTGAACGTGATCGGCGTACCGGGCTTGACCGGCTCGGACGGGCAACTGACGTTGACCGTCGGGCACGGCGGAGGCGTCGCCGGGATGACTTCGCACTCGCAACGCTCGACCGTCACGGTCGTCGAGGTGAACGCGATACAGCCGCAGCCGTCGTCCACTTCCACCGTCACGGTGTAAGTGCCGGGCGCGACGCCCGTCAGGTCGAGCGTGGCGTTCGGGCCGTCACCCGTCACGCGGCCGCCCGTCGTCGAGTAGGTGTAGAGCAGCGTGTCGCCGTCCGGGTCGGTCGCGGTCGCGGAGAGCTGGACCGTGTTCGCGGTGGGCGTGCAGCCCGCCACCGGGCGCTGACCCTCGGTGCACTCGGCCGCCAGCACGACGCGGCTCGAAGAGGCCGAGAGCGTGACGGTCGGCGGCTGGTTCGGGAAGATCGTCGGCAGGCGCTCGTTGCGGCGGCCGGCGAAGACCTGGAAGATGAACCCGTGCGGGTCGTCCGACGTGCGGAAGCCGTTGGGGAAGCCGTCGTTGGCCTCCTCATCCTTGAAGATGTCGATGAAGCTGCGTCCCTGCTGGTTCAGGTGGCCACGGTAGGCCGCCGAGAAGCCGAACCAGCGCTTCGGGAAGATGCGGATGCCGCCGAGGAAATCGACCGGGTTGTTCTGGAACGCGTTCGGCGTGCGGCCGCCCACGTACTGGACCGACTTCAACTCGGTGATGATCTGGAAGTGCTTGTTGACGGCGAAGTCCATGCCGACGCCCGCGACCAACTCGTCCGCGCGGTCGAGCAGCGTGATCTTGCCCGTGCCGAACGCCTCGGACTGCGGGTTCGAGTTCAGGATGTAGCCGAAGTTGCCGTGCAGGCTGACCGAGCGGCTCAGGCGGCCCGAGACGAAGCCTACGAGGCCGAAGTCGCCGATGTCGCCGCCGGGGCTCGCGCCGCGCTGGAGCTGGTTGAAGCCCTGAAGGTCATCGGCCTTATCCAGATACCAGCGGTAGAAGGCGACGAGACCGACGCCGAGCGGGTTGTTCGGGCCGGTGAACCTGATCTTGGCGCCGGCCTGCATCGTCCCGAACGTCGATTCGCCGTAGAGCCTGTTGATGAAAGGCGCGTCGGCGACGTAGGTCGGGCAGATGGTGAATAGGTCGGGTACTATCAGCGTGTTGAAGGTCAGGTTGGCGGGGATCGTCCGCGTCGTCAGCACGACGCCCGGCAGTATGGAGCCGCAGGGCGAGCCGACGCCGGGGAAGTTACCGGCCCCGCTGAAGTTCCCCTGCTCCGCCCCGGTCGGCGTGCCGAGCGTGGAGGTGAAGGGCACCGCGATGCGGTTGCCCGTCAGCCCGAAGTCGGGGCCGGGGCCGCCGACGAACGGGAACTGGACAAACGTCTGGTCACCAGCCGGGCGGAAGAAGACGCCGCCCAGACCCGTCAGCGCCGTCGAGCCGCTCGTCCTGTTCGGCGGGAGAATGATGGCCCCGCCGCTGGAGAGCCCGAGAGGAGCGAAGCTTATCGTCGAAGGCCCGCCGCCCGCGCCCGCCGGCGTTAAGATCGGCAGGGTCTGAAAGAGCTGCGAGTTCGGCAGGTAGAAGCTCGACAGGTGCTTCGGGTTGTTGACCTTCACACCGCGGTAGCCCTCGGTGCTGAAGAACAACTCGACGTGGTCGCTGATGCCGACGTTGAAGCTGAGCGGGATGACCGAGAAATCGACGTTACCCGGGTCACGGTCGTAATTGCTGTAGGCGACGCTGAAGGTGAACTCACCCTTGCGCAGCGTGTCGCCGTCGTAGATGGTGAAGAGCCCGGTCGGTCCGCCCGGCGTACCGCCCGTGCCGACAGTCGGGGCCTGGTTGCGCGGGTCGTTGCCCGGTCGCAAGGTCTGCGCCGTCGCTGCCGACAGCAGGACCAAAGTGGCGAGCGCGGCAAAGAGCGCTCTTCTCGCGAGTCTCATCGCATTCCTCCTGCGAAATGAGTTTAATTTTTGCGGAAGGGGGCGACCGTGCTCCCCGGTGTCGCGTGACGGCCCGCGTGCTGGCGCCGCTTCTGGCCGCGACCGGGCGACCCTTTCAAGCCTGGGGCGCGGACGCTCCAACTACAAGCGTAAACCCTTTAAGTCAAAGAAACTGCTACCGCCCTCGAACTCGAAACGTCTTGTAGATGGAGCGGAGCAGCGAGAGGTGCCTGAACACCTGGTCGGCGTTCTTTGGGCGCTCTTGCAATGCCTCTACAGCGCCTCTCAACTGAGTGTAACTTTGTGCTTTGTTTAGCGCACCAGTTTTATATAAAACGGGTGCGCCGCTGTCAACACCTTGGGCTGTTACGCCCTCGGCCCGCCTGCGAAAACCCTACACGTACGGATGCCGGGGGCGTACCAAGTTCCGCCAGACCATACACCTCTTAGTCGCGGAAATCAAGAGTTTTTCGCAACTTAGCCCGAAAAAAAGGTTCACATTTCCGTCACGCGTAGATGCCGCGCATACGCGTGTCGTAGGCCACGCGGTCAATCGCCAGCATGTATGCGGCCGTGCGCGTATCGACGTTGTGATTCTCGGCGTACTTCACCACATCGTTAAAACTCGCCACCATCACCTCCGACAGGCGTTCGTTGACGACATCCTCCCTCCAGAAGTAACCCATGCGGTTCTGCACCCACTCGAAGTAACTGACGGTGACGCCACCCGCGTTGGCGAGGATGTCGGGGATGACGAAAACCCCGTTGTTATGCAGTATTTTGTCGGCGTTCGCCGTGGTCGGGCCGTTCGCCCCCTCGGCCAGGATGCGGCACTTGATGCGCCCCGCGTTCTCCGAGCGAATCTGGTTCTCGGTCGCGCAGGGGGCGAGCACGTCGCAGGGCAGCTCAAGCAGCTCCGCGTTCGAGACGTGATCGACGCCGGGAAATTCCTGAAGCGAGCGCGTCTGCTGCAAATGGGCGAGCGCGGCGGGGATGTCGATGCCGTCGGCGTTGTAGATGCCGCCGAAAATGTCCGAAAGTGCTACGACCTTGTAGCCCGCCTCGTGGAGGAGGCGCGCGCCGATGCCGCCGACGTTGCCCGAACCCTGGACCGCGACGCGCGTCTGGGGCGCCGAGAGCTTGAACTTCTTGATGGCCTCGTTGATGACGAAGAGGAGGCCGCGACCCGTCGCCTCGCGCCGTCCGCGCGAGCCGCCCAGTTCGACCGGCTTGCCCGTGACGACGGCGTTGACGGTGTGGCGCGCGTGCATGGAGTAGGTGTCCATGATCCACGCCATCGTCTGTTCGTTGGTGTTCATGTCGGGCGCGGGCACGTCGCGCTCGGGTCCGATGAAGTCGATCAGCTCGGCCGCGTAGCGGCGCGTCATGCGCTCAAGCTCGCCGATGGACATCTGCGCCGGGTCGCAGACCACGCCGCCCTTGCCGCCGCCGAAGGGCACGTTGACGACGGCGCACTTCCAGGTCATCCACGCCGCCAGCGCCCGGACCTCGTCGATGGTCACGTCGGGCGCGTAGCGGATGCCGCCCTTGGCGGGACCGCGCGCGAAGTTGTGCTGGACGCGGTAGCCCTCGAAGACCTCGATGCGGCCGGAGTCCATGCGGACGGGGATGTAGACCTTCAACTCGCGGTTCGGCACGCGCATCACGGCGTAGAGGTCCGGGTTGAGGTTGAGCAACTGCGCGGCGCGGTCGAAGCGCTCCATCATCGACTCGAAGGGGTTCTCCTCCCTGATGCGCCGCGGGTCGTCCATCATTGCCTTTGTCATTCTTCTTCTCCGGGAAGTCAGGAGTCGGAAGTCAGTAGTCAGCATTAAGCCAGGAAAAAAGCAGAGGCGACTTACGGCCTCCGCTCCTTCCGACTACTGACTTCCGACTCCCGACTCCCTGTTTTTCAAAATCTCGTTCATCGCGCCCGTGCGATAGCCGTGCAGGTCGAGCGTGACGTAGCGGAAGCCGAGCGCGCGGAAGCGCCGCGCCAGTTCGTCCGTGACTTCGCGTCTGAGCGCCTTGTCCAACTCTTCGGGCGCGACTTCGAGCCTCACCAGCTCGCCGTGGTGTCGCACGCGGAACTCGCGGAAGCCCATGTCGCGCATGACCTGTTCGCCCGTGTCCACGGTGCGCAGGCGCTCGATGGTGACGGGCGTGCCGTACGCGAGCCGCGACGAGAGACAGGGGCTCGCGGGCTTGTCCCACGTCGGCAGCCCCGCGCGCTTACTCAAAAGTCTGACGTGCTTCTTCGCCATGCCCGCCTCGACCAGAGGACTGCGGACATCGCGCTCGCCCGCCGCCGCGCGACCCGGCCGGTAGTCACCGAGGTCGTCGGTCGTCGAACCGTCCACGACAAAAGCAAAGCCGCGAGCCGAGGCCAGCGGCGAGAGCTTCGTGTAGAGTTCCGACTTACAGAAGTAACAGCGGTCGGACTCGTTGCGCAGGTAACGCGGGTCTTCCATCTCGCCGGTCTCGACATACTCGTGATGAAGACCGATACGCGAGACGAGCGCGGCGACCTCCTCGCGCTGGTTCGAGGCGAGGCTCGCGGAGACGCCCGTCACGCAGAGAGCGCGCGCGCCGAGCACTTCGTTGGCGACGTGCGCGAGGTATGTGCTGTCCACGCCGCCCGAGAAGGCCACGAGCGCCGAGCCCATCTCTTTGAGGAGCGCGCGCAAGCGTTCCTCCTTCGAGAGGGCTTCGGACTCTTCGCCCGTCAGCGCCCCGACGACTTCCCCGCCCCGCACCACTTCTTCTTCGACGGCCGGACTGTTCACGCTCACCTTTCAGGACCGGCGCGCGCACGAACGCGGGCGTCGCCGGGTACTTTCTCGATTACCTTGAACTGTTTTGGTTTTAAGAAACTTACCGGCCGCGAATGTTATCTCACGCGCGCGGGCCGCGCAACTCATACCGCCGTGACAGTGTAGAATGAATTTCAAATTTGAAATTTCACTTCTCATATCCTGACTCAAGGGTGACGGCCCGGCGCGCGCGTGCTATATTCGGCGCGAAACTCACGCTTACGTCTCCCTAACGTGAGCAGTTTCGGCCCGACACTTTTTCCCGTGACAACCGCTCCGATGCTCCGCGGCTTTCGACAACGTCGCCTCGTCGTCGCGCTGGCCTTCGCGCTCGTGCTCGCGTGCGCGCACGGCGCGGCGGCGCAGGACCGCGACGAGTTCGACGAGACGGCGGCCGACCCCGTCAAGCTCTTCAACCGTGGGCAGGAGGCGCACGGGAAGAAGGATTACGAGCGCGCGCTCGAACTCTACGAAGAGGCTTTGCAGCTCAAGCCCGAGTTCGCCGAGGCCGAGTTTCAGAAGGCCGCCGCGCTCGTCGCCTTAAAGCGCCTGCCCGAGGCCGAGAAGTCATACCGCCGCGCGATGGAGCTGCGCAAGACGTGGGCGCTGCCGCCCGCCGCGCTCGGGTCGATGCTCATGCGCGCGCCCGGACGCGAGCGGGAGGCGGAGCCTCTTCTGCGGCGCGCGCTCGAACTCGACCCGAAGAACCTCTCGGCGACCATCGAGCTTGCAGACCTGCGCATGCGCGCGGGCGACAACGCGGAGAGCGTCACGCTTTTGCGGCGCGCGGTCGCGCTGAGGGACGACGCGGCGATGTGGGTCGCGCTCGCGCGCGCCGAGTTGGCGGCGAAGGACTCCGCCTCGGCCGTCAAGAGCTACTCGCGCGCCATCGAACTCGGAGAGGCGAACGCCGAGGCGCGACTCGGCCGCGCCGACATACTTATCGCCTCCGGCGAAAAGGAGCGCGCGCTCGAAGACGTTCGCGCGCTTGAAGCCCTAATCAAATTCGACTGGCGGCTCGGCATTGCCGTCGCCAACCGCTACGGTCTCGTCGGGAAGAAGGACGAGGCCCGTCGGATTTATGAGTCTCTGCCGGCGGAGGCCAAACAGTCCGAGGAGGGGCGCAAGCTCAACGCGGCCATCACGGACCTGCCCTGCGAAGACACGCCCGAGGCGCGCGCGGCGCTCGAACAGCTCATCGTCTCCGAGCCGAAGAACGCGGCCTCGCTCGCGTGTCTCGGGCGGCTCGAACGGACCAAAAACCCGGAGCGATCCGCCGAACTCTACAGGCGCGCGGCCGAGGCCGAGCCGCGCAACGTGGACTACGCCGTCGGCTACGCGGCGGCGCTCGTGCAGTTGCGCAAATTCGCGGAGGCGGCCGGCATCCTCGACCGCGTCATCAAGGCCGCGCCCGAGCACTACGAGGCGCACGCCAACTTCGCCGCGGCCCTGTTCGAGTTAAAGCTTTACAACCGGGCCGTTGTGGAATACAAATGGATCGAACGTGCGAAGCCGGAGTTAGCGGTCGTGCACTTCTTCATCGCCATCGCTCACGACCGTCTGGGCGAGTACGAGGAGGCGCTCGCGGCGTACGAGGCTTTTCTCGCGCGCGCCGACGCCGGCCAAAACCAGCTTGAGATCGAGAAGGTCAACCTGCGGCTCCCCTCTCTGCGCAACCAGATCAAGCGCGGCGAAGGGGTGAAGAAAGACAAGAGGGCGCAGTGATGGACACGTATCGCAGCGCGGAGCAGACGACGACGGCGCGCACGACGCGGAGGCACGCTTCGGTGACGCCGGTTCTCATCTTCATCATGCTCGCGTGCGCGGGCGCGCGGGCGCAGGACGGCGCCACGCAGGCGCCGCAGCCGCAACGCGACGCGGGGCCGCCGCCGCTCCGCTACATGCCGTCCGACGTGCGCCAGCGGCTCGACGGCGCGAAGGACGCGAAGGCGCGCGCGCGCCTCAGCATGGAGATCGCGGAGGAGCGGCTCGTGCGCGCCGCGCAGCTCGCCGACGAGGACAAGTTCGAGGCTTCGACCGCTGAGATAGGCGTCTACGAGGCGGTCGTCGAAGACACCGTCCGCACGCTGCACGGCTCGACCGGCGGGGGCAAGGTCAACAACAAGTTCCGCGACATCTTCAAGCGCGTCGAGATTACCCTGCGCTCGCACGTCACGCGGCTCGAATCCATCCGCCGCCTGCTGCCCGAGCGGCACGCGGTCTACCTCAAGGACGCCATCGACTTCGTGCGCGACCGGCGCGACCAGGCGCTTGCGGCCTTCTACTCCGACTCCGTCCTCCGCGAGCCGCGCCGCCCCGAGCAGAGCACGCCCGAGGGCGAGCGCGCCAACTCTTTCACCTCCGCGCAACCCGCGCCGGAGAAGAAGCCCGAAGAGCGGCAACAACAACAGCAATAACTTCAGCGGCAGTAGACGATGCACAGCCCCAAGTCCCTCTTCAACGTCCCCGTCTCCCTCCTCCTCGCGCTCTGCGCCTGCCTCTCGCTCGCCGCGACCGTGGCCGCGCAGAAGCGCGAGCACCTGACGGAGCAGGAGATCGAACTCGTACGCGACAACCAGGAGCTCGACGCGCGCACCAAGGTCTTCATCACGGCCGCCGAGCGCCGCCTGCTCGCCGTCACCAACCCGGCCGAGTCCGCGAAGAACGCGGCGAAGGAGAAGGAGAAGTGGGGCGAGGTGAAGGGCACGCGCACGCAGCTCTTCTACGACATCTCGAAGATACTCGACGAGGCCGTCGTCAACGTGGACGACGTGGCCGAGCACAACCCCGCGAGCCCTCTGCTGCGCAAGTCGCTCTTCCTGCTCGCGGAGGCGACCACGCGGATGCTGCCCGAGTTGACGAAGCTGCGCGAGGCGGCCCAGAGCGAGGCCGAGGCCGACCAGCTCGAACGCGCTTTAGAGACCGCGCGCGAGATTACCGACGCCGCCAGGGAGAAGGGCGTCACGGCCGAAGACCTCAAGACGAAGGCGAAGGCGGCGAAGAAGAACTGAGCCGGACGGAGTTGAAACGGTGCGGCGGCGCGCGGGCCTTCGACCTGAGACGCGCCGCCTCTCTTTTTGTGGGCCGAACCGCGCGGGAGTTTTTGACGTAGAATAGGGCGCGAAAGGAATCGTAGAGGAGATTTATGGAGAGCAGATTCTACCCGGGCGTTCAGGCCGACCCCGCGCAGCTAGTGCGCGAGTTGCGCGCACTCTTCAACAACGATTCGGCCTTCGAGGTCCAGACCATGCAGGTCTCGACGACCGCCGTCATCCAGGCGCGCAAGACGAGCACGCTCCGCGACCTGACCGGCCTCTCGGCCGCGCTGACCATCAAGATCACGCCCGAGCACGGCGGGACGCGCGTCGAGATCGGGATGCAGAAGTGGCTCGACAAGGCGGCGGTCGCCGCCGTGGCCGTCTTCCTCTCCGCCGGCCTGCTGCTCGCGCTGCCGGCGCTCGGCGCCTACTGGCAGTACAAGTTGACGGAGGATGCCTGGAAGATCATCGATGGGCACATCGCGCGCAAGGCCGGCGGCTACGTACCGCCGATGCCCGGGAGCTGCGGCACCTGCGGGTCGGTCGTCACGTCGGGCTCTGCCTTCTGCTCGGGCTGCGGCGCTAACCTCCGCGTCGAACACACCTGCGCCGCCTGCGGCGCCAAGCAGAAAGACCCCTCCGCGCGCTTCTGCAACCGCTGCGGCAAACCGCTCACAAGCTGAACGCTGAACGCTGAACTGAATACAAGATGCCGGTTGTCTTCAGTTCAGCGTTCAGCGTTCATACTTTCATGCCGCGTCCGACTCTCTCTCCGACAGTCCCAGTTCTTCGGCGCAGTCGCGGCAGAGCCAGACGTGTATGTGCGCGGCGTCGGCCCAGAAGAAGGGCGTGACGCGCGCGGCGGCGCGGACGGCCGCGTCGGACGGCAGCCGCTGAAGGTATTTGACGTAGGTGCGGCCGTCGTAATAGTTGCCCGGCGCACCGGCCGCGCGGTGTAGGCACTCGCGCACGCGGTAATCCTGCTCTTGCTTCCTCAACTGGGGTGACCTCGATAAGTGCTGTTGAATTTATTGACAAACATGGGAGGGCTCGGCTCACGCCCGAGCGGCGCGTGTGAAGGTTTACCACGCGATTGACGCGCCAGAGTTGCATTGTCGTTGCAGAACTATTATTTTGCCGCCCTCCGGTTGATAAGAGACGCGTTTTAAGGAATCATCCACCAATGTCTGAAAGGCGGCCCGAAGATTTGACCATCCTCGTCGTCGAAGACTACGAGGACACGAGCCTCGCCATGCGGCTGGCGCTCGAACAGAAGGGTTATCACATCATCGAAGCCTCGGACGGCGCCCGCGCCGTCGAGGTCGCCGAGAGCGTGCGCCCCGAAGTCATCCTGATGGACCTCAACCTCCCCGTGCTCGACGGCTTCGGCGCGGCCGAGCGCATCCGCGCCAACCCCGAGTTGAAGGAGACGGTCATCGTCGCCGTCACCGCCCACCACGACCCCGAACTCCGCGCCCGCGCCCTCGCCGTCGGCTGCAACGCCTTCGTCACCAAGCCCATCGACTTCGAATGGCTCGGCGACCTCATCTCGAATCTTTTGCCTTAACGCAGACCCGGCCCGAGCCCTTCAATCGAAGATGAGGTGAAGGCCGGAGTGTGCGACCGGGACGAAGGTCGGCTCGACGCCGAACACGTCGCGGATGTGCTCGCGCGTGAGCACTTCGGCGGGGGCGCCGGCCGCCGCGACGCGTCCGTGGTCGAGCAGGACGAGTTGGTCGGCGAAGCGCGCGGCAAGGTTGAGGTCGTGCACCACGCCGACCGTGACCACGTCGGCGGCGTCGGCGAAGGCGCGCACCTTCTTCATGAACTCGATCTGGTGGCGGATGTCGAGGAAGGTCAGGGGCTCGTCCAGAAACAGGTAGCGGCAACGCGGGCCGGGGCGCCACAGTTGCGCCAGCACGCGCGCGAAGTTGACGCGCTGGCGCTCGCCGCCGCTGAGCGTCTGGTAGTCGCGCTCGGCGAACTCCTCCACGTCGAAGAAACGCATCAGCTCATCGACCGTCTCTTCGTCCACGGGGCCCGGGCGTGTGCCAAAGTGCGGGTGGCGCCCCATCATGACGACCTCGCGCGCGGTCAGAGGGAACGCGACCTCGACCGCCTGCGAGAGCACCGCGCGGCGCTTCGCCAAATCAACTTCGCTTGCGCGTAGAACGTCCGCGCCTTCGTAGAAGACCTCGCCCTCGTGCGAACGCAGCAGGCGCGCGAGCACTTTGACGAGGGTCGATTTGCCCGCGCCGTTGGGGCCGATGACGAGGTGGAGCCGGCCGGGCTCGAAACGCGCCGACACGCCGGAGAGGAGCGCACGGCCGCCGACGCGGTATGTGATGTCGCGTGCTTCGAGCATCTTCAGAAGACGTACTGCCGCCTCCGCAACAACAGCAGGAAAACGGGCACGCCGACCGCCGACGTGACGATGCCGATGGGGAGTTCGGCGGGGCGGAGCGCGAGACGCGCTATCAAGTCCGCGAGGCTCAACAGCGTCGCGCCCGTCAGCGCGCTCCCCACGATGAGGAAGCGGTTGCTCGTCCCGCCAAGCATCCGCAGGATGTGCGGGACGACGAGGCCGACGAAGCTGATGACGCCCGTGAACGCTGTCGCCACCGCGACGACGACGACGTTGACGGAGAGCACGATCCACTTCAGACGGTTCACGTTCACGCCGAGGTAGGTCGCCTCCTCTTCCCCAATCATCAGCGCGTCGAGCTGCTTCGCGTAGCGGAGCGCGAGCAGGACGCCCCCGATGGTCGAGACGGCGACGACCTCGACCGCGCGCCAGCTCGCGCCCGAGAGCGTGCCCAGGCTCCAGAAGGTGATGGAGCGCGCCTGCGGGTCGCGCGCGATGTAGGAGAGAAAGCCGATGGCGCTCATGAAGAGCGCGTTGACCGCGAGCCCCGTGAGCAAAAGCGTCACGATGGACGCGCGGCCGTCCTCGCGCGAGCGCGCGAGCATGAAGACGAGGTAGGTCGAGAGCACGCCGCCGAGACACGCCGCGAGCGGCAGGCTCCACAGCCCCGCGCCGACGTTGAGGACGCCGCCGAGGACGAAGAAGAGCGCCGAGCCGAACGCGGCGCCGCTCGAAGTCCCGACCAGTCCCGGCTCAACAATCGGGTTGCGAAAGAGCGCCTGCATCAACGCGCCACCAACGCCGAGGCTCGCGCCGACCAGCAGGCAGAGGACGGCGCGCGGCAGTCGCAGCTCAAGAAAGATGCGTTGGTCGAGAGTCGGCGCGGCACTGCCCGGCAGGAGCGAGGCCAGCGCGCGCATGATGTCGGGGACGGAGAAGTCCACGGCGCCGAAGCGCACGGAGGCGGCCAGCGCGAGGAGCATGGCACAGGCCAGCGCGAAAAGGAGCGCCGCGCGGTTCCGGCGTCGTCTCGTCACTGTTGATGTATGACCGCGGCGACCTTCTCCACGTTCTCGCCGGAGCGCGGGCCGAAGTACATCAGCACGTTCTCCTCGACGCGGTAGATGCGGTTGTTCTTCGCGGCGTTGGAAGTGGCGACGCCGGGCAGTGCTTTGATCTCGTCGAGCGAGCCGTTGAGCCGGTCGAAGCCGTAGTCGGTGACGAGGATCACGTCCGGGTTCGCCTGCGCGAGAATCTCGGGCGACTCCATGCGCTGCATCCGCTCCGAGTTGATCGCCATCTCGCCGCCCGACCAATCGATCATCCGACTGGCCGCGCTGCCGTCACCGGTGCCGCCGCCCTTGCCCACCACGAGGTAGACGTTCGACGCGCGCCCGAAGTGTATGACCGCGACGCGCGGCCGGTCGGTGTACTTTTTGACCGCTTCGAGCGACGCGGCCATCTGCTTATCGAGCGTGCCGCACAACTCCTCGGCCTTCGCTTCCTTATGAAAGTAAGCGCCCATCTCGCGGATGAGGGCCTTGGTGCCTTCGACCGAATCGTTCTTCGCGGTGAAGGTCTTCATGGGGATGTTCAGGCCCTTGAGTTGTTCGACGACCTGCGGCGGGCCGATGTTGTTGTCGTGGATGATGGCGGTCGGGTGCAGCGACAGAATGCCCTCCGCCGAGAGCGCGCGGTGATAGCCGACCGTCTGCACCTTCTTCACGTCGGGCGGGTAGGTGCTCGAATAATCGACGCCGACGACGCTCGCCTGCGCGCCGAGCGCCCAGATGATCTCGTTGTACGTCTGCGAGATGACCACGACGCGCTCGCCCCGCGCGTCTCCGGCCGGGTTGTTGAAGCGCGCGCAGCCGGCCGCCGTGCTTATCACGGCGGCCAGCGTCGCGGCGAGGATGGTTCGTTTCATCAGGCTTAATTTAGAAGACGTAGCGCGCCTGCAACTGGAACATGCGCGGCGGGTCGATGTTGGCGAACGCGGGGTTGACGCTGGCGGCCGTGCCCGCCGAGACGAACTGGCCGAAGGTCGGGGCCGCCGTCCCGGTGTCGCCGTAGATGGTGATGCCGCGCGCGAGGAAGTTGCCGTGGTTGAAGATGTTGAAGCCTTCGAGCCTCAGTTGCAGGTAACGGCTCTCGTGTTTGAAGAGGCGACTCTCGACGAAGAAAGCAACGTCCTGCGTCCCCGTCCCACGGAACGCGGCACGGCTGATGACCTGACCGTTAATGACCGGGCGGTCGTTGAGAACGCCGTCGCCGTTGTTGTCAACGCCCGTCGTGCCGTTGAAGGGTCGCGCGGAGGCGAGTTGCGTCAGCGTGCCGGCCGTGATGTCGAGCGGGAAGCGGTAGCTGACGGTGATGACGGCGCGGTGGCGCTGGTCGAGCAGACTCGGGCCGCGCTCCTCTTCGCCAAGCCTTGAGAGGATGCTCTGGTTCGGCCCGATGCCGTTGCCGTCCGGCTCGCTCGTGTTCGTCGCCTTCGAGAGCGTATAGCTCAGCGCGGCGTAGAGTCGCGAGTGGCCGCGATAGCTGAACTGCGTCTGCAAGCCGTCGTAGTCGGCGACGCCGAGGTTCATCAAGACGTTGACCTGACGCACGCCGCCGTTGACCGGGAAGATCGAGCGCGTCAGGTTCGCGGCCGCCACGTTCTGCGCGTTGTTGCAGTTGGCGACCCGGCACTGCCCCAGGGCCGTGCGGTCGAACGCGCCCGGCGCGTTCAGGTCAACCGTGCGGTCGATGCCCGACAGGTGTTGATGCACGTAGTCGGCGCCGAAGAAGAGACCTTTGACGAATTCACGCTCCGCGCCGATGGTGAAGACCTGACTGCGCGGGTTGACGAGCTTGTCGGGGTAGTTCGGCAGCAGGTCGAAGTTCAGACCGTAGCGTGCGAACTGCGTGCGGTAGAAGTCGCGCAGGCCCGCGCGGATGGTTATGTCGCGCGCGGGAAGTTGGTTGGCGGGCACCGTCCGCGGGTCAACGTTGACGGGGGCGCACGTCAGGCATGTCGGGAAGCCCGTCTGCGTCGGCGTCGCCGTGTAGGTCGTCAGACCGTCGAGCCCGTTGACGAGATAGCCCGCGACCGCGTTCGAGCGAATCTGCGTGTAGTACATCCCGTAGCCGCCGCGAATCGACGTGCGCGAGTCGCCGCCCGGGTTCCAGCCGAAGCCGATGCGCGGCGCGAAATTCTTCGTCGCGTCGGTCAACGTCTGCCGGTCGTAGCGCAGCCCCACGTCGAGCGTGAAGTCGCGGCGCAGGTGGATGCTGTCCTGCACGAAGCCCGTCAACAACCACTGCTTCAGCTCGTAGCTGTCGATGCCGAAGTTGATCGGCTGCGTGTAGTTCTGCACGTCGGCCAGCGTCAACTGGTCGAACGGCAGCGTCGAGCGCGCGCCCGTGGCGGCGAAGGTGAACGTGCCGAGGACGGCCGTGCCCGGCTCGCTGCCCGTGCCGCCCGACGTGTGATGAATCACGCTCCCGCCGAAGCGCACGTAATGCTTGCCGCGCGTCCAGGAGAGCGTGTCCGAGACCTGCGCCTGGTGACCGAAGATGTCCGAGAGACGCGACTGGCCGATGGTGAACGGCACCGTGCCGCCGCGCGTGTAGGTGGTCGAAAGGTTGAGCGCCTCCCACTTCGTCACGGGGTCGCCGTGCAGGTACGAGACGCGCGCCTCGTTGAGCAGCGTCGGGCTCAGGACCGACGTGAGATTGCCCTGCGCCGTGATGGCGCGGCGCGAGTAACGGCGCGCGACGCTCGGCGCGTTCGAGCCGCCCACCGCGTCCTGCGGGTTGTCGTCGAAGAAGCTGTCGTAGTTCAGACGGAACATCAACGTCTGGCTCGACGTGAGCTTGTGGTCGAGGCGTCCGTCGAAGAGCGTCTGGCGGTAGTGGCCCGTGTAGTCGAGGTGCCCGTCGGCCGGCAGGAGGAACGCGGGCAGGTTGCTGTTGAGGAACGTCGTGCGGTTCTGCCGCGTGTAGTCGGCCGTCAGGAAGAAGAAGGTCTTATCTTCAACGATGGGGCCGCCGAAGGAGCCCGAGACCTGGCTCAACTGGTCGGGGATGTCCACGGGGTTGATCTGTTGGAGCGTCGTGGGCGTGACGCAGGTCGGCACCGACGGCGGGCAGAAGTTCTTCGTCGAAAAACTCTTCGCCTGCCAACTGCCGCCCGGTCGCAGCATGAAGAGCCCTTCGCCGTGGAAGTTGTTCGTGCCCGACTTGGTGACGATGTTGAGGGCCGGGCCGGAGGTCCAACCGAACTCCGAAGAGAATGCGTTGGAGAGAACGTTCACCTCCTGAATCGCGCCGAGCGGCACGGTGGCGATGGCCGTCTGGCGCCCCCACGCCTCGTCGTTGTTGGCGCCGTCGAGCAGCACCGTCGTCTGCCGCCGCCCGCCGACGCCCGTCACGAAGTAGGTCGCGTTGACGAAGAGGTCGCCCGTGCCCTTCGCCTGCCGGAAGGCGGAGTTGAGGAGCGGGACGGTCGTCACCTTGCGACCGAGGAGGGGCGTCTCGTCGAGTTGTTTGCTTTCGAGCGGGAGGCCGATCCGCGGGTCGGCGCGCACGCCCTCGGTCGTGCCGAAGACCGTGACCTCCGCCGTCTGCGAGCCGACCATCAGCTTGACCTTGACGGTCGCGGTCTCGCCCGAGCGCAGCGTCACGTCCTTCAACTCCTGACCGCCGAAGCCCTCCTTCGACACGCCGACCGTGTACGTCCCCGTCAGCGTCAGCGCCGGGATGGTGACGCGGCCGTCGCCGTCCGAGACGCCCTCGCGCACCTCACCCGTCGCCGCGTTCGAGACGGAGACCTTCGCGTCCCTCACCACCGCCTCGTTCTGGTCAACGACGACGACGATCAAGGACGCAGTGTTCGGCGACTGCGCGAGCGCGGCCGGCACGAGGAGCAACGTCGCCAGCAACATTGCGGAGAGCGACGCGGCGCGGCGCCCTGAAGTTCTCAAGTCAGACATGTCGAATCCTTCCCGCTGTAGTTTGATGAAAGTGGTTGGGTCGAACTCTACGCCGAAGGGCGGAGGAGCGCAGATGATATAGCCGCAAGTCAGCTACTACCAGCCGCCGTATTTATCACTCGTTCAGGACTCGTTAAGAATTCCGCGCTCGGCTCCGTTTCACGTGTGAAAAAGCGTTGCAAGTGCGTTTCATCTGTGATACAGTGCCTCACGAATCGCGGAGCGACTCCCGAAGTTCCGGAAGAGTTCTCCGCCGGTCAGGCGCTAAACGAGAGGCCCCCCTCCGAGCAATTTCAGCCGGCACCGGCTTTTGAGGAGAATGTTTGAGATGAGCAATACGACTAAACCGAAGATTAACCCTTTGAGCCGGCGACCGCGCCAGCAACGTCTGGTGTTGGCCGTCCGCGGCGGCGCGGGCGCGGGCAAGAGCTGGTTCCTGCGTTCCGTGGCCGACGCCGGCCTCGGCCGCCTCTGCATCTTCGACATGGAGCGCAAGACGCGCCTGCTCGCGGGCGTCGGCAACCACTTCGACGGGTTGGAGATCGAGCACCCGGACGAGCTGCCCGAGTTCATCGATTGGGCGCTGTCGGGCGAGGGCAAGGAGCAGAACTACGGCTGCTTCGGGCTCGACTCGTGGGCGGCCTACTTCTCCGCCAAGCACGCCGAGACCATCAAGGCCGTGCGCTCGCGCACGGGCGACCCGCTCGCACAGCCTTCGGCCGAAGAGTTGTCGGCGGACCAGATGGTCTTGCAGGGCGTGCTGCGCCGGCTCTGCATGGAGTCGGGCAAGTCGGTCGTCATCGTTGACCAGATTCCCGCGAAGGGTAAGGAGTCGAAGGAGGACAACGAAATCGGGCGCGTGCTGCCGATGACGGCGTCGGGCCTTGAGTACTTCGTGGACGTGATGGTCGAAGTCTCCTTGCAGGAGCGCGACGGCGAGATCGTGCGCGTCTTCCAGGTGGTGAAGTCGAACAGCCCGGCGTTTGAAGTCGGCTTCGAGCTGACGGGCAGCGTCACCTTCAGCGACTTCCTCGAACACATGAAGCGCGAGCACGGGACGGAGCTTCCGGTCGAAGCGCCGAAGCCCGCGTCCGTGCCCGAGACGATTGAGGAGAAGCAGCCCTTAACGCTCGTCCAGCCGCAGATGACCGTGCAGGAGTTGGTCGAGAAGGCCGAGCGGCTCGGCTTCAAGCAGTCCGACGTGGTGACGGGCGCGCGCGTCTACCACAACCAGCCGAACATCTACCGCCTCACGCCCGAACAGGTCGCCGACATCGACCGCCGCATGACCGCCCGCGCCGAGCGCGTCAAGATGGCGCAAACGACGGAAGAAGAGGAGAAGCCCGCCGCCCGCGCACAGGCCGCGCGCAACCTCAAGCGCGCCTGAAGTCCGAACTCTTAAGGCGTCATCGACGAGGAGGATGAGAAGCAACGTGCTTCTCATCCTCCTTTCACGTTCAGGACAGAAAATTGATAGTTAGAGTAGAAATCCGTGCCGCGCCCTGCCTATAATCCGTCCGTACCAAATCCCCTTTAACTGAACTCCCCCGAGAAACTTTCGGGCGCGCGTCCGTGCGCGGAATCTTATGCATTGGGAGAACTGATGGCGACAAAGTCGAACAAGCAGGGTGCGAAGAAGGGCGGGTCGAAGTCGGCCAAAAAGAGCGCCGCGAAGAAGGGCGCCGCGAGTAGCGCCGCGAAAAAATCGGCGGCGGAGACGGCGGCGGAGAAGTTGGCCGCGTTGCGCGGGGCGCCGCCGCCGCGCGTGTTGGAGGAGCCGGAGTCGCCGATGCCCGCGCAGCACCTTGAGAAGCCGGGCATCGAAGAGGACCTCGAACTCAAACCGCGTTACGAGGCGCCGCACTACAGGGCGTCGGGAAAACTTGAGGGCCGGGCCGCGCTCATCACCGGCGGCGACAGCGGCATCGGCCGCGCCGTGGCCTTGATCTACGCGCGCGAGGGCGCGGACGTGGCCATCGTCTACCTGCCCGAAGAGCAGGTGGACGCCGAAGAGACGCGCCGCGTGGTGGAGAGCGAGGGGCGGCGCGCGCTGCTCATCCCGGGCGACGTGCGCGAGTCGAGTTTCTGCCAGGAGGCGGTCGGGCGCACGGTCGAGGAGTTCGGCAAACTCGACATCCTCGTCAACAACGCGGCCTTCCAGCAGCACCAGGAGACGATTGAAGACTTGACGGACGAGCAGTTCGACCGCACGTTCAAGACGAACATCTACGGCTACTTCTACATGGCGAAGGCGGCGCTCGGCCACATGAAGGAGGGCGCCTGCATCATCAACACGGGCTCGATCACTGGGCTCGAAGGGAGCAAGGAACTGCTCGATTACTCCGCGACGAAGGGCGCGATTCATGCCTTCACGAAGTCGCTCGCGCAGAACCTCGTCGAGCGCCGCATCCGCGTCAACTGCGTCGCGCCCGGGCCGGTCTGGACGCCGCTCAACCCCGCCGACAAGGAAGCGAAGGACGTGCCCGAGTTCGGCGCCGACACGCCCTACAAGCGGCCGGCGCAGCCCGAAGAGATGGCCCCGGCCTACGTCTTCTTCGCCTCGGAGGCGGATTCGAGCTACATCACGGGCGAGGTGCTCTCGCTTCTCGGCGGCGATACTACGGCAGGATAAAAAGGGGGAAACGAATGTCAGACAAGGACAGGCAGAAGAAGGACGGCGAGCGGAAGGACAAGAAGAACCAGCGGATGCACGAACGCGAGAACGAGGTCGTGCAGGAGGCGAGCGCGCCGCAGCAGGTGCGCGACGCCTCGAACCTGTCCGACACGCAGCCCGGCCCGGCCGACACGCGCGAGGGCGGCAACGAGGGGCGTTAACGCCTCGGGAAGGAGATAAGCAGCGATGGCGGACCCCGTCAGAACCGACGAGAAGAAGTGCGCGCACCAGACCTGCACCTGCATGGTCGAAGGCGAGCGGAGGTTTTGCAGCGACTACTGCGAGGACGCGAACGACTCGGACCCGACCTCCGTCTGCACCTGCGACCATCCCGGCTGCAAGTCGAACCGGTGATGGAAATGATGAACGATGAACGATGAACTGGATACATCGGGTCTTCAGTTCATCGTTCATCGTTCATCGTTCATCGTTCCTGTTGACACGCGCGCCGCGCGTCGTAAAATCTCCCTGCCCGAAAACTCCCAACTCAGTTGAAGGAAACAGACGACCGATGACCTACGTGGTGACAGAGGATTGCGTGGACTGCAAGTACACGGACTGCGCGGCGGTCTGCCCCGTCGAGGCGTTCCACGAACTGCCCGACCGCCTCTACATCAACCCAGACACCTGCATCGACTGCGACGCCTGCGTCCCCGAGTGCCCCGTCGAGGCTATCTACTCCGACGCCGCCCTCCCCGAACAGTACGCCGACTGGCTCCCGCTCAACGCGGAGGCCGCCGACTACCCCATCCTCAGCGGCAAAATCCCCGCCCTCGTCGGCCCGACGTGTAAGGGGAAACCGGAGTAAGACGAGGAGTCAGGAGTCAGAATAAGACACGGCTCTTCTTATTCTGACTCCTGACTCCCTTCTTAGTTCAACATGGCCTGCCGGGCCTGCATCTTCTTGAGTTGTTCGCGGACGGCGTCGGCGTCGGTGGCGTTGGGGGCGAGGTTGAGGTAGGTCTGTGTGTCGGCGACGGCCTCGTGGAGGCGGTCGAGTTGCGCGAGGAGCATGCCACGGTCGCGGCGCTCGTCGAGGTCGGAGGGCGCGAGCAGGAGCAGCCGCTCGACCGCCGAGAGCGCGTTGCGGAAGAGGCCGGCGCGGACGTAGACGGCCTTCAGGTTGCCGAGCATCCGCGCGAGAATCGAGCGCGCGCCGACCGGTCGGAAGTGCTCCTCGTCCAGCTCAAGGCGGCCGTCGTAGATGGCGTCCATCCGGCTCTGGCACTCATCGCTGTCGGTCGCGCGTCGATTGAAGGGATCGACCAGCACGCCTTCACCCTCATCATTCTCGAACGCGCGCACGATGAAGTGGCCGGGCAGCCCCAGGCCCTCGACGCGCAGACCCGCGCGCCGACCGACCTCGATGTAGACGACCGAGAGCGTGATGGGAATGCCCGTCCGGCGCGCGAGCACCTGATGGAGCATGCTGTTGCGCGGGTCGTAGTAGTCCGACTCGTTGCCGTTGAACCCGAGTTCCTCGAAGAGATATGCGTTGAGCGCCTCGACCCTCGACCCGCCCCTGCGGACGGCGAGCGCGCGCGCCTCCTCGCCCATCGCGTCCAGACGCGCGAGGCAGTGCCCAACGTCTGCGCGGCGCGGCTCCTCCTCGGCCCCGACGAGCAGCGCCCCGCGCGCGAGGTCAACCACCTCCTCCGGCCTCGACACCTCCGCCGCGAACCGCCGCCGCACCTGCGCCGCCGCGACCTTGTCAGCAGGAGTCATAAGAGGAATGATGAAGTAGGAACGCTGAACGATGAACTAAATACAAGCCGCCTTCAGTTCATCGTTCAGCGTTCCTACTTCATCGTTTAGCTCCTTCCCCATTCCGTATCGAACACGTGATGGACGGCGTCGGGCGTCCAGTCGGCGAGGCTGCGGGTGACGGAGTCGGCGCCGGCCTCGCGCAGGGCCTTGTCGGGGACGGTGTTGGTGACGCCGAGGGTGAGCATGCCCGCTGCGCGCCCCGACTGTATGCCGGGCGGCGAGTCCTCGATGACGAGGCACTCGTCGGGGCGGAGCGGGATGACGTGCGCCTCGCCACGGCGACGGTTGAGGAAGTCGAGCCCGTTGTTGTAGCAGGAGGGGTCGGGCTTGCAGGCCGTTGCGTCCTCCGCGCTGACGATCACGTCGAAGAGGCCCGCGAGCGCGGCGCGCTCCAACACGTGGTCGATCTCGGGCCGCCGCGCCATGCTGACGAGCCCGACGGCGTGCTGGCGCTTCAAAGCCTTGATGAAGGTGACGACGCCGGGGAAGAGCGGCAACTCGCCTTCGAGCAGCTTGCGGTGCGCGGCCGTCTTCGCCTCGATGACGCGGACGAGCACCTCGTCCGTCAGTTCCCTCTCCGCGCGCTCGAACGTGGCCCTCACGAACGCGCGGTCGTCCATCCCGAGCGAGCCGTAGTAATCGGCCTCCGTGACGGTCAACCCCTCGCGCCCGAGAACATCCTTGTAAGCCTCCATCTGCAACGGCTCGTCGTCGATGATGACCCCGTTGAAATCGAAAAAAACGGCCTGAATCATTAGACCTCAAGCAAGATTTTGTGTTTGAGCAGAACGCGCTCATTGTAAGTCCCGGGGCCAAAGAAGAAAAGCAGTAGGCGCCGGGAGCGCGGGCAGGATGCCCGCGCTCCCGGGTTCGACCTACTTCTTCCCCATCTCCTCGCGCAGTTCCGTGAAGAGGTGCGGGAGGCGCTCGGACTCAAGCAGGTCGAGGCGGCGCATGACTTCGGTGAGGGCGAGTTCGTTCTTGAGGTTGACCTGATAGTCGAGGTCGGCGCGGAGTCGGTCTTTGTCGCCCTGCCGGTTCTGCGAGATGAGGATGATGGGCGTGAGCAGCGCGGCGACGATGCCGTTGATCACGTCGAGGAAGGCATAGGGGAACGGGTCGATGCCCTGGTCGAGCCGGATGGCAGTGTTGTAGAGGACCCAGAAGACGATGAAGGCGACCGTGGCGGCGATGAACTTCCAACTGCCGCCGAACTCCGAGACGGCGTCGGCCATCCGGTCGGCGAAGGTCTGCCGCTCCTCCTCGACCTCGTTGAGGTTGCGCGTCACGCGCTGGCGCAGCATCTCGTCTGTGTGGCGCAGGCGGTCGGTGATGGCGGCGAGCATCGAAAGCGCGACCTCCGGGCTGCGGCCGACGAAGTCGTGGAAGTGTCCGCGCGAGAGCACCGCGAGGCGCGCGTCCTCCGAGACGGTGGCCGTGGCCGAGCGCGGCTTGCCGTCGAGGATCGACATCTCGCCGAAGAAGTCGCCGGGTGCCAGTTCGGCCAGCGTCACGTCGTCGCCGTTGTTGTCCTTGATGTGGATGCGGACGCGGCCGCCCTCGATGAGGTACATCGCGCCGCCCTGCTCGCCCTTGTTGAAGAGGACGCTGCCGGCGGGGCGCGCTTCGAACTCCAGAAGCTCGCGCAGGGCGCCGGCCGATTCGTCGCCGAGCGAGGCGAAGAGCGGGACAGAGCGCAGTGCTTCGAGCGTCATCAACGGACGGCCGTTCTCGGGCATAACACACCTCGCGTGCATCGTGCGGGTCTGAAAGCAGCGCGGAGGTTATCACGAAAAACTTTAAACACGGAGACACGAAGACACGGCTTGAAGCAGTTGCGCTTCAAGCCGTGTCTCCGTGTTGAACTGTCCCTTGCTGTTACGCCGCGACCTTGACGTACTTATCGACGATGCGCTCAAGGGCGCCCTTGCTGCTGGCGCCGACGACGCGCTCGACCTCGCGGCCGCCGTCGAAGAAGACGAGCGTCGGGATACCCTTGATGCCGAAGCGTTGCGGCACCTGCTGGTTCTCGTCCACGTTGAGCTTGAGGAAGCGCACGCGGCCCTCGTACTGCTTCGCCAGCTCCTCGAAGGTCGGCGCGAGCGCGCGGCACGGCGGGCACCACTCCGCCCAGAAATCCAACACCACGGGCACGTCCGATTGAAGCACCTCGCGCTCGAAGCCCGCGTCGTCCACGGTCGAAACAAACTGGCTCATCTCTTTTAATCTCCTGTCTGCAAACCCGTTTTCAAAATCCGCGCCGCGCGAACGCGAGCGCAGGAGCATTATGCGCCGACCCCGCCCGCCGCTTCAGTAATCGCGATTACCGAGGCGGCTCGCCCGCGCGCGGCCCCGCGTCGTACACTGGAACGCGGCGGCCTCGGCGCGCATCTGAGACAGTTCGGGGGCGGACTTTATGAGCACGAGAGCGGACGGCAACGGCGGTCCAGACCTTTTTCAAGGGATGACGGCGGAGGAGTTGCGCGAGGTCGAGCGCGTGACCTCGACGCGCAACTTCCGGCGCGGGGCGGTCATCTACACGCCGGGCGAGACGGGCGAGGCGCTCTTCCTCCTGCGCGAGGGCGCGGTCCAGATTTACCGCATGTCGCCCGAGGGCAGGAAGCTCGTCATCGCGCACCTGCTGCCGCACAGCTTCTTCGGCGAGATGACCTGCATCGGGCAGGGCATGTACGACACCTTCGCGGAGGTGACGGAGGACTCGACCATCGTCACCATGAACTGCGAGGTGCTCAACCGTCTGCTCGTCGGCAAGCCCGAGATCGCGCGCCGCATCCTCGAAGCCTTCGGCCGCCGCGTGCTCGAAGCCGAGCGGCAACTCGAAGACACGGTCTTCAAAGGCATCCCCGCGCGCGTCGCCGCCCTGCTCCTGCGTGAGGCGCGCAATGATTCGGTGGATGGCCTCACGCACCAGGACATCGCCGAACGGCTCGGCGTCTACCGCGAGACCGCCACCAACGCGCTCAACGAACTGAAGTCCGCGAACCTCATCTCCATCGGCCGCAAACACATCGCCATCCTCGACCGCGCGCGCCTATCTCAAATCGCGGGAGAATAAATAACCACAAAGACGCGGAGGCACGGCTTTGAAGTCTTATCTCTTCAACGCCGTGCC
>DASVGG010000103.1:0-10361 GCA_036379655.1 Pyrinomonadaceae bacterium
GCGTGAGTCTTGGACGACTCACGCGGCGCTTCTTAACTTTGAGACAAAGGCGAAGGGCTAACCGATGTTCACCATGCGACCCGTCGGCTTCATCCGCAGCCAGTACACGGACACTTCGCAAGTCCCGAAGGGCTGTGGCGCCAGGCACGAGGCGGAAGGCTTCATCGAGATTCTTGAGGAGTTCGAGGAGGGCTTGCTCGACGTTGAAGGTTTCTCGCACCTCTTCGTCATCTGGGTCTTCGACCGCGCGGAGGGGTTCGCGCTTCAGGGCGTGCCGCCGACCGACACGCGCCCGCACGGCGTCTTCGCCACGCGCTCGCCGTACCGTCCCAACCCGCTCGGCCTCACGGTCGTCCGGCTGCTCGGGCGCGAGGGGCGGCGTTTGCGAGTCGTAGGGCTCGACATGCTCGACGGCACGCCCGTCCTCGACCTCAAGCCCTACCTCTCAAGCATCCCCGAATCGGACCTGCGACGCGGCTGGCTCGCCGAGGCCGAGGCGCGCCGGCAGTCCCCTTAATCGAAGTCGAGCGGGTTGCGATAAGGGCCGCCCTTGTCCTTCTCGGCCTTCTTCATCGCCTCCTTGAACTTCTCTTCCAGCAGGCGCTCGCGGTCCTTGACCGACCCCAGTTCCTGCGAGAAGACCTGCTCGCGCAGATTCTTTTTGCGCTCCATCTCCTTCGCCATCTCCTCGAAGGAGGCGAGCGGCTTCGCCTTCTCCTCGTGCGAGATGATGACGCCCGTCTGCGCGTCCACCACGATGGCCGCCTCGCAACACGGGCAGATGACTGTCCAGCTCTTCGTCTCGGCCACGGCCTCACACCTCCCGAAAGTGAACGCCCCTTCCCACCTCGCGGGGCGCCATTCGGTGCCGAGTATAACACCGCCGCGTCGCGCATGAGATTAGCGTGTAAAAGGAAAAAGGCGCCGGAATGGCGCCTCTTAGTCACTGAAGATACAAAGCGGGAGACGGGACTCGAACCCGCAACCCTTAGCTTGGGAAGCTAATGCGCTACCATTGCGCCACTCCCGCTTATGACCAACGGCCGGAGGAGGTAACGTTCGGCCCAGCGAACTCCCTGCTCCTGCTTATTCAAAGTCGGCGCGAGCCGGAGTGAAACGTCCGTGACTCCGACCTCATCGACCGGCACCAAGTATACCTTATCATCCTCCGGATTGAGAACCGCAAACAGATCGGCCAGCCCTCGGTAGCTCATTTTAACCGCCCCGTTGCCGGACTGGCTGTAGGCGTTGAAGAGCAGCACGTTGTTCTTAACTCGACCTGTCTTGCATTGCACGCGCGACAGACGGGTCGCATCGTCTACGACGAAGTCGTACTTGTGTCCGGCGCCGAAGGGGACCGACACCAGATACCCTGCGGCCACGAAAGCCGCGAGGATTCTAGCCTCCGTTAAATTTCCCTTCTCTCCGGTACGCAAGCGCCCACGACCGACCTTCAAGCAACATTCTCAAACGGCACAGAAAATATCCAACCGCCGTACGCCTGTCAACTGCCTGCCTGTTCGCGCATTTCGTCGAGGGCGGAGACGAGGCGGGTGATGTCGGTGTCGTCGTTGAAGTAGTGTGTGGCGGCGCGGAAGCCTTCGGGTTTGATGGTGACGGCGACGCGGCGGCGGGCGAGGTGGCGGACGACGGCGCGTGGGTCGGCGGCGCGGACGAGCGTCTCGGCCGAGCGGTGGCGTTCGTCGCCGAGCGGCGAGAGGAGTTCGTGGCCCGCGTCTTTTAGGCTCTCGGTCAGGCGTCGGTTGAGGGCGAGCGCGCGCCGCTCGACGTGCTCGACGCCGAGTTCGAGCAGTTGCCGCGCGGCCTCGCCGAGGGCGAAGATGCCCGCGAAGTGTGGGCAGCCCGTCTCGGCGCGCGCGGCGGCGTCGGGGCGCAAGGTGTAGGAGTCGTTGCGCATCGCGAAGGGGTCTTCGACGCTCATCCAACTGACGGCGCGCGGCCGCGTCCGTTCGAGCAACTCGCGCGAGAGGTAGACGAAGCCCGAGCCGTAACCCGCGAGCATCCACTTGTGACCCGTCGAGCAGAGCGCGTCGATGCTCATGCGCTTCACGTCGATGGGCAGGACGCCCGCCGACTGCGCCGCGTTGACGACGAAGAGGTGGTCGCCTTTCCTCTCGCCGATCTCTTCGACCGGCATGCGCAGGCCGTTGGAATATTGGACGTGGCTGAGGCAGATGACGGACCTCTCCGCGCCCGCGGCGGCGAGCACGTCTTCGGCGCGCACGACGGCCCCGCGCGCCTCGACCATCCGCACGCGCTTGCCGCGATGGAGCCAGGGGATGGTCGTGACGGGGAACTCAAGGTCGCACGAGACGACGCGCGACTCGCCTTCGAGCGCGTCCACGATGAGGTTCATGCCCGACGAAGTGTTCGTCGTGAAGGCGATCTCTTCGGGCTCGGCGTTGATAAGTCGCGCCACGTCTTCGCGTGCGCGCTCGCGCCGCGCGAGCCAGTGCTCCCAGAGCCGGTCGCCCGACTCCAACGTCTCCCGGTAGAACCGCGCCCCCGCCTCGTTCACGCGGCGCGAGACCGGCCCGGCGCCCGCGCTGTTGAGGTATGCGTAATTCTCCGTGACGGGGAACTCCGCGCGCACGCGCGCCCAGTCCGACTCGCCTTCAGCTTTAGTAGTTGTGCCTTGAACTTCGGTCGTCATAGTTCCACGTGCTTGACGGTCGCCGACCCACGGACTATCTTCGCAACACTCACAGAGGACATTTTTTTTCGGACGGAGCACAGACCAGATGCCAGAGACGACGGTCGCCCCGGCGTGGGCGATCCCCGGTTACCTCGAAGCGCGCGAAGGGCGCCTCTTCATCGACGGCGCGGACTCGGCCGCACTCGCGCGCGAGTTCGACACGCCGCTCTTCGTCTTCTCCGAGCGGCGCGTCCGCTCGAACGTCGGGAGACTTAAGAAAGCCGCCGAGGGCGTCGGCCATCCCGTCCGCTTCTTCTACGCGTCGAAGGCGAACTCGACGATGGGGCTGCTCGGGGTCGTCCGCGACAGCGGCATCGACTGCGAGGTCAACAGCGGCGGCGAACTCTTCAAGGCGCTGCGCGCCGGCTTCCGCCCCGACCAGATCATCTTCAACGGCACGAGCAAGACCCCGCAAGAGATTGACGAGGCGATAGGCAACGGCATCTACTCCATCAACGCCGATTCCGTCTACGAGATCGAATTGATTGAAGCACGCGCGAAGGCACTCGGCAAGCGCGCCCGCGTCGCGCTCCGCCTGGTCCCAGAGATTGGCACGCGCTCGCACCTCGGCCTCCAGACGGCGCTGATGACCTCGAAGTTCGGCATCACTTCGAGCGAAGTCCTCGACGCCTTCCGCCGCGCGCTACGCTCGCCCGAACTGCTCCACGTCTCTGGGATTCACATCCACGTCGGCTCGCAGACGCCCGACGTGGAGCCGTTCGCCGCCGCCTTCAAGACGATGTGGGAGCACCTGAAGACCGTCCACGAGGAGTCGGGCCACGCGCTCGAACACATCAACCTCGGCGGCGGCATCCCCGTCAACTACCTGCGCGACCGCTCGCAGGCCGACGAGTTGCCACAGGGTGAGCGCGAGATGCTCGGCGCCGAGCTTGAGCCGTCGGACGTGCTCGCGGCCGCGCTGCAAGCGGCGCGCGACTCCGCGCGCACGGTTGACGCGGAGCATCTACTCGAAGGCGTCACCATCCTGCTCGAACCCGGCCGCAGCGTCATCGCCGACGCGGGCACACTGCTCACCTCCGTGCGCAACATCAAGCGGCGCCCCGAGACGGGCGACGTGTGGCTCCTCACCGACGCGGGCTTCAACCTCCTGCTCTCGATGACGACCTACAAGTGGTACTACCACGTCGTCTCCGCCTCGCGCGCCGACCTCGCGGCCAACGAGCCCTACAAGATTGCCGGCCCCCTGTGCGACTCCGGCGACGTGTACTTCGACATCGAGCGCGAAGGCCGTCTCCCCGACTACCGCAAGCTCCCCGAGAACGTGCGGCCGGGCGAACTGCTCGCGCTCCTCAACACGGGCGCCTACACCATCGCGCAGATGTTCCCCTACAACGGCCGCCCGCTCCCCGCCGTCGTCCTCGTCCGCGACGGAGGCCGCCCCGAACTCATCCGCCGCCGCGACACCTACGAAGACCTGCTCGCCAACGAGGTCTGGTAACGCGCCCCACCCGACACGAGGGACTTCATGTCTGAAGCTTCGAACAGAAACTTAACGCTCGTGCGCGGGCTCGGGCTCGTGGCGGCCGTGTCGATCATCATCGGGAACGTCATCGGGACGGGCGTCTTTCTGAAGGCGCGCGTGATGACGTGCAACGTCGGGACGCCGGGCATGGTCCTGACCGTGTGGGTCGTGGCGGGCCTGCTGAGCCTGGCGGGCGCGCTCACCTACGCGGAGCTGGCGGCGATGATGCCGCGCGCGGGTGGCGAGTACGTCTTCATGCGCGAGGCGTACGGTCGCGGCGCGGGGTTTTTGAGCGGGTGGATGCAGATACTCATCGCGAAGACCGGCTCGCAGGCGTCGGTCGCGCTCATCTTCGCCAACTCGCTCAACGACCTGTCCGGCAAGTCCATCGAGGGACTGAGCGGGTTCGCCGTGCAACTGACGGCGATACTCGTCATCGTCGTCATCACTCTGCTCAACTGCGCGGCCGTCAAGGTGAGCGGTTGGGTCGCGACGGCGCTGACTCTCGTGAAGGTCGCGCTCGTGATGGGCGTCGGTCTCGGGGCCTTCATCCTGGCGCAGGGCAGTTGGGGCAACTTCGCGCTCGCCAACGCGGGCGGCGCGTGCGAGGGCGTGAGCCCGGGCGCGATGCTCGGCGTGGCCGGTTTCGGGGCGGCGATGCTCGGGGCGCTCTGGGGCTACGACGGCTGGAACAACCTGACGTTCGTCTCGGGCGAGATTAAGAACCCGCAGCGCAACATCCCGATTGCGCTCATCGGCGGCACCATCCTCATCATGCTGCTCTACATCTTCATCAACGCCGCGTACTTCTACGCGCTGCCGCCGACCGCCGTCGCCAGCGTCTCGGCCAACTCCTCGGTCGCGGCCGAGGTGACGAACTCCTTCATGGCGACCTTCAGCGCCTCGGCCAAGGCGCTCGTCGCGGGGCTGGTCGCGGCGGCGCTGATGGCCTCGTCGGTCGGCACGCTCCACACGTCCGTGCTGACGGGCGCGCGCGTGCCTTACGCGATGGCGCGCGACGGCCTCTTCTTCGACAAGCTCTCGAAGATTTCCGAAGTCACGCGCGTCCCCGCCCGCGCCGTGCTCGCGCAAGGCTTGTGGGCCTGCACGCTCGTCCTCCTCCTCCAGAAGTTCGACAAGTTGACCGACTACGTCGTCTTCGGCAGCTACATCTTCTACGGGCTGGTCACGGCCTCCATCTTCGTCTTCCGCCGCCGGATGCCGCACGCCGAGCGGCCGTACAAGGCTTGGGGCTACCCCGTGGTGCCGATTCTCTTCCTGCTCGTGACGGGCTTCCTGCTCATCAACACCTTCTGGGCCGCCCCCACCGAAGCCCTCTTCGGCCTGCTCCTCATCGGCCTCGGCTTCCCCGTCTACTACCTCTTCTTCCGCAACCGCGACGTGGTTGTGAGCGAACAAGAAGAAGAGAGTTGAGGCGTTTGAAAAACTGTAGGGGCTGGGCTCGTCTCAAAATAAGGCCGTCTTACGCTGGGAGCGCGGGCATCCCTGCCCGCCATGAGCGCGTCAGCGCGAATAGAGGGAGACTTTACACCTCAAGGTTGAGGGATAGAGTTTCACGGCTAAGCGTGCTTCAGCACGCTTTGGCGGGCAGTGATGCCCCCGCTCCCGGCGCGCAAGTCGCCTTATTTCAGCTCGCAAGTCTGTATTACTTCCCCAACACGGAGCGCAGCGCGCCCTCTATCTCGGGGTGCTTGAACTGGTAGCCGGCCTCTTTGAGCCGCGCGGGCTCGACGCGCGTGCTGGCGAGCAGCAGCGCGTCCGCCGTCTCGCCGAACGCGAGCCGCGCGGCGAAGGCGGGCATGGCGAAGATGGTCGGACGCCCGAGCGCGTGCCCGAGCGCCTTCGTGAACTCCCCGTTCGTCACCGCTTGCGGCGCGACCGTGTTGACCGGCCCGCGCATCGACTCGTCCTCAATCGCGCGCCGGATGACGCCGATTAAATCTTCGAGCGTGATCCAGCTCATGTACTGGCTCCCGCTCCCGACCTTCCCGCCAAGGCCGAGCTTGAAGGGCGTCAGCATCTTCCGCAACGCGCCGCCCTCGCCGCTCAACACGACGCCGATGCGCAGGTGCACGACCCTGATGCCGGCCTGACTCGCCTGAAGCGTCGCCTTCTCCCACTCGCGGCAGACCTCGCTCAGAAAGTCCGAGCCCGACGCGCTCTCCTCGCGCAGAATCTCCGCTCCTCGGTCGCCGTAAAAACCGGTAGCCGAAGCGGAGACCAGCACCTTCGGCTTCGCGCTCAAGCCCGCCAGCGCCGACGCCAGAAGGCCCGTTCCCTTCTTGCGGCTCTCGATGATGCGCCGCTTCTTCTCTTCGTCCCAACGCCCCTCGCCCACGTTCTCGCCCGCGAGGTGGACGGCCGCGTCGTGCCCTTCAAGCGACCGCGCGTCTATCTCGCCGCGCTCCGGGTCCCAATGCACCGAGGCCGTGCCCGGCGCGCGGAACGCCTGCGAGCCGCCGCGCACCAGCCGCGTCACCTCGTGCCCGTCCGCGAGCAGCGAGCGCACCAACGCGCGGCCCACGAGGCCGGTCGAACCCGTGATGATAACTTTCATTCACTTCTCCTTTTGGGCAGTCGTTGATGTTGGGTAAGGGGTAACGGCTAAAACCCTTCCCCTTTCCCCCTTACCCCTTACCCTTCAGCTCGGCCAGCGCCTCGCGCGCGACCTCGCGGTCGTCGAAGTGGCGCTTCTCCGTGCCGACGATCTGGTAGTCTTCGTGCCCCTTGCCCGCGACGACGACGATGTCGCCCGCGCGCGCCTCCGCGACGGCGCGAAAGATTGCTTCCCTGCGGTCGGTTATCTTCAGGTAGGGCCGCCCCGCCGAGCGCAGCCCCTCTTCCACGTCGCGCAGGATTGACTCGGGGTCTTCGGTGCGCGGGTTGTCGGAGGTCGCGATGACGACATCGCTTAAACTCGCCGCTGCCTCGCCCATCGGCGCGCGCTTGGTGCGGTCGCGGTCGCCGCCGCAGCCGAAGACGGTGATGACGCGGCCCGCCGCCACGTCGCGCGCCGTGCGCAGCACGTTGCGCAGCGCGTCGTCCGTGTGCGCGTAATCGACGACGACCGAGAAGTCGCCTTCGTGCGCGACGCGCTCGAAGCGCCCCGGCGCCCCGCCGCACTTCGCGAGCGCCGCGACCGTCTCTTCCAGCCCGAGCCCGAGCGCGTGCGCGCAAGCAGCGGCCGTCAGGATGTTGTAGACGTGCGGTCGCCCGACGAGCGGCGACAGCAGTTCCCTCTCGCCCTCCGGCGTCCGCAAAGTCAGACGCGTGCCTCCGAGTGAGAACTCGACGCCACGCGCCGTCACCTCCGCCTCTTCATCCAGGCCGTACCGGAGCACGCGACGCCCCGCCACCTTCAACCCCTCGTAAAGCCGCGCCCCGTATTCGTCGTCCACGTTAATGACGGACGTGCGCGGCGGCTCGCCGAGCGACCCGTCGAAGAGACGACGCTTGGCGTTGAAGTAAGCCTCCATCGTGCCGTGATAGTCGAGGTGGTCGCGCGTCAGGTTCGTGAAGGCCGCGACCTCGTAACGCAACGCGTCGCAACGATGCAGGTCTAAAGCCTGCGACGAAGCCTCCATCACGGCCACGCTGCAACCCGCGTCCACCGCGCGGCGCAACAGGCGCTCCACGTCGCTCGCCTCCGGCGTCGTGTGGAGCGCCGCCATGCGCTCGCCCGCGACCCTGTATTCGACCGTGCTGACGAGCGCCGTCGAAACCCCCGCCGCCTCGGCCACCGACGCGACGAGATACGCCGTCGTCGTCTTCCCGTTCGTCCCGGTGATGCCGACGAGTTTCAATTCGCGCGAAGGGTTGCCGTGGACTTCGGCCGCCGCGAGCGCGAGCGCGGGTCGCGCCTCCGCGACGCGAATCCAGCCGCCGTGGAAATCCGCCGGCCGCTCAAGCTCCGAGACGACGCCGGCCGCGCCGCGCCGCCCTACGTCCTGGATGAAGCGGTTGCCGTCCACCTTCTCGCCCTTGATGGCGACGAAGAGCCAGCCCGCCCCGACCTGACGCGAGTCGTGCGTCACGTCAACGACGCGCGCTTCGGCGTCGCCCTCCAACACTCCGCCCAACGCGCGCGCCAACTCGCCGAGCGTGACCGCTCTCTCTTGCGTCAAGAAAGTCCTCTTCTCCGACCTTTAAAATTTTATCTCTCGGAAAACTACCGCGCTGATTATAATCGCCCCCGCCGTCTCAGCAACTTACCGGAGAACCCCGCGCATGCACGCCCTTGCAAAGAGCAGGACTTTCGTCAGCACCATTCTCATCATCGCCTTCCTCATCACGAGCGTCGTCACGTCCACGCACTCCGCCGCGCAGAGAAGAACGCGGCCGACCAGCGAGGCCGAGTATGACCTTCTCATTCGCAACGGTCGCGTCGTGGACGGCACGGGGCGCCGCGCCTTCAACGCGGACGTGGCGGTGCGCGGCGACCGCGTCGTGCGCGTCGGCAACGTTCCCACGGGCGCGAAGGCGAAGCGGACGATTGATGCCACGGGGCTCGTCGTCGCGCCCGGTTTCATAGACATGCTCGGGCAGTCGGAGCAGTACGTCCTCATCGACCCGCGCGCGATGAGCAAGGTGATGATGGGCGTGACGACCGAGGTCACGGGCGAGGGCGGCTCCATCGCGCCCGTCAACGACCGCACGCTCAAGGAGGACGAGCCCTTCAACCGGCGCTACAACCTCAACGTTGACTGGCGCACGCTCCACGAATACTTCCGGCGCCTCGGCCTGCAAGGCTCGGGCGTCAACCTCGCGACCTTCGTCGGCGCCACGCAGGTCCGCGCCTACGTCGTCGGCTTCGACAAACGCGACCCGACCCCCGCCGAGCTTGAGCAGATGAAGTTGCTCGTGGCCGAAGCGATGGAGGACGGCGCGCTCGGCCTCTCGACCTCGCTCCAGTACGTGCCCGCGCGTTTCGCGAAGACCGACGAGATTGTCGAACTGGCGAAGGTCGCGCGCCACTACGGCGGCATCTACGCCACGCACCAGCGCAGCGAGGCCAACGCCCTCGACGCCTCGCTCGCGGAGGTCTTCGAGATCGCGCGCCGCGCGCGCATCCCCACTGAAATCTGGCACCTCAAGGCCGCTTACCGTAAGAACTGGGGACGCATGCCGCAAGTGCTCGCGAAGATACGCGCCGCGCGCGCGCGCGGATTGGACGTGACGGCCGACGTGTACCCCTACACCGCAGCGTCCACCTCGCTCGCCGCATGTCTGCCGCCGTGGGCCATCGAGGGCGGCACGGAGAAGATGCTCGGGCGCCTGCGCGATGCAGAGACGCGCGCGCGCATCCGCGCGGACATCCTGAAGGACTCGAACGAGTGGGAGAACATCTACCTCGGGAGCGGCGGCGCGTCGGGCGTGCTCGTCGGCTCGGTCGTCAAACGCGAGCTTGAAGGGTTGCAGGGCAAGCGCGTCTCCGAGATTGCGAAGGAGCAGGGCAAGGACGAGGTTGAAGCCCTCCTCGACATCATCGTCGCCGACCGTGGGCAGACCGGCGCCATCTACTTCATGATGAACGAGAACGACCTGCGCGCGGCCCTGCGCGAGCCGTTCGTCAGCATCTGCACCGACAGCGGCGCGCGCGCGGCGGACGGCCCGCTCTCCGGCTCGAAGTCGCACCCGCGCGGCTGGGGCTCCTACCCGCGCGTGCTCTCGCGCTACGTGCGCGACGAGCGCCTGCTCACGCTCGAACAGGCCGTGCACAAGATGACCGGCCAGCCCGCCGCGCGCGTCGGCTTACGCGACCGTGGCCTCCTCCGCCCCGGCGCCTACGCCGACATCACCGTCTTCGACCCCGCCCACGTCCGCGACCTCGCCACCTTCGAGCAGCCGAACCAGTACCCCGAAGGCATCCGCTACGTCGTCGTCAACGGCCAAATCGAAGTTGACGAAGGCCGCCGCACCTCCCTCAACGCCGGCCGCCCCCTGCGCGGCCCGGGCTACAAACGCAAATAGGCGGTTCTAGCGGCGCGCGGACGAAAACAACCTCCCCGCCGGGAGCGCGGGCATCCCTGCCCGCCATGAGCGCGCCAGCGCGAATAGAGGGAGACTTAAAGCCTCAACGTTGAGGGATAAAGCATCACGGTTAAGCGTGCTGGCGCACGCTTTGGCGGGCAGGGATGCCCG
>DASVGG010000104.1:0-25599 GCA_036379655.1 Pyrinomonadaceae bacterium
GAGTTTCATACTTCATAAACCCTCTGTGCCGGCCGCGCACTCCGTGTCCCTGTGGTCAACCGCCTTCGAGGAACGACGGGGTCAAGAAAGTTATGAACGTCTTAATGATTATCCGCATCGCCTTCCGCGCGCTGGCGCGCAACAAGTCGCGCGCGGCGTTGACCATGCTCGGCATCATCATCGGCGTCTCGGCCGTGATTGTTATGGTCAGCATCGGGCAGGGCGCCTCCGCCACCGTGCAGGCGCAGATTGAGAGCATGGGCACGAACCTGCTCTTCGTCAGCTCGGGCGCGCAGAACGTGGGCGGCGTCCGCGGCGGCGCGGGCGACTCGGGCGCGAGCAGCCCGCTCACGGTCGAAGACCTCGAAGCCGTCAAGCGCGAAGTGCCGAGCGTCTCGATGGTCTCGCCCGTCGTCAACTCGCGCTCGCAGCTCGTCTCCGGCAACCAGAACTGGAGCACGCAGATTCAAGGCGTCTCCGAGCAGTTCCCCGAGATACGCAAGTGGTCGGTGCAGAGCGGCGACTTCTTCACCGACTCGGACGTGCGCTCGGCCGCGCGCGTCGTCGTCATCGGCCAGACCATCGCCGACAACCTCTTCCCCGGTCAGGACGCGGTCGGGCAGACGTTGCGCGTCTCGAACATGCCCTTCCGCGTCGTCGGCGTGATGGCGCGTAAAGGTCAAGACCCGCAGGGGCGCGACCAGGACGACGCGGCCTTCGCGCCCTACACGTCGGTGCAGAAGAAGCTGCTCGGCAACACGCGCGTGCAGGTCGCTTACGTCTCGGCCGTCTCGCAGGACGCGACCTACACGGCGCAGTCGCAGATCGCGGAGCTTTTGCGCCAGCGCCACAAGCTCGGTCAAGGGGCGCCGGACGACTTCACCGTGCGCAACATGTCGGACGTGGCCGAGGCCGCGAACGAGACGAACAGCGTGATGACGATGCTTTTGGCGAGCATCGCGGGCGTCTCGCTCCTCGTCGGCGGCATCGGGATTATGAACATCATGCTCGTGAGCGTGACCGAACGCACGCGCGAGATCGGCATCCGCATGGCTATCGGCGCGCGCTCTTCGGCCGTGCGGACGCAGTTCCTCATCGAGTCCATCGTGCTCAGCCTGACGGGCGGGGCGACCGGCATCGTGCTCGGCGTCGTCGTGTCGGTCGGCGTGCCGCTGCTCCTGGGCTGGCCGACGCTCGTCTCGACGGCCTCCATCATCGGCTCGGTCCTCTTCTCCGCCGCGGTCGGCATCTTCTTCGGCTACTACCCCGCGCGCAAGGCCGCCGCCCTCGACCCGATTGATGCGCTGCGTTATGAGTAGTAGGCAGTTGGCAGTTGAAGGCAAGAAGCTGCTTTTAAATTTTTGCCTGAAAGAACCGGGGGCGGCGAGTTGATAATCTCGCCGCCCCGGTTCTTGTAACTGCTTCCCTTGTTCTAACTGCCTACTGCCTACTTCTTTCGCAGTTCTTCATACCGCGCGCGGTCGGTGTCGGAGAGCGCGGTGGGGGCGGGCGCGGTGTATGGGGCGAGGTTGGGGCGCGCGTCGAAGATGGAGAACATGGGGACGGCCATGCGGTCGTTGAGGTTGAGCGGGCGGAAGCCGAGCAGGAGCCCCGCCGTGCGCAGCGCGCTCAACTGGTCGTAGCGGTCGCTGACGACCGCGCCGCGTTTGACGTGCGGCCCGGCGGCCATCGCGACGATGCGCGTGGCGTCAACGTGGTCGGGGCCGTTCTGCGCGTCGTCCTCCTCAACCAGAATCACCGAGTCGCGCCAGACGGGGCTGCGCGAAATAGTTTCAATCAACAACCCGAGCGCCGCGTCGTTCTGCGCGACGAACTGCTGCGGCGTGCGTATCTTCGTGTCCGCGCCGTTGGTGTGGTCGTTCGGCAGCCAGAGGTAGTTGAAGCGCGGCACCGTCCCCGTTTTGACGCGGCGCTCGAAGTCCGCGCGCCACGCCGCGAAGCGGTCGAGGTCGGAGTGATTCAAATCCCACGAGCGATAGTCGAACGCGTAGCGCGAAAGGTACTCCGCGAAGCGCCGACGCAGCGGCAGGTTCGCGACGAAGGCACGCGCGAGCGTCTCGTCACCGACGAGGAACTCCGAGAAGCTTTCGGCGAACTTCTCTTCGCGCAGCAGTCGTTCGGCGTCCGCCGCCGTGTCGGCGCGGCCGGCGTAGGTGTGCGCGAAGTTGTAGAAGATGCGGCCTCGGTCGGTGTCGGAGGCGAGCTTCATCATGCGCGCGTAGAACTTGCGCGCGGGCTCGCTCCGCTCGCCCAACTCTTCGGCGAGGATGCGGTAGGCGCGCGTGTAGAGGTAGTAGTTCTCGCCGTAGATTCGATAGCTCACGCGCGCGTCATCGAGCGCGTCCCAGAGGTACGCGGGCGAGGTGACGGACGGCACCATGCCGAAGGGATAGCCGCGATAGCGGCCCGAGTATGCGGCGTTGCCGAGCCATTCGAGGAAGGGCGAGGCGTAGCCGCTCGTCGTGAAGCTGTGGCCGAGCACGCTGATCTCGCCGTCGGCGTAGAAGTTGTCGAGCGTGACGAACTGCTCGGAGAGCGCGTGGTGGTTCGGCGAGATGTCGCGGCCGAAGAGCGTCAGCGTCGGGTCGCCGTTGCCGCGTCCGAGGTCGCCGAGTACCTGGTCGTACGAGCGGTTCTCCTTGATGACGTAGAAGACGTGTTTGACCGGCAGCTTGAAGCCGCGCCGCGCGTCGAAGGTCGGCGCGCCCGCGAGCACCTGCCGCGTCCACGCGGCGAGCCCGCGCGCGTTCACCTCCCGCAAGGGCACAACCGAGAGGCTGCCTTGCAAGAGCGTCAGGACGTACTGCCCGCCGCCGCGCCCTTCGACGGGCTGCGGCCCGCGCGGGTTCGGGCGGCGCGCGCGCACGCCCTTCGCGTTCAGGACGAGGAGGTTGTCGCCCTCGACAACGGCCTTCGTCGGATACCAGCCCGTCGGGATGAGCCCCGCCTGCCGCCGCGTCCGCTTGTCGTAGACCGCGACCGCGTTCATCCCCGCGAGCGTGACGTAAATGCTGTTCCCCGAGACGGCGCACGACGTGGGCGACGTGCCGAAGGGGCTCCCCATACGGTTCGTGCGCAGCGTCCCCATGACGCGGTTGCGCGCCGTGTCAATCACTGTCAACTCGTCCGAGTCCGTGTTGACGACGTAGAGGCGCGCGCCGTCAACACACATCTCCTGCGGCCTGCGGCCGACGGGAATCTCGCCGACTTCTTTAAGCTCCGCGTCGAAGACGCGCAGCCGGTTTTCGCCGAGCACGGCAACGTAGAGTTTCCCGTTCAACCGCCGCACGGAGTACGGGAAGTAGCCCGCGTCGGTCTCGCGCACGACCTTCCCCGTCTCCGTGTCGAGCACCGCGAGGCGGCCCGAGATGTATGCGCCCTTCTCGTCCTTCGCCGCGAGGTAGAGCACCGCGAGCCGCTTGTCATCAATCGCCGCCACGCCCGCCGCGTAGCCCGCGACCGCGTACTCGCGCGCGACGTTGAACTGACGGTCAACCCTGATGACCTTCGAGTCGAACCCGCCGCTCAGGTAGAGGTCGCCGCCCGGACCCTGCGCGGCCGACGGGAAGAGCGAGTTGATGCGCAGCGTCTTCTCGACGCGCCCCGACGCGGGCTCGACGATGGAGACCTCCTGCGGCTCGCGCGTGTAGTAGCCCGTGTTGAGGACGACGAGGCGACCCGCGAACGGCACGGCCTCGTAAGGCAGGCGCCCCAGTTCGACCTGACGCCCGGCGGGCGCGAGCTTCCACCCCGTCGGGAGCACGGCCTCCTCCACGCGCACCGTCCGCGCGCGCGCCTGCGCCGCCGCGACGTACGAGAGCGCGCCCGCGTACGGCGTGCCCTTCACGTACTCCCACAACTCCCGGTTCAAATCCTCCTCGTCCTCCGCGCGGTCGAAGAACTCCGCGCGCTCGTCCGTATCGTCGTCATCATCCTGCGCCGCGACCCTCACCGGCGCGACACACAACGACACGACGAGCGCGACGATGACAAGCACGCCCCACAGCGTCTTCAACGACTCAACCTGTCCCGGCATGGCCGTGGAGTTTAGCACAACCGAAACGAGGAATTAGGAACGATGAACTGCAAGCCTTCTGTCTTCAGTTCATCGTTCATCGTTCCTAGTTCAAACCCTTCCTCTCACCTTCGCCCAGAAGAGGCCGAGGTATTCGTGCGTGACGACTTCGGCGCCACGGAGGCCGCCGGAGGAGGGGAAGAAGTTCCAGGGCGCGACGCCGCGATTCTTCTGCGTGAGGAAGTGCGTGGGCGCGGGCGTCGGGTTGGTGCCGGCCTTGCGGAAGAGCGCCAGCGCGCGCGACATGTGCGAGGCGGAGGTGACGAGGTAGAACTCTTCGGCGCCGATGCGCGCGCGGACGACCTCGGCCTGCGTCTCGGTGTCGGGCGAGGCGGTGTCGAGTTCGAGCGCGGCGGGGTCCACGCCGAGTTCGACGGCGAGCGCCCGCATCGTCTCGGCGTCGGGGTCGGAGCCGAAGACGCTGCCGCCCGAGAGCAACAGCCTGCTCCCCGGCAACTGCCTCTGGAGCCGCACGCCCTCGACCAAACGCGCCAGACTTCCCTCGGACAGTCGCAGCGCGGCGGGCAGCCCCGCGTCGGATGAACTCCCGCCGCCGAGCACCACCACCCAACGCACGCGCCCCGCCGCCGCCGACACGTCGCCGGCCGGCGCGTGCCGCCGTTCGAGCGACGCCAGCACGCGGCCCGTCACCGCCCCGTAGCCGAGCAGCAGCAGCCCCAACGCACCCAACGTCGCCAGCCACTTCCCCGCCCCCTGCCGCCGCTTGAGCCAGATGAGCGCGAGCCCCAACAGCAGCAGCGCGAGGCAGAACGGGACGGGCATCAGAAACGGCGTAACGAGCTTCTTAAAGAGGAACATCGTGTTCGGGCTCTTCCTTCACTAAAACGTTGAGACACGCAGGGAGTATAATCCGTGCGACGCACAATCCACCCGAGAGGTATTATGATTTTGAGACTGACGAGACACTTGCGCGCGGCGCTGGCCGCGCTCCTGCTGGCGGCGACGCTCGCGCCCTCGGCCCTCGCCGACGAGGGCATGTGGGCCTTCAACAACCTGCCGCGCGCCGAGATCAAGCGGCGCTACGGCTTCGAGGTCACGGACGACTGGGTTAAGCGCGTCCAGTCGGCCACGGTGCGCTTCCCCAACGGCACCGGCTCCTTCGTCTCGCCCGAGGGGCTCGTGCTCACCAACTACCACATCGTCGAGGACATCGTCGGCGAACTCTCGACGGCCGAGCGCGACCTCGCCAAGACCGGCTTCGTCGCACACGCGCGCGCCGAGGAGTTGAAGATTCCCGGACTCACGCTCGACCAACTCGTCCGCATCGAGGACGTGACGGCGCGCGTCAACGGCGCCGCCAAACCGGGCATGAGCGACACCGAGGCCGGCGCCGCGCGTCTGGCCGAGGTCGGCCGCATCCAGGCCGAGGCCGCGAAGTCATCCGGGATGCGCGCCGACGTGGTCACGCTCTACCAGGGCGGCGTCTACAACCTCTACTTCTACAAGCAGTACACGGACGTGAGGCTCGTCTTCGCGCCCGAGTTCCAGTCCGCGTTCTTCGGCGGCGACCCCGACAACTTCAACTTCCCGCGCTACAACCTCGACATGGCGCTCGTGCGCGTCTACGAGAACAACGCGCCGCTGCGCCCCGAGAACTACTTCAAGTGGTCGAAGAAGGGGCCGCAGGAGAACGAGCTGACCTTCGTTTCGGGGAGCCCCGGCACGACGCAGCGGCTCAACACGGTCGCGCACCTCGAAAACCTGCGCGACACGCAGATTCCGCTCACCCTCCGCATCCTTGAGACCCGCCGCGACTCGCTCAAGAAGTACATGGCGCAGGGCGAAGAGCAGACGCGGCGCGGCCAGAACGAGCTGAACTACGCCGAGAACTTCGTCAAGGTCTTCAAGGGCCAGGTCGAAGGTCTGCGCGACAAGGAACTGCTCGCGCGCAAGCGCGGCGCGGAGACGGCGCTGCGCGCCTACGCCGAGTCGTCGCGCAACCGCAAGGACTATGTTGACGCGTGGGACGCCATCGCCAACGCGCGCAAGGCGCTCGTCGCCTACGACCGCGAGCGGCGCCTGCTCGGCGGCTTCTCGGCGACGGACGCGCCGAACACGGCCTTCAACACCTCCCTCTTCACCTACGCGCGCATCCTCGTCCGCCTCGCGGAAGAGAATGCGAAACCCAACGCCGAGCGCCTGCCCGAGTACACGGACGCGCGGCGCGGCGCGCTCGAAGCGGCGCTCTACTCGGAGGCGCCCGTCTACGCGGACTTTGAGCAGGTGAAGCTCGCCGCCTCGCTCGGGCTCCTGCGCGAGACGCTCGGCGCCGACCACGCGCTCACGCGCAAGGTCTTGAAGGGCAAGACGCCCGAGGCGCGCGCCGCCGAGTTGATCGCGGGGACGAAGCTCAAGGACGTTGCGTACAGAAGAGAACTCGCGGCCGGCGGGAAGAAGGCGATTGAAGATTCGACCGACCCGCTCGTCGTGCTCGCGCGCGAGGTGGACGCGGAGGCGCGGCAGTACCGGCGGCGCTACGAGGAGGAGGTCGTCGGCGTCGAGCGCGCGGCCTACGGCAAGATCGCGCGCGCGCTCTTCGAGAAGGAGGGGACGGACATCTACCCGGACGCGACCTTCACGCCGCGCCTCTCGTACGGCGCGGTGAAGGGTTACAAAGAGAACGGCAAGATGGTCAAGCCCTTCACTTACTACGCGGGGCTCTACGAGCGCTCGGCGCAACACGGCGGCAAGTTCCCGTACAACCTCGCGCCGCGCTGGGCCGAGAAGAAGTCGGAGGTGGACATGAAGGTGCCGTTCAACTTCGTCACCACCAACGACATCATCGGCGGCAACTCCGGCTCGCCGGCCTTCAACCGCGAGATGGAACTGCTTGGCCTCATCTTCGACGGCAACATCCAGTCGCTCGTCGGCAACTTCTACTACGACGAGTCGGTCAACCGCGCCATCTCCGTCGATTCGCGCGGCATGCTCGAAGCCCTCCGCAAGGTCTACGGCGCCAAGGAGGTCGCCGACGAGTTGGCGCGTTAGGGCTGGCGATAAGGTTGATAAAGGAGATAGGGCTCGAAGTCTTTCTGACTTCGAGCCCTATCTCCTTCATCAAGATTTTTTTGACTCAGACCGAGGCGGCGAGGGCGCGCTCCAGTTCGCGCGGGAGGGCGTCGAGGCCAGGTTTGAGGACGAACCCTTGTGCGTCGCAGTCGAGCGCCTTCTTCAGGCGCGAAGGGTGGTCGCCGGAGTAGAAGACGATGGGGGTCGTCTTGTCGAACTCGCGGATGCCCTCGCACAGCTCCGTGCCCGAGCCGTCGGCGAAGCGGCTGTCGAGCAGGTAGAGGTCGAAGCCGCCCGCGCGCGCGAGTTGAAGCCCCTCCTCGACAGACTTCGCCGCAGCCACCTCATACCCGTACCCCCTGAGCAGGTGCTTGATGAGATAACGCATGTCCTCGTGGTCGTCTACGAAAAGGATGCGGGGCGCGTCGTTCAAGGGCTAACTCCTGTCACTGCAACAACCGTGACTCGAAAACGATTCGGGCGGGGGGTCGCCCGTCGCCTGTTTTGAGAAAAATTAACAAAACTTTCGTGAAACTTCAACCGACACGGAGACACTTTCGCCAGAGTGTTGAACGTCGCTCAAGGATTTCTCAAGTCCATGCGCGCATCCTGTTCGGGTAAGTTTCAAGGAGGTGATTTCGAGAGGGATGCGATACGAGGCGAACGAGAGCGTGGAGGGCAGGACGCCGCTGATGCTGGCGGCCTTCAGGGGCGACACGGCGGCCGTCATCAACCTTCTGGAGCGCGGCGCGGACGTGAACGCGCGGGACAGGGATGGCGACACGGCGTTGATGTTCGCGGCCCACGGGGGGCACGGGCTGGTCGTGGCGCTGCTGCTACAGTACGGCGCGAACGTCTACGCGCGCGCGCGCAACGGCTGGACGGCGAAGAAGGCCGCGCAGTCCGGCCTGCACGAACAGATCGCGGACGTGCTTCAGCGGGCCGAGACGGAGGGCGCGCCGACAATGCTCTCCTCGGTCAACTGACTCAGACCCGCGCGAAGTCTATGAAGCCACGGTCGGGATTGGTCGAGAGGAGCCGGACGCGGACGCGTTGGCCCACGTCGAGGCCGCGAAAGCCTTTGACCACTTTGCCGTCGGCGGGCGGGCGCAGGAGGCGCGCGAAAGTCCCCAAGGGCTTGACGCCCGTGACGACCGCGTCGAACGTCTCGCCGACGTGCGCCGAGAGCATCGCGGCGGCGGCGACCTTGCGCATGCGCCGCTCGACCTTGCGCGCGGCCGACTCCATCAGGTTGCAGCGCGCGGCGATGGTCTCAAGCTCCTCGCGCGTGTAGGGCGCGGGCGCCCCGGCGGCGGCCGACTTGAGACAACGCTGCGTGACGAGGTCCGGGTAGCGCCGGTTGGGCGCGGTCGAGTGCGTGTAGTCGTGGACGGCGAGCCCGAAGTGGCCCTCCTGTTCGAGCCCCGGCGCCTCGACGAGGTAGTCGCCCGGCCCCATCATCTTCAACACGGCGAGCGAGAGTTCGGCGTAACCGCCGGGGTCGGCCGCGCGTCGCTTCCGCATGAAGTCTGAGAGCGCGCGCGGGTCGGGCTCTGCGGGAAGTTGTTCGCCGTAGGAGGCGGCCTTCTCCATCAGCAACGGCCAACGCTCGGGCGCGCGCACGACGCGGCGCAGAGAGGGCACGCCCTTCTCTTCGAGCAGCTCGGCCATCGACGTGTTGGCGGCGATCATCAGGCTCTCGATGATGGTCTGCGCGCGGTTGTGCCCCCGCTCATCCAGACGTATCACTCGACCCTGCTCATCCAAGACCGGCACCAACTCTTCACGCTCCAACTCCAACGCGCCGCTCTGCCTGCGCAACTCGTGGAGCGCGCCCGCCACCTCGTCCTGAAGCCTGACCTGCGCTTCGAGCCCTTCCGTTTTCCTGAACGCCTCGGGCGCGGGGCCGCGCCCTTCGAGCCACGCGCCCACCGTGTCGTAGTCCATCTTCGCGCGGTTATGCACCAGCGCGCGGTAGGCCGACTCGCAGCGGACCTCGCCGCCCTCCGAGACGCAGAGTTCCATCACGACGGCGAGGCGGTCGGCGCCCTCGACGAGCGAGGTGAGGTCGGTCGAAAGACGCAGCGGGAGCATCGGGAAGACTTCAGCGGGCGTGTAGACGGAGACGGTGTTGAGGGCGGCGTGGCGGTCAACGGCCGAGTCCTTCGCGACGTAGGCGTCCACGTCCGCGATGCCGACGAAGACGCGGAAGCCCGCCGCGTCGCGCTCGACGTACTCGACCTGGTCGAGGTCGCGCGACTCTTTGTTGTCGATGGAGGACCAGAGCAGCGCGCGCAGGTCCCGCACCTGCGGGTCGGCGGCCGCGCGCGCCTCTACAGTCTCCGATTCTTCAAGCTCGCGCGCGGCCTCCGAGGGGAAGTCCGGCTCGAAGCCTTCGTCGCGGACGGCGGCGCGCGCGATGCGGTGCAGGTCTGGCGTCTTTTTTTTACCCATCCTTGCCGCTAACCCTTCAGGATGCGGACGAGGTCGGTCTGGATGGGCTGCCCCGTCACCTCGATGCCGTCGTCGGAGACGTAGAGGTCTATCTCGGAGCGGACGCCGAAGTTGCCGGGCAGGTAGATGCCGGGCTCGATGGAGAAGCAGGTGCGCGGGATGATCTTGCGCGAGTCCTTCGTCTCAAGGTTGTCGATGTGCGCGCCGTTGCCGTGCACCTCCTCGCCGATAGAGTGGCCCGTGCGGTGCGTGAAGAACTCGCCGTAGCCCGCGCGTTCGATGACGCCGCGCGACACGTCGTCAACCTCCGCGCCTTTTATCTCGCGCCCCGAAGCGACGGCTTCGCGGACGAACTCGATGGCGGCGTCGCGCGCGTCGCGGACGATGGTGAAGACCTTGAGGTGCTCTTCCGAAGGGTCGTCGCCGACGAAGCCCGTCCACGTCTGGTCGGCGTAGACGGCGCCGGGCTCTTTCAGCTTCGCCCACACGTCGAGCAGGAGGAAGTCGCCGCGCTTGATGGGCGCGAACTTCTCCGCGTTGGGTTGATAGTGCGGGCTCGCGGCGTTGGCGTTGACCGAGACGATGGGGTGGTCGTCGTTGCAGGTCATGTTCAGCTCCTCGAAGCGGCGCACCATGAACTGCTGGATTTCGTACTCGGTGACGGGCTCGTCGGCCCCTATCTTCCGCCCGACCTCCGCGAACGCCTCCTGGATGATGTTGTGGATGTTGTCGGCGGCGGTGACGTGCGAGCGATACTGCTCTTCGGTCCAGACGGCCTCGAAGAGTTGGACGAGGTCGGCGCTGGTGACGGGCTCGGCGCCGAGCGAGCGGACGAGTTCAATCGTGCCGGCGTCCACGCGCGAGATGTAAGGTATCGAGTTCTCGGGCGAGTACTGCATGGCGATGCGGGGCGTGAGACTCGAAGGTCTGGCGGTCGAGAGCGCGTCGCGCAGGTGCTCGTGCAGCACGGTCCAGCCGCTGTAGATAAGCTTGCGGCCGGGGAGCGCGTCGAGCTTGCCCTGCTCGATGGCGTGGTTGATACGCGTGGGCTCGCCCTCGGCCGGGACGAAGTAGAACCAGCGGCGGGTGGAGAACTGGTTGGGGTCGAGCTTCAGGATGCGGTAGGCGAGCGGGTCGCTCTGGCGGAAGTCGTAGAAGAGCCAGCCGTCGAGCCCCGCCCCACGGAGCGCCGCCTGGATGTCGGCCACGCGCGCGGCGTTCACGCCGCCTTCGGTCGTCGTCATACGTTCGTCTGTTCCCTTTCGGAGTTTGTTCGGCGGCGGAATTATACAGCAGGCGGTAGGCAGATGGCAGTAGGCAGTTGAAGCGCCGCGTCAGCGGCTCTGACCGCCTACTGCCATCTGCCTACCGCCTACTAAACTCGGCAACGCGTTTGCCTTCGCCCTTCATCCATGTATCATGTCTCGGTAAAGCCTGACATGCCCCCGGAAAGTTCTGCAAACGTCTCGAAGGAGTAGCAACATGAGCGCACCCTTAGACCATACAGGCGTCTCTCACACAAAGACCTCGGACACGTCGGGCCTCGGCGGCCACCCGCGCGGGCTCCCCACGCTCTTCTTCACGGAGATGTGGGAGCGTTTCTCTTACTACGGTCTGCGCCCGCTCCTCGTCCTCTTCATGTCGGCGGCGATGGCGCAGGGCGGCTTCGGCTTCGAGCGCGGCGAGGCGTCGGCCATCGTCGGCATCTACGGCGCGAGCGTCTACCTCGCGTCGCTGCCCGGCGGCTGGATCGCCGACCGGCTGCTCGGCCTGCGCCGCGCGATTCTCTACGGCGCCATCTGCATCTCGGCCGGGCACATCTCCATCGGGCTGTCGGCCTTCGCGGGCGGGAAGCTGACCTTCTTCCTCGGGTTGATTCTGATCGTCTGCGGCACGGGCTTACTTAAGCCGAACATCTCGGCCATCGTCGGCGACCTCTACCCGGAGGGCGGCGCGCGGCGCGACGCGGGCTTCTCGATCTTCTACATGGGCATCAACCTCGGGGCCTTCCTCGGCTTCACCATCACGGGACTGCTGGGCGAGAAGGTCGGCTGGCACTGGGGCTTCAGCGCGGCCGGCGTCGGCATGCTCATCGGCTGCGCGGTCTTCGCGCTCCGCGCGGAGAAGACGCTCGGCGACATCGGCACGCACCCGACGCGCCACCCCGACCCGGCGATCCAGGCCCGGCAGGAGGGGCGCGTGAAACTGGTGCTCGGGCTCGGCGTTGCCATCCTCGCGCTCGTCATCGCGCTGGCGGCACTGGGCATCATCACAATCGACGCGCAGGTCGTCGGCAAATACATGGCCTACGCGCTCATCGGGCTCGCCGTCGTCTTCTTCGGCTACGTCTTTCTCGCGGGCGGGCTCGACTCGGACGAGAAGAAGCGCGTGCTCGTCATTGCCGTGCTCTTCGTCTTCGCCTCCATCTTCTGGTCGGCGTTCGAGCAGGCGCCGACCTCGCTCAACCTCTTCGCGCGCGACTTCACCGAGCGCACCATGTTCGGCTGGGAGATTCCGGTGATATGGTTCCAGTCGTTCAACGCGATATTCATCATCGTGCTCTCGCCGGTCTTCGCCGCCCTCTGGATGACGCTCGGTCGGCGGAAGCGCGACATCTCCAGCCCGGTGAAGTTCTCGCTCGGGCTCGCCTTCGCGGGGCTCGGGTTCCTGCTGATGATTCCGGCCGCCAACCTCATCGTCAACGGCGGGGGCGCGACGAAGGTCGCCGCGTGGTGGCTCATCGGCAGCTACTTCTTCCAGACCATCGGCGAGCTGTGCCTGAGCCCGGTCGGGCTCTCCTCGATGACGAAGCTCAGCCCGCGCCGTTACGTCGGGCAGATGATGGGCATCTGGTTCCTGGCCTCGGCCATTGGCAACCTGATCGGCGGTCTCGTCGGCCGCTTCGTTGACCCGGAGAAGCTCGAACAGATGCCGATGCTCTTCACCGCCACCGCGGGGGCGCTCATCGGCGCGGCCGTCGTGCTCGGCCTGCTGTCGATCCCGATTCGCAAGATGCTCAAGCGGGTTGACCAGCACCCCGCGCGCACGGAGGACATCGACCCCGACCTGAGCAGCGCGCGGGCTTAACGTCCGACGGCGCAGAGACGGACACACGGGCGGGGCTCATCCCCGCCCGCCTTGCGGCAACAAAGGAGCCCAAAACTCTTATGGCTAATTCCGCGGCCGGCACCCTCGACCACGCGGGTGACAAGCACCCGAAGGGCCTCTACGTTCTGTTCGCCACCGAGTTGTGGGAGCGCTTCAGCTTCTACTCGATGCTGGCGCTCTTCACCCTCTACTTGCAGGACAAGACCGACGGCTTCGGCTGGGAGCGCAACGACGCGACGCGCCTCTATTCGTGGTATCTGGCCGCCGTCTATTTCAGCCCGCTCGTGGGGGGCATCATCGCCGACCGCAAGCTCGGCTACCGCAAGTCGGTGATGATCGGCGGCTTCTTCTTCATGGCGGGGCACCTGCTCCTCTCCTTCCCCATCGTGTGGGTGATGTACCTGGCGCTGGTCTGCCTCGTCATCGGCAACGGCTTCTTCAAGCCGAACGTCTCGGCGATGGTCGGCAAGCTCTATCCGGAGGGCAGCCACCTCAAGGACCGCGCCTACAACATCTTCTACATGGGCATCAACGTCGGCGCGTTCGTGGCCCCGCTCGTGATGGAGGTCGTCAAGCAGAAGGCCGGCTACCACCCGGCCTTCGCCGTCGCGGCCGGCGGGATGGTCGTCTCGGTCGCCACGCTCGCGTTCTTTAAGCGGCACGTCGAGCAGGCCGACCTCCGCCCGTCGGGCAGCGGCAGCGCGGTCAGGGGCAACGAGCCCAAGTCGTCGCTCGTCACGGAAGACCTGCCGCCGGTCGCGACCGAGGTCAACGAGGACGAACTCAGGCGCGGCGGGTCGTTCGCGGCCGACGCGGGCGGCAACACCGCGCGGGCCGACGCCATGGACGCCGTCTCCGACACCCGGCGCATCACGGCGCTCATCGTCATCTTCGCCATCGTCGTCGTCTTCTGGATGGCCTTCCACCAGAACGGCGCGACGTGGACTTACTGGGCCAACGACAACACCGACTGGGGCGCGTCGAGCGTGGTGCCGATTCTGATCGGCATCTTCACGCTCGGCCTCATCGACGGGTCGGACGTGTCGGGGGTCATCTCGAACGCGATCAACCCGTTCTTCGTCATCGTCCTGACCTTCCCGCTCATCTGGTTCTGGGGCTGGCTCGACCGCAAGGGCAAGGAGCCCTCGACCCCGGCGAAGATGGGAATCGGCATGTTCCTCGTCGCCGCCGCCTACATGATCATGTACCAGGGGGCGGTCTCGGGCGGCAACGACGGCCGCGTCTCGCCGTGGTGGCTCATCTGCGGCTACGGCGTCATCACGCTCGGCGAGTTGATGCTCTCGCCGATGGGGCTCTCGCTCGTCTCGAAGGTCGCGCCCATCCGTATGCGCGGGCTGATGATGGGCGGGTGGTTCGCCGCCACGTCAATCGGCAACTACCTCGTCGGCACCATCGGCGTGAAGTGGACGACGTGGACGCACTCGAAGTTCTTCTTCGTCGTCGCGGTAATGTGCGCGGCGGTCGGGCTGCTGCTGTTCCTACTGCTGAAGCCCTTGAAGAAGTCGATGCCCGGCGTCTAGCGCCCGACGAATCCGCACGAACGAAGGAAGGGCCGGACACGCGTCCGGCCCTTCCTTCGTTCAACGCGGGTTTGGCTGTTACAGGTTCGCCGTGATGAAGTCGGTCATCTTCTGGCGCATGTGTTTGAGCAGCGGCGGGGCCGTGACGCCGTGGCGCGACTTGGGGTAGATCATCAGGTCGAACTGGTGGCCGGCCTTCTGGAACTCGTAGGCGAGCTGGATGGTGTTCGCCATGTGGACGTTGTCGTCGATGGCGCCGTGGAGCAGCAGAATCTTGCCCGACAGGTTCGCCGCCCCGGCGAGCGGCGAGCCCGCCTTGTAGCCGTCGGGGTTGTGCTGCGGCGTCAGCATGTAGCGCTCGGTGTAGACCGAGTCGTAGTTGGCCCAGTCGGCGACGGTGCCGCCCGCGATGCCCATCTTCCACTGCTTGCTATGGGTCAGCGCGTAGGTCGTCATGTACCCGCCGAAGCTCCAACCCCAGATGCCGATGCGCGAGCCGTCCACGTACGGCAACGTCTTCAGGTACGCTAAGCCGTCCTCCAGGTCTCGCAGCTCAAGCGGCCCGAAGTTCTTGTATGAAGCCCAAGCCGACTCGGCCCCCTTGCCGCTCGCCGTGCGGTTGTCGAGATACCAGATGATGTAGCCGCGCTGCGCGAGCATCTGGTGCCACATGTAGGTCGAACTGCCCCAGGAGTTCTTCACCTGCGGCGCGTGCGGCCCGGAGTATGTGTACTGCATGACGGGGTACTTCTTCGACGGGTCGAAGTCGGGCGGCCGGATCATCATCGCCTCAAGCTCGAAGCCGTCGCGCGTCTTCACGCGCATCATCTCCACCTTGCCGAGTTTGTACTCGGAGAGGGCGGCCACTTTGTTCTCCTCGATGACGCGCACCTGCGCGCCGTCCGCCGAGTACAGCCGCACCTGCGTCGGCGTGTTCACGTCGCTCCACTTGTCTATGAAGAGCGTGGCCGAAGGGTTGAAGGAGGGGGCGTGGTTGCCCTCCGTTTCGCTCAGGCGTTTGAGCCCCTCGCCGTCGAGGCGCGCGCGGTAGACGTGCTCGGCCGTGTGGCTGCGCTCGGTGCCGTGGAAGTAGATGAGCCCGCGCCCCTCGTCAACGGCGTCGATGCCGCGCACCTCCCACGGGCCGGTCGTGATCTGTTTGACGAGTTTGCCGTCCGCCGCGTAGCCGTAGAGGTGCGCCCAGCCCGTGCGCTCGCTGCGCCAGATGAAGGAGCCGTCCTTGAGCCAGCGCGGGTTGTCGTCGAACGCCTCGACCCATGCCTTCGTCGTCTCGCGGAAGAGGCGCGTCGTCTTGCCCGTCGCGGGGTCGGACGCGTTCAGGTCGAGGTAGGTCTGCTCGCGGTTCTGGCCCTGCCACACGACGCGGCGCGAGTCCGGCGACCAGGAGACGCGCACGACGAGAAAGTCCGTGGGCTCGTACCCGGCCGCCTCCGCCCAGCGCGGCTCGCCCGCCGCAGCCTCAACAACGCCGAGCCGCACGATCGGGTTCGGGTCGCCCGCGAGCGGGTAGGGCGTGTCCTCAAGCACCTGCTGACGCGGGATGTGGTCAACGATGGGGAAGGTCTTGACGGGCCGCTCGTCGGTGTTGAGGAAGGCGATGCGCGCGGAGTCGGGCGACCACCAGTAGCCGCGCTTGTTGCCGCGCCCGTACAACTCTTCCTCGTAAACCCAGTCGAGGATGCCGTTCAAAGTCTTCTCGTTCCCCGTGTTCGTCAGCCGCCGCTCGGCGCGCGTCTTCACGTCCACGACGTAGAGGTCGTTTTTGCGGACGAAGCTGACGAAGCGTCCGTCGGGGCTGAAGTCCTCTTCGGCCTCCTCCGCGTCGGGCGTCGCGGTCAGGCGCGTGGCCGCGTCCGCGTTCAGCTCGTAGTAGACGAGGTCCTGTTCGTGGTTGAGCAGCACGGCCGTCTGCGCCGGGTTGAGCTTGTACGAAGTCTGGTGCGCGAGAGACTTCGCCTCGTCCGCGCTCACGCCCTGTAGCTTCGCGAGCGCCGACTCCATCCGCGCCGCGTCGAAGAAGGGCGCGGCCTCGCCCGTGCGCGCGTTGACGCGCATGAGAACGCTCGTGTCGCCCCGCTTCATGCTCTCAAGATAGTGCTCGCCGTCGCCGAGCCAGACGCGCTCTTTGGCCGGGACGCCGGAGAAGCTGATTTTCTTCACGGGGTCGTAGATGTCGTCGATGGTCAGGAGTTTCTGCTGCGCCCGCGCCGCCACGGGGCACAGGAGCAGTAGTGCGAACAGAAGTAGTCCGACGTTTTTAGGTCGCATCATTTTTCACTCTGAAGGAAGGTGCTTCGTCGCGCGGGCGCGCGAACCCGGTCCCCGCGCGTCGCGTAAGAATGTCTGCGGTGCGAAGATGATACTCTATCCGCCGGGTTTAAGAAACGGGAGTCGTTAAGGGAGACATGAAGAAGAGAACCGCCGTCGTAACGCTCGCGCTGCTGCTGCTGACGGCGTTGCTTCCGGCCTGCCGCGGGTCGGAGGCGACGCGCCTGCGCGGCATCGCCGCCGAGACGCGCAAAGGCGACGCCGCGCCCTCGCCGCTGCCCGTCGCGGCGACCGAGCCCGTGCAGCTCGCCACGCTCGAAGACCGACGCGTCAAGGAGAGCAGCGGCCTCGCCGCCTCGCGCCGCGCGCCTGGCCTCTTCTGGACGCACAACGACTCGGGCGACGGCCCGCTCGTCTACGCCTTCGACCGCGCGGGGCGCTCGCGCGGCGTGTGGCGCGTCGAGGGCGCGCAGGCCGTTGACTGGGAGGACATGGCCGCCGGCCCCGGCCCCGCCCGGGGTGAGAGCTACCTCTACGCGGGCGACATCGGCGACAACGGGCGCCAGCGCGAGTTCGTCGTCGTCTACCGCTTTCCCGAGCCCGAAGTTTCCGCGACGCAGGACCCGCCGAAGGAGCCGCGCGCGACGCAGCCGTCCGAGGCCATCCGCCTCAAGTACCCCGACGGCGCGCACAACGCCGAGGCGCTCGCCGTCCACCCGACGACGGGCGACATCTACGTCGTCACGAAGGCGAACCCCGAGGCGGGCGTCTACAAACTCGCCGCGCCCTTCGACGCGAAGGCCGTGAACACGTTGACGAAGGTCGGGACGCTGCGCGGCCCCGACTTCTTCGGCACGCTCGTCACCGGCGCGGACATCTCGCCCGACGGCCGCCGCGTCGCCCTCTGCGACTACGCGCAAGGCTACGAGCTGACGCTGCCCGAAGGCTCGAAGGTCTTCGACGACATCTGGCGGCAGACGCCCACGGCCTTCTCGCTCGGCCCGCGCATACAGGGCGAGGCCATCGCCTACCGCCTCGACGGCGCCGCCCTCCTCGCCACCAGCGAACGCACGCCCACGCCCCTCTTTGAACTCGTCCTCCCGAAGGAAGGAAAGCAGTAGGCAGTAGGCCGACGGCAGTTGGCAGTTGAAAGCGCCGCTGTCGAAACTTCCGAATTAACCGTTCAACGTCAGAAGCGCGGAGCGGCTGCCTACTGCTTTTGAATCTCTTCGCGGATGAAGCGGACGAGGTCTTCGATCTGCTTGTCGTCGAGGGTGTGTTTGAAGGGGGGCATGCCGTTGCCGCCGTCGGAGATTTGTTTGAGGAACTTCTCGTCGGGGTCGGTGAGGGCGGCGCCCGAGTTGAGCGGCGGGGTCTTCATCGTCCCGAGTTGCGTGCCCTCGCCGCGCGGGCCGTGGCAGACGGCGCAGTTGCGCTCGTAGAGCACGCGCGGCGTGGCCTTCGCCGTCGAGGCCGCGCGCTGCGGCGCGCGCGAGACGCAGCCGCCGGCCGCGAGCGCGAGGCAGATGACCGTTAAGAAGAGGCAGCAGTTTTCCCTTACACGCATCCCGGTCAGTCTAAACAGAACCGCCCGCCGTTGGCGAGCGGTGTGCTGTTTTAGAAGCTGAAGCGGAGTTGTAAGTCTACGCGTCGGGCGCCGCCGTTCTGGCCGCCGCCGCCGCCGAAGCCGAAGCGCCCGCCGCCGCCGACCGACTGGCCGAAGAAGGGCGAGTTGAGGTTGCCCACGGGCGTCCCAAGGCTCGGGTGATTGAAGAGGTTCTGCACGTTGAGCGAGGCCGTCAGGTTGTAGCGTTTCTCCGTGTTCTCGCCGCCGCCGAAGCTCTCGCCGCCGCCGCCGCCACGACCGCCACGACCGCCGCCGCCGCCGCGACCGCCGCGTCCACCGCCACCTCCTCCGCCGCCCCTGCGGCCTCCGCCCGCGCCCACGTTGGCCGTGGCCACTTCGCCGAAGCCGAACGTCTTACTCAAACGCATGTTGACGGAGTAGAAGCCGGGGCCGCGCCCGTAGTTGCGCGGGATGACGACGAAGCCCGGCTGCGGGTCGAGGTCGAAGTCGCCGAAGGCCGTCCGGCGCACGCTCGCGCGCGAAAGGTCCGTGGCGAAGGCCGGGCGCTCCGTGAAGAGCGTGTCGCCGTTCAGGTCGCGCCCGACGGTGATGTTGAAGGGCCGCCCCGAGTTCGCGACGAGCGTCGGGTTCAGCCTCAAGCCCCACGGCAGAGCGTTGATGGCGCCGCCGATGAAGACGCGGTGGCGCTGGTCCTGCACGGAGTTGCCGTACTCGCCCGTCAGGTCATACTGGTTGACGGGGAAGTTCCCTGTAAAGTCCGAGTCGCTCTTCGCGAAGTTCAGCGTGTAGTTGCCGAAGAGCGTGAAGGCGCGGCTGAAGCGGTTGTTGACGTTGACGACGAGTTGGTGCTGGTTGAAAACGCCGCTCGACTCGAACTGGAAGACGTTGCCGCGCGCCGGGTTGGGGCGGACGATGACGGGCCTGCCCGTGGCGTCGAGCGGCAGGCGCCCCGTCGCGTCGAGGAGCGGCGCGTTGACGTTGCGCGAGCGCAGGACGTGGAGCGTGCGCGCGCTGATGTAGCTCACCGAGAGCGTGACGCGATAGGGCAACTGCTGCTCGACGCTGAAGGCCGTCTGCATCGTGTAGGGCGCGCGCATGTCGGGCGCGAGTTGGCGGATGGTCTGCCGCACCTGGAACGTCGTCAGCTCGGCGGCCGTCGGCACGTTGGGCGAGACCGTGGCCGTCGGCACGCCGTTCGCGAAGTCGAGGTCGAACGCGGAGCGGTTGAGGAACTGCGACGTGGTGTCGGTGACGACAAACTGCTGCTGGTTCGTCCCGTTGAAGCGCGCGGCCTGCAAGTAGAGGTTCTCGTTGACGCGTTGATAGAAGATGCCGAAGCCGCCGCGGATGACCGTCTTCTGGTTGCGCGGGTCGGTGGCGGGCGACCACGCGAAGGCGACGCGCGGCGCGAAGTCGAGCGCGCCGTCGATGATGTTCTGCCGCTCGTAGCGCAGGCCCGCCGACAGCGTCAGGTTGGGCCGGACGCGCCAGTCGTCCTGTATGAACGGGCTGAAGTCCCAGTAGGTGACGCTCGCCTCCGGGTTCCCCCCCGAGACGGAGAACTGCGTCGGGCCGCCGCCCCGCGCGCGTATCTCCTCGTTGTTGCAGAGCCGCATCGGGTCGTCGCACGTTCGCGATTGGAAGAAGAGCGTGCGGCGGAAGCGTTCGAGGCTCGTGATCTGCACGACGACGGGGTTGCCGCTCGCGTCTCTCACGATGTTGTTGTTGGCGTCGAGCTGCGGCGCGTTGCCGCCCGAGAAGGTGAACGTGCCGGCGAAGTTCTGCTGTGACACGTCGGTCAGACGGTCGGCGCGCAGCCGCGCGCCCGCCTTGAGCGCGTGGCTGCCCACCGTCCACGAGGTGTAGTTCTGTAACTCGTAGCGGTCCTGCTCGTTCGACGAGAGCGCGTTCTGCGCGCCGCCGCCGGTGAAGGATTCGAGCACGCGGATGACGGGGAGGTTGTTGCCGCCCTCCTGCCGCCGCCGGTTGCGCTCGAACTGGAAGCGCGTCTCGTTGATGACCTTCTGGTTGATGACGGCCGTCTCCGTGAGCTGCAACGTGTGCTGCGTGTTCTCGGTGTCGAAGGCGCGCGTCGGCAGGTTGAAGTCGCTGGCGCCCGAGTTCAGGCTCGTGCCCTGCTCGAAGGTGTAGCGCGCGACGAGCGTGTTCGTCGCGTTGATCTGATAGTCGAGCCTTGGGCTGAAGGTCGTGCGGCGGTCGGGCGTCAGGATCGTCTGGTTGAAGCTGAGCGGGCCGAAGCTCAACGGGTCGAGGACGACGGCGCGCACGTCCTCGTTGTCGTCCGTCTCGCGCCGCTCGAAGTCGAGGAAGAAGGAGGCGCGCTTGGACGCGAGCGGCCCCGAGATGTTCCCGCCGTAGCGGCGCGACTGGTACGGCGCGCGCGTCGAGGCGAAGGGCGAGCGCGCGTTCAAAGACTCGTCGTTGAAGTTGAAGAACGCCTGACCACGGAATTTATCGGTGCCGGGCTTCGTGAAAATCTCGACGCGGCCGTAGCCCAAACGGTCGTACTCGGCCGAGAACGGGTTGCGGTTGATGCGTATCTCGCGGATGGACTCCTTCGGCGGAAGACGCCCGCCCGTGAAGCCGTCGATGTAAATCTGCGCGCCATCTTCCGAAGAGCCCGCGCCCGGCCCGGCGAGCGCCTGCAAGGCTTCGGAGAGGTCGTCGGGGTCGTCGGGCAGTGCGTCCAGGTCCGCGCCGCGCAGCACGACGGCGCCGGCCTGCGACTCGGCCTCGGTGCCGACTGGCGCCTCGGCCGTGACCGTCACTTCTTCCTGCTCGATGGCGACGGTGAGCACGATGTCGAGCGGGGCCGTGCGGCCCGCCTGCACCTCGACGCCGAGGTTCTCGTAGGACGCGAAGCCGCTCTGGTTGATGCGCACCGTGTAGCGGCCGGGCGCGAGCCCCGCGAAGGAGTAGTTGCCCTGCTCGTCCGTCTCGGCCGTCTTCTCGACGCCCGCCGCGTCGGCCACGGTCACGGTCGCGCCGATGATGACGCCGCCCAACTCGTCCTTCACGTTCCCGCGCAGAGTCCCCAACGACTGCTGCGCCACGGCACACAAACTAAAGAACAGAACCGCCGCGCACACCGCCACCACCTTCAACGCTCTTCCCTTCAACTGTCTCATCCCTCCACCCGTACCTTGATGTTTAAGTATGAACTCGGAACGATGAACGTTGAACCGAAAACCGCTTACCTTTCAGTTCGACGTTCATCGTTCCTACTTCATCGTTTAGCGAGGCGGCTCGCGCGTCGGCCCCTGACCGCCGCCGATAACGTCGCCGGGCAGGCCCGGGCTCATGCCGCGCTGGCCGTCGCCGCCGCGCTGGAACTGCTGCATGGCGCGGATGGTCTCGGCCGAGCCCGTGACGAGCGAGACGACCGTCGCGCGCGCGGCGTCGGCGCCCGGCGTGACGGTGACGACGACCGCGTCGCCCTTCTTCAACTCGGCCAGAGTAACGGCGGGCAGACTGTCGAACATCTGCTGATTGCCGCCGCCGCCCGGGCCGCCGAAGCCGCCGCCACGACGCGGGCCGTTGCCGTCGCCGCGACCCTGACCATCTCGGCGACCCTGACCGTCGCCGCGCCGTCGGCCCTCGCCTTCGCGACGCTGGCCGCCTTCGCCTTGGGCCTGTCCGCCCTGTGCGGTCTGCCCGCCCTGCTGCTGTCGCTCGGCGCGGCGCTGTTCGCGACGCTGCTCGAACTCCGCGCGCTGCTTCGCCAACGCCTGCTCGAACTCGGGCGTGATGCGGCGCAGACTGGAGCGCGTGCCGAACGAGAGCTTGACGCTCCCGCCGTCGTCGGTCTTGACGGTCAACTCGTTGCGCTGCGCGTCCACGTTCGTCACCGTGCCCGCGAAGCGCGCGAACGAGCCGGTCAGAACCTCTTCGGCCTTGAAGCTCGCGCCGTCGGCCGAGCGCTCGCCCGTCGCGCGTATGTTCTCGCCGGGGCGCACGTCCGCGAGCGTCGAGGCCACCGCGTCGGCCGGGCGCATCGAGTCGGGCGCGTAACGCATCGCGCGCGCCGCCGAGGCGTCAATCGTCACAGACTCCTGACCCTCTCGGCCGCGCGCCTGCACGACGATCGACTTCTTCGCCGCGTCCACCGAGACGACGCGGCCGTTGAGCCTGCGTCCCGCGTTCTGCCCACCGCCGCCACCGGGGCCGCCCCCCGCGCGCGCCGTCAGGATGAGTCGCGAGGCCGTGCCGCCCGCCGTCGTCACGCCCGGCACGACCACGCGGTCGCCGACGCGCACCTCCGCGAACGTGACGCGCGCTCCCTGCTTGAGGTCGGTCACGCCCGGCGGCAGGCGCGTGTAGGTCGTCTGCTCGGTCGTCGAGAGCGTCACCGTCTCGCCCGAGTCCGCGCGCACCGTCACCGTGTGCGCGGCGGCGTCCACGGCCGTCACCTCGCCCGCGAGAAACTGCTTCGCGGCCGGAGCCTGCTGAGCCGGCACGCCCACCGGCGCGAGCGCGAGCAGCGAGACGGCAAAGAAGAAGAAAAGCTTTTTCATTTCTTTCACTACCACTTTCAAGTTCAAGCTCAAACGTCGGTCGAGTTAAGACTCAAGCATCCTTGTCATCATTTCAAGACGGCCATTCACAAGGGTCGGTTACAGGAAAAAGCCCGCCCGCCGCGACACACGTACGCCGCAACCTCTGTTAATTGGGGAAAGTTGTCCAGGGGATGACTTGAATATACCGCAGACGCGCGCTCGACGTAAGTCCAGGCGTGTACAAACATGCGGAGGCCGTTGGGCGAAAGCGAATCAGACAAATGTGAGCGTCGAAAAAGGGCGGGTGAAAGATGAAAAAGGCGGGCAAAATAAAGCGGGCGCCGCAAGTTTTGGGACCCGCAGCGCCCACTCATGGCAACGGTCACTGTCCTCACCCCAGCAACCGTCTAGGCATTTGGATTCACCGCATGCCCGAAGTGGGGAGCAATATAAATCTTTCCGCGCCCGGAATCAATACCTATTTAAAAAAAATTTCGCCTTCACGCTTTGCGCGAATTTTCCCGCGATAACTCGTGCTTTCAGCCCCCTCAGACGAGCGCCGAGAGCAGTTCGGGCGGCGCGGCGGAGACGAACTCGACCCACTCGTTGGTCCCAGGGTGGCGGAACGCGAGCCGCGCCGCGTGCAGGCAGAGCCGCGCGTGCGGCTCGCCCGCGTAGAGCACGTCGCCGACGACCGCGTGCCCCACGTGCTCGCAGTGTATGCGCAACTGGTTCGTGCGCCCGGTCACGGGCTCAAGCTCGACGAGCGTGCGGCGCCGGGCTCGCGCGGCCACGCGCAGGCGCGTCTCGGCCGGCTTGCCCGACTCAAGGACTCCCCACGGCGGCCGCGCGCCCTCGTCCCGCCCGATGGGCGCGTCGATGTTCAACTCGTCCTCCGTTAAGAGCCCGCCGACGACCGCCACGTAACGCTTCTCGACGAGGCGCCGCTGAAAGTGCTGCGTGAGACGGCTGAGCGCGCCCTGCGTCTTCGCCACGACCAACAGCCCAGACGTGTCGCGGTCGAGCCTGTGGACGATGCCGGGACGGATGAAGTTGGTGCTGAACGGAATCGAATTTTCGACCCGACCACTCTCATCAATCAGTTCCCGGTTGAGGTGGTATGCGAGCGCGTTGGCGAGCGTGCCGCGCTTGACGCCGAGCGTCGGGTGGACGAGCACGCCCGAAGGCTTGACGACGACGACGACGTGCGCGTCTTCGTGAACGACTTCGAGCGGCAGCGGCTCCGGCGTCATCGAGTTCAGCACCGCGCCCGCCGACTCGACCTCTACGAAGTCGCCCTCGGCCAGCCTTCGCCCCGCGTGCGCCGCCTCGCCGCCGACCCTGCACGCGCCGCGCGCGAGCAGCCCCGCGATGTGCATGCGGCTCAGTCCGCGCAGACGCTCGGCCAGGAATTCGTCGAGCCGTCGGCCCGCCCAGGTCACTTCGACACTGAACCTCTTCGTCTCGGTCTGCGAGTCGGCGGCGGACATTCAGTTGCGGAACTCCTGCGAGACCATGATGCCGCGATAGCCGCCGTCCACGATGCCGATGCCGAGGCGGCCGAAGGCCGGTCGCAGGATGTTTGCGCGGTGGCCGGGCGAGTTCATCAAACCCGTGTGCGCGACCCGCACGGTCGGCGCGAGCGCGAGGTTCTCGCCCGCCGTGCGGAAGTTGACGCCCGCGCGCTTCATGCGGTCGAAGGGGTCGAGCCCGTCCGGCGAGACGTGCGCGAAATAGCCGCGCGCGAACATGTCGGCCGAGTGCGCGCGCGCGACCTCTCTCAACTCAGCGTCGGGCGCGACCGGGTCGAGGCCCGCGGCCACGCGCTCCCGGTTGACGAGTTCGAGCATCTGCGCTTCGAGGTCGGGGCGCGGGCGGACGGACTCAACCTGAAAACCTAAATCGACGCGCTCGTTCGACTCGGGCCGGATGGTGAGGCGGTTGAGCGTCTGCTGGATGGCGTCGTTGAAGACGGGCGCGAGCCTCTCTTCGAGCCGCTCGGTGTAAGAGGTGAGCCGGTCGGCGAAGGCGCTCTGGCGCGCGGACTCGCGCGCGGCCTCCGGCAGCGGCGCCGCCATCATCAGCGACGCGAGGATAGCCGCCGAGATGAGCCCGCCCGCCGCGCCCGGTATCATCCCGAGCGTCCGGTTCACGGTCCCACGGTGCGTCGCCTCCGGCACGCGCCGCAACAGCGCCTCGCCCACAAGTTGTATGACGAGGCCGGCCGCGACCGCCGTCAACAAGAACGCCGCCGGCTCGTCCCAAGCCTCGTCCCAACTCACGCGCGGCCCCATCCAACGCGCCACCGGCTGATAGAACCTGAGCGCGAACAGCAAGCCCCCGACCCAACGCACGAGGTCGAGCAGCCCCAACAAAAGCCCCCTGCGCCAGCCCTGCCACACCCCGAACAGCACGACCAGCACCAGCAGCACGTCAACGAGAGTTACGTCCATCGGTCTTTCACCACGTCCTCACACGGCTCAGCCCGCGTTGTAGTACGCCTTGGTCTCCGGCTTGAGCCACCAGATCAGCAGCGGGATCGCCGCCGGCAGACAGCACGCGCTCGTCAGGCCGAAGCAGATGAGGACGATGCCCACCACCCACGCCCACTTCTTCAGCGGCATCGACGGCGCCGCGCCGTACAGCGCCCCGAACCCGAGCCCCATCAAGATGAGGAGGGCGCCCATGAACTTGGCCCCGACCGCGTCCATCTCCATCTCGGCCGGGTCGCCGAAGAGGAAGACGAGCCCCATGAAGGCGCAGACCAGGTACATGAGCGCCATCGCGTAGCAGTAGATGGCATACCACTTCACGACGGTGGGTTTCTGTGGCTCCGAACTTTGAGGATACATCTTTGAGGTTCTCCTTTAGCGGTGTCGTTAGCGTTGTCGCCGGACGTGGATTATACCTGCCGGGCGCGTAAGCTCCGCCAAAGTTTTTCTCTTTTTATGGCGTGGATAAAGAGGGGCGGGGGGG
>DASVGG010000105.1:0-23754 GCA_036379655.1 Pyrinomonadaceae bacterium
CACAACCCCCCGCGTCTCTGTGGTTAATTTCTTCTGAGGGCGCTTACCCGGCGGCCGTCTTGTTCGCGGCGAGCACGCGGTCGAGCGCGGGCGTGATGACCTTGACGCCGAACTCGCCGGCCGCGAAGCCGCGAAGCTTGCCGTCCGCGTCGAAGAGGTAGTAGGCGGGCACGTAGCCCTGCTCGTTCTGGAAGGCGTCGCGCAGTTTGTGGCCGTTGTCCACCGCGCACGGCTCCGTGATGTTGTAGGTGGCGATGGCCTCGCGCACGGCCTCCACGTCGGTGTCGGCCTCGTAGCGCGGCATGTGGACGGCGACGACGCGCAAGCCCTCCGCCGCCCGGCCGTCGCGCCACTCCGCGACGCGCGGCAGGTTCTCCTTACACATCCCGCAACTCACCGACCAGAAGTGGACGAGCGTCGGGTGCCCCTTCGCCTCTGCTTCGGCGGCCGCCCCCGTCGCGTTGAACCACTCGGTCGCCCCCTCCAGCGGAGGCATCTCCGTCCCGATTCTCATTGGCATGACGAACACCTCGTGACAAGTAAACCGTAAACCGTGACAAGAGAAGACTGGTTCTTCATCTTGTCACGGTTTACGGTTAACAGTTTACGACTAACCGACCTTGAGCGTTTCCTGACCCGGACGCCAGTCGGCCTGACAGAGTCCGCCGGTCTGGAGCGCCTGGATGACGCGCAGCGTCTCGTCGGCCGAACGCCCGACGTTGAGGTCGTGGATGACCGCGTAGCGCAACGTCCCCTCGGGGTCGATGACGAAGAGGCCGCGCAGCGCGACGCCCTTGTCCTCGATCAGCACGCCGTAGTCGCGCGCCACAGACTTCGTGATGTCGGACGCGAGCGGGTAGCGCAGGCCCTCGACGCCGCCCTTGTCGCGCGGGGTCTTGAGCCACGCGCGGTGCGAGTGGACCGAGTCGGTCGAGACGCCGATGACCGCCGCCCCGATGCCCTCGAAGTCGTCGTAGCGGTCGCTGAAAGAAGTCAGCTCCGTCGGGCAGACGAAGGTGAAGTCGAGCGGGTAGAAGAGCAGCACTACCCAGCGCCCCTTGTAGTCATTAAGCTCAACGTTCTCGTTCAGCTTCTCGATGTTCTTCGTGGACGGCATGTCGAAGGCCGGAGCCTGCTGTCCAACTTTTGCTTCTGCCATGATGCTTGTTCAATCCTCCGTTAGATTTGGAAAAGAGCCTTTACGGGCGGGCGCCGACCCGACGAAGGCCGCGCCCGCGTTAAACTTTCGGGCCGCGCTCACCCCTTGCCCTGACAGTCGGGGCACAGGCCCACGAGCGTCAGGTGAATCGACTCGGGCTTGAAGCGCGAGCGGCGCGCGGCGGCGCGGATGAGTTGCGGCGTCTCGGCGAGGTCGAAGTCGACGAGCTTACCGCAGCGCGAGCAGACGGCGTGGTCGTGGCGCGCGGTCTCGCTGTCGTAGCGGCTCGACCCCTTGCCGAAATGAATCTCGCGGACGAGCCCCGCCTCCTTGAGGTACTTCAGGGAGTTGTAGACGGTGGCGAAGCTGATCGACGGCAACTCCCTGCGCGCCGCCTCGAAAATCTCGTTCGCCGTCGGGTGCTCCGCCGACTCCGTGATGACACGGAGCACGGCCTGCCGCTGCGGCGTCAGCGCCCGCTCGGCGCCGCCCTGATCTCCTTTACCCGCCATAAATTTTCCCGCCGTTGAAAGTGGAATTAGAATAATTCTAAATCGCCTTGCTGTCAAGCGCCGACGGAAAACCCTTGCTTTCGCGCCGCGCTTCGGGTAGAACCCGTCCGCCCCGTTTCAAAAAACCTTACGGCACCGGACGCACAGAAACAGACAAGGGAGACTCACGATGATGGGACGTTCGAGGATGAAAGTTGGCGGCGGCGCGCTGCTCCTGCTCGCGCTGCTCCTGCTGCCGGGCATGGAGGCGCAGGCGAAAGTGACGAGGTATCTGACGGGCAACGCGGCCGACGTGTCGCCCGCGCTCGCCGGCCCGGCGCACGACTTCGGCGGCGGCGGCACGGACGTGGACGCGGCCCTCCAGTGGATCATCGACCAGGTGCGCGGCTGCACCTCCTGCGCGACGAAGGTTGACGTGGTCATCCTGCGCTCGACGGGGTCGAACGGCTACAACGACTACATCTACGCGATGAACGGCGTGGACTCGGTCGAGACCCTCGTCATCACCAGCGCCAAGGACTCGAACACGGCGGCGGTCGAGACGACCGTGCGCAACGCCGAGGTCGTCTTCTTCGCGGGCGGCGACCAGTGCGACTACGTGAAGAACTTCCGTGGCACGCGCGTCGAGACGGCGGTCGAGGCGGTCTACGCGCGCGGCGGTGGCGTGGGCGGGACGAGCGCGGGCGCCGCCATCCAGGGCGAGTTCACCTACGACGCGTGCTCGGGCAGCTCCATTTCGAGCCAGGCGCTTTTGGACCCCTACCGCCGCGACATCACCTTCACCTACGACTTCTTCAACTGGGCGCACATGGGGGACGTGATCACCGACCAGCACTTCGTGGCGCGCGACCGCATGGGGCGCACGCTCGCCTTCCTCGCGCGCCAGATCAGGGACGGCCGCGCGTCGAGCGCGCTCTCGATGGCGATCAACGAGGCGACCTCGGTCGTCGTGGATAAGAACGGGTTGGCGACCGTCATCGGCGCCGGCCCGGCCTACTTCATCCTCGCCGACCACACGCCCGAAGTCTGCGAGCCGCGCACGCCGCTCACCTACTCCAACTACAAAATCTGGAAGGTGCCCGCCGGCGGCACCTTCAACCTCGCCAACCGCCCGACCACGGGCTTCTACCTCGTCAGCGTCACCAACGGCGTGCTGAGCGGCGACCCGTACTAAAGGGCAGTAGACGGTAGACAGTAGGCAGAAGGGTTGAGCCCCTCCGGGGCTTTAACTGCCTGCTGTCTACTGCATCTTCGGATTGCGTTCGACGAAGTCTAACAGGGCTGCGACGTAGTCGTTGAAGCGTGGGCAGCGGACGCCGTGGGGCGCGAGCAGGGCGGTGGAGCGCGTGGTGTCGTAGGTCTGTTTGAGGAAGAAGTAAGGGACGCCGACGCGGGGCAGGCCCGTCATCTTCTCGTTGAGAGGGAGGTTGAGCGTCGCCTGCACGACGGGCGCGGGGAGCGTGACGAGCGACTCGCGGCCCGAGAGGTTGCGCGAGATGACGTTGAAGAGTTCTTCGGTCGTGAGCGGGTCGGGGTCGGCAATCTGTAAGGTCTCGCCGGCCGCCTCGTCCGCCGAGGCGAGCGCGGCCATCGCCTCGACGACGAAGTCCACGGGCACGACGTTGAGGCGCACGTCCGGGTTGCCGATGTTGGCGAGCGAGAGCGCGCCCGGCCACATGCGCAGGTAGTTGATGAGATAATAGACGCCGTCGTACTTCGCCGTCTCGCCCGTGCGCGAGTCGCCGCAGACGACCGAGGGGCGGTGGATGGTCACGGGCAGCTCCGTCTTCAGCGCCTCCACTTCGAGTTCGGCGAGGTACTTCGTCTCCTCGTAGAAGTTGCGGAAGCCCGCGTCGTGGCGTAGCTCCGTTTCGAGGATGAGCCCGGTGCGACGGCCGGCCACGTAGCAGGTCGAGACGTAGTGATAACGCCTGAGCTTAGGCAACGTAAGCGCGAAGCGGTTGACGTTGCGCGTGCCCTCGACGTTGACGCGCACGCCGACCTCGCGCGCGACCGCGAGGTCGTAGACGGCCGCGAGGTGAAAGAGCGTTGTCGCCTCGCGCCGTGCCTCATCCAGATCGGCCGCGGACAGTCCCAGGTCTTCGCGCGTGATGTCGCCCTCAAGCACGCGGAAGCGTTCAGGCGCGGCGCCGGTCATCTCCGACAGTTGGGTAATCTCTTCACGAGCGCGCGCGGCGAACGGGGGCTGCACGAGCAGCAGGAAGCGCGCGCCGTCGCGCGCGAGGCGCTCGACCAGCCGCCCGGCGATGAAGCCGGGGAAGCCCGTCAGGAAGATCGTCTCGTCGAGTGCCAAAGTCTCTAACCCCTCTCGAACCCCTTCAACAGCTCTTCAATATAACCGACGGCCTGCCCCAAACGCTCGCCGCGCGCGCCCGCGACCCGGCGGTAAGGGCGCCCCTGCGCGCGCAGCTCCGCGACGAAGAGCTCGTGCATCCATTCGCGCACGTGCTCGCCGTCGCGCGTGCCGTCCTGCACGAAGGGGGTGCTGATGTCCGTCAGGAGGTAGAGGTCTGGGCGGCGTTGGTGCGCGGCTATCTCTTCCACCTCCGGCGAGCGCGCGCCCATGTAGCGGCGGTGCCAGATGGCGGTCGTGAAGGCATCTGTGTCGCAGACGAGAATCCGGTTGGCGCGTCGCGCGGCCTCCTCTTCCAACTCGCACTGGCGCGCGGCGATGTGCGCGAACTCTTCCGGGCTGAAGTCGTAGCCGCCCTCCGCAACGAGCTTCCGCTCCGAATATTCGCGGCCGTACTCGGGCACCCAGACGGTTGCGAAGTGACGGGCGAGGTCTTGCGCGAGCGTCGTCTTGCCCGTCGATTCCGCGCCGACGACGCAGACGCGCGCGGCGTAGAAGCCGCGCACGGGCGGCTCAAGAAACTCCCAGCAGCCGAGCGGGTCGGCGCGCACGCGCGTCGCGGAGACGGGTACCGTGGCGCGCGCCCTATCCACCTGCACGTGGCGGCAGCCGAACCGCCGCGCGAACTCGTCGCCGTAGTCTTCGGACGTGAAGACCACGTCGGGCGCGCGGCCGATGAGGCGGAGCGAGTTCTCGGCCCACACGCGCGAGTCACGCGCGTCGTCCGTGTCGTCGAGGTAGAGGATGCGCGCGTCCGGGTGAATCTCGCGCAACCACTTGGCGCGCAGCTCGCCCGTGGGCACCTCGCCCTCCTTGCCGCAGACGATGACGAACAGCTCGTCCACCTGCGCGCGCGCCGTGTCGATGAGGTGCTTGTGCCCACGATGCGGCGGGTAGAACTTGCCGACGATCAGACCGCGCCTAACCACGAACCGCGCCCCCTCCTACTTCGACTAAGGGCGCCGCGCCCGCCTCCCTCTCCCTACTCATCGTCCTGAGCCAACTCAGCAGGCCGGCGACGCAGAGGCAGAGGAAGACGAAGTAGAGCACGGCCGTCAGGTGCAACCCGCGCGCGAAGTAGAGGTAGATGTAGACAACGTCCGCCGTCATCCACAGCCACCAGTTCTCGATTGTCTTGCGGTTGAGAAGATACTGCGCGCCGAGGCTGAGCGCGGTCGTGAAGGCGTCGAGGAAGGGCGCCGAGTCGTTGACGTAGCGGAAGAACAAGGTCAGCCCGGCCGTCGCGGCGACGACGAACGCGGCCACGCCCGCGAGCAGGCGTCGCGACGCGCGCTCGACCCGGAGCGGCGTGCGGTTCTCGCCGCCGCGCAGCCACAGGTACCAGCCCTGAAACCCGAGCGCGATGTAGATGATCTGGAGCGCCGCGTCGCCGTAGAGGCGCGCGCCCGCGAAGAGGACGAGGAAGAAGGCTGAGTTGGCGATGCCGACGGGGAAGTTCCAGACGTTCTCTTTGACGACGAGGTAGACGCAGAGGGCGCCCGTCACGAACCCGAGCGCCTCCGTCATGCCGAAGGGCGCCAGCCCGAACGGCGCCCACCCGCGCCACGATGCGTAAAGGAGCGCGAGGCCCGCCGCGCCGCCGACGACTAAGTCAAGACGCCTCATTCAGCCTTCGCCGCAGACCAGCTCGACCAGCGTGCGGACGCCCGCGCCGCTGGCGCCCTTCGGCGCGTAAGCGGTGGCCGAGTCATACCAGGCCGTGCCGGCGATGTCGAGGTGCACCCACGGCGCGTCGCCCGCGAACTTCGAGAGGAGCAGCGCGGCGCCCGTCGCGTCGGGCCTGCCGCCGTAGTTCTTGTAGTCGGCGATCATGCTCTCGACGAGCTTCTTGTAGTCGTCGGAGACGGGCATGCGCCACGCGGGCTCGCCCGCGCGCGCGGACGCGTCGAGCACGCGCGCCGCCCACTCGTCGTCGTTCGTGAAGAGGCCGGCGCGGTGCGAGCCGAGCGCGACGATGATGGAGCCGGTGAGCGTGGCAAGGTCCACGATTCGCGTCGCGCCGAGGTGCTTCGCGTAGGCGATGCCGTCAACTAAGACGAGGCGCCCTTCGGCGTCCGTGTCCACGCACTCGACGGTCGGGCCGGCGAAGGTGCGGACGATGTCGCCGGGCTTGATGGACTTGCCCGAAACCATGTTCTCGGCGGCGGGCACGACGGCCGCGACGCGCCGGTTAGGTTTGAGTTGTGCAATCGCGCGCAGCGCGCCGAGCGCCGCCGCGCCGCCCGCCATGTCGGACTTCATCTCGTACATGTCGAGCCCGTGCTTGATGCAGATGCCGCCCGTGTCGAACGTGATGCCCTTGCCGACGAAGGCCCACAGCTCGTCGTCGGGTGACGCGCCCTCGGGCTCGTAGCGCAGGACGATGAGCGCGGGCTCCTCCTCCGACCCTTGCCCGACGCCGAGCAGGGCGCCCATCCCTTTCGCGCGAATCTCTTCGGCGCCGAGCGACTCGACCTTGAGCCCGACTTCGACCGCCATCTCGGCCGCGCGGCGCGCAAACTCGCGCGGCGGCAGAGTGAGGCCCGGCTCGTCGGCCAGCGTGCGCGCCCAGTTGATAGACTCGGCGACGACGCGCGCGCGTTCCAGTTCTTCACTTAAACCTTCGCCCGCGCCGACTATCGTCAAGCGTTCCAGTCGCGGCGACTCGTCCTCTTCCTTCTTCTGATAGAACCCGTTCTCGTAGAGCCCGAGGTGCGCACCTTCGGCGAGAGCGCGCGCGTCCGCCGAAGAGGGCACGACGAAGTGCAACGCGCGCACACGCGCCGCGCGGGCCGCGCGCATGGCGGCACCCGCCGCGCGCCGCGTCGCCTCCGCGTCGAAGTCCGCGCGCGCGCCGAGCCCGACGAGGAGCACGCGACGGGCGCCGCCCTGCCCCTCGTCCGTGGGCGCGTGGATGAGGAGCGTCGTCCCCTCCTCGCCCTTGAACTCGCCGCCGTCCGCGACGCGCTCGCACAACTCGCGCAAGGTGCCGCCCAGTGTCTCGGGCAGTCGCGGCTCGTCCGCGAAGAGGCCGACGGCCACCGCGCCGCCGGCCCCGTCCGTGGCGGGCACGGCGCCGCCGGGTTCAATTAACAGACTCGTCTCTCTGCTCATCTTGAGTATCTTTTCGCAGACCCGAATTGTTTCGCTTATAGCCCGACGAGTTTAGCTCAAACGCCCCGCCGCTGGCACGCGCCCTCACTCAACGTGGAAGCTGACGCGCTCGACCGCCGTGCGGTTGGTCGTCAGGTCCGTGGCCGTCAGACGCAGGACGTAACGGCCCGGCGTCAGTTGCTCAAGCGACAACTCGGACCAGAAGGGCAGGCGCGCGGGGTCGGCGGCGGCCGGCACCTTGAACGGCTGTGTGTTGATGAGCGGCGTCGTCCCGCGCAGGACTTGCGCCTGAAGCCGCACCTCCGCGCCGCTTGCCGCGCGCGCGGCGTTGTAGACGTAGGTCTGGAAGCGCAGGACGCCGTTGCGCGCGAAGCGCCGGTCAACGTCCACGGCGACCGCGCGCGGCCCGGCGGACTCCCGTCCGGCGTCCGCCGCCTGGGGCTCGCGCTCGCCGAGGAAGATGCTGCTCAGCGCGAAGTCGCCTTTCGCCAGGTCCGGTATCTCGACCCACTGCATGGCGCTCCCGACGCGGCCCGTGGCGCGGTCGCGCAGCGCGACGCGCACCTGGTAGAGACCGGGCTTGAGGCGCAGACGTTGGTGCCAGACGACGGACTTCGAGGCGTCGCCGTCGGCCGTCTCGGGGGTGATGGTCAACAACTGCTTGAAACTCCCGAGCCGCCCACGGTCGTCGATGGCCGCGCCCGCGACATCGACGAGCGCCTTGCGCTTCTCGCCCGACGAACCGAAGTGGAAAGCCCCGCGCGCCAGTTGCATCGAGACGTTCAGGACGACGCCCTCGGCGCCCGCGTCGAGGTAGCCGGCCGAGAGCGCGACCGGCAGCCCCTGTCGCGGGTAGAGCGCCCCGAGCGCCGACAGCAACTCGTCGTCGTTAGGCTTTAGATTATCTTCCGCCTTCGTCTCAACGACCTTCGTCTCGGCGCTCTTCGCTACGACGCTTTCGGCGCCCGCGTCTTTGGACTCGCCTACACTCTCTTTCGTCTCGGCGCGCGTCTCCGTCGTCGGTCTCTGAGGCGGCGCGGCTCCCGCCGTCATGAAGTCGAACGGGGCGGCCCTCAGTCGCACGCGCCACTCGGGGTGTCCCTTGACGGAGACCTTCAGACGCGCGCCGGGCTCGCGCAGTTCGGGCGAGTCCGGACGCCACGCGAGCAGGTAGTAGTCGGCGGTCTCGCTGAGCGCCTGCCGCACCGCCTCGCCGATGTCGGTCGAGTTGAAGACGGCGCGCCCGCCGGTCTGGTCGGCGATGAGGTGCAGCGGCTCACGCGTGGACTTGACCTCGTTGAAGTCGATGCCGACGCGGCGCGCGCTGAGGTCGATGTAGTCGTTGGTGCCCGCGTCCACGCTCGAACCGGAACTGAAGAGGCTCTCGCGCACGTCCATCGTGTAGACGACGACCCCCGCCCGCGCGGCCGTCTCCGCGACGCCGCGCAGCGTCCCCAACGCGCCCGCCGCCCGCTCGTTGAGGACGAAGCCGTCCGAGAGGAAGAAGACGAGTTTGCGCCCCGGGAGCGCGCCCGACGAGAGCATCAGGCCCCGGAGCGCCTGAAGGGTGCCGTCGGTCGCCATCCGGCCCTGCTGCCGCACCTGCCGCAGACGGTTGCGGAGGTGCGGCGCGGCCGAGTAGGAGGCCGCGAGCGTGTGGTCGCCGTGGCGGCTGCCCGGCCCCATCTGCTGCTCGATCTTCGTTGACTCCAGCAGGAACGCGTACAGCTCGCGGTTGCCCGAGTCTAAGACCTGACTGGCCTCGTACTCGCTGATGCGCGTCTTGCCGCCGTAGGCGTCCGTCGTCCCCCTGTAGCCGAGGCGGTTGATGGCCGCGCGCAGCACCGAGGGGTTGTCCGTCAACTGCTGCAAGAACCCGACCTGCCCGCTCGCCGAAACGATTGCCGCCTGGTCGTTGGGGCTCATCACGTGATCGACGTAACGCTGCAACGCCGCGCGCGCCCGCGCGACGCTCGCGCCGCTCAGGTGCAGGTCGTCCACGAAGAAGAAGACGAGCCGCCCCGTGGACTCGGAACCGACCGCGCGACTCGGCTCGGCCGTCTTGTCGTTCGCGGGGCCGCGCTTCGCGACGGCCGACAACTGCGACTCTTCAATGCGGCTGCCCGCCCTGAGGCGCTCGAAGAAGGTGATCGACTGCGGCCGGCCGTTCACCTGCAACTCGAACTGTTCGGGCCGCAGGCCGTCAACGAAGCGGCCCTGCTTGTCGAAGACCGCGACATCCGTCTGCACCAGTTCCGTCGTGATGCTGACGACCTCATCCTGCTCCGGCGCGGACGGGCGCGGCTGCTGTGCCTGACCGAGAGAAGAGAGAAGGAGACAGAGGGCGACGGCCAGCGAAAGGGAGCGCGGGCGGGCGTGGTCTTTCAAAAGCATTTGAGCGAACCTCGACGGGGAGTATAAAGGCGAAGGGCTCGGCCCTCCGCCGGGCCATAAAGGGGCGAGGAGACGGCGCCCCCGGGAATCTATCACAGCGGGGCGCGCGGTGTGTATAATTCGAGCCAACGGCACGGCCTGACCGCGGCGCCGGCCGAGCGGCGCCGGACGGACTTAACTCCCGAACATTTACAAAAGGAAGGGACTTCTACCCGATGGCATTCATCCGCCCGCGCGCGCGCGCAAAGGCCCTCGCGCTGCTCTTCGTACTCCTCTTCGCGCAGCACGCGCCGCTCGCGCGACAGGCGCAGACGCGCGCCTGCACGGTGCGCGTCACGCTCCTCCAGGTCAACGACGTGTACCGCTTCACGCCGGCCGACCGGGGCGCGCGCGGCGGGCTGGCCCGCGTCTCGACGCTGCGCAAGCGCGTGTTGCGGGAGTCGCCCAACACGCTCTTCCTGCTCGCGGGCGATACCATCTCGCCCTCGGTCGAGTCGATCACCTACAAGGGCGCGCAGATGATCGACGCGTGGAACCAGATCGGGCTCGACTACTCGGTCTTCGGCAACCACGAGTTCGACTACGGCGACGAAGAACTCTTGAAGCGGATGAAGGAGTCGAAGTTCAAGTGGCTCGGCGCCAACGTCGTGGACACGAAGACGGGGAAGACGTTCGCCGAGACGCCGCTCTTCGACCTGCGCGAAATGGGCGGCGTGAAGGTCGGCATCGTCGGGCTCGTGCTGCCCGAGACGAAGACGACCTCGAAGCCGGGGCCGACGACCGAGTTCCGCGACCCTTGCGAGACGGCGCGGGCAATCATCCCACGGATGCGCGCGGCGGGCGCGCAGGCGGTCGTCGCGCTCACGCACCTCTCGCTCGCGCAGGACAAGGCGCTCGCGCGTTGCGCGCCGGGCATCGACGTTATCATCGGCGGCCACGAGCACACGCTCTTGCAGTCCTCTTCGGCCGGCGTCCCCATCTTCAAGATGACGGCCGACGCGCGCGAACTGGGACGCATCGACCTCAACATCGATCCCGCGACGGGCAAGGTCGAGTCCATCGACTGGGAGGTCATCCCCGTGGACGCGACCGTCGAGGACGACGCGGCCTTCGCGCCCGTCGTCGAGAAGTACTCGAAGTTGACGACGGAACTCGCGCAGCCGGTCGGCCGCACCTCCGTCCCGCTCGACGCGCGCAGCGCGACCAGCCGCAGCGAAGAGACCAACATCGCCGACTTCATCGCCGACGCCTGGCGCCGCGCCGCCGGGACGGACGTGGCGCTCCTCAACGGCGGCTCCATCCGCGCCGACGACGTGCTGCCCGCGGGCGAACTGACCGTGCGCGACGTGCTCTCCATCCTCCCCTTCGGCAACGACCTCGCCGCCATCGAGGTCACGGGCGACGTGCTCTTGCAGGCGCTCGAACACGGCGTCTCCCTGACGGCGCCGGGCGCGGAGCCCGGCCGCTTCGCGCAGGTCTCGGGCGTGCGTTACAGCTTCGACGCGTCGAAGCTCGCCGGCATGCGCGTTTCAAGTGTGACGGTGAACGGCCGTCCGCTTGACTTGAAGAAAACCTACACGCTCGTCACGACCAGTTTCGTCGCGGGCGGTGGCGACCAGTACGCGATGTTCAAGGGGCGGCCGAACGTCCTCAAGTCGAAGCTGATTGACTCGGCCGTGCTGCGCAAGGCCATCGAAGACGCGAAGACCATCGCGCCGCGGAAGGACGGCCGCATCCAACGCCTCGACACGCCCGCCGAGGCCAAACCCTGCGCCGCGCCGACGCCGACGCCGACGCCGGCCGCAGGCAGCAGGTGAAGTTTGAAGTTCAGGTAGTGAGTTTTATGTTCTACGACGAAGAGGATACGAAGACGTTCGAGGGGCCGCGCCGCCGCGCGGTCGAGCTGTTCCGGCAGGCGTACGAGGCGCAGTTGGAGAAGAGGTATGAAGAGGCGGTCGAACTCTACCGGCGCTCCATCGAGACCTACCCGACGGCCGAGGCGCACACCTTCCTGGGGTGGGTCTACAGCTTCGACGGGCGCTACAACGACGCCATCGACGAGTGCCTCGCGGCCATCCGCGTGGACGCCACGTTCGGCAACCCCTACAACGACATCGGCAGCTATCTCATCGCGCAGGGCGACCTCTGGACCTGCGTGCGCTGGTTCCGCCGCGCGCTCGCGGCCCCGCGCTACGAGTCCTACGCCTTCCCGCACTTCAACCTCGGCCGCGTCTACGAGCAGCGCCGTCGCCCGCTCGACGCCGCGCGCCACTACGGCCTCGCCCTCGAAGAGGAGCCCGGTTTCACCCAGGCCGCCAAGGCGCTCAGGCGCGTGCAGGCGCGGCTCAACTGAAGTCCCCGTCGGCTCCGTCCTCAACAAGAAAGGAGTCCCAATGAATTCCACCGGACAGTTGATTCACCGCCCGGAGGCGGCGACCGAAGGCAACGGCACGAAGAGTCAGGGAGAAGGCATGAAAGGGGCCTGCTTCTCGGCAATCGTCGAACACTGGGCCAAGGCGCGCGTGGACGGGCCGATGCAAGCCATCGAGCGTTACGACAACGCGGCGAAACTCATGGCCACCGTCGGCCCGACGGCGCACGCCCTACTCTTCGCCGCCTACCCGCTCCTCAGACCGCAGGTGAAGGATGCGGTGGTCAGGATGAAGGGGCCGGAGATGATCCTCCTCATCCTCTTCGCGCTGACGACGCTGCTCTTCCTCTACTGCGCGTCGCGTGTCTGCGGCCGACAGCCGAAGGTGATGACCTCCGGGCAGGAGTCGGAGACGGCCTTAAGGATTAACCAGGTGGAACTCTCCGACATCCTCAAGGGTGCCATCGACTCGGGGCTGACGGCGACCGACTTGAAGAAAGCGGTTGACGGGTGGGGCACGGAGATTGACGACATCATCGACTGCAAACACTACTGGCTGAAGAGGGCGAGCGGGCTCTTCGCGTTAAGCTCGTTTCTCATCATCACCCTGCTCGTCCTAATCGCCGCCGGTTGACGCGGCGGCCGACGCGTCAACTCACATGGGCTTTTCGCGGGAAGAATATTTCTTGTGTTGGAGCGCGACGCCCGAGCGCATGGACGCGTTGTGGGCGGAGGGGTGGAGGCACTTCGGGCCGATCTTCTTCAGGTACAGGCGTTGGGTGCACGGCGGGAGGAGTCTGACCATCACGCCGCTGCGCGTTGACCTCGCGCGCTTCGTCACGTCAAGGAGTCAGCGGCGCGTCGTGACGCGCAACCGCGACTTGCGGGTCGAGGTGGCGCCGACCGTGCTCGACGTTGAGACGTTCGAGATGTTCGAGGCGCACCGGCGGCGCTTCAGCTCGGACGTGCCCGACTCGCTCCACGACTTCCTCTCGCGCGCGCCCGCCGAGGTGCCCTGCCGCAACGAGACGATCCGCGTCTACGCGGGCGAGCGTCTCGTCGCCGCGCACTTCCTCGACGTGGGCCGCGCGGCGGCCTCCTCCGTCTACTCGATGTTCGCCCCCGAGGAGTCGCGCCGCAGCCTCGGCGTCTACACCATCCTGCTCGCCGTCGAGCGCGCGCGCCGTCTCGGGTGCCGCCACTACTACCCCGGCTACGGCAGCCGCGAGCCCTCGCCCTACGACTACAAGAAGCACCTCGCCGGCCTCGAAGAGTACGACTGGCGCGGCCACTGGGTGCCGGTTGCGGAATGCGGATTTCGGATGGCGGATTGATGAGAGCCGCCGGGTTTCTAATCCGCAATTCAAAATCCGCATTCCGCAATCGAATCAGCCGATGGCGATTGTCGCGCCGTCGCCGCCGTCGATGGTGAGCGAGCGTTTGAGGAGGCGCGACTTGCCCGTCAGGTGCGCCACCTGTGCGACGAAGTAGCCGACGGCGCGCAGGTAGAGCGACTGCGTGAAGAAGCGCGACATGTCGTCGAACGACTGCTCGACGAGTTTGGCGGGCAGGCAGTTGTCGGGGCGCGCGGCGGACTCAAGGCTCTTCAAGCCCTGCGCGAAGCCGCGCCAGTTGCGGTGGACCCCGTCGCTGCTCCCGCCCGGCCCCTTCTGCAACTCGATCATGCCGGCGAAGGTCGAAGGCTTCTGCCCCTCGACGGCCTCGTGCGCGGCGAGTTCGTTCTCGTCCTTGAGGTTGAGCTTGAGCGCGTCGGCGAGGCGCGGTATCTCCTGCCGCGCGATGCGCCGGTAGTCGCCGAACGAGAGCCGGTCGTCCTCGAAGTAGCGGCGCCACAACGGCGCGTAGAGGTGGAGCCTGACGACGGGGTCGCGCCGCGCGTCGAACATCTCCATGTAGGGCATCGCGGCGGCGAGAGCTTCGGCGCCCCACGTTTCGAGCCGCCGGTCCGCGTCAAACTTCGCGTAGTCTTTGGGCGGGTTGAAGGGCGGCGCGGGCGGGTTGACGAGCAGCGGCAGCAGCCCCACCAACGCATCCTGGTCGAGCGTCAGCTCAAGCCGCACCGTCGCGCTCTTACCCAACGAGCCCGCCGCCGCCTCCTCCGCCTGTGCGACGTGGTCGGGCGCGACGACGCGCCAGAGCCGCGCGTGGTCGAGCACCTTCGCGAGGTCGTCGCGATTGAGCGTCCCTTCCTCCCACTCCCACTTGAGCGAGAGCCCGTACTCGAAGTGGCACGTCAACGGCGGCGCCGCGAACCCGCGCATCTCGGCCTTGAAGTCGGCGGCGAACGTCACCTTATCTTTCATCCACGCGCCCTCGTAGCTGCGCAGGCCGTCGTAGGCGACGCGCTGTCCGCCCTCGACGTTCTCCTGCACGACGCGCGTCGTCAACAGACGGTCCGTGCCGCCAAGCTTCACGCCCCACGGCGAGATGCCGAGATTGAAGCCCCAGGCCTTCGAGACCTTGAACGTCTTCCGCCGCAGGTAACGCTTGAGCGCGCCCTCCGGCGCGTCGTCGCGCAGCCACTCGGTCAAGCCTTTAAGCTCGCAGACCATCAGGTCCGGGTGGAGGCGACGGAACGTCTCCGCGTCGAGGTCCGCGCGCAGCAACGCGAGGTCGGTGCTGACGCGCAGGTACTCGTAGGAGAAGCCGAGTTGGACCTTCGTCTTCGCGACCTTCTCGATGATGCCCGGCACCTTCGACTTAATCGACTCCCACTTCGCACGCAACTCGGCGGGCTTGTTGAGCACAGGGTCGAGCCCGAGTCGCGTCATCAACAACCGCGCGGGCAATTGCAGTTCCGTGGGGATGGCTTCGAGCGAGGCGGCGCGGTCCGCTTCGTCGAGTATCCTTTCAAGGTCTTTGAAGGCCGCGCCGGCGAGCGACTCGTAGACCTTGGTGAGCTGCGCTTCGACCACTTCGGGGTTCGCGAACTCGACCGTCACGCCGAGTTCGGCGTCAACGCCCACCTCGCGCGTCTTCGACTTGTAGACGGAGACGCGCACCGTCTCCGCGAACTCGCCGACGGGGCCGCCCTTCGTGAAGACGAGGCGGAAGTCGTCGCGCACGCCGACGCGGAAGTTGACCTCGGCGCCCACGTCCGCCTTGAGCGCGATGACCTCGCCCGCGTCCAGCAGTCTGCTCAACTCGCTCAGTGACGCCGTGAACACGTCCGACCACTTCAACGTCAGCCCCGCGCTCAGCTCTCCATAGACGCGGTAGAGCAGCGCGTCGCCCTCCGCGAGCGCGAGCGCGTCTTCGGCGCGGAAGGCCACGCGCAGCGATGGGGCGTCGGCGAGGACGGCCGCGGCGACCAGCTCCGCCGGGTTATGTTGTCGATAGTAGGCGAAGACGACGCCCTTGCGCCCCTCGACCTTCGGACGGACGGAGACGCCGCCCGGCGTCTTGAACTCGGCCGCCGCCGAGCCTTCGGCCGACCCGCCGAAGCGGTACTTGAGCCACGCGTGCTCCGCGTCGAAGACGAGCGCGGGCGAGAGCGCCTCGTCCGACTCCTCTCGCGCGGCCGCGCCGAGCACGCCGTCCTCCGCGTCCTCGTCGTCCACGGAGTTGCAGACGCGTATGAGCCCGCGCGCCGTGGCGTCGAACATGAAGGTGATCGGGCCGAGACGCGGGTCGCCGTCGTAGCTCGCCTCGGCCTCGACGAGGTCGGCCGCGAGCGTCGGGGCGCCGAGCGGCTGGAAGGGCAACGACGCGAGCGCGGGGGCTTCAAACTTGAATCCGCTCATGTGGTTTCTCCTCTTCGGTTCTGAACGCTGCGGCAGCCGCCACAGTATATACGCCGATGTAATTTTCCGGCCGCCGCGTGTTAAATTTATGCGCGTCAGGACCGGGCCTCCCCGACCTCTTCCGACACACACCGAGCCCGGGCGAGCAGATTCAAGAATTCAAACGAAGGAAACACCCCGCATGATTCACTCGAAGAACGTGGCGGCGGCGCGCCTGCTGACGGCGGCCGCCGCCCTCTGCTGGCTGGCGCTCGTGTGCGCTCCCGCGCGCGCCGTGCGCTTCGTCGTCCAGAGCCCCGGCGACGCGCAGCCGCACGAGGCGGTCGTCGAGTCGAAGATCGAGATGGGGCAGGCCGTCCGCCAATGGGAGGACATCTACATGGAGGCCCTGCGCGAAGAGTGGGGTATCATCCGCGTCCGCTCCAGCGAGGTCGGCGACGACAAACTCCTCATCTGGAAGATGCCGACCTTCGAGGTCAACGAGCAGGTCGTGGACGACATGATGTCGCGGGCGCGCAGGTACAAGACGCTCGTGCTCGACCTGCGCGGCAACGGCGGCGGGTACGAGGACGCGCTGATGAGACTCACCGGCTACTTCTTCGACCGCGACGTAAAGATTGGCGAGCGCAAGGGGCGCAAGGAGAGCAAGGTTCTCACGGCGAAGACGCGCGGCGACAAGGCGTTCAAGGGCAACTGGAAGAAGTAGCCGGGACTCTTCGCCGAACTCCGCGCCGGGAGCGCGGGCATCCCTGCCCGCCAAAGCGTGCGCCAGCACGCTTAACAGTCAAGCGCCTTAACTCAACCTTGAGTTAAGGCGCTTCGTCGTATTCGCGCTCTCGCGCTCCCGGCGAAGAGTCGAGGTCACGAGGTCTCGTGCTGCTCGATGTCTTCGAGCCCTTTGACGAGTTCCTTGTTGATGCGCATCTTGCGGCGGTTGGCGTCCACGGCGACGTAGACGACCTCGGCCTCGGTCACTTTTATCCGTTCGCTCGTGCCGCCGTAACGCTCGGCCTCGACGACGACGCGGACGGTGATGGAGGTCGTCCCGACCTTCAGCGTCTGCGCGTAGAAGCTGACGAGGTCGCCGACGAAGACGGGCTGGTGGAAGATGACCTCGCGCATGGCGACGGTGACGAAGCGCTCGACGCCCGTGCGGCGGTGCGCCTCGACCGCCCCGGCGATGTCGATGTAACTGAGGATGATGCCCCCGAAGATCGTCCCCTGCGGGTTCGTGTCGCGCGGCAGCAGCGTGATGCGGATGGCGGGGTCGCCGTATGAGTTCATGAACGAAGAATGGAGGCGCCCGGCCGGGGCTGTCAAGCGGGCTGAGCCTCGCGCCTTTTGGCGGGCGGGGGGCGTACAACGGAGCGGCCGGAGGGAACATCCAAACGCTTGTCGTAATAGCAGAACTGCCCGTTTTTGGCCTGCTTCACCCCGCGGACGCGCGTAAAAAGTTGTCAGAGACGGCCGACCGGCGTATCGTTTCCTTAAAGCACATCGGCGAAACATTCGGCAGGAAGATTCAGACGATGAAGAGACTCTTTAACCACGCCCTTTTGACGTTGGCGGTGTTGACCGTCCCGGCCCTCGCGGCGGCGCAGACGCCCGCGCGCAACTCGCAGAGGAGGCCGCCCGCGCAGGCCAAACCGACGCCGACCCCGGCCCCGACGCCCGCGCCCGTGCAGACCATCGCCGAGACGCCGCTCGCTCCGGGGCAGCGCGCGCGCTTCGACGTAAACAACTATCGCATCATCGCCGAGCTGAACCCCGCGCAGCACCTCCTGACCGCCACGGCCGACGTTACCTTCATCCCGCTCGACAACACGCGCTCGGTCGTCTTCGAGCTGAACGGCTCGCTCAAGGTCGAGTCCGTCGAGCGCAACGGGAAGGTCTTGACGAACGTTGTGCAGGACCAGGCGGGACTTGAGACCATCGGGCCTTTCGTCCGCGTGGACCTCGGCGAAGTCGTCCCGGCCGGGCAGCCGCAGACGCTGCGGTTCCGCTGGGCGGGGGCGCTCGTCACGCCCGAGGGCGGGCCGCTCCTGACGAAGCGTTTGGCCTACATCGGCGCCGACCTCTCGTACCTGCTGTACGCGTCGCGCTGGTTCCCTTTCCACGAGTACGCCGCCGACCGCGCCACCTCCGACATCACCGTCAGCGTCCCCGACGGCTACACCGTCGCCGGGTTCAGCGAAGAGCCGGTGACTCAGCTCACGGGCGCGCAGTTCCTTCCGCCCGTGAGCGAGGGCGCGACGCGGACGGCGCCCGCGCGCGCGGCCGGACAGACGGCGGGCCTGCGCAGCTTCCGCTTCGTCACGCGCCAGCCCTCGCTCGTCGGCAACTTCGCCGTCGGCCGCTTCATCACGCGCTCGCTCAAGATCGAGGGCTTCGAGATAACGTTCCACGTCCAGCCCGGCGGCGAGGGCTTCGTCGAGCCCTACGCGCAACTCGTCGGCGAGGCGCTCAGGTTCTACACGCAGAAGTACGGGCAGCCGGCCTTCGGCACGCACTTCAGCGTCGTCCAGATCGACGACGCGAGTCTCGACGCGTACGCCGCGCCCGGCATACAGTTCCTCAGCCCTCGCTTCTTCACGCCCGGCCGCCAGGCGTCGCTTGACGACAGGCTTTTGCGCGAGGTCGCTTACCAGTGGTGGGGTTTGACGGTGGGCCTGAAGTCGTTCGACGACGCGTGGCTCTCGCAGGGGCTCGCCGAGTGGAGCAGCTTCGCCTTCCGCGAAGGCAAGCTCTCGGGCGGGCAGCTCGACACGGCGCAGCGCGACATGCTTGAGCGCGCGCTCATGTTCGAGCAGGCCGCCAGTATCGCCCGCGCGCCCTCGACGCTCGACGACCAGTCGGCGGCTTATCAGGCCGTCGTCTTCTACAAGGGCGCGATGGTCTTCCGCATGCTGCGCGAGACGATCCGCCCGTCGAAGTTCGACGAATTGCTCAAACGCTACGTGACCGAGTTTCGCGGCAAGAACGCCTCCATCGACGACTTCGAGAAGCTGACCTCGGCCGTCATGAACGACAACATGCGCTTCTTCTTCGCGCGCTGGGTCGAGGGCACGGGCGTCCCCGAGTTCACCGTCGATTACCAGATCATCCGCACGCGCTCCGGCAAGTTCCGCGCGCGCGGCACCATCAAGCAGAACGTCGAGAACCTGAAGATGCCGGTCGAGCTACAACTGCGCGCCGAGGGCGACGATGCCAACACGGTCGTCTACGTCGCCGACCGCAGCGAGGATTTCGACTTCGAGGTCAAGGGCAAGCCTTTGGAGGTCGTCATCGACCCCAACAACAAGATGCTCCGCTCTTCGGAAGAGCTGCGCATCTCCATCGTCGCGCGGCGCGGCCTTGAGCTGTTCCGCGAAGGCCAGTACCTCGAAGCGCAGCGGCAGTTGGAAGAGGCGCTCAAGCTCGACAAGTCGAACTCGTGGGTCTACTACAACCTCGGGCTCATCTTCCTCGAACAGCGCAACTACCAGCAGGCGCTCGACAACTTCGACGCCGCGCTGCACGGCAATCTGCGTCCGTCGTGGATCGAGGCGTGGGCGCGCATCAAGCGCGGCAACGCCTACGACGGCATGGGCGACCGTGGCCGCGCCGTCAACGAGTACAGCAAGGCGGTCGAGACCGGCATCGACTTCGACGGCGCCCAACGCGCCGCCAAGGAGTATCTTAAGACCCCCTACGACCCCAAGGCCGTCACCGCGCAGACCGCCTCGGGCGTGAGCGAGTAGGCAGTAGGCAGATAGCAGTAGGCAGTTGAAGGCGAGAAGCCTTTAAAGAATCTGCATAAAAGAATCGGGGGCGGCGAGATTATCAACTCGCCGCCCCCGATTCCTTCAGGCCGCCTTATCTTTCCGGACTGCCTACTGCCATCTGCCTACTGCCTACTGCTATGATGGCGGCATAACGCTTGCTCGACTCTTCCGCCTATGCGCCCGCTGAAGCTCCAGACGAAGACCGCGCTGCTCGCGTCGGCCGTCACGCTCGCCGTGCTGGCCGTGCTGCTCGCACTCGTCAGCGTCCGCTTCGCCGAGCGCGTGCGCGAAGAGCAGAAGCAACTCGCGCAGCTACAGGCCGACAACCTCGCCGCGCACATCAGTGAGATGCCCGCGCCGCGCGACCCCGTGCAGGTCGCGCGCCTCGCGACGCTCGTCCACGGCTCGCGCCCCGACGCCGTCACGGTGCGCGTGTGGGAACGCGCGGGCGGACTCTTCCAACAGGTCGCCGCTTCGACCGAGAGCGGGCAGGCCGACGAGATTCCCGAAGAGGTCAAGGCGGCGCTGCGCAGCGGGCTTGAGACGCGCGTCGTCGAGGCGCGGCCCGCGAGCGCGGACGATTCGCTCTACCGCGTCTTCGCGCCCGTCGTCGAGGGCGGGCGCGTGAGCGGCGCCGTCGAGGTCATCGAGCGGCTCGACGGCGCGCCGGCCATCGCGCTCGACTACGGGCGCGGCGCGCTGTGGCTCGCGCCGCTCGCCGTCGCGGCCATCACAACCGGCGTCTTCCTGCTCTTCCGACACTTCGTCCACCGCCCGGTCGGCCGCCTGCTCGGCGCGATGGGGCGCGCGGGCGCGGGCGACCTCTCGGCGGAGTTGTTTGAGACGACGCCGGACGAGATCGGCGCGCTCACGCGCGAGTTCAACCGCATGCTCACGCGCCTGCGCGAGATGACGGCCGAGCGCGAGGGGCAGAAACGATTATTGGAAGACCGCGTCCGCGACGCGACGGCCGAGTTGGAAGAGCGCAACGCGCAGTTGGAGGAGCGCAACCTCGAACTCTATCGAACGACGCGCAGGCTGACCGAACTGGAAAGACTCGCGGCCGCCGGCCAGCTCGCCGCGCAGTTCGCGCACGAGGTCGGCACGCCCTTGAACCTCATCAGCGGCCACGTCCAACTCCTACTGGCAGGCCCCGCCGGCGTGAGCGAGGACGAGCGCAAGCGACTGGAGACAATCAGCGCGCAGATCGAGCGCATCGAGCGCACCGTCCGCCGCACGCTCGACCGCACGCGCGCGGACGCCACGGAGTTCGTCCCCGTCGACCTCAACGCACTGCTCCGCCGCACCTTCGACGCCGCCGCCCCCACGCTCGAAGCCTCGGGCGTGCGGCTCACGGCCGCGCTCTCCGAAAACCTTCCACCCGTCGCGGGCGACGAGGATCGCTTGCAGCAGGTCTTCATCAACCTCTTCAACAACGCGCTCGACGCGATGCGCGCGGGCGGCGAGTTGCGCGTCGAAACCGCTTATGTCGATGACGCAGTCCGCGTTGACTTCGCGGACACGGGCGAAGGGATGACGGAGGAGGTGCGCGCGCGCATCTTCGACCCGCTCTACACGACGAAGGGCAGAGGCCGAGGGACGGGGCTCGGCCTCGTCGTCGTCCGGCAGGTCTTGGCCGAGCACGGCGGCCGCATCGAGGTCGAGTCGGAGCCCGGCCACGGCGCGCGTTTCCGCCTCATCCTCCCCGCTTTAATCCTGGTCACTTGACTTGAGAGTGTGAGACCGATGAAACGCATTCTGGTGGTTGACGACGACGGGGCCTCGTGCGAGTTGCTGCGAGAGATTTTCGCGGCCGAAGGGTGGGAGGCCGCGAGCGCGCTCACGCCGGAAGAGGCGCTCGCGTCGGCCGAGCGGACGCGATTCGACCTCGTCGTCAGCGACATCAACCTCGAAGCGGCGCAGAGCGGACTCGACATCCTGCGCGCGTTGCGCGACGCGTGTCCCGTCATCCTCGTGACGGGCTTCGGCACGCTCGACGCGGCGGTTGAAGCTTCGCGCGAAGGTGCGTGGGACTTCATCTCGAAGCCGTTCAAGGTCGCGGAGGTCGTGGCCGCCGCGCGTCGCGCGTTGGAGCGCGGAGCAGCGTCGGGTGAGGATGAGAGTGACGCGGTCGAAAATCTCTCCTCGCGTTACGAGAGCGCGGGGCTCGTCGGGCGCGCGCCCGTGATGATCGAGCTTTATAAGGAGATCGCGCGCGTCGCGCCGTCGCGCTCGACGGTGTTGGTGGTCGGCGAGTCGGGCACGGGCAAGGAGTTGGTCGCGCGCTCCATTCACAAGCACAGTCCGCGCGCGTCGCGCGCCTTCGTCCCCGTCAACTGCGGCGCGTTCACGGAGACGCTGTTGGAGTCGGAACTCTTCGGCTACACGCGCGGCGCGTTCACCGGCGCGGCCTCCGACCGCAAGGGGCTTTGGGAGGAGGCCGACGGCGGCACGCTCTTCCTCGACGAGGTCGGCGAGACGAGCCCGGCGATGCAGGTCAAGCTCTTGCGCGCGTTGCAGGAGGGTGAGATTCGACGCGTCGGCTCGGCGCGCGCCGTCAACGTTGACGCGCGCATCGTGGCGGCCACCAACCGCGACCTTGAGAAGGAGGTGAAGGCCGGACGCTTCCGCGAAGACCTCTTCTATCGACTGAGCGTCGTCACGTTGCGCGTGCCCGCGCTGCGCGAGCGAAGAAGCGACGTGCCGCTGCTCGCGGAGCGTTTCCTGCGCGCGGCCGCCGAGAACGCGGGGCGCGGGCGCCTGCGCCTGTCTGAGGAGGCGCTCGGCCGTCTCGTCGCATACGACTGGCCGGGGAACGTGAGGGAGCTTGAGTCGGCCGTCGAGTACGCGGCGCTGCACGCGCGCGGCGCGGAGGTCGCGGCCGAAGACCTGCCGCCGAAACTCCAGACCGCCGAGGTGCGTCAGGCCGCCTCGCGCGCGCCGCTCGCGGCGCTCTACGCAGACCTGCCGACGCTCGACGAGCTTGAGCGCCGCTACCTCCTCCACGTGCTCGAAGCCACCGGCGGCAACCGCACGCGCACCGCCGAGATACTCCGCATCGACCGCCGCACCCTCTACCGCATGGCCGAACGCTTCGGCGTCAAACTCGACGAGGATTGATTCATCGAGTCATCGGTTCAATGAATCAATGAACCGATGACTCGATGAATCAATCGACCCTGTCGAGGCTCTTGTCCAGAGCGACGAGTTGGCGGCGCGCGTCTTCGTAGGCGCCGCGTTCGATGGCGCGTTCGACCGAGCCCAGGTCGCGCAGCGCGGCGGCGAGCGCGTCGTGGCGTGCGCCTTGTCGTTGGTGCGACTCGATGGCGCGTGCGGTCGCGCGGCGCGCGCGCGCGAGGGCGGCGAGCGCGGCGGCACCCTGCCGCTTCCTGAGATAGACCTCCGCCTCCGCGATGCGGTCGCCGGCCTGCTCCACGTCCGCGTCGCGCGCGGGCAGTTGCGGCGCGAAGTAGACGGGCGTCGGGGCCGTGGCGGCGGCGGCCGTCGCCGCGCGCGCGTTCGTCGTGACCGTCTCGACGACGTGCGCCGTTCGCCTCACGCGCGCGACGAGGAATCCGCCCGCCGCGACCAACAGCAGCAGGCCGACGCCAATCAGCGCGTGCCCCGCTCGCATACGCCGCGCGCCCGAAGCCACGTCTCGCAGCGCCACTCTCATAGCTCAAAATAAAAAAAGAGGGATGCGGGGGGCCGCCGTCGGGGGCGGCGTCGCATCCCTCGGCCGCCGCGCGCGCGGGTCGCCCAACACACACGCGCGCGGCGCAATCCGCACGCGGCACCCGTCGCCCGCGGGTGCCGCCCGCCCCAGATCGAAGGCGACTGTGCGGAACTAAGACCGAAGCCTTCCGGGTCGCGCGGCGTGGGCCGCGCCGTTGAGACTTACCTGTTCGCGTGGGCGCTCGCGGCCTTGCGCGTGGTGCGGCGGTGGCGGCGGTGCCTGACGGTCTTCTTCTTCGACGACATCGTCGCGCCGCCCGTCGAGGTGTTCGTGTTCTGCCTCTTCGCGGCGAGTGCGGAGCCCGCGCCGAGGGCCAGCGTCAGGGCGAGTGCGGTTGCGCTTACGATCTTCTTCATAACCTCTTCCATCTCTCCTTTAAGTTTCTCTGCCGAACCTGTCCGGCTCAATCGCAACGGCCGTGCCACCTCGCGCGCGACAAAACATGCGCCTTTATCGCATCACACTCCGCGCGCGCCGTGGCGTTCCTGCGCCGGCCTCCAAACCGCCACAGAAAAAGTAGAGACGTAGAGGGGCGTCATTCTCATCATCGGTTGTTGATGAGAATG
>DASVGG010000106.1:0-37202 GCA_036379655.1 Pyrinomonadaceae bacterium
GCCGAGGCGACCTCCTCGATGGTGGAATCGCCGCGTTCGACCGCCGCGACCACCTTCTGCCGCAGGTCTAAGGAGTAGGCTCGCATAGGCCGTCACATTACTCCTGAGCCTCGGTCGCATTCAACTGAACTGCGCTATAACTCTTCCGGGAACGGCTGAACCGACTCCCCGTCCAAGCTATAGGCGGAGAACTCCGGCGGTCTGCCGAGGAGGAAGTCGAGCCACTTCTCCCGCTCCCTCACGGTTAGGTACTGGCGTACGTCTATCGTTCTATCGACCAAGGGATAATGTATGTACAGCATTGCTTGGGGGTCTGTCTCGCGATCCCTGCGCACCTTGCTCCCTATCCTATCCAGCCGACCTACGCGCTGTTCGAGTTGCGCAGGGTTCCAAGAGAGGTCGTGGTGGATGAGGCTGCGGCATTCACGGTGTAGATCGACGCCCTCCTGCATCGGCCGGTTGCAGATCAAGACCATCGGATAGAACGGAGTGTTGAATCCTTCCTTCAAGTCCTCTCGAAATTCGGCGGCGAGAGTGTCGCGAACGGGGACGCCCGCGCGCAGGCCCGATTCGAGAATTTTGTCGCGCTGGCTCTCGTTCATGCCAGCGCAGTACGCAAGGAGGTTGCGGACGCGTTCGCGCCAAAGGCTGTCGGGCTCGGCCCACCACTCTTCGAGCGCGGCCCGGACAGCCGTGTGCTCCGATTCTGCGCCCGCGGCGCGCGCGAGGAGAAGCGGGAGGAACTCGACCTCCTTCCTTGTGAGGAAGGCCCTGACCGCCTCGACGAAGCGCACGCGGTCGTGCGCCGACAGTCGCGCGAGTTCTCCGCAGAGCCGGTGCCAGACCCCTTCCTGGCGCGGCGCGAGAATGGACTCGGCGAGGTGCTCAGATATCTGCCAGCGCGGGTGCGTGTTGGCGCGAGGCTCCTCGTAGTCACCCTCCTCCTCGTCGGCCGTGAGGTCGAGCCCCGTGTAGATGAACTCCTCCTCGAGAATGTTCCGCGCGGCGTCCGCGGCATGGCCGGGCAGTTCGTCGAACATTGAGGGGCGGCGCTCCGACGCGAGGCGCAACGCCGCCTGTTCGATGCAACGCTTGGCGACCTTATAGTTCACCCTCTCGGCCGAAGAGCCGCCGACGCGCACGCCACGAAGTATCTCATTGGCGAGCCCGTTGATGGATGCCACGCCCCCCTCACTTATGGCCTCGTCTCCGGCGAAGGCACGCGCGTAGTTTTCGCGCAGCATCAGGTAGTAAGGGCTGGCGGTTGTGGTGAAATATTTCTGATAGTTCCTCTGCTGGTGCCAGATGTCGGCGGCCTCTCTCTCCGGAAAGACCTTCTGCCAGAGTCGGAGGATGTGAGACTCCCACACGCGGTCGCAACGGCGTTTGATGGCGTGAACCGTCTCGTTGCGCTCACAAAAGATGAGCATCTTCTCGCCGCGCAGCATGGCGGCGCACGCTTCGCTCACGACCCTCTCGACTTTCGGGTGGTCTTTGACGCCGCCCCTTCCCGCCGGCTTGAGTACGTCGCGCAGCAGCGCTCGGTATGCTTCAATGTCGTGGTCTTCCGACACGCCTCTGTCGTCCAACAGCGCCCCTTTCGTCGCCGCCTCGAAAGAGGAGGTCATGTTGATCTCGACCGCCGCCTTGTACGTCGCTCGGCGCTTCCTGAACATCTCGAAGATAAGTCGCTCGTACAGCATGAAGGACAGGAACGACCTCTGCTCGGGCGAGAGTCTTGAGACGAGGTGTCGCCGGTACGTGTTCTTCTCCTCCTTCACGCTACGGATCACCCAGCGGCGGAAGCCCGGTTCAACCTCCTCGCGCTTCAGCTTCAGGAGCCGCCGCACGACCTCGGCCAGCGCCGCGACCTCTTTCGACGGCGGCTCCGCGTCGAGTCCGGGGTTCGCGGCGTACCACTGCTTGAACTCGCCCACCTTCTCCGCATCGAGGAACTGCCAGGCGCTTTGCAGCTCGTCATACGCCGTCTGGTACTCGCCGATCTTGGCGAAGAGTTCGTCCACCTCGTTCCGGAGCCGGCGCCTCTCCTCGTTCGCGATGCTGGCGTAGCTGAAGGTGGTGAAGACTTGCCCCAACTCGCTTATACCCAGCTGGAACGGGGTGGCCGTGAGGAAGACCGTCTTCCGGTACTTGCCGAACAGGATATTAGCGACCGCCTGCGAGCGCACCGACCAGGGATTCTTGAGCTTGTGTGCCTCGTCAACCACGAGCAACGAGAAGCCGGGCAGCATGCCGTTGAGGAGCTTGAATCGTGCACGGGCGAGGGCTCGGCGCACGCGCTGCTTGTTCTTGAACCCTTCGGCCCCGGAGTCTTCGTAGATGTTGTCGAGCCCCTCGAACTCCTCCGGCGTAAACTCCCGCCGCCGCGCGGGGCGACGGAATGCATCTTCAAGCAGCGGCAGCAGACCCGCGTAGCCGCTCACACCCATGTACGGTTTCATCCGCGTCACGTCTGCGACGCCGCGCACCGTGCCGAAGTAGGCTTTGCAGATGGCCCGGCGCGTATCGTCGTGGAGCTTGCGCCAGCGGAAGAATGCGTTCAAGAGAAAGTGCTGCTCTTCGACAGCCCGGACGTTGATGAAGATGCCGATTGGCGCGAAGAGGATGTGGCCCTCCCTCTTCGCCGCCGCTGGCAGTTGCGTCAGGTGCGTGATCTCGGAGTATTCCCCCTTGCGGAAGGCGTAAAAGCCGTGCTCGCGGAACCTGTTCATCGCCCCTATCCACTGCTTATTCAAATCGGGCCCGGGGGTGATGACGAGGATGCGGGCCTTGCGGTTCTGTTGCCTGACGCAGGCAATGACGCCGATGGCCTCGAACGTCTTTCCCATCCCGACCTCGTCGGCGAGCAGCACGCCCGGCGAGCGGTCGAGAATCTCTAACGCGCGCAGGACGGTGTCCTCCTGCCGCCTGATGTCTTCGTCGAGAATCCCCTCGCGGTGCGCGTCACGCTCAAGCCTTAAGAACGAGCGGAGCCATTTCCTGTTTCGCATCTCCGTCATACTCTCAGGTAGAACTCCGTCAGTCGCCGCGCGAGGGCACGGTCGTCGGCCGCCAGTTTCCCTTCGCTCAGCCCCGCGCGCAACTCTCGCAGAAAGTCTTCGAGCAGCGACCCCCTCTCCTCCGCGAAGCGCGAAGACTCCGACACGCGCACCGTCGAGAGGGTGCGGTAAAGCTCAAGGCCGTAGAACCAAGCCTCCTCACGGGGCATGCTTCCCTTTTCCGCCGCGTCGAGCAGTAGCTGCCAAACTGTGCGGACGCCCTGAGGGCCGTCGAGCAGAACCTTCATACCACCGATTGAGAGTTCTTCGACTTCGAGCTCGGCCTTCATCCCGAACCAAGCGCGGAACACGTCAACGGGCTGAAACCGCTCGCCGAAGACGGACGCGAGCGCTTCATCCGTGGGCCCGTTCTCGGCTACGCGCTCACGCCAGCGAGCGAGTTTCTCGGAGGACATTCGCCCCCCGTATAGGGCGAGTAGTTCCTCGAAGGTGGACTTACCGAGACTCGGGTTGGCGGGCAGGGCTTCCGGGTCGAGGACGGTGATGGGGACGGCAAAGCTCCGTTCTCCGACCCGCAACGTCAACTCGCAGCAGGCGAGGGCCAAGTCAAAATCTTCAAAGGTCTGTTCGGCCGGCGGGTCACTTCGAGCCCAGAGTAACTTCTGTACGTACAGGAGCGTCAGGTCGCGGCTGGCCGCGCGGGCCCGGTTCCACCCCACCCGCAACACGCGCTCCGCGGCGCTGTAGACGGCCGACTCCAACATCAATGCGAGGTTGGGGGCCTGCGGCGGGTAAGCCCTCTCTTCCATCGTCATGCGCTCGCGGGGACAGTTGATGACCTCGGGTGATATATCTTCGAGCGCGAGTGCGCTGGGCAGCTTCATCAGAAAGCCCGCCTCGACGTTCCCGCCAGGCTCGATGAGCGCGCGCCTCGATGCGTTCGCGCTGCCGACGAACAACCAAGTGTTGACGGCCCCGCGTTCGCGCGCTACGAAGGCGAAGCATTTCGCGTGCAGAGGCCGCCTCACCACCTCGACGCGCCAGTCTGGAAAGAGGAACATCTCCGGCTCAAGCCCCGCTGCCCCAAGTGCGGCAATCAATTCCGCCGGGGCGTACACGGTGACGGGCTCAACCAGCCATGTGTCTCGACCCGCAACTAACCTCTCGGCGTCCTCCAACGGCAACACCGACGGCCTTCCGTACCGGTCGAGATATTGAATCGTGCGCTCTGTTCTTCTGCGCGGCGTCCAGTAACCGAAGGAGACTTCCCCTTGCTCGTCCTCACTCCGTAAGCAGCAGAGGTGGTTGAGCAGTTCGCCAACACGCCTAACGGGCTGCGCTGGTCTCTCCATATTGCTGTCGGCCCAGGGGACGGCGAGCTGTAGCCTTGGCGTTCCGCCGGATGCCTTCGCTAGTCGCACGAGCTCTCCGAGCGCCGAGCCCTCAAGCGACGAACCGTCCTCCTCTAAGAAGGGGGAGATGACGCTGATTCTTTCAATGCTTCCGGCGACGGCTTCCGATATCTGCGTGAGCAGGGTGGCCCCGCTCTCTGTGTGTAGAAATCGCAGGTCTGCGCTCGCGGCGTGGTCTTCGAGTGACGGGCACAGGCGGCCTAGGTGTGCCAGAAAGTCTTTGAGCCTGCCCGCGGGGCGATCCAGCAGCGCGCTGCACGCGGCGACAAACTCGCTCAGCCCCTTCAACACCCCGCGATCCGCCGCGTCGAGGTACGAGAGTCTAAGCGCGACGAACATCTCGGATTGAACCCCGACGCCCTCGCGCGTGAGGTTGCCGGAGCCGACGACGACCACGCTCTCCTCCGGAAAGAGGAGCCAAGAGATTTTAGGGTGGAAGGTTCGGCCGGAGATGAGGCCGAGCCCGTAAGGCAGGCGCTGACCGCCGCGGTACTTCTCCCCTGAAGCGAGGCAGACCACGGGCACCTCACGGCAGCGGATGCGCCCCTCTTCGAGGAAGCGCGCCGTCATCTCGACCGGGTCCGACGTGACGCCGAGGATGGGCGCGAGCACGTGCTCTTCAAAAAAGCTCGGGTCGAACGTGTAGGTGCAGAAGCAGGCGGCGGCGCAGTCGAGGCGCTCAGTCAGGATGTCTACGTATGACCTCTGCTCGATTTTCACCGCACCCGGCCCAAGTCTCGGAGCAGACTCCTCAGCGCGCCCAGCTTGAAGTCATGAGTCCACCCCACGGCGCTGGCGCGCGCGGCCGTGTAGCCGGTCAGGTCGGCCACGATCTTGTCTTCCTCGGCCCTAAGCCAGCCGCCCGTGTGGCGACGGTCGGTCTGCACGCGCTGGTGAAACGCAAGCAGGCTCTCCAGTATCATCTCGGGCGAGGCGCTCACGCACGCGGAGGCGAGCCGCAGCAAGCCAGCCCCGTGAGCGGGGAGTCCCGCGAGCTTTGCTGCCGAAGGGTGCTCGATAAGGCGCGCGGCTAAACGCGCCCCGCGCGCGCAGATCTCCGCTGGAAGCGCCTCCGCCGTCAGGCGCTCCCGGGAAAGTATGTAACAGGCGTCGTGAACGCGCCGGTAGACGCCGTCGAAGGTCGCCCTCGCCCACGCGGCGAAGTTCTCGAACACGACGGCGAGTTTTAACAGTCGCCGCAGGTCGGCCCCGATGGTCTCGCCCCACCTGCCGCGCGTCGCCCCGACCATAATCTCCTTAGGCGACGTGACGCCTTCCTGCGACGTGCTGATGAGCAGACCGGCCAGCTCCGGAGTGTGATCCGGCGAAGCCTTCCGCGACGGCGCGGCGAAGAACGCCTGCCAGAGTGTCTGCTGTAGCTTCGGCCTCTTCCTGATGACACCTAGCCGCGACAACTCCCCGACGCGCTCGATCATGAAGGTGCCGTGCCGCGCTGGCAGGGTTTTACGTGAAGGCTCCATTGCCTTCAGCGCGTACTCGCGGAAGCTGCCTTGCAGGGGGTGCCCGCCGTCTCCCCAGAACAGACTTGCGAGGTCACGCCCCAACTTCGTCGGCACTAACGTCCCCTCCTGCACCAGCTCGTAGAAGCGCAAGGAGGATAGGTAGGCCCCGAGCGCGGCGAGTTCGGTCTGGCGTTCGATCAACTTGTAATCAATGGGCACACGCTCGCCTGGGGAGCTGCGGGCCGCGCGCTTTGCCCCGTTGATGCCGCGCATCGCGTCGCCGTCCTCGGACGGTATGCGCCCGCGGTGCAGGCGGCCGACGGCTATCGCCCAGAAACGCTCCCAACGCTCGAAGAGCTCCTGGATGAACGCGTCTCGCTTCGGCAGCCCGAATCTATCCACCGCCTCTTCGGCGAGCGTGAGGCCGTAAAGCACCATCGGATAATAACCCGCGCGCGAGGTGCGGGTGGTCAGACCGGGCAGCAGCCAGAGCCCGATCTGCTGGGCGACATAGTCGAGCGCGAGCGGATCCTCCGCGACGAACTCCGAGGCCGGGCTCAGACTCGATGACCAGAAGATGAAGGGCTTATCTACGCCAGCTAATGCGTACGCCACTGACTGTCCTTCGAGATAAGTAGATTCGGGTAGATCGTGAGAACCGGTTAAGGTCTAGAAGACTCAATCGAGCTGTAAATGGCAGGCGTTATCGGATGCTGGCGACGAGTGCAGCATGTGGTTGCTTCCTCTTCCACATGGGACTTAACCATCCTACTATCATGCTTAGTGTTACGAGTCGAAGTCATAACTGAAGGTGTTAATCGGATTATTCTCCAGATTCTCCCGCGCGTGATCGTACCTCATTACGGTCTTAGGGTCTCTGTGCTTGGTCACCATCTGCACCTCGCGGTAGCTGTACCCGCGGTTCAGCAGCTCCGTGACGACCGTTCTCCTCAGGTCGTGAGGTGTAACTTTTCCTACACCCGCGAACCTGCCCCACTTCTCCACAATCCGCTGAACGTGACGGGGACTTAGAGATTTGTCGAACACCAGCGTCCGGTAGTTCGAGTGCGGCTGGAAGAGTGGAGCTTCGGGGCCGTCGCTGTGTAGCGCCCGCCGGCGTTTATGATCCAGTCTGAGGTAGTCATCTATCGCCTCCTTCACATCCGCCGGCAGCGGCCAGACCTCTTCCCTACCCCCTTTGACCTTGCACTTCAAAATCCAACGTCCCTGGCTCGCCGTGATCAACGACCGCCGCAGTGAGCAGACTTCCGACAGCCGCAATGACAGCCGCAGCATGACGAGAAGCATCGCGTAGTCCCGGGCCCCCTCCGGCTTAGTTTTGTCCGGTGAGGCTAGGAGATGTCTCACCTCCTTTGGCGTCAGCGCACGTCCTACCTGCTGCACTGACACGGGCGGGGGCGGCACCAGCTTGGCCGAGGCAGGATTGAGCATGACCACCCCCGCTGCCTGCAAGTAGGAGAAGAAGGAGCGAATGACGGAGAGCTTCTGCGCGACTGTGGCCGGCCTCCGTTTATCCCAGATGAGCCGATCACGGTAGCGCAGCACGTGCTCCGGGGTAACCTGTGTCGGGTGCAGCCACCCAGCGTGCCGGAAGAACTCCTGAATGCCGCGGCGGTAGGACTCCCGCGTCTCCGCCGAGAGTGACTTCTGGATAAAGAGGACAGCGAGCCGCTCCTCGAACCTGAGGGGCGTTGGCGGCAGGGGCTCGGCCTCTCGCACTGGCGGATCCGGCGCGCTCAGGACTCGGGGGCTGACGGTCGAGTCTCCCATCTACTCCTCGTTGCTGACGGTCACTGTGTAGTTGACGTAATCGATCATCAGGCGGCTCCCGTCGAGGAGCTCCGTGCCGAGGAGCGAGTCATCGCCGCCGCTGACGATGACCTCCACTGCCCTCGTCTCCCCCAGCCACTCGACCTCCAGCTCCGCAATGTCGGCGACCGACCGAATGCGGCCGACCCCGATGATAGGGACGCGCCCGAGCACGGTCAGGTTCAGCCGTGAGGCCTCGGAGCGCGGGAGTACGAGCGCGCCGTCGAAGCCGGTGTCGATCAAGCAGTCGAGCGTCTCCCCACCCGCCGTCCTGATCCGCAGCCATGCCTCACGGCGGGCGTTGACGCTACCCTCTTCTCGCGCCATAGCCCCCTACCCGGTACGCCGCTTCATGTCCGACGCGCAGGAGGTAGAAGAGCTTGTCTGGAAGTTCCTTGCGCCCAGCGCGCAGGGCGGCGAGGCCGGTAGAGCCAAGGAAGTAGCGCTCGGAGTCGGGATCGATGGCGACGAATTCGCCGTCATGCTCGGGTTCGAGGAGGGCCTTCAAGCGCTCGTCGTAGAGGCGTTGGCCGCTTTCGGCCAAGTCATCGGCGGGCGCCTGATCGTCTTTCCGCAGGGTACTCAAGCCTTCCCTCCTCTCCAGACAGGAATTTTGAGAGATTTTAGCTTGAGCCATCATCCTGCTCAAGTCGTAAAAGACCCATTACGCGACATGCCGTTATTAAAGAGAGAATTAACTCAAATCCGCTTTGTTAACTGCCCTATCATGTAGGTTTAGGGCTTTGTGAAACATAGTGAAACCTTCTCTTATTTACCTACCTCTGGTGACTGTGAGCGTACAACCCGCGCCTGTGCCAGCGCCATACTCCGGATCATGTGCCACTGCGCGGGTCTAAAATTCGCCCCAAACTGTTCTTCCAAGTCTCTCATGGAAGCCCCGTCGTTCATTAGCGTGGCTATGATATTCACCTGCTCCTGAAGCTGGTCGGGATCAAGCTCTGGTTTCGCTGACGCAGGTGGTGCCTGTCCGGAACTCGCCTCGCGCACTTCCTGCTCGATCTGGCGCGCGTCGGATTTGCGCAGGCGTCGACGCAGGTGTTCGAAGAGAAAAGCTGGAGCGGACGAAACGGTCGTGCGTGAGGCCGCGATCTGGAGTTCGGCCGCGAGTAATTCACCTATTTCTCGCCAGCGGTCGGCTTCTGTTACGGAGGTCTCTTTCCCCGTTACTTTTTTTGCCGCCTGTTTTAGCATTTCGACCAGCCCGGCGAAAGCCTCATCATCTTTTTTGTCTGTATTAGTATTAATAAGAGTATTGTGTTTCGCCGAACTATCTTTGTTTTCACCATTTAGACCACCCCTACCACTATCACTTTCTACCACGGGTACCACTGGCACATTCTGCAAGGGGTGGTCGTGGTGGGGGGTGGTAGAGGTGGTGGGGGTGGTAGGGGTGGTGGCGGGTGATACTTCCTCAGGCAAAAAGACGGTAAATTCGTTGCCTCCCTGAGTGCCGCCGATCTGTTTAATCGTGACGAGTCCTACCCCCTCAAGGCGCGCCAGGTTCTTCCTTAGCGTCCGGTCAGACCCGATGTCGGCCTTCACCATTAACCGCTCCATAGAGATTCTGACAGAGCGGATGGGTACTACTGCACCGCGAGTCATCGCGTATAGACAGTCGTAAATCTGCTTGCTTTTACCGGTGAAATATCCTCCCGGAATGGCCTCCCGCACTATCGAATTCGGCACGCGAGTGAAATCACGAGTCGGCGCGACTGAGGTGGTAGAGGTGGTAGCCGTGGTAGGGGTGGTGGTAGGGGTGGTAGGGGCTTCTAGCTGACTCCTTTCGGCCTCAGCTATCTGACGAAACATAGAGCGGGCAGGGTGGTCCTGCGGCAGTGTTCGGGGTTGGGGCGCGGGCATCGCTTTGATACCTGCCTCCCGCCGCTCGACGACCTTTCGCTTTGGCTTCGCCTTGTCGTTCATGAAACTTGCTCCCCGGTGCGGACGATGGACAGCGACGGGCGCTGCTTGTCGAACTCCAGCTTTGCCAGTATCTCGTCGGTCAGTTCCGCGAATTGGTCACAGGCCTTGTTGCTCGGCGCGTAAAGCTGAATCGGCTGGTGTAAAACCGGCGCCTCTTCGAGCTTGGTGTTCCGGTGGATAATGGTCTGGAACGTCCTCCCCGGCATGCGCTCGTTCAGCCATTTAAAGGTCTGGCCGGAGATGGTCGTGCGGCGGTCCAGCATCGTGCAGACGGCGCCGAGGACGGTGATATGTTCATTCATCTCGCGCGCCTCCTCGATGACTTGCAGGAGATCGTCCAGGTGGTCGAGCGCCATCGGGGAGGCCTGCACCGGGATTACGACGTGCGTGCAGGCCGTCAGGGCGGCCGAGAGCAGCAGGCCGAAACTCGGCGGCGTATCGATTACGCAGAAATCGTAAAGATAAGAGACGTCCCGCAGCGCCTTTCTGAGGCGGGTCACGGCCATGTTGTGCTCGCGGTCGAAGTTGGCGAGCGAAAGCGATGAGGGCACGAGGTCTAGATTCGGCAGCTCCGTCGTGACGATCACCTCCGAAAGGGGGGCCGTCTCGGCGTCTTTACGCGCCACGATGACGTCGGCCAAGTCTGACTGAACAGAAGTCGGGTCGAGGAACATTGAGGTGGAGTCGGCCTGCGGCTCGGCGTCCACGAGCAGGGTCTTATAGTTCCTGGTGGCGAGCTCGGCCGCCAACATCGCCGAAGTGGTGCTTTTGCCGACACCGCCTTTCTGGCTGGCGATGGTGATAGTAATCATGCGGCCCTCCTCCTGCTCTGCGCTAGCAGCCCCTCCACGTCGCCCCGGCTGACCAACTTAACGCGTGCGTCCAGCGGGTCGGGCCAGTGGCGAAGGGTGCCGTTTTTAAGGAGCTTGGTCAGAGTGCCGGTGCTCATCCCGAGGAGTTTCCTGGCCTCGGTGTAAGTAATCAGGTCTTTAGGACGGTCTTCAGCCATGCGTGCCTCCGGTGTGGAGGACAAAATACCGAACGTTTCTGTTCGTGTCAATTACTTTCGGATTGTTTCAGTGCCGTGGCAGACAGCTCTCAAGGAGGGAGGGGCAGTGAGGCCGGATATTCCGTTAGGCGACGACTGACGTGTAAGTGTCCTCGGGCTCATGCTCCTCCTCGGAGATGCGCACCTCGACGTTGTGCCCCAACCTGTTCAGAATGCCGAATAGTCTTTCGGCCGAGAAGCCGGCCAGCCGGCCGCGCATAAGGTTGGACACCTTGGGCTGGTCGAGTCCGAGGAGGGGGGCGATCTCAGCCTGAGTCATCCCCTTCTGCTCGACGAGCTGCTGAATCTTTAGCGCCAGTTGCGCCTTCAGCAGGCGATCCTCGGCCTCCGGCAATCCCAGGTCCGCAAAGACGTTACCGCCGCTCGGCGTAACATTAACCTTCTTCGTGCTCTTCATTTCCTTGCCGCCACCCCTCGTAATGCTCTTTCGCGAACTTCAGCCGACTCTTTATAAGCTCGACTTCAGACTGCGGCGTCTCCACGCCCCTCTTCGACTTCTTTTGAAAAACGTGTAGCACATAGACTGCGTCTGCAAACTGTACCGTATAGACGGCGCGGTAAGTGTCAGTCCTGAAGTCCTCAACAATTTCAAGCACGCTGGCCCCGCCGAAACCCCTCAGCGCCTTAGCGGACCGCGGCGTGAGCCCCCTCTGCACTTGGTAGAGCGCGAACCCGACCTCGTCTTTTACCTCCTTCGGCAAATCTCGCAGGTCCTTCAGGGAAGAGCCGACCCAGAAGAGCGTCTTGTCGGGCGGGGAGCTACTCATGGGGAGAGTATGCCGGAATTGGCATAAATGTCAACGCGGCGGAATACGATTGTGTCGCGGGCATTGGGTTGAGGTCCACGAAAGGAGGAGGTCGTAGTTGCGGCCGTACTCCACCAGCTTCCCGCCAGCGTCGGGCTTCATATTAGTCGTCCAGCCGTGATTCACCGTGTCGCTGTTGTAGTAGAAAGTGAGGGCGGTACGTGCCTTCGGCAAGATTCTTTTGAGCGCGGCATAGGTCGCCTGCACGCCCTGTAGAGGCCGTCGTAGCCCATAGAGTTTCAGCACAATTCTCGCTTCGAGAATTAAACGGGAGCCATTATTGACATTGACGCCTGATTATTAACTGATATAATAATATCAATTAGTTGGCTCTAGATATGATAATTAACAATATGTTACCTATAGAACTTCAGACTCCGCGGGATATTACGCGCAATTTAGCCCGTCGGGTCAAGGCACTCCGTCTGGAGCGTGGGTGGACTCAGCAGGAGGTCGCGGAGCGCGCGGGGCTCGCCTTGGCGACCTATCAGGTCTTCGAGCGTAGTGGGCGCATCTCGCTGGATCGCCTGCTAAAGCTCGCAGTCATCTTCGAGGCCCGTTCGGGCTTTGATCAGCTTTTCACTCCTAAGGCTATCAGGTCTCTGGCCGAACTGGAGCAGCGAGTGGAACGGTCATCACGCAAGCGAGGGAAGCGGAGCGATGCGCAAACTCGAAGTAAGGCTGGATTGGGGGGATGAGCAGGTCGTAGTCGGCACACTCGCCGAACAGGAGAAGGTCCTCTACTTCGAATACGACAGCGCCTTTATTGCAAAGCCCCTGCCCATCTCGCCGTTCAAACTCCCGATCCAGTCCGGCGTGTTCGAGCACCGAGAGAGAGAGTTCGGTGACGTCTTCGGAGTCTTCAACGATTCCTTGCCGGACGGGTGGGGGCTACTGCTCATGGACCGTGAGTTCAGGAAGCGCGGCCATAATCCGACGGGCATCTCGATCCTGGATCGTCTGGCATACATCGGAACGCGGGGCATGGGGGCCCTCACCTATCACCCTCCGGCAGCCCCCGATGACGAGGGAGAACTCCCAATCGACCTCGACGAACTCGCGCACCAGGCGGAGCGGGTGTTGGAAGGGAGCGCCGAAGAGGTTCTGCCGGCCCTGCGAATCGCGGGCGGTTCACCCGGCGGGGCGCGGCCGAAAGTGCTGGTCGGCATCGGCGAAGACGGGCACATGATCTCCGGCACCTCGGACCTTCCGGAGGGCTACCGTCACTTCATAGTCAAGTTTCCGTCGAGGGAGGATGTTTCCGACATCGGAGCCGTGGAGGTCGCCTACGCGCTCATGGCGAGAGAGGCCGGAATAGAGGTGCCGACCACACGCCTGTTCGAAACCAAAGACGGAGGTCGCTATTTCGGTGCGGAGCGTTTCGACCGCTCGGGAACCCTACGGCTGCACATGCACACGCTGAGTGGCCTTTTTCACGCGAGTCACCGCATACCCTCGATGGAGTACGAGGGCCTACTGAAGGCGACGATGGCCCTGACCAAGGACCAGCGGCAAATGGAAGAGGCGTTCCGGCGCATGGCCTTCAACGTGTTCGCGCACAACCGCGACGACCACGTGAAGAACTTCTCCTACCTGATGGATCGTTCCGGCGAGTGGAGGTTCGCGCCCGCATACGACATCGTGTATTCGCAGGGGCCGGGCGGGGAACATACTATGGCCGTGGCCGGTGAGGCCGCGCGCCCCACGGAGCGTGACATGCTGCGGGTTGCCGAGGACTGCGACGTTGATTCGCGGCGGGCGCGGGAGAGCATACGGCAGGTTCGGGACGCGGTTAATCAGTGGCCTCGGTTCGCGCTCGCTATGAAGGTCTCCGGCGAGACCGTAAGCCGGATTGAGAAGGTGATAGTGGACCCGTGATCAGGCGCATTCATAATGCCGGAAACCGGAAGCATCTCCCGGTGAAGGAATGTCATGGCTAAGAGGAAGACTTCGGGGAAATCAAAAGCCTCCGCGGGTGCTCGGGCCGGCGGGAAGAATTCGGCCCCGCCCGCCAACCCGCGGCCCATCGCCGACCGGCGCGCGCTTGAGAAGGTCTCGTCGGACATAACGCGCCTGCTGGCCGAGCAGTCTTTCGAGACGATGGAGGAGGCCAACGAGTTCATCAGTCAATTCGTCGGCACTAAAGACATACCTTTACCGGAACACGAGTTGACCCCTCTGGAGCGAGCGCAGGACAAGATGTACGAGGCTTGGGATGCGCGAACCCGCAAGGCTCGCGTCCGCCTTGCGTGTGAGGCGCTCGCCATCTCGCCCGACTGCGCCGACGCCTACGTGCTGCTGGCCGAGGAGACGGCGCGCACGTCCGACAAAGCGCTCAAGCTTTACGAGGAAGGGGTGCGTGCCGGCGAGCGAGCGCTCGGCCCCGAGGCTTTCACAGAAGATGCGGGGAACTTTCTGGGGCATACTTGAGACGCGCCCCTACATGCGCGCACGCGCCGGCGTCGCCGAGTGCCTGTGGGAGATGGGCGAGGCGGCGCGCGCCGTCGAACACTATCATGAATTGCTGCGGCTCAACCCTGGCGACAACCAGGGCAACCGCTATCCGCTGGCTCAGCTCCTGCTGCAAGAGGGGAAGAATGAGGAATTGGGCGTGCTGCTTAAAGAGTACGAAGAAGAAGCGTCGGCTGTGTGGTCTTACACACGCGCCCTGTGGATGTTCCGTAGTGAGGGGCTAGCCCGCGCGCGTCGCGCACGCTTCAGGAGGCGTTCGACGAGAATCGCTTCGTCCCAATCTTCCTGCTCGACCTGCAACCACTGCCTGAAGACCAGCCCGAGTACATCAGCCCCGGCGGCGAGAGCGAAGCGGTGGACTACGTCTTCAGCAACGGGGCCTACTGGATCGACACGCCGGGCGCATTCGAGTGGTTCGTCGGACAGTTCAAAGTCGCGGTAGGTGAGTTAGAGAAGCGCGTGCGCGCGGAGGAGAACGCGCTCAAGCTGCGGCATCTCATGGGGCACTGAGGAGCGGCTTTCGTCCGCGCGTACGCTCAGCTCTGCTCAAAACGCGGGCCGAGGACGCGCGATCGGAATACACCGCCGCGTGGCAACAGGCCGAGGATGATCACTTCGTCGGAGTCGGGCACAAATAGGTAGAAAACGCGCGCCTTGCGCGGCAGGATGACTTCGCGCACGATCTCGTACTCGGGGCGGTCTTGAAGCTCAGGGACGTGCCGCCCGCGCTCAGAGAAGCGGGCCAGCCCCGCGGCTAGGGCCAGTAGCTCCTCGACCGTCTCGTCCGAGGGAATGGCCGCGAGTTGCTCCTCGGCCTCTTCAGTCCAGACGACGCGCGGCATCCCGTGAGACTCACTTCTTTCGGCGCGCGGCACGGACGCGCCGCGCCACCGTCGCCTGTGACGAGGTGCGCCCGGCGCGGTAGCTTGAGAGCCCGGCCTCCACGATCTCACGCACGTGTCTGGCCTCGACATCGGCCAGCGCCTGCTCCATCCGCTCGTAAGCCTCGGCAGTGACAATGACGGCTGCCGGGCGCCCGCGCTGGCTGATGACGACCGGACCCTCCCGAAGGCTGCTGATGACCTCGGCGGCGCGGCGCTGCAAATCGGTGACGGTTACTTGTTTAATCATGGTGGTATATCCTTGTCGGAATACGTGTCCGGATACTAAACTAAATGCGTATGTGTAACAAGTCTTAGTACCGGAATCTGCGGGTCCGGCGAAGCCAAGCGCAGAAAAGCTCCGGGCAAATAGAGGTGAACAGTTGAGGGGCGCGAGCAGAGCGCGCGCCGAGTTTCACAGGATAACTGTTTCGCGTTTGTCGCACGGTCTGAAGAGTTGAGCATCTGCGTAAGCTCGAATTCACTCGCATGATCATCCTGCATGCTGGAATCCTGAGGGGACGCCTGCTGCTCTGGGGCGAGCAGCCTGCGGAGGAGACAGCGGCTCCAGCCAGGCGTCGCGGAAGACCCGCGACGAAGGCGCGCAGGGCGTCGCCCTTACCATACGCGGCAGGGGCCGATGCGTTGTCGGCGGCGCTCGACGCGGCGGCGCTTGACTCGGCGATGAATCAGGCTTCCGCCGAAACTGTCGTCGTCTGGCTGCTGACCGTCGAAGGCCGTCCGCTCGCCTCCAGCCACATGATCGCCGAACTGCCGGGGCCGAACGAGCATGCGTCGGTGTCCCCTTGGGAGATGACGGCGCTCTCTTTGCCGACCAAGCGGGTAATTGAATTGCTGTGTTACTGCGCGGGCAGGGAGACTCTCTCGCAGGGCGTCGTCGTCGGGGCGGACTTAGCGTTCTATGCGCAGGCCGTGCGGTTCGCGGGCAGCATCGTCGCGCGCCAGTCATTTCTCCCCGGCATTGACCTAAACGGCGCAGCCTCGCGCGCGCGTTGGGAGCCGGTCATCGCGGGCACCGACGCGCAAAGGCTCAAGCAACTCTCCGCAGCTATGCCGCACGCCTGCCGCGCGCTGACCGGCCGCGAAGACACGTCCCCGCCCGACACGCCGGCCGTCATTGTCCTCTCCGCGTTCATTACCGAAGTCGTTGATGAGCTAATTCGTTCGGCCTTCACACCGGACAGTCGTTCTTCAGTCGCCGCATCAAGGCGCAAGCAGGCGCGGTCGTTCGAGAGCGTGCATGATCAGTGGCTCCACGCCCTGCGCGCTGATGACGGCGCGATGAAGGGCGACGCTACGGAACTTGTGCGGCTGGCCGAACAGGTGCGCGACTGGCAGCGCCCCGTCGCCGCGCAGGCCGCGACCCCTTTCCGTCTCTGCTTCCGGCTGGAAGAGCCCGAAGAGCAGGACAACGAGATGTCAGGAGGGGTGGCGACTATCTACACATCAGCGTCTCAATGCAGATGGCAAGTCCGTTACCTGCTGCAAGCCTTGGATGACCCGAGCCTGATCGTCCCGGCTGCGCAGGTCTGGAACGCGAGGGGGCGGCAGGCCGCGCTCCTCAAGCGCGGAGCGTTCAGGCCGCGTGAGTACCTTCTCTCAGCGCTGGGGCAGGCGGCTAAGGTCAGCCCACAGGTTGAGCGTAGCCTCAAAGCCGCCGCGCCCGGCGGTTATGAGTTGGACGCCACGGGCGCGCACGAGTTCTTACAAGAGCAGGCTTGGGTGTTGGAGCAGGCCGGGTTCGGCGTGATGCTGCCCGCGTGGTGGACGCGCAAGGGCACGAAGCTGAAACTCACGGCGCGCGCCGTCGTCGAGAGCCCGAAGTTTCAGGGCGGCGGTCGCCTCTCGCTCGAAGAGATCGTGAAGTTCGATTGGGAGGTCGCGCTCGGGGAAGAGCGCCTCTCGCTCGCGGAGTTGGAGATGCTCGCGCGGCTCAAGTCGCCGCTCGTACGCGTGCGCGGCCAGTGGGTCGAACTCAACGCCGAGGAGATTCAGGCGGCGCTCGACTTCTGGAAGAAGGGCGCGTCGGGTCGCGCGCGGGTGCGCGACCTCGTGCAGATGGCTCTGGGCGGGAGCGCGGCCGTGCCCGGCGGCATCGCTTTCGCGGGTGTGGAGGCGACGGGATGGATTGACGACCTGCTCGCGCAGTTGGAAGAGGGCAAGGGCTACGCGGAGACGCCCGTGCCTGACAGTTTCGTGGGGACGCTCCGGCCCTATCAGGTGCGTGGATACTCTTGGCTCAGCTTCCTGCGCGATTGGGGTTTGGGCGCGTGCCTTGCGGATGACATGGGGCTCGGCAAGACGCCGCAGACCCTCGCCCTCATCCAAAGCGACTGGCAGGCAAACGACAGGCGGCCGACGCTGGTAGTCTGTCCCATGTCCGTCGTCGGCAACTGGCAGAAGGAGGCGGCGCGCTTCACGCCCGACCTGCCCGTCATGGTGCATCACGGGCTGACGCGCGCGAAGGGCAAGGCGTTCAAGCGTGAGGCGGAGAGGAGCGCGCTGGTGCTCTCCAGCTACGCGCTCCTGCACCGCGACTTCGAGTTCCTCAAAGAGGTGGAGTGGGCGAGCGTCGTCCTCGACGAGGCGCAGAACATCAAGAACCCGCAGACAAAGCAGGCGCAGGCCGCACGGGCTCTTCCGTCTGGCTACCGCGTCGCGCTGACGGGCACGCCGGTCGAGAACAACGTCGGCGACCTCTGGTCGCTCATGGAATTCCTCAACCCCGGATTCCTCGGCACGCTTACGCAGTTCAAGCGCAACTTCTTTCTGCCCATCCAGGCCAACGGCGACGAGGAGGCCGCGCGGAGGTTGAAACGCCTGACCGGCCCGTTCATCCTGCGCCGGCTCAAGACGGATAAGACGATCATCGCCGACCTGCCCGAGAAACAGGAGATGAAGGTCTTCTGCACGCTCACGAAAGAGCAGGCGTCGCTCTACGCGGCTGTGGTCGAGGACGCAAGCAAAGAGTTAGATGGGACGGAAGGCATTCAACGCAAGGGCGTCGTGCTGGCGACGCTCTCGAAGCTGAAGCAGGTCTGCAACCACCCGGCGCAGCTCCTCGGCGACAACTCCGCGATAGGGGGCCGCTCCGGCAAACTCGCGCGCCTGACCGAGATGCTGGAAGAGGTGCTGGCGACGGGCGAGCGAGCGCTCGTCTTCACGCAGTTCGCCGAGATGGGCGCGCTCATCCGACGCCACTTGCAGGAGACGTTCGGCCGCGAAGTGCTCTTCCTGCACGGCGCGGTGCCGAAGCGTCAGCGTGACCTGATGGTGTCGCGCTTTCAGAGCGAAGACGGCGGCCCGCGCGTCTTCCTGCTCTCGCTCAAGGCCGGAGGCACGGGCCTCAACCTCACGGCCGCGAATCACGTCTTTCACTTCGACCGCTGGTGGAACCCCGCAGTCGAGAACCAGGCGACCGACCGCGCCTTCCGCATCGGCCAGCGCCGCAACGTGCAGGTACACAAGTTCCTCTGCGCCGGGACGCTCGAAGAGAAGATTGATGAGATGATTCAGCACAAGCAGGAGCTGGCCGAGCGCATCGTCGGTGCCGGCGAGGGCTGGCTTACAGAACTCTCGACCGCCGCGCTCAAAGAACTCTTCACATTGCGAGAGGGGGCGGTGGCCGAGTAGTCTGTGGGAACTCTTCCGGTGTAGTAATGATGAAGCGTAACTCGGACAAAGACCGCGAGCGCCTGCGAGCGCTGATTGATGAGGCGACGGTTGATTGTTACGGCGAGGAGGAGCAGCACACGGGACTCCTGACGATGATCGAGGACAACGTGGAATGCCCCTTCCATGCAAAGGTCATCGGCGAAAAGGTGGTCGTCACCGGCTTCGAGTGGCCGAAGGCGGGCTACGGCCTCTTCGCCGTCTGTGAACGGAACGGGCGCAAGTATCGGGTAGAAGTCAACTCGTTGGAGTACACCAAGCCGCTGCCCGAAGGCTTCGAATGGCTCGAAGCTTACTTCACTTGGCGGGAGGGAATAGGCTGACAAGGGAGCCGACGCGATGAGCCGTTGGGATTATTGGGACTACTACGAGAAGAAGCCCGCGCGCGAGGTCAAGGGCGGGATCAAAGCCCAATCGAAGCGCGGGGCGTTCGGCGAAAGCTGGTGGGCGAAGCGCTGGATCGCGGTGCTCGAAAGCTTCGACATCGGGGCGCGCCTCAGCCGCGGGCGCTCCTACGCGCGCAAAGGGCAGGTGATGAATGTTGACATCGGCAAAGGCTCGGTCAAGGCGAAAGTGCAGGGCTCGTCCTCAAGGCCGTACCGGATCACCATCGAGATAAAAGCCCTCACAGAGCGCGACTGGAGGAATCTGGCGCAGGCGCTCTCCGGCGAAGCCATCTTCGCGGCCAAGCTGCTCGCGGGCGAGATGCCGCAAGAGATCGAGCAGGTCTTCACGCGCTCAGGGCTATCGCTCTTCCCGGCGAAGCTGCGCGACATGGAGACCAACTGCTCCTGCCCCGACTGGTCTAACCCCTGCAAGCACATTGCGGCCGTCTACTACCTTCTCGGCGAGGAGTTCGACCGCGACCCGTTCCTCCTCTTCCGCCTGCGCGGGATGAGCCGCGAAGAGTTGATCGAACTGCTCGACGCCGCGGGAGTTGGGGATATTCACGAAACACACGCACATCAGGCACACCCCGCAACGTCCGAACTGCCACGCGAGCCGCTCGCGGCGGACGGGAATGCCTTCTGGCGCGGCGGTGACCTTCCCGCCGACCTTTTCGGCGAAGTCAACGCCCCGCCCGTTAACGCCGCACTGCCAAAGCGACTGGGCGGCTTCCCCTTCTGGCGCGGCACGGAGCGCTTCCTCGAAGCCCTCGAACCTGTCTACACACAAGCCTCCGCCCGCGGGCTGGACGTGTTTCTCGATTCAGTCCCGGGAGATCGAACCGGATGAACAAGGGTCAATTTGTGGCATGGTTCTGGAAGCAGATCGCGCGCGAAGGCACCGACTACGAAGATTATTCGCGCCAATAAGACGACTGTTTTTTGGCGCGAATAGAGTTATTCGCGCCATTTGATTAAACCGTCGGGTTCGGCAACAAGACCGGCAAAATTCACCCCAGCCTGTAATTGCATGATGGTTGTATGTTATAGCTTGCCAAAGGCTTATGTCGAAAAGGCATCGGCAATAAGACCGGCAGAACGACGGGCATGTATAACCACATCAGTCAGATGGAACCCCTCTATCCCGCGCGCTGCGAGGCTTTAGAAGATCTCGCGCGGGAGGTGGTCGCTGCGTCGGCAAGGCTCGAAGGCCGTCTCGCTCCGGAAACACTCGACGGCGTTCGAAGGCTGCTGCGGGTGGTCAACAGCTACTACAGTAATCTGATCGAGGGTCACAGCACCCACCCCATCGACATCGAGCGCGCGATGCGGCAGGACTACTCCGCCAACCAGGAGAAGCGCGACCTCCAGATCGAGAGCCGTATTCACGTCGAGGTGCAGGAGGAGATTACGCAGCGACTGTCACGTGAGCCTGACCTGAACGTGGCTTCATCCGAGTTCCTGCGCTGGGTGCATGAGCGGTTCTACAGCCGGCTGCCGGACAGGCTGCGCTGGGTGCGCGGTGATGACGGGGAGAGCGCCTACGTCGAGGCGGGCCACCTACGCACAAGGTTCGTGAAGGTCGGCCGACACGTCCCGCCCGCGCCCGAAACTCTGGAGAGTCTCCTCGCGCGCTTCGCCTTCTTCTACGACCCGGCTAAACAGCACGGAGTGCGCCCGCTCATAGCTCTGGCGGCGGCTCACCACCGTTTGATGTGGATTCACCCGTTCCTCGACGGCAACGGGCGTGTGGCGCGGCTCTTCACCGACGCCTACTTCCTCCGCAGCCGCGTCGGCGGCTACGGGCTGTGGAACGTGAGCCGTGGCCTGGCGCGCGGCCGAGACAGTTACCGCGCTCACCTGGCTGCCGGGGATGCGCCGCGCGAAGGTGACTTGGACGGGCGCGGCAACCTGTCGGACCGGACGCTGACGGAGTTCTGCGCGTTCTTCCTCCAAGGTTGCCTGGACCAGGCCAAGTACATGGACGGGCTGCTGGCGCTGAACGGGCTCGTCGGTCGGCTGGAAGGGTACGTGCAACTGCGCGAGAAGGGAATCGCGCCCGACCCCGAAGGCGTCTCGGCACCGCTCAGGCCTGAGGTAGCGGAGGTGCTGCGGGCGGCGGCGGTCGAGGGGGAGATTGCCCGCGGTGAGGTCGCGCGTCTGATAGGGATGAGTGAGAGGACCGGCCGCGATGTCCTGCGAGGGCTACTGAACGAGGGTTTGCTGGTTGCCACGTCGGAGAGGGGGCCGGTCCGACTGGGCTTCCCGGCCCACGCCGCCGGTTACCTGTTCCCGGGCCTCTACCCCGCGGAAGGCCATACGGGGCAGGTCAGTACGGCCGAGAAAGTGATGAATGAAGATCGGCAGGCCCTCAGAAAGCTCTCGGAGTAGGCAGTATCATGCCCTTCGCCGACGAGATTGATGATTGCCTACGGTGAAGCTACTTGAATAAGGGGCCGGGAGAGCCGCAGGGTAGACGGTGGAGTTATTAGACGCCAGACTGGACCCGACTCGTCCGTCACCCGTCCGCCACCCCTTATCTCTCTCACTACCCTCCATCTCCCCGCCGCCATCCATCCTACAGCACCTCCGCTAACTCCGCCCGACGCTCTACCAGTTCGATCTTCACACCGCGCCGCCCACGTAAAAGACTGTCACAATTTAAATCCATGCTGATACGACAAAACTGAATATCACGCAGATCCGTCCCCGTCTCACACCCACCCAAAATAGCCTTAAAACCCCGACCGCGAATGATTGGGATAACTCGGAATTATCACTCTATGCCTCAATCACTGTTAGACAAAGAGCAGATTTACTGTTCCCAGGGGGATACATCGGGGCGCCGCGCCCCTAAGAAAAGTTTCGCCCGAGCAGAGGGTGAGTGGTTGTTTGACTTCCAGGGACGCCGTTATCTCGACTTGCAGATGTGTAACAGCGCCGCGAACTTTGGGTACGGCTCGCCGGCGCATGTCGAGGCGCTCATATCACAGGCGCGGACGCTACCGTCGCTCGCCTCCGAATTCATTCATAAAGAGCGGGTGGAACTGGCCGAGAAGATGTGTCTGGCTATCGAAGAAAGGTTCGGGGTCAGGGGTCACATCCACTTCAGCGTGGGCGGGGCCCAGGCGATTGACGATGTGCTCAAGCTCATCGCCCGCCTGACCGGAACGACACGCATTTTCGCTTTTGAGGGCAGCTATCACGGGCGCACTCTGGCGGCCTCCTGCGTCAGCGGCTCTTACCGTTACCGCACGGGTTTTGGCGGTGCTGCGATGGCCGATTTCGTGCCGTTCCCTTATTGCAATCGATGTCCTTACGGCGCCGAACCGAAGTCATGCGGCTACCTTTGTATTTCGCAGTTCGGCCGGCGGTTCGAAGGGGAAGGGCCGGGACAGAGTGACGGGGACGGACGCACGGAGTGCAGAGCTTTTCTGGCGGAGCCGGTGCAGGGCCGCGGGGGGTACCTTCCGGCCCCGCGGGAATACTTTCAGCGCCTCAAGATAATTCTTGACGAGCACAAAATACTGTTCGTGGCCGACGAGGTTCAGATGGGCTTTTTCCGCGCCGGGAGCCTCTTCTCGATCGAGAACTACGGGGTCGTGCCAGACATCATCGTCTTCGGGAAGGCGGTGACGAACGGCATGTTTCCGCTCTCAGGATTATGGGCGCGCGAGCCCCTTCTTGCGCCGGCGAACTGGCCCGTCGGTTCCTCTCACGCCACCTTCGCCGCGGCCCCGCTAGGCACGGCTCTCGGTTTAGCCACGCTTCAGTTGTGCGCCTCCCGAGATTGGGCCGCGCGCGCCGAAGAGGTCGGGAGCGCGATAGAGATCATATGCCGCCGTCTCGCCGAGCGTTATCCGCAAATCAGATATATCAACCGCCTTGGGGCGGCGCTTTCGCTCGACATTGCCGACCCGGATGGTGCCCCCGACCCGGATATGGCCCACGCCGTCGTCGAGATTGCCCTGCGGGGTGATACCGACATTGCGGGTGAGCCTATGGGCCTGGTGATGACCACAGGCGGAGGCCACGGGAACATGATCATGTTGGCCCCTTCGCTGGGCATGGAATCTTCATCAATCGACCTGCTTGAGACGCTGCTGCGGGCAGCATTCGACCGCGCCGTGTCGTCGCGCATCGGGACGGAAGTGACAGATGTCTGATGACGCGCGAATCATCGTCGGGCTCGGCGGATCAAATCATGACGGCTCCGCAGCGCTCCTGCGCGGCTCCTCAATCGAAGTCGCCGTCGAGCAGGAGAGGGTCACGCGGCGCAAGCACGGCATCTCCATGTGGTGGGAGAACCCTGTAGGCGCTGCGGTAGATTATTGCCTCGACGCGGCGGGGGTCGGCATAGATGCGGTGGCGCGTTTCGTCAGCAGCGACCTGTTGCCGCGGCGCGTGTTGGAGGAGTACCGGGACCGGTCGGTTCGACTCTTTCCGCATCACCTCTGCCACGCGGCTTCGGCCTGCATGCTGCTGCCGCCCGGCACGCGGGCCGCCGTTCTCGTCTATGACGGAATGGGTTCGATCCGGAGCAAGAGGAATAGCCGGGGCAAGGTATTGCGTGAGACGTTCGGATTCTTCCGTTTCGACGGAGCGGAACTCAAATGCCTGGGCGAGACGTTCGGCGAGAGCCTCGTCGAGCACGATGACTTTCCGAGCGGGTGCAGCAACTCCATCGGAAAAATATACGAGATGGTGACTGCCATCCTCGGCTTCGACGAACTCGACGCAGGCAAGACGATGGGGCTCGCGGCGCACGGCGAGCCGCGCTACGCGGGCGACATCGAATCCTTCCTCAGTTTCGGTGACGACTTCTCTTCCTGCCTGAGGTATGACGCGAGCGACCCTTCGCTGCGAGACTTTCTAAGTGGAGTCATCGATGAGGCTGCGGGGTTCGCCGTCAAAGCCGATGTCGCGGCGTCCGTGCAGGCCGTCTTGGAGAAGACGCTGCTTCACGCATTCTCACTCTTCAAAGAGGTCGAGTATGACGTTCTCTGTGTCGCGGGTGGGTGCGCGCTCAACTCGGTTGCCAACGGCGAACTGGCGCGGCGCCTACCCAGCGGCCGCCGTCTGTTAGTGCCGCCCTTCGCCGCTGACGCCGGACTCGGCTTCGGCGCGTTGTGGCTCGACTGGCAGGCGGAGACCGGAGCGCCGCCGAACTTCACCCTGCGCGGACAACCGATTGCGCTCGCGGCGGCGCGGCCGGGACGCGTGTACGGGCCGACCATGTGCCGCGCGGCCGCTAAGAAGTTCTACCCCAAACTTGCGCACGACCCGCGCGTGCATAACGCGCAGACGTTGGCGGCCGAGCTGGCGGCCGGGCGCGTGATCGGCCTGTTCAACGGCGCTTCGGAGATAGGCCCTCGCGCCCTCGGGGGGCGGAGCATCTTAGCCGACCCGCGCTCGGCGGAGATGCGCGAACGGATCAACCGAACGTTGAAGCTGCGCGAGCCGTTCCGGCCGCTGGCCCCCATGATTCTTGAAGAGCGGTACGAAGAGTTCTTTGAAGACCCCCGGCGGGCCGACCCTTATATGCTCCGCGTCGCGGTCGCTACCGAGCGCTGCCGGACTCTGGCCCCAGCCGTCGTGCACGTGGACGGCACGGCACGCATCCAGACCGTGGGCGACAAAGACGACCCTTTCCTGCTCGAACTCCTGCACGCCTTCGAAGAGTTGACGCGCGTGCCCGTCATCCTCAACACGTCTTTCAACCGGCGCGGCGAGCCCATCGTCGAGACGCCGGAGGACGCGCTCGACGCATTTCTCGGCATGCGCCTCGACGGCCTTTACATGGACGGGGTCTTCTTCGTCCACCCGAACGCTTCGGCGACGTCATGAACCGCCTCTTGCGCGCTCTGGGCGGTGTAGACGATGCGCAGCGCCTGGAAGAAGCGAGAACGCGCGCCGGGGAATGACAGCAGGAAGTGCAGGACGCGCCCCCATTGCAGCCCTTCGAACTGCCTGCGCCCTGTGCGCGGATCAATGCGGGCGCGTATGTCCCGGAGGTCGCCCGGCGAGAGCGTGATGCCGCTGTTGGCGAAGAAGCGGAGCGTCTCGACGGGGTAGCGGTTGTACGCCTCAGTCAGCACGCGCACCACCGCGCGGTGAATAGAAGGGTGGTCATGCTGAACCGGCCCGACCATGCTCCACAGCCCCTCGCGCGGCCACAGCGTTATGAACTGGCCTAGGGCGTGCACGATTCGCAGAGCCTTGCGCGTCTCCCCCTGGTGCAGCGCCTCGGTCAGGTGCCGCGCGTACACAGGCAGTGGCACCTCCCTGGCGGGCTGAGATACGTAGTCGTGCCAGCGCATGCTCTTGCGGTGACGCGACGGCAGGAGGGTGGCGTAAGAGGCGATGGGGTTGAAGCCGTCCTCGAAGACCATGTCGAACTCGTCGGTGAACCCGCGCGCGTAGCCCCTCTCGCGCCCCGGCTCGTACTCGATTATCTGTGGGCACTCGCGGAGTATGCGGTCGATGTGCCGGTCGAGCAGGTCGTCGTAGTCGTAGCCGTTGACGACGTACATGTAGACGGACGTCGCCTGAAAGAAGTCAACCGTGTCGGGCGGAGTCTTGTTGTCGAACGTGTCGAAGAAGTCTTCCCACAGTCTCTTCGTCGCGCCGAGATCGTTGGCGGCGGAAAAGATGAAGAGGAAGTTGCCGAGCTGGAATTCCAAATCCTGGTAGAGCTCGGCGATGTAGGGCCGGAGCACGTTCACGTCCTCGCGGCGCAGCACGCCCCCGCCCTCCAGCCGGTCGTAGATGGGTAGGAACGCGTCGCGCGCGGGGTTGTTAAAGAAGCGCTTCATGCCGCTCTCGCTGCCGTTGAAGACGTAGCGGTCGCGCTCGTCGAAGATGAAGTTGGCGAACCAGTCGAGCTCGTCGCCCGTCAGCGGCCCTTCGGCGAGGGTGGATGAGAAGGCGTCGGCGGCCGTCGCGCGCACGGCCGCGTACTCCTCGGGGTGCGTGTTGTCGGGACCTACCTGGCTCATCAGCCCGAGCACGCGGCCGAGTCGGCGCATGCGCGGCACGTGCTCGTCCGCGTAGTAGGGGCCGAACTGCTGGTCGGTTAGCAGGTCGGTCGCGCCCCACCGTTGCAGGAGCAGGCGCACCACCTTGTCAGTCGCGTAGATGTTGGCCTCGGTGCGCGCGAGGATTGTGCCAACCCTCGCCCCTTTGGTCAGCGCCTCAAGGGCGGCCGCGTCCGGCAGGTGCGCCGCGGCCTGAATCATGGCCCGCCAGTGACGGCAGATATGGTCGGCACGTGGCGCGAGCCGCGCGTCGCCGCTCTCCAACGCGGTCACGTCTTCAAGCGTCCGGCGGAACCACGCGTGGAAGTCACGCGGGTTGTCCGATGCCAAGTCGACCATCAGCTCTTTGGCGAAGGCGATGAGGCGGTCTTCGGCCGACGGGTCGGGGAGTCCGACCGGATTGGCGATGATGTTGGCGACCAGTGGGAAACGGGTGACGGGGTTGAACAGGAAGTATGTGCGAATCGCCGCGATGACCTGATGCCGGTGGTCGAGTTCTTTGAGCACACGGTTCAGTTCGCCGGGCGTGCGCAGGGAGAAGGGGCATTCGGGCAGTTCGAGGGCCTTGGCGAGGAAGTATTCCTGAGTCCTTTCGTGGACGAAGCGCAGGCGACCGTCCTCCGTATCGGCCAGGATGCCGAGATCCTTGAACACGCGAATCAGGTCGCCGTTCTGTCCCGTCTCGGCCGCTGACTTCATTAGGTCGGCGGCGCGAAACACGTCCTCGCCGCGCTCGATGGTCAGAAATGCAGCGCGTGAAAGGACGGTTTCCAGTCCGTCCGGGTCGTGGTCGGAGCCACTGCCGGCCAGCTTCGTCTTGAATATACGGTCGTAGATGTGACGCGACGGGCCGTGTACCCAGTTCAACGCTTTGAGGTTTCTACTTTGCAAGACTTCGTCGGAAACGGCCGCGAGGAGGTACGGGTCGCGCAGGCGATCGACGGCCTGTGGGGGAAGGTCGTCGAAGATGCTGGACTCGCCGATGGCGAGGCAGAGGAGGTCTATCGCCTCGCGCAACTCCTCGTCGGTCAGCGTTCCGAGCTGGACGGAATGCACGACGGAAGGGGTGCCGGTCGGGTTCCAACACACAGCGGCGAGTCGCCCGCGATCCTCGCGCGTGCTGAGGCGGTTCCACGTCTCCTGACGGACGCTCACGATCACCCGTATCGGCGGTCGCTGTGGGAGGAAGTAGCAGAAGCGTATGACCTCTCTCAGGAGGTTGGAAACTTGGTCGAGGGAGACGGCATGTTCGTTAAGGGCGTCGAGGTATACGACCAAGCGCCTGCCGGTGCTCCGCAGGCAGGATTCGAACTCCGCAAAGCTGAACGGAACCCTCGACCCCAGCCCGCCTATGCGCGCGGCGAGGTGCGCGCCGAAGTCTTCGCCGCGGCTGATGCTATTCGCGGGTATCAGAAGAACGCCGCAACGGTCGTCGTCTGTGTAGCGCTCCAGCAGGCGCAGCCCGAGCACAGACTTCCCGACCCCCGAAGGGCCGGTGACTATCGTCATCGGTTTATCCGAGTCGAGAAAGTCGCTGAGCTGTGCTTCGGCCGAGCGGCGGCGGACGAAGAGGTCGCGGACGTCTCGTGTGCCTCGGTAGCCGTAGGAGGTGAGGAAGTCGCGGTTGGTGTGACCCACGCGCCAATCCAGCAGGCAGGGAATGAAGATCGTATTCGCGGTCGTAAAGGACGGCGCCTCGAGGACGGGCCACGCTATTGCTTCGATGACCTCGTCGAACTTCGCGGGGATGTGAATGACGCGTCGCCCCAACGCCTTGACGAGGGGCGCGTCAGGGTCGGGCGGGCCGGGGTTGCACCAGTAAACCCGCGCGTGGCGATCCTTCAGCGACTGGGAGATGAGCTTCGCCAGGCGCGTGTCGTAGCCGCCATATCCGGCGACGATGAGGTCAGCCGTGGCGAGCCTTCGCCGCAAGAACTGTTGAAATTGGCGCGGGTAAGGCGTCTTCAACAGCTCCTCTTCGGTGATGTGCGTAATGGTGCGCCCGTTGAGACAACCGTGCAGCTTCAGGTACGGCACGCGGGCGGGCTCGCGCATGCCGGCCTCGACCTCGTCGGGCAGCGCGATCCCCTTGGCGTACACGCGCAGCACCGAAATGCCGAGTTGCTGCTCCGCGTTCTCCAGCATGGTGTCGAAGTTCGTCGTGATGACCGCGTCAACCGCACGCTTCTCCAGCGCCAGCGCCAACAACATGTAGGCGTCCGAGGGGTGCCGCTTCTGGTTGATCTCGAAAGTCGCTTCGACGAGGCGGGCGCGACGCTCCTGCTCGCTGGTCTGCGAGAGGAAGGCGTTGACCTCCCGCTCTATGGTCGCGTCGGAAGCAGTGGCCGTCGGCCTCCCCAGCATATGCCGGAAGAACTCCCGCTTGAACTCCGCGAACGTCATGCCGCCCGAACTGATGTCGGCGCCGGCCCCGAGGAACAGACACACCTCTCGGTCGCTCCGCCTGTCGAGGCGGTCTCTTATCAAAGCGCTTATCTCGTGAATCGGCGTCGTCCTGTCCCTCATCGGCGCTCTTTACCGGCTAAGCCCACAGAGCCGTCAGCCGTTCCGTCAATCCTCCTTAAGTGTCCAACTAACGAAATGAGGTAACGCCATGCCTTCCGGCCCGCTTAATTTTGACATAGTCATAGTCGGCAACGGGGTAGTCGGACTCGCCTGCGCCTTCGCGCTGGCCGAGCGCCGTAGTGATCTGTCCGTCGTCGTAATCGGCCCCAAATCAAGGCCGGGCGCGGCCAGCGTAGCCGCGGGCGCGATGCTCGGCTGCTACGGCGAAGTCACCACACACGGGTTATCGACAGAACTCGGGCGCGAGAGGTTCGCGCTGCAACTCCGTGCCAAGACCCTGTGGCCGGGGTGGCTCGATAGTCTGGGCGAACGTGGTCATACTCTGTCACTCGTCCGCGGCACGTTCGTCCTAGTCAACGCCCTCTCCGGCGACATAGAGGATGAGAACTTCTCAACCATCCTGCGTCAACTCGCCGCCGACGGCGTGCATCATCAACAGGTGGACAAGTGCGATGTGCCCGGACTTCGCTCAACTACGGATGCCAGGGCATTTCGTGCCGTCTACGTCCCCGACGAAGACGCCATTAACGCGGTCGAGTATATCGGCGCGCTGGAGCGGATACTCACACAGACGCCCGGCGTAGTGTTACTCGACGACGTGGCGACGGCACTGCGGGTTGGCGATGATGGCTCCGTGTCAGGCGTGCGCATCGGAGCGGGCATTGAGATCAACTCCGAACGAGTGTTGCTCGCCGCCGGGGTCGGTTGCCAGACACTCATAGAGCAGTGCGCGCCGCTGGCCGGCCGCCTACCGAAAATCTTCGCCGGCGTCGGATCGTCTATCATCGCGGGACAGCCGCCCGAGCGCATCAGCCACGTTCTGCGCACGCCGAACAGGTCTTTCGCTTGCGGCTTACACGTCGTGCCGCGCGGGGAGCGAATATACATCGGCGCAACCAATACGGTGAGCGACGCGCAGGAGACGAGCCCGCGCCTCGTCGACATACAGTTCTTACTGGACTGCGTCATCCCTCAGATTAGCGAACCCCTGCACGCCTCCGCGATGTTCTCCACGGCGACGGGGTGCCGCCCCGTGGCAAGTGACGGGTTCCCACTCATAGGGGACACTTCAGTAGAGGGACTCTTCATCGCAACGGGCACCTTCCGCGACGGGATTCAGCTCTCGCCACTTCTGGCACAGCACATGGCCGACCTGTTAGTCGGCGGGCACGGGTTGCTCGATGACGTATTTCACCCAGTGCGCCAGCCGCTGTGGACGCTCACGATTGACGAAGCCGTTGACCTCTGTGCCAGACACTACCTCAGTGTCTTCTATGAGAACGGGTGCCGCCTGCCGACGGTAGGGTGGGAGGAACTCCTTCTTGACCTGATGAAGAATGAGGTCCGTGAAATGTACAAGGAGTATGGAGACGAACGTCTTCCCCCGATTGACTTCATCCATCTCCTACGAGCCCGCAAAAAATCGGGGACATCAGCGCAGCTTTTATAACTTCAACTGCGGCCGGTACCTCCTTCAAAGCGGGTCGTGATAATTCCGAGTTATCCCAAGTAAATCGAGGCACACTCGTAATCCCGAGGGCCCAGAACAGCATGATCATTTAGCGGGCTTACGTGAGGTTTGGAACTCTGAGAGGGCTGAGCGTACTGAACTGTCCCAAGCCGTATTCACTGCAGCCCGATCACCTCACGCTTACAGTAGATCCTAATACGGAAGATGCTAGTAACTTTAGGGGCGTGATACTTAGATATCTCAAGCTACCCGCAAAGGTAAAAATACATGACACACTGAGGCCTCTTACGCAGGAATAACTTGAAACCTTCATCCCGTAGCCGGTAAACTCCGCCCAAGATTTTACCCCTCTCACACGAATCTTAAAAGCTTTTTCATCTTAAATAGAGAACCTCGCTTGCGGTCTGTCCCCGGTGGCAGGGGACAAGTCTGTGCTATGCGACTAAACGAGGCAAACGTCGAATTCCTGAGCGGGTACTTTTCAACACACGGGCGCAGGAAGAAAACCGAGGCAGCTTACCGATCAGACTTGGCACAGTTTAATGCCTTCGCCGGCGAAGACTTCGGTCTCCAGTCTCTGGACAGTTCTGTCATCGAGCGCTGGGCAGCCTATCTCCGCAGGGAGAAATATTCCCCCGCCTCTATCAGGCGGAAGGTTGTAGTCCTCAAGGTGTTCTGCTCTTACTGGGTGCGCAAAGGGGTGTTGACGGAGTCGCCCTTCTGGAGGGTGAAACTTAGTTTCGGGCGCATCGAGCAACTCCCGCGGGCTATAACCGAACGGGAGATGCGGTCGCTCCTGGGGCGAGCCTGGCGTAACTATCTAGCCGCCTGGACCGGGCGAGACGAGCCGGAAGTTGTGAACCGATCCGGAAAGCCGAAAGCCTCGTCCCGCGAATATCGTGCCCTCAGAGACCTAGCTCTGGTAGACCTCCTCTTCGCCACGGGCATGCGAGTAGGCGAGGTCTCGGCCCTAGATGTCAGGGATTACTTTACGAGAGAGGCCGTCTTCAGGGTCCAAGGGAAAGGGGGACGTGACCGGCTGGCTTTCATCGTTGACGAGCAGACGTTGACGATCCAACGCGCACACATGGAGGCCCGGGCGCGCGTAGCGACGGACAGTCCTGCGTTGTTCCTCAACGCCTCAGGTGGGCGGCTTTCGACCCAGGGGATGACAAACATCATCGCCCGCCTGAGACGTGAAGCGCGGATAAGGCGCCACATCACCCCGCACATGCTGAGGCACACGGTGGCGACGCTCCTGCTTAGAAACGGCGTCGACATACGGGTGGTGCAGGAGTTCCTGGGGCACGCCTCGATAGCAACAACCCAGCGATATACCCACGTCTCCAAAGAGCACATGGTTCGCGTGTTGCGGAAACGCCACCCGTCCCTGAATCTACGCACCAGAGCTTACAAGGGGCACAATCTAATGGACACCTTAGGTGCCATTACGACGGCAAAACGTCCGTCAGACCGCCTCAGAGGCGAGGGATGAAGCAGTCAATGTTATAAAGTCAAGTTAATATTTTGTGTTATTACAAATATTGTAATAACATCGCACGTGGGTTCAAGTCACATGACGGGACGGCAACTGAAGTCTGGAAGGGAGCAAAAAGGCTGGAGCCAGGAATATGCGTCCCGCCGGCTCGGGGTGTCTCAACCTTACCTCTCGATGCTCGAGCGCGACGAGAGGCGTGTGCCGGAGCAGCTGGTGCGAAAAGCCGCAGCTCTCTACAGAATGTCGGCGGCCGTGTTGCCTACCACGTTGACTTGGGATAGCGTGCGGCCCGCCGGCGAAGATACGCTCGCCTTGGATCTGGCCGCTCTCGGGTACCCCGGCCTGTCATATCTGAAGCCCAGGAGGAAGAGGAATCCCGCCGAGGTGCTCATTTCAGCGCTGAACACCGGAGATTTAGATGTCCGATTGACTGAAGCCCTGCCGTGGGTGCTGCTAAAGTTTCCTGACCTGGATTGGCGGTGGATGGTCGCCGCGGCCAAGCTCAACGACCTGCAGAACAGGCTCGGGTTCGTGACCAGCGTTGCGCGCAGGCTCGCCGAAATATCAGGGGATAGTGACGCGGCCGCGCTGCTCGGCCAGCAGGAAGCGGCCTTGGAGCGGTCACGTCTGATGCGCGAAGACACGCTGTGTCATGACTCCCTGACGGAGCCGGAAAGGCAGTGGCTGAGAGAGCATCGGCCGGAGGAGGCCAGACACTGGGGTATGCTGACGGACATGTCACCAGAACACTTGAGCCATGCCGCTTAGGTAGTCCAGAGCCTTAGATTGCCCTTCTTGTCGGAGGGAGATGGCCGGGCGGAAGGAGCCGTAGAGATGCATTGTCTCGGCGAATACATACACCTGACCGCAGAATAAAATTGCCATAACTCCAAGTTAGCTAATAATATCTATGGACGAAGAAGGAGCGTCTGGCTGTTCCTCATGAAGTTTAGATAACTGAGTATTATCTTCCGGAGATTCCGCGGGTTTTGACGATCTGGTATGAAGATCATCATTGACCTGTGAGACAACGTAGGCGTACATCGCATGAGCGATAAGTTTGACGAAGTGATATTGAGAATTTTGATGTGTAAAGCGTATGCGTGGTCTGGCACAGGTGATGGTGAGTGTCATACTACAGTGTGGAGTATCCGAGCTTAAGGCAATATCTATGGTGTGTTAGGCGCAGAGAGATAGGGCCTTTGTCGCGGAATGATAGCTATCGATAATACTCAGTTATCGATATCGCGCGACAAAGGTGGGACGGATGAGACACCTGAGACGTACGCGCGATGGATCCGAGGTTTGGTTCGGCTGTTGCCGCTTTCGGCCTCAACGCGAAGGCGAAGCTGGCGAATCCTGCGGCGAAGGGGGAGCCGGAGGATCAGCTCCGCGCCCCGCTGGAGCACCTCGTCGTGGACCTAGCCGAGTGCTGCGGGTTCCCGCGGAACGCCATCGCCGCCGTTGGCGAATCGTCGTTGAGTGAATTGAAGACTCGCCCCGACTACGCTATCACCGTCCGGAATGCGCTGGCCGGTTTTATCGAAGTCAAGGCGCCTGGCAAGGGCGCGGACCCGCGGAAGTTCAAAGACCGTCACGACAAGGGGCAATGGGAAAAGCTACAGTCACTTCCGAATCTCATCTACACCGATGGTAACGAGTTCAGCCTCTGGCGCAACGGCGAGATAGAAGGTGCGCTCGTGCGCCTCGCCGGCGACATCGAGACGGCCGGCAGCAATCTCACCGCGCCGCCCAGCCTGCTGGGCCTTTTCGAGGACTTCATCCGCTGGCAGCCAATTCCTCCGCGCGACGCGAAGCAACTGGCCGGGGTGAGCGCGCGATTGTGCAGGCTGTTACGCGACGAGGTGACAGAGCAGTTGTCGCTGGGGAGTCCGGCGCTGACCGCGCTCGCTGCCGACTGGCGGCACTTACTCTTCCCAGAGGCAACTGACGAACAGTTCGCTGACGGGTACGCGCAGGCCGTAACCTTCGGCCTCTTGATGGCCCGTGCCCGTGACATACGGCTCGGCGCGGGACTCGACCATGCCGCGCGGCAACTCGCGCGGACGAACTCACTTATCGGCGCGGCCCTGCGCCTCCTTACCGACGACGCGCAGAGCCAGGAGACTCTGAAGACTTCGCTCGGCACCCTCACGCGCGTACTCGACTCGGTCCACTGGCCGACTATCAGCAAGGGCGACCCCGACGCATGGCTCTATTTTTACGAAGACTTCCTCGAAGTCTACGACAACCAGCTGCGGAAGAAGACAGGCTCGTACTACACGCCGCCCGAAGTCGTCGGCGCGATGGTTCGTCTGGCTGACGAGGCACTGCGGAGTCGCTTCTCGCTCCACACTGGGCTCGCTTCGCCGGTAGTAGCCTTGGCAGATCCGGCGGTCGGAACGGGTACCTTCCTACTTGGGACTCTGCGCCGCATCGCTGAGACAGTCGAGGCGGACGAAGGCCCCGGCTCCGTGCCCGCGGCCATAAACGCGGCGGTGGAGCGTCTCGTCGCCTTCGAGATGCAACTCGGCCCGTTCGCCGTCGCGCAACTGCGCGTCCTCGCGGAACTCGCAGATCTCACTCGCGCCGCGCCGCCGCAGCCGAGGATGTTCGTCACGGATACGTTGAGCGACCCCTACGGCGAGCCGGGTTGGCTCCCCGCGATGCTGGCTCCAATCGCGGAGTCGCGTCGACAGGCGAACCATGTGAAGGTGCGGGAGCCGATTACCGTCGTCATCGGCAATCCTCCCTATAAGGAGAAAGCGAAGGGGCTCGGCGGCTGGGTCGAGTCGGGCAGCGCGAACTCACCGGAGCGCCCGCCGCTCGAAGCGTGGATGCCGCCGCCCGAGTGGGGCGTCGGCGCGCACACGAAGCACCTGCGCAACCTGTACATCTACTTCTGGCGCTGGGCGACGTGGAAGGTGTTCGACCACGACCCGGCTGCTGACCGTGGGATCGTCTGCTTCATTACTGCGGCGGGCTTTCTCAACGGGCCAGGCTTTGAACGAATGCGTGAGTACCTGCGACGGATGGCGGACGAAATCTGGGTGATCGACTGCTCGCCCGAGGGGCACCAGCCCGAGGTCAACACGAGAATCTTCCAAGGCGTGCAGCAACCCGTCTGCATCGTGCTCGCGTCGCGCTCCCCGAAGGCCGACCCGGAAGCTCCGGCGGCAGTTCGCTTCCATGCGCTCCCGGCGGGGCATCGCAAGACCAAATTCGAAGCATTGGGCACCTTGACACTCGACGCAGACGGCTGGGCTGAGTGCCCTTCGGATTGGCGTGCTTCTTTCTTGCCCGAATCTGTCGGCGCGTGGTCAACGTATCCGGCACTCGACGACCTCTTCGTCTACAACGGCTCCGGCGTGATGCCCGGCCGCATCTGGATTATCGCACCCGACGCCGAATCTCTGCGGCAACGCTGGCAGACTCTCATCGACGCTCCAGATGATCAGAAGGAGGTGCTGTTTCACCCGCATCTTCGCAACGGGGCACCGGGCGACAAGCATAGCAGGAAGGTCGTGACGAAAGGGCTGCCCGGATACGAGCCGCGCCCCACGCGTGTCGCCGACGAACGAGGATCCTGTATTCCACCTATACGTTACGGCTTTCGCTCGTTCGACCGGCAGTGGATCATTCCCGACAATCGATTGATCAATCAGCCCAATCCGGAGTTGTGGGAATCATATTCGGAAGGTCAGGTATATCTAACAGCCCCGAGCGACAGATCACCATCCGCCGGACCTGCACTCACCCTTACAGGCTTGATTCCTGACCTTCATCATTACAACGGGCGCGGCGGACGCGTGTTCCCACTCTGGCGCGACCGTGACGCCAGCGTATCCAACATCCCTCCCGGCCTGCTCTCGTATCTTAGCGAGAAATACAAGAGGCAGGTGGACGCTGAGGACTTCATGGCTTACATAGCCGCGGTCACGGCACATCCGGCCTTCACCGCTCGCTTCAAAGCCGAACTCGTCCAACCCGGCCTCCGCATGCCGCTCACGGCCGACGTCGATGTCTTCGCCGCCGCAGCCGAACTCGGCCGCAGCATCGTCTGGCTACACACCTTCGGCGAAAGATTCGCCGACCCCAAACGCGGACGGCCTGCAATCCCCCCGCGAATGCCGAAGGACGCCGCGCCCCGTATCCCTACGGCCGGCGCGATCTCACAAGGCCCGGCGGAGATGCCCGACTCCATCGACTACGACGAGGCGAAACGCAAGCTGTTAATCGGGGGCGGATACGTGGAAGGTGTACCCCCGGAGGTTTGGAACTACGAGGTTTCTGGCAAACAGGTGCTGCGCCAGTGGTTCAGCTACCGCAAGGCTAACCGCGAGCGGCCCATCATCGGCGACCGCCGCCCGCCGTCGAAACTCGGCGACATCCAGCCCGAACACTGGCTCGCGGAGTACACGACGGAACTCATCAACCTGCTCAACGTACTCGGCCGGCTTGTGGAACTCGAGCTGGCACAAGCTGAACTGCTCGAACGGGTCTGTTCCGGTCAGTTGGTATCTGCCGACGAACTGCGTGTAACAGGCGTGCTCGCGGCATCTACTACTCCGCCACCTAAGAGTAAGACCCGGCGTTCTCCGAACCAGCCGGGTTTGCTTGATTAACGGCGTGGATTGCAAAGATATCCCACTAATCCCTTCGGGGTATCACGAACATTCCAGCCAGAATACTCGAAGGGTGGAGAACTGCGCGGGCGGAGGAGAATGCGCGTTAGCCGCGGTAGATCATGGGCCAATGAGGAGGCATTATCGCAGTCAAGGCCGTTGAGCATAGCGGTAGAATTACACGTCAACACCAGCTTTCGACCCGGCCTTCATAAGGTTTGAAAACCCTTCAGCCATGCAATGGGCGGACGCCTGGCGATTTGCCTACTGCCCGACGTGTAGAGACTACACGTCCGTGTTCACTCTGCGGATCATGGACACAAAATCCTGAACCTCTTAGCAGAGTGTTGCGTACATGAAGATGTTGCAAACATATTTTAACACAAACGGGCAACGTTTTTCTTTAGTCGGCGTCTAAAATCTCAAGGATTGGCCCACCCACCTGCTCGCGAAGCAGACTCCACCAGCCAACTCCCTGCTGAAACCTACTACAAGTGTTTCTACTGGCCGCCTTAACGCGGCCGGAGTCAGGAGTTGTATGCTTCAACCGGTCAGTGGAACTGTACCAGTCGAACTTGAACTGCAACGACTTAAAGAACCTGCCTACTACGACGTTTTGTTCGGCCTCAATTCGGCCGTCGAGCAGGATTTGCTTCCTGACCAGGTAGTCAGAGTCAGGCCGCTCGACCCTTTGGGGGACGCTTACGAGATTGTCACGGGCGTCGGACAGTGCAGGTCGGCACGTGGACAGGGCGCGCAGACTATCACTGCCGTCGTCGAAGAGATGGCGGAGGACGAAGCACGACGCTATGCAACGGACGAGTTTCTGCGCTCCGCAGCTTTCTCCTCGAAGAGCCCCACACAGCTCCTAGTGGGTCGTTTGACAACTGAATAGCCATTATCGCCGAACTCGATTTACACTCCTTCGCGGAGGACTGCGATGAGTCGGCGACAAAAACATCCCTTGCGCGCGCTCACCGAGGATGAGCGTTCCTGGCTGCATAAGATC
>DASVGG010000107.1:0-17207 GCA_036379655.1 Pyrinomonadaceae bacterium
CCGGATGTCAGCCGCCCGCGGCTGTCGCACTTTCAAAGAACGTGGCATCGTTGAACCTCCGACCGGGAGAGTAGTTCAGCGATACTAACAAAACCGATGTGACAAATACTCACATCACAGATGTGACACTACGCTTAACCCTTTCCCCGCTGGCGTCCGTAAACTTTCAGGCGCCGAGCACACGTACAGAATTAGAGAAGGCTCGTATCGTGTTGTTTACAGCGTCTACCATTCGAGATTAATCGTTGAGGTGATTCGAGTCGGCCATCGCAGGGACGTTTACCGATAATGGAAGAGAGCGATATTGACATCTCCGATCTGTTAGACAAGAAGGCCGCGCGGAGGCGGAGTCTGGCGCGTCTGCCTTTCGAGGAGAAGGTCGAGATCGTGCGGCGTTTGCAGGAGTTGAGTAGAAAGATTAAAGAGAGTCGGGACGAGAACGAAGGGCCAGGGCGCCGCGCCCGTGAGTCGGCGGGCGATAGGTGACAGGTTTTTATGACTGCTGACGGGGAACCTCCGAGTGGCTTCGACGCGCGCAGAGAGTGTGCGGGACGTGGGTCGCCGTTTGTGGCGGCGCGGCTCGCGGCGCGTGCAGCGCGCGGCGGCGCGGCGGCGGGGGCTTTTGGCCTACCTCGCCGTCATCGGCCCCGGGATGATCGCCGCCAACGCGGGTAACGACGCGGGCGGCATCGCGACCTACGCTTCGGCGGGGGCAGACTACGGCTACAACCTCCTCTGGACTTTAATCCCTTTAGTCCTGGCGCTCGGCATCGTGCAGGAGACGTGCGCGCGCATGGGGGCGGTGACGGGCAAGGGCCTGTCCGACCTCATCCGCGAGCAGTTCGGCGTGCGGTGGACGGTGCTGGTGATGCTGGCGCTGCTGGTCGCCAACGGCGGCGTGACCGTCTCGGAGTTCGTCGGCATCGCGGCGGCGACCGAGTTGTTCGGCGTGCCGCGCTTCGTCTCGGTGCCGCTCGCGGCCTTCGCCGTGTGGTGGCTGGTGGTGAAGGGTTCGTACAGAAGAGTGGAGCGCGTCTTCCTTCTGATGTCGCTCGTCTTCCTCGGCTACGTCGTCTCGGCCTTCCTCGCGCGGCCCGATTGGGGCGAGGTCGCGCGCGGCTTCGCGCGGCCGGCGGCCAACCTCGACGCGGGCTATCTCTTCACCGTCGTCGCGCTCATCGGCACGACCATCTCGCCGTACATGCAGGTCTTCGTGCAGTCGTCGGTGGTCGAGAAGGGCGTGGACGAGGAGGACTACCCCTTGACGCGCGTGGACGTGTGGACGGGGACGGTCTTCGCCATCGCCATCGCCTTCTTCATCACGGTGGCGACGGCCGCGACGCTCCACCACGCGGGCGTCCACATCGAGACGGCCGAGGACGCGGCGCGGGCGTTGGAGCCGCTCGCCGGGCCGTACGCGCGTACGCTCTTCGGCGTCGGCCTCTTCGGGGCGTCGATGCTGGCGGCGGCGGTGCTGCCGCTCTCGACGGCCTACTCGATCAGCGAGGCTTTGGGTTTCGAGAAGGGCGTCTCGCGCACGTTCCGCGAGGCGCCGATCTTCGTCGGCATCTTCACGTTCCTGATCGTGGTCGGCGGGGTGGTGGCGATGATTCCGGGCCTCCCGCTCTTCGACGTGCTGCTGGTCACGCAGGTCATCAACGGGATGCTGCTGCCCGTGCTCCTCGTCTCGATTCTGCGGCTCGCCTCCGACCGCGAATTGATGGGTGCGCATGCGAACGGCCGGGTCTATAATGCGGCCTCGTGGCTGACCGTGCTGGTCGTCTCCGCCCTGTCGCTTCTCTTTATCGCGAGCAGGATTTTCAACTTTTAAGTAGGCAGCAGGCAGATGGCAGCAGGCAGTTGAAAGCCTCCGCCGTCGAGAACTCTGAATTTCTCTTTCAACCCGAAAGACGCGGAACGTACTGCCTACTGCCATCTGCCTACTGCCTACCGTCTATGACCCGTCCTCCGCTCAAGAAGCAGATCGCGGTGCCGCTCGTGCTGGCGGCGGTCTTCGGGCTGGTGTGGTACGTGCTCGGGCAGTTCAGGTGGGAGCTTGCGCCGGGGGCGACCGAGCAGGAGCGGATGTCGCACGCGGTGGGCGAGTGGGTGCGCACGCTCGCCGCCATCGCCTTCTGGATGAGCCTGGCGCTCGTGGCGGTGCGCGCGCTCAACGAGCTGACCTTCTTCATCTTCCGCAAGCGCAAGGGCTACGACGCGCCCGCGCTGATGCGCGACCTCTTCTCGCTCGTCCTCTACGTGACGGCGGGCGCCGTCATCCTCAAGTACACGCTCGACCTCTCGTTTGCCGCGCTGCTGCCGGGCTCGGCGCTCTTAGGTATCGTCCTCGGCCTCGCCTTGCAGGACACGCTCGGCAACCTCTTCTCGGGCATCTCGCTCCACGCCGACAAGCCGTTCCAGGTGGGCGACGTGATTACGGTCGGCAAGCACACCGGCTCCGTCATGTCGATCACGTGGCGCGCCGTCAAGATCAAGACCTTCTCGAACCACATCGTGCTGGTGAGCAACACCAGCATCGCCAAGGAGTCCATCGAGGTCTGCCCGCAGAACGGGCAGAACGCGCGCCTCGTCTTCTTCAGCGCGGCCTACACCGACTCGCCCGTCAAGGTCATCCACGCCGTCCGCGAGGCCGTCCGCGAGGCCGAGAACGTCCTGCGCTACATCACGCCCGTCGTGCGCATCCGCAACATGGGCGACTCGGGCGTCGAGTACGAGGTCAAGTACTGGCTCTCCGACTACTCGCGCTACAACGACACCGACGCGCTCGTGCGCCAGCGCATCTGGTACGCCTTCCGCCGCAACGGCTTCACCTTCCCCTTCCCCACGCGCACGGTCTACATGGAGCAGCCCTCGGCGCGCGACGGCGACGGGCACGACACGGAGACGGTCGCCGCGCTGCTCTCGGCCGTGGACATCTTCTCGCCGCTCGCGCCCGACGAGTTGAACGCGCTGGCGTCGGCCGCCGCCAACCACGTCTTCGCGCCCGGCGAGACCATCATCCGCGCGGGCGACGACGGCGCCTCGATGTTCGTCGTCAGCCGAGGGAGCGTGGACGTGCGCGTGGACTCGAACGGCACGCCGCGCACCATCAACCAGATAGGCGAGGGCGGCTTCTTCGGCGAGATGGCGCTCTTCACCGGCGAGCCGCGCACGGCCAACGTCGTCGCCGCCGAAGAGACTGAAGTCCTGGAGATCGGTCACGAAGCGATGCGCGGACTCTTCAAGACCAACCCCCCGCTCGTCGAGTCCCTGAGCCACGCCATCAACGAGCGCCGCGCGGGGCTGCTCGCCAACGCCTCCGTCGCGCCCGGCGACGAAGACACCCCCGCCGGTCTCCTCTCCCGCATCAAGCGATTCTTCGGGCTCGACTGAAGAGATGAAGACGACCCTGTTCGTATTGTTAGTTGCCGGCCTCCTGCTCGGCGTCCGCGACGACGCCCGCGCGCAGACACAAGTCAGATACCTCTCCGGCACTGGGAAGGACGACGCCATCGAGTGGGAGTTCTACTGCACCGCCGGGCGGCGCAGCGGCGCGTGGGCGAAGATTCCCGTGCCCTCGAACTGGGAGCAGCAGGGCTTCGGCGCGTACAACTTCGGGCGGCCGTACGACGAGAAGAAGAACCCTGTCACGCGCGAGCAGGGCAAGTACCGCCTGCGCTTCAACGTCCCCGACGGCTGGAAGGGTAAGGTCGTCCGCATCGTCTTCGACGGCGTGATGACCGACGCGGAAGTCTTCGTTAACGGCAAGTCCGCCGGCCCCACGCACCAGGGCTCCTTCTACCAGTTCAAGTACGACATCACGCCGCTGCTGAACTTCGGCGCGTCGAACCTGCTCGAAGTCAACGTCAGCAAGGTCTCCGCCAACGAGAGCGTGAACCGCGCCGAGCGATTCGGCTCGGACTACTGGGTCTTCGGCGGCATCTTCCGCCCCGTCTACCTCGAAGCCCTACCCGCCGCGCACATCGACAGGGCCGCGATTGACGCGCGCGCCGACGGCCGCTTCAACGTGGACGTGTACCTCGGCGAGGGCGTCTCGTACGGCGCGGTCTTCGCGCAACTCATCGACGCGCGCGGCCGTCCGTTCGGCGAACCCTTCGGCGCGGACGTGGGTCCCGGCGTCAAAGTCATCAGGCTCGAAAAGAGGTTCGCCGCGCCCAAACTCTGGACGGCGGAGACGCCGAACCTCTACCGCGCGCGGCTCACGCTGTCGCAGAGGTCAACGCCCGCGCACACCGTCAACGTGCGCTTCGGCTTCCGCACGTTCGAGGTGCGACGGGGCGACGGGCTCTATCTGAACGGACAGCGCATCACCCTCAAGGGCACGAACCGACACTCCTTCTGGCCCGAGTCGGGGCGCACGACGAGCCGTCGAATCAGTTATGAAGACGCGCGGCTGCTCAAGGAGATGAACAACAACGCCGTGCGCATGTCGCACTATCCGCCCGACGCGCACTTCCTCGAAGCGTGCGACGAGTTGGGACTCTACGTGCTCGACGAGTTGGGCGGGTGGCAGCGCGCGTACGACACGGAGACCGGCCGCGGGCTCATCGGCGAGTTGGTGCGGCGCGACGTGAACCACCCCTCCATACTCTTCTGGGACAACGGCAACGAGGGCGGCTGGAACCGCGAGAACGACGACGAGTTCGCGCGCTGGGACCCGCAGGCGCGTCCCGTCCTGCACCCCTGGGAGAATTTTCGCGGCGTCAACACAGACCACTACGAAGGCTTCGACAGCCACTCGCGCCTCGCGGCCGGCGCGGACATCTACATGCCGACCGAGTTCCTCCACGCGCTCTACGACGGCGGCGGCGGCGCGGGGCTCTGGGACTATTGGGAGGTCTTGCGCAAGAGCCGCGTCGGCGGGGGCGGCTTCATCTGGGCGTTCGTGGACGAGTGCGTCGCGCGCACCGACCTCGGCGGCCGTTTGGACTGCGCCGGCAACCAGGGCGCGGACGGCATCGTCGGCCCGCGCCGCGAGCGCGAAGGCAGCTTCCACGCCGTCCGCGAAATCTGGTCGCCCGTCTGGCTGAACGCGCCGCAAGAGTTGACCGAAGCCCCGCGCGTCTCTTTCAACGTCGAGAACCGCTTCGACTTCACCAATCTCGTTGACTGTAGCTTCGAGTGGCGACTCGCACGCTTCCCTTCTCCTTCCGCGAAGAGGTCGGGTCACTTCACGTTAGCCGCGGGAAGGCTGAAGGGGCCGAACGTCCCGCCGCACGGCGCGGGTGAGTTGAAGCTAACTCTGCCGCCGAGTTGGAAGACGGCCGACGTGCTCTACCTCGCCGCGAAAGACCCCGAGGGGCGCGAACTATGGACGTGGTCCTGGGAGTTGAAGCGCGCGTCCTCTTCGGCGCGTTCGTCATCGCGCGCGGCCGAAGGAGAAGTCTCCACGCGTGAAGAGGGCGGCTCGCTCTTCGTGCGGACGGGCGCACACGAACTGCGCTTCGATAAACGGACGGGGCTGCTCGCCGAAGTGCGCGGCCGCGACAGGCTCGTCCCCTTCGGCAACGGCCCGCGCTTCGTCGCCTTCCGCCGCGACGGGCGCAAGTTCGTGGATGTCTCCGGGCCGAGCGAGAAGATGTTCTTCGAGCCGCACATGGAGGGCGGCGACCTCGTCGTCGATGTGCATTACAACGGCGCCCTGAGACGGACGCGCTGGCGCGTCTCGCCCGGCGGCGTCGCGCGGCTCGACTACGAGTACGCGTTCGACGGCGCGGTTGACCTGCTCGGCCTACAGTTCGGCGTGCCCGAGAGAGAGATGCGCGGCGTGCGCTGGCTCGGACGCGGCCCCTACCGCGTCTGGCGGAACCGCGCGCACGGCACAAGGCTCGACGTGTGGGAGAAGACCTACAACGACATCACGCCCGGCGAGAGCTGGGGCTATCCAGAGTTCAAAGGCTACTTCGCCGACTGGCGTTGGGCGACGTTCGAGACGACGGGCGGCACGGTCACCCTCATCAACGAATCCCGCGACTCACACCTCGGCGTCTACAAACCCAGAGACGGCCGCGACGGGGTGCTCGACCTCCCAGAGACCGGCATCGCCCTCCTCGACGTGATTCCCGCCGTCGGGAGCAAGTTCCAACCGCCCGACCAACTCGGCCCGCAGTCCGCACAGAGGCACATCAACGGTGTAACGCGCGGCTCAGTCCTCTTCCGCTTCGACGCGGACGCGAAAGACGAAGTTAAAGTAAATAAGAAGAGAGCGGCCCTCATCAACGATTGATGAGGGCCGCTCCCTTTACCTCTTAATTATCGCCCCGGTTTCAGGTCGCGCTCCGCGTCACCTGCGCCCGGCACTCTTCGCGCGGCGACGCGCTCCGCCCACGGCGCAGGCGCGCGACGAGCAGCGCGATGTCCTTCGGCGAGGTCTTCACCAGCGCCACGCCGAGCAGGATGATGAGCGCCGCGCCCGCCTCGCGCCACCCGAGCGGCTCCGAAAGCACCAGCCACCCGAGCAGGAGCGCCACCAGCGGGTTCACGTAAGAGTAGGTCGAGACCAGCGGCAGCGGCAACTTCTGTATCGCGTACATGTACGCGCTGTAGGCCACGATCGACCCGAAGACGATGAGATACAGAAGCGCGCCCGCGCTCCTCGCGCTGAAATGCATCCCCGACCACTCGCCCACGAGCGTGCCCACCAAAGTCAGCACCACGCCCGCCCAGAGCATCTGCACCGACGAGGCCATCAGCGGCGAGACGCCCACCGGACGCAGCTTCGAGTAGACCGAGCCCGCCTGCCAGAAGAAACTCCCGACCTGTATGATGACGACGCCGAGCACGTACTTCCCGTTCAACTCCGCGCCGAAGAGCTGTGGCCCCACGAGCATCGCAAGGCCCCCGAAGCCCACGGCCATCCCCAACAATCCGCGCACTCCGACGCGCTCGCCGTCCTTCTGTAAACGCTCAAGCGCCGCCGCCCAGAAGGGCGAGGTTGCAACCAGCAGCGCCGCCATCCCGCTCGGCACCCACTTCTCGGCCCACACGACCGCGCCGTTCCCGACGCCGAGCAGCATCAGGCCGACCACGCCCAGGTCGAACCACTCGCGCCCGATGGGCAGACGCGCCCCGCGCTGCCGGCTCATGACGAAGAAGAGCAGGCCCCCCGCGACGAGGAACCGCAGCCCCGCGAAGAGCGTCGGCTGAAAACTCTCCAACCCGACGGCGATTGCGAGGTAGGTCGTCCCCCAGAAGAAACAGACCGCCGCCCACGCGCCGTATGCCCCGAGCTTCTCCCTCCCCATCTCAATCACCCGCCCTTTCCCTGTCCAGAGGCAGCCCCGTGGACTCCTTGACCGTCTTCAAAACAATCGTCGTCCGCGTGCTCTTGATGGCCTTGAAACGCCCCAGCTCGTCTCGCAGAATCCTGTAGAGGTCGTCCGTGTCGCGCGCGCGCACCTTCACCAGAAAGCAGTCCTCGCCCGCGAGGTGGTGCAGCTCCAAAACCGACGGCAGCGCCGCAAGTTCCTCGGCCGTCCCTTCGGCGCGCCCGACCAAATCTTCCGGGTCGTCCACGCGCAAAAAGACGAAGGCCACGAGCCCCAACCCCAACGCGCGCGGGTCAAGAATCGCCGTGTAGCCCTTAATCAGGCCCCGCTCCTCCAGCTTACGCACGCGCTCAAGTGTGGCCGAAGGGGTCAGCTCGACCGCGCGCGCCAACTCCACGTTGGTCGCCCGCCCGTCCTTCTGGAGAAGCTCCAGAATCTTCGCGTCCCTCTCGTCAAGCATCAAAGACAATCCTCCAAACCCCTTTACGAATCTCCGAGCCGCGTGTTCCGTTTAATTCGGTAAATTATCTCAACCGCCGTCTATCATACGCCCGGACGACTCATGCGTCAACGATAATTCTCTAAATTCGCTTTATGGGACAATAAATTCGACGGCGATTTCCGGCCGTTGACCGGGGCAACGCGGGAAATTTTTCGTTCATCAAGGAGACTTGACAAGAAGGGACTCAATATTTATTATTCCTCCGTGCTCACGCATTGAGGATCGCCCCGACGGCCCGTGGAGGGTCGGAAGGGGCCGCAAAAATTCTCTCTGGAGGTGTAAAAATCATGAGCATCAAACGTTACGACCCATTCCGCGACCTGAAGACCTTGCAGGACGAGGTCAACCGTCTCTTCTCCACCAACTTCTCACGCGGCTTCGCCGACGAGGGTATCGCGCGCGGCGCCTGGACGCCGAGCGTGGACATCTTCGAGAACAAGGACGAGATCGTCCTTGAGGCCGAACTCCCCGGCATGAACCGCGAGGACTTCGAGCTGACCATCGAGAACAACGTCCTGACGCTGCGCGGCGAGCGCCGCTTCGAGAAGAAGGACGAGGCCGACAACTACCACCGCGTCGAGCGCGCCTACGGCTCGTTCACGCGCTCCTTCACGCTGCCGCAGAGCGTCACGGCCGAGAACGCGGCGGCTGAGTACAAGAACGGCGTGCTCCGCGTCGTGCTGCGCAAGCGCGAAGAGGTGAAGGCCCGCCGCATCGAGATCAAGGGCGAGGCGGCCGAAGGCCCGACCCCGAAGACCATCGAGGCGAAGGCAGAGGAGCAGAAGCCCTCGGCCAGGGGTCAGGCCAACACGGCCAACGCCTAACCCGTCAGGAAACCTTCGGCGGCCAGCCCGACGGTCAGGCGCCACGGAACTTTGCTTTCGTGGCCGCCCGGCGCGGCTGGCCGCTCGGGTTTCCAACCGAGTTGGAAGCAGCAATAGTTTTTCAGAAATAGTCGGTCAAAGATTTTCCAGAGGCAATCATGCGTCTAGAACGTTTCACACTGCGCGGCCAGGAGGCCATCCAGTCCGCCATCGAGGCGGCCGAGCGCAACCAGCACCAGCAGGTCGAGCCCGAGCATCTCCTGCTCGCGATGCTCGAACAGCCGGAGGGCGTCGTGCGGCCCCTGCTCGGCAAGCTCGGCGCGAACTTGCAGGTCGTCTTAAACGACTTGCAGGCGTCCGTCGCGCGCCTGCCGAAGGTGCAGGGCGGCTCGCAGTACTTCAGCCCGCGCACCACGCAGGTCTTTCAGGCGGCGCAGAAGGAGGCCGAGCAGATGCAGGACGAGTACGTCTCGACCGAGCACCTGCTCCTCGCCATCACGTCCGAGAAGGACGGCGCTTCGGGTCGCATCCTGCGCCAGCACGGCGTCAACCGCGACGACCTCTTCAAGGTCATCGAGCAGACGCGCGGCGGTGTCCGCGTCACGGACCAGAACGCCGAGGCCAACTACCAGGCGCTCTCGAAGTACGCGAAGGACCTGACGGAGTTGGCGCGCCAGGGCAAGCTCGACCCCGTCATCGGCCGCGACGACGAGATACGCCGCACCGTCCAGGTCTTAAGTAGAAGAACGAAGAACAACCCCGTGCTCATCGGCGAGCCCGGCGTCGGCAAGACCGCGATTGTCGAAGGTCTCGCGCAGCGCATCGTCTCGGGCGACGTGCCCGAAACGCTGCGCAACAAGAAGCTCGTCGGGCTCGACCTCGGCTCGATGCTCGCGGGCGCGAAGTACCGTGGCGAGTTCGAAGACCGCCTGAAGTCTGTCCTTAAAGAGATCGAGAACGCGCAGGGACAGATCGTCCTCTTCATCGACGAGTTGCACACGCTCGTGGGCGCGGGCGCGGCCGAGGGCGCGATTGACGCGTCGAACATGTTGAAGCCGGCGCTCGCGCGCGGCGAGTTGCGCTGCGTCGGCGCGACGACGCTCAACGAGTACAAGAAGTACATCGAGAAGGACGCTGCGTTGGAGCGTCGCTTCCAGCAGGTCTTCGTCGGCGAGCCGACCGTCGAGGACACCATCGCCATCCTGCGCGGCCTCAAGGAGCGATACGAGGTGCACCACGGCGTGCGCATCAAGGACTCGGCCATCGTCGCGGCGGCGACGCTCTCGAACCGCTACATCACCGACCGCTTCCTGCCCGACAAGGCCATCGACCTTATCGACGAGGCGGCCTCGCGTCTGCGAATAGAAATAGACTCGCTGCCGCAGGAGATAGACGTGCTGGAGCGCGAGATACTGCAACTGGAGATCGAACGTCAGGCGTTGCAGCGCGAAGAGGACGAGCGCTCGAAGGCGCGTCTGCACGACATCGAGCAGCGCATCGCGGACCTCAACGAGAAGTCTTCCGGCATGAAGGCCAAGTGGCAGTCCGAGAAGGAAGAGATCGAGCGAATGCGCGAAGCCAAGAACGAGCTTGAGCAGTTGCGCCTTCAACTCGACCAGGCGCGCAACGCGGGCGACCTCCAACGCGCCGCCGAGATTCAGTACGGCCAAATTCCCGAGTTGGAACGTCAACTCTCCGCCGAGCAGCAGAAGCTCGCGGAGCTTCAGAGCGACGGCGTCATGCTCAAGGAAGAGGTTGACGAGGAGGACGTGGCGGAGGTCGTCGCCAAGTGGACGGGCGTGCCCGTCTCGAAGATGTTGGAAGGCGAGATGCAGAAGCTCGTCACGATGGAGGAGGGTTTGCGCCGCCGCGTCATCGGGCAGGACGAGGCGCTCACGGCCGTCGCGAACGCCGTCAGGCGCGCGCGCGCCGGGCTGCAAGACCCGAACCGGCCCGTCGGCTCCTTCATCTTCCTCGGCCCGACGGGCGTCGGCAAGACCGAGACGGCGCGCGCGCTCGCGGAGTTTCTCTTCGACGACGAGCGCGCGATGATTCGCCTCGACATGTCCGAGTACATGGAGAAGCACGCCGTCGCGCGCATGATCGGCGCGCCGCCGGGCTACGTCGGCTACGAGGAGGGCGGTCAGTTGACTGAAGCTGTGAGGCGCCGCCCCTACAGCGTCATCCTCTTCGACGAGATCGAGAAGGCACACCCGGATGTCTTCAACATCCTCTTGCAGATTCTCGACGACGGTCGTTTGACTGACTCGAAGGGGCGCACGGTGGACTTCAAGAACACCGTGCTCATCATGACCTCGAACCTCGGCAGCCGCGAGATACAGGCCGTGGCCGACGACGAGAAGCAGGTGCGCGAGGCCGTGTTGGAAGTGCTGCGCGAGAACTTCAAGCCCGAGTTCCTGAACCGCGTGGACGACATCGTCATCTTCCACCAGCTCACGCGCGAGCAGATCGGCGACATCATCGAGATACAGCTCGAACGCCTGCGACGCCTGCTGGCGGAACGCGACATGAACCTCGTCCTCGACGACTCGGCGCGCGCGCTGCTGTCGCGCGAGGGCTACGACCCGCTCTACGGCGCGCGGCCTTTGAAGCGCGCGATACAGACGCTCGTCCAGAACCCGCTCGCGTCGAAGCTCCTGCGCGGCGAGATTCTGCCCGGCCAGACCGTGCTCGTCTCGGCCGACGGCGACCAGATGCAGTTCACGGCCGACGGCGGCGACGCCGCGACCGAGGCGGCGAAGGCATAAGGATGAACGATGAAGTAGGAACGATGAACGATGAACTGTAAGGCGTCGTGTCTTACAGTTCATCGTTCATCATTCCTAGTTCATCGTTCCAAACTCGGAGGATGATTCGATGAGGCATCATAGGTTTGACCCGCGCGACCTCTTCACGTTGCAGGAGAGGATGAACCGTTTGTTCGAGGAGGCGGCCGACCGGCGCGCGCCCGCGCGCGAGGAGGAGGGCGAGATCGAGCGCGCCGACTGGATTCCGGCGGCCGACGTGTACGAGGACGAACGTGAGTACCTGCTCGCGCTCGACCTGCCGGGCATCGAGCGCGACGGGCTGGACGTGAGTCTGGACGACGGCCGCCTCGTCATCCGCGGCGAGCGCAAGGGGCAGGAGGGCTTGCACGCGCGCCGCACGGAGCGGCCGCAGGGTCGCTTCGTGCGCACCTTCTCGCTGCCCGACGCGGTGGACCGGGGCACCATCACGGCCGACTACAAAGACGGCGTGCTGCTGCTCCACCTGCCCAAGCGCGACGAGCGGCAGGGGCGCCGCCAGCGGATAGACGTGAAATGACGAGAGGCTTAAATGTCGAATCGTAAATCGTGAATAGCGGGCGTCGCCTTTGCTATTTGCGGTTTACCATTTACGATTTACGCCAATGAGACTGTTTCGCAGGGGGAGTAAGAAGCGAGATATGGCAGAGAAGGAGTCGGCCGAGAAGGATTGGCCGGAGGAGTTGGGCGCGGACGAGGGGACGCCGAAGGTGCGCGTCAACGACCGCCGCCGCATACGCCTCGGCGAAGATGAAGAGGGCGGCGAGGCGCGGCCCGCGCCGGAGGCGCCGAGCCTGAAGCCCTCATACGTGGAAGAACTGGAGGCGCGTACGCGCGAGGCGGAGCAGAAGACGGCGGACGTGCAGGCGCGTTTCGAGCAGGTGAAGGCCGAGCTGAAGCGCGAGACGGACGAGTTGCGTCAGCGCCTCGCGCGCAACGCCGACGACCGCGTCGCGCGCGAGAAGGCCGCGTTCATCGCGGCGCTGCTGCCCGTCATCGACAACCTGCAACGCGCCGTCGAGGCGGCCGAAGGGGGCGGCTCGCAGGAGGCACTCTTAAGTGGACTGCGCGGCACCCTCAGCGGCTTCGAGAACGTGCTGACGCAGATCGGCGCCGAGCCCATCGACGCGCTCGCCCAAGCCTTCGACCCTGAGTTACACGAAGCGGTCGATACCGCCGAGGTCGAGCCCGAACTCGACGGCCAGGTCATTGCGCAGTACGGCCGTGGCTACCGCCTCGGCAACCAACTGCTCCGCCCGGCGCGCGTCCAGGTCGGCCGTGCCAAGAACGATAGCGCCGCACAGGGGGCCGCCGAATGATATCGAAAATCCTTTGCGACCTTTGTGAATACCTCTGTGTCCTTTGTGGTTAAGAAGGTCGAACTTAACCACAAAGGACACGAAGGATTCCGCAAAGGTCACAAAGGCTTGAGTATTACAACCTAAAATTCCACCGAGGGAGAGATAAAAGTGGCAGCGAAGGATTTGAAGTTCAGGGAAGAGGCGCGGAGCGCGATGCTCAAGGGCGTCAACGTCTTGGCGAACGCGGTGCGCGTGACCCTGGGGCCGAAGGGCCGGAACGTCGTGCTCGGCAAGAAGTTCGGCTCGCCCGTCATCACGAAGGACGGCGTGACGGTCGCCAAGGAGATCGAGCTTAAAGACAAGTACGAGAACATGGGCGCGCAGATGGTCAAGGAGGTCGCCACCAAGACCAACGACATCGCGGGCGACGGCACCACCACCGCCACCGTGCTCGCGCAGGCCATCTTCCGCGAGGGCGTCAAGAACGTCACGGCCGGCGCCAACCCGATGCAGTTGCAGCGCGGCATCCAGCTCGGCGTCGAGGCCGCCATCACGGAACTCGAACGCCTCTCGAAGAACGTCAAGGGTAAAGAAGAACTGGCGAACGTCGCCGCCGTCTCGGCCAACAACGACCGCGAGTTGGGCGAACTCATCTCGGAGGCGATGGACCGCGTCGGCAAGGACGGCGTCGTCACGGTCGAAGAGTCGAAGTCGATGCAGACCGAGCTGGACCTGGTCGAAGGCATGCAGTTCGACCGCGGTTACTTGAGCCCTTACTTCGTCACCAACCCCGACCGCATGGAGTGCGTGCTCGAAGAGCCCGTCATCCTCATCCAAGAGAAGAAGATTTCGGCGATGCGCGACCTGCTGCCGCTCCTCGAACAGGTCGCGAACCAGGGCCGTCAGCTCCTCATCATCGCGGAAGACGTGGAGGGCGACGCGCTCGCGACGCTCGTCGTCAACCGCCTGCGCGGCACCATCAAGGTCTGCGCCGTCAAGGCTCCCGCCTTCGGCGACCGTCGCAAGGCCATCCTCGAAGACATCGCGACGCTGACGGGCGGACGCGTCATCACGGAAGACCTCGGCATCAAGTTGGAGTCGGTCACCGTCGAAGACCTCGGCCGCGCCAAGCGCATCATCGTGGACAAGGAGAACACCACGGTCGTCGAGGGCGCGGGCGAACGCCGCACAATCGAGGGGCGCGTCTCGACCATCCGCCACCAGATCGAGGAGACGACCTCGGACTACGACCGCGAGAAGTTGCAGGAGCGACTCGCGAAACTGGCGGGCGGAGTCGCCGTCATCCGCGTCGGCGCCGCGACCGAGACCGAGATGAAGGAGAAGAAGATGCGCGTCGAGGACGCCGTCAACGCGACGCGCGCCGCCGCGCAGGAAGGCATCGTCCCGGGCGGCGGAGTCGCGCTCGTGCGCGCGGCGAAGGCGCTCGACAAACTCGAAGTGGAGGGCGACACGCTGACCGGCGTCCGCCTCATCCAGCGCGCGATGCAGGAGCCTCTGCGCCGCATCGCGGAGAACGCGGGCATGGACGGCGCCGTCGTCATCAACAAGATCGAGGAGTCGAAGGGCGCGGTCGGCTACAACGCCGCCACGGGCAAGTTCGAAGACCTCGTCAAGTCCGGCATCATCGACCCGACGAAGGTGGTGCGGACGGCCTTGCAGAACGCGGCGTCCATCGCCGGCCTTCTGCTCACCACGGACGCCGCCGTCACCGACGCGCCCGAGCCCAAGAGGGCGGCCACGCCGCCGATGGGCGGGGGCGAAGACTACGGCGACTTCTAAAACCTGAACGTGAAGCGTCAATCGTGAAGCGTCAATCGTCGGATGGGAACGAGCAGTTTCTCTTCACGATTGACGCTTCACGATTTACGCTTTTTTGATGGCAGAGTAATTGCATCGCGGCGTTGTGCTATAGTTCGAATGTCCTGAAGCGCGACAAGAGCGCAACGGGCCATCCGGACCAGGCATCTAACAGAAGCCGGACGACGGGCATGTTTGGCGAAACTGTTTCGGCTTTGAAGCCCCGAAGTAAGCGCGCCGCCCGCCGTCCAGATTTTTTTATGGCTGATGTTTTCGAGCCCCTGCGGAGGTCGCCTCGTAAGACTCCCCCCGCGGCTCGCCAGAAGGAAAAGAAATGATAGACCTGGGTACTTACAAAGACCGTTTCGCCGAGAGCGGGCAGCGTGTGTTGGAGCATGCCGTGCAGGAGTCGCGCCACCGTGACCAAAACTACATTGCGGTGGAACACATTCTCAACGGCCTCGCCGTCGAGGAGGCCGAGTTGTTCAACTCGACCATGCGCGACCTCTCGCTCGACCCGCGTTCGGTGAAGGTGCTGATTGAAAAGCGACTTGAGAATGCACGCTATCAGAACGTCAACAAGGGCATCCGCATCGCGCCCGAGACGATAGAACTCTTCAAGCGTTCGATGGAGCGCGCCCGCGCGCAGGGGCGCAAGACCATCGAAGCCACAGACCTCTTCATGGCCTTCTCGCAGGACGAGAACAGCGCGTTGATGGGAGTGCTGCGCGGCCTGGGCGCCAACCCCGAGACCGTCATCGAACAGGTGCGTGCGCGCGTCCGCACGCGCGAACAGCAGGAGGAGGAGTACAAGAAGAAGTTCGAGCTGCCTCCTTATCTCAAGCACTTCGGCGTCTCTCTGAACCGCCTCGCGCGCGCCGACAAGCTGCCGCCGACCATCGGCCGCGAGCGCGAGATACAGCAGATGATCGAAATCCTCTGCCACCGCGAGCGCGCCAACTCGCCCATGCTCGTCGGCGAGCCGGGCGTCGGCAAGACGGCGGTCGTTGAGGGTCTCGCGCGTTTAATCGAACTCGAACCCGAGAAGGTTCCGTCGCGCCTGCGCGGCACGCACGTCGTGCAGTTGCAGATGGGCGGCCTCGTCGCCGGCACGATGCTGCGCGGCATGTTCGAGGAGCGCATCAAGGGCATCATCGACGAGGTGAAGGAGCGCGACAACCTGATCCTCTTCATCGACGAGGCGCACACCATCATCGGCGCGGGCGCCGCGCTCGGCACGTCTTCGGACGCCGCGAACATGTTCAAGACCGCGCTCGCGCGCGGCGAGATGCGCATCGTCGGCGCGACGACCATCACCGAGTACAAGGAGTACATCGGCGAGGACGAGGCGCTCGCGCGCCGCTTCCGCCTCGTCAAGGTTGACGAGCCGTCCATCGCCGAGACGCGCGAGATTCTCTTCGGGCTGCGCCCGCGACTTGAGCGCAACTACTCGGTCACCATCTCGGACGACGCCATCAACACGGCTTTGGAAATGGCGCCGAAGTACATCCGCAACCTGCACCTGCCGGACAAGGCCATCGGCTGGCTGGACACGGCGGCGGTCAAAGTTGAAATCAACGAGCCCGACACGTTGGTCGTCAGGCCCGAACACATCATTGATGTCATTTCGCAGGAGTCGCGCATCCCGCGCGACATGATCTACCGCGACACCAACGACCGCTTCTCCTCAATGGAGGAGGAGTTGGGCAAGCGCGTCATCGGCCAGAAGGAGGCCATCCGCGCCGTCGCGCAGCGCCTCCGTCTGAACAAGGGGCCGCTCAAGGAGTCGCACTACAAGCCCGACGGCGTGCTCCTCTTCCTCGGCCCGACCGGCGTCGGCAAGACCGAGTTGGCGAAGGCCGTCGCCGAGTTCATGTTCGGCGACGAGGAGAAGATGGTGCGGATTGATATGAGTGAATATCAGGACGGCACCATCGGCATCGAGAAGCTCATCGGCATGCCGCGCGGCATCGTCGGCAGCGAGCGCGGCGGCGTCCTGACCGAACAACTGCGCGAGAACCCGTATACGGTTCTGCTTCTCGATGAAGTCGAGAAGGCGAGCCCGACGTTGATGAACCTCTTCCTGCAAGCCTTCGACGAGGGCTGGCTGACGGACGGCCGCGGCAAGAAGGTTTATCTCTCGGACGCGATCATCATCATGACCTCGAACCTCGGCTCGGAGAACTTCAAGAAGTACGAGAAGCCGTTCGGGTTCGGCGCCAAGACGCTCGGCGACATGAAGGCGATCAGGAGCGACGTGATGAAGGCGGCCGAGAACCGCTTCTCGCCCGAGTTCCGCAACCGCATCGACGAGATCGTCATCTTCTCGCCGCTCATGATGGACGAGGTGCGCGACATCGCGAAGATTTACACCGCGAAACTCTGCCGCCAGATGGAGCAGCAGGGTAAGGGCTGCCGCGTGGCCCCGGCCGCCATCGACCTGTTGACCGAGAAGGGCTACAGCCCCGCCTACGGCGCGCGCTTCCTCAAGCGCCACATCGACGAGAAGGTGAAGCTCCCCATCACGGCGATGTGGAAGGACGCTTCGAGCTTCGTCGCCGACGTGGAGAACGGCGAGGTCGTCGTCAAGTCCGAAGGATAAAGACGAGTTCACGCTCGCCTGCGAACGAGAGGGCGCGGACCGCATGCGGTCCGCGCCCGCTCGGGTT
>DASVGG010000108.1:0-34820 GCA_036379655.1 Pyrinomonadaceae bacterium
CAGCGCGAATACCGTGAGACTTTACACCTCAACGTTGAAAGATAAAGCATCACGGCTAAGCGTGCTGAAGCACGCTTTGGCGGGCAGGGATGCCCGCGCTCCCGGCTTAGGTCGCACTCGACCTTGAATGATTACTTGAACCAGATGGTGTCGGCCAACCACTGGCCGTTGGTTTCGATGAGGGTGGTGAGCGTGCGGCCGTTCTTCATCTTGACCTTGGCGGTCTTCTTGCCGTCGGCCTCGCCCATCTCGGCCGAGGCGTAGAGGTCGTCGAGGGTGTACTTCGCGGCGTCGCCCTTGGCCTTCTCCACGACCTCCTTCGTGATGCCGTCGCGCACGCGCGCGGTGAAGCAGTTCTTGAGCTTGTCGGCGTCGCCGGCCTAGACCAGGTCGAACTGGTAGGCGATCGAACTCTTCGGGTCGGCGAGCGAGCCCGCCTTCGTCGCGGGCGGGGTGGTCGAGGCCGTCGTGTTCGCGTTGTTGGCGTTCGCGGCGGAGTTCGTCGTCGTGGTTGTGTTGGTATTGGTGGTGGTGTTGGTGGTCGGGGCGGAGCAGGCGGCGAACAAACACGCAAGCGCGACAACCGGAGCTAAGTTTCTCATCGTTCTCTTCTTCTCCTGCAAGGAAAGTAAAACGCGTGGAGTGACTCGACCCGGAGCGTGCCCGCCGCGGGCCATGCGTGAAAACCGGCCCCTTGATGTAAAGCGCAGGGAGTATATGTGTGAGCCCGCCCTTAATCAATGAGCAGGAAGTAGAGACACACCCCCGCCACGAACCCCACGACGTACGCGGCGCCGAACGCCAGCATCGACAGGAGCCCTTTCGCGCCGCGCGTCTTCAACAGGTAATAGGGCATGAAGACGGGCCACGCGATGTAGAGGAAGAGGCCCATGTCGAAGACCCACGCGACGCCGCGCTTCCGGCTGTCGTCGCGCAGCCACCAGCCGACCGCCCACAGCAGCGCGAGCGGGTAGAGGAAAGTGAAGGCCGGCGGCGGCTGCGCCCCACCCGCCAGATAGAAGCCGGTGACGACCTGCGTGGTGATGACGAACAGGTAGAGCAACGCCGCCGGGGAAGAAATCTTCGGGATGAGATTTCTCATACACCACTCAACCGTTCTAAGGAAACGAGGATGTTATAACAACGTCACGCCGCTCGCCCTCCGCGCGGCTTCAGCGTTCGACCTGTATTCGACCTTGCGGCCCGCGTGCGTGTCGAAGAGCCTGCGGTGCTCGCGCAGGGAGAATTCGTCGTCGCGCGTCTCGTACTCCCTCACCCACTCGATCAGCATTCGCAGGTTCGCGTCCTGCGCCTCGCGGCTCTCGTACTTGTGCGGCTCCCACGGCCGGGCCTTGCAGTTCTCGACGCACGCCTCGACGCCCGGGTTCAGGAAGATCATCTCCGTGCAGTGGGCCGCCGCGACCGCCAACAGTCCCGAGTAACAGCCTTCGATGACCCACGCGTCCGCCCCCTCGATGAAACGCAGCAGCGCGCGCGTGCTCTCATCGAAGTCGGCCCTGACGCCCGGCCGCTCCGGCTCCCAAGCGATAACGTCGAGGTCGAGATGCGCGGCCCCGTGCAGCTCTGAGAGAGCCTTTGCCAGACTCGACTTGCCCGAGCCCGAGTTTCCGAAGACGACTATCTTTTCCATGAGTTCAACGTAAACGACGGCGGGCCTGCGAGAACGTCATGAGAATCATCCCGAGGATGACGCCCGCAACCACGGCGATTAAAACATCGGCGAGCAGGCCGGCCCAGAGGACGCGCTTGACGCTGACGAAGCCGCCCTCGACCCAGAGCGGGAAGGGGAAGCCGAACGAGACGGAGCAGTCGTTGCACGCGGCGCTCCCGGTCGAGCCCATGCGCAGATAGCCGTAGACGTTGGCCGCCACGAACGGCGTGAGCCCGATCGCCAGTCCGACGAGGAATAACTTAATACGCATGATGGTTTGAACGAACAGACCCGCGCCGCTTGCGCGCGACGTAGAGTTCGTTACCAAGACGTTACCGCGCCGCAGGCTGGACCCTGCGGCGCGGCTCTAAAATGGTTGAGGGGATGTAACGTCCCGTACGGGAGTCGAACCCGTGTCGCCGCCGTGAAAGGGCGGTGTCCTAGGCCACTAGACGAACGGGACTGGTGAATTTCACCGGGTAATAACGGCGCCGTTTAAATTACCGTAGAGGCTTGGGCGTGTCAAACGAGGCGGGAGGCGGGGCGTGCATCCCTGACGCGCCGCGCGGGCATCGGAGTGTGAAAGCAAGACCGCGCCCGCGTCAACGTTCAAGGGGCGTGCTTGCGAAAGTCGGTGAGCGGGAAACGCCCTCAAGACATTTTCTAAAGAGCAACACGCGCGGAGGTTCGTCATGAAGAAAGCATTGCCGCTCCTCCTGTTCGCACTTCTCCTTCACGCTACGGCGGCGGGGCAGACGCCGGCCGGGGAGAAGGCGGCCGAGGCGGAGGCCGAGTTGGGGCGCAAGGCGCTCGTGCTCGTCGAGGAGGCGCTGGCCGAGGCGCAGTCTTTGAAGCTGTCGGAGAACCGCGTCCGCGCGCAGGCGACGGCCGCGCGGCTGCTCTGGCCGCGCGACCCGAAGGCGGCGCGCGCGGCCTTCAAGTCGGCGGCCGACGGCATCGCCGAGATGAACGCCGCCGTGGACGTGGACGACCCGCAGCTCTACATGGCCGCGCAGGCGGTCGCGCAGCTCCGCTACGAGATGGTCGGCGCCGCGGCGCCGTACGACGCGAGCCTCGCGCTCGACTTCCTGCGCGCGACGCGGCCGACGTACACGGAGGCGCTGTCGGCGGCGGGTTACGGCATGCCCTGGAACGAGCAGTCGCTTGAGATGAGCGTCGTCTCCCACGTCGCCGCGCAGGACCCGCGTCGGGCCTTCGAGATCGCGGAGGAGAGTCTGAGCAAGGGCGTCAGCATGTCGCTCGTGAACGTGGCGCAGCAGTTGAGGTCGAAGGAGCCGGCCCTCGCCGCGAAGCTGGCGGCGGAGATCGTCCGCCAACTCCGGAGCGAAGACCTGCGGGGCCAGGGCGAGGCGGGTGCCGTCGCGCAACAACTCCTCGCCCTGACGACCCCGGCCGAGGGCGTGCCGACGAACACGGTCGCGAACTCGACGGGGCCGGCGCCGCTCCTCGACGAGCAGACGCGCCGCGAGTTGGTTGAGAAGATTCTGGCGGCGATGGCGGCCGGCGTGCCGAACAACGGCGGGGGCTACAGTCTCTTCTACGCCTTCCAGACCATACTGCCCGAGTTGGAGAAGTCCGCGCCCACGCGCGCGGCGGCGCTGCGGCGCAGGGCCGAAGAGATCGAGCGCGGCTTCAACCCTCAAATGCAGCAGATCAGGCCGTACCAGGGGTTGATGGAGAAGGGCACGACCGAGGCTGTGCTTGAGGCCGCGCGGACGGCGCCCACGGAGGTGCGCGACCAACTCTACACGCACGCGGCGTGGAAGGTCTTCAACGAGGGCGGCGACGTTGAGCGCGCGCGGCAGATTCTGGATAACATCTCGAACCCGCAGCAACGCGCGCAGGCCCGAAGAGATTTGGAACAGCGCACGCAGTGGCGGGCCATTCAGTCCGGCAACTTCAACGAGGCGCGACAGGCGGCCATGCGCCTGAAGACGCCGGATGAGCGCGTGCACGCGCTCTTGCAGGTCGCGGCGCGGGCCGTGAACGCGAACGAGGCGGAGACGGCGCGGCAGGTGCTCGAAGAGACGCGCGGGCTCGTCGAGTCGCAGACGCGCGGACAGCAGCAGTTCTCCTTCCGCCTGCAAGTCGCGACCGCCTTCGCGCGGTTCGACTCCGCCGCCTCGTTCGACGTGGTGGAGTCGGCCGTCGGGCGGCTCAACGAACTGCTGGACGCGGCCGAAGTGCTCGACGGGTTCGGGCAGGATGCGTTCAAGGATGGCGAGCTGCGCGCGCAGGGTTACGTCTGGACCGAGATGATCGGCCAGTGCGCGCTGACGCTCGGGCAACTCGCGCGCGCGGACTTCGAGCGCGCGGCCGCCGCCGCGAAGAGGTTCCGCCGCCCGGAGGTGCGCGTTAACGTGCGGCTCTTCATCGCGCAGCACGCGCTCAGCGGTGTCCCGCAGCAGAACCGACGCATGCGCTCGGCGCCCGTGCCGCTCGTCATCTACGAGAGAGAGGGGTTAGAGGAGTTACGTTGAGGGACGCGTGCGCGGGCTCAGCTCACTTCGATGAGGTGCGGGCCGCGCTCTTCGACGCGGCCGATGACGGAGGCGTCGGGGTAACGCTCGCGCAGTGAGGCGAGGAGGGCGGCCGCGCGCTCGCGCGCGACGGAGATGAGCAGGCCGCCGGCCGTCTGTGGGTCGAAGAGGAGCGACGCGAGTTCCTTGCTGACCCCTTCGCCGAGCGTCACGTCCTCGCCGACGTAACGCCGGTTCGACTTGTCGCCGCTCGTCAACATCCCGGCCGCTGCCAACTCCAACGCGCCGTTGATGAGGGGCACGCTTCCCGCGTCAATCTTCAAAGTCACGTTGCTCGCGCGCGCAAGCTCCCACGCGTGGCCGAGCAGCGCGAAGCCCGTCACGTCGGTCGCCGCCGAAGCGTTCGCCTCCACCATCAAACGCGCCGCCTCGCGCCCCGAGAGCAGCATCGTCTCAAGCGACGCGCGCGTCACCTCTTCCGAAGCCTTGCCGAACTTGATGCCGGTGGAGACGACGCCCGTCCCGATCGGCTTCGTCAAAATCAGCGCGTCGCCCGCGCGCGCCGCGCGGTTGGTGACGACGCGCGTGGGGTCGATGACGCCGGTCACGGCGTAGCCGAACATGATCTGCGCGTTATCGACGCTGTGGCCGCCGACGAGCGCGACGCCGTTCTCCGTCAACACCCGCAACCCGCCGCGCATGATGTCGCCGAGGATAGAGAAGTCAACGCCCTTCTTCGGGAAGCAGGTGACGGCGAGCGCGGTGACGGGCCGGCCGCCCATCGCCCACACGTCGTTGAGTGAGTTGAGCGCGCTGATGCGGCCGTAGTCGAACGGGTCGTCCACGATGGGCGTGAAGAAGTCCACTGTCTGGACGAGCGCGAGGTCTTTCGAGAGACAGTAAACCCCCGCGTCGTCGGCCGTCTCGATGCCGACAATCAAATTCGGGTCGCGGGGAATGTCCAGACCGCTCAAAACTTGAGCGAGTTCGCTCGGCGCGAGCTTAGACGCTCAACCGGCGCACGAAACCATCTCGGTGAGACGCATCGCTACCTCCGAAGAAAAGGATGAACGATAAACGATGAACGATGAACGACAGAAGAAAGGAGAAAGCCCTTAGTTCATCGTTCATCGTTCATCGTTCATCGTCTCCGTCATCGTACCACGAACCTTGTCGGGGCCACGACGGTGCGCGCCTCGGGGTTGTAGTAGTCGTAGAGTTGCGAGGGCGCGGTCAGGGCGTTGAGGCCGTAGCGCGGGCGGAACTTGAACTGGAAGCGCGTGGCGCCGCCGCGCGGCCAGAGGTAGAGGACGAGGCGGTCGGGCAGCACGTCGTAGCGACTGAGCCCCCAGTGTGTCTCGGCTATCGCGCGGTCGAGCGACGAGCGGTCAACGTCGGCGCCCGGCGGGAGCCCCACCTCCGCCAGCAACATCCCGTAGCCGCTGTGCCCGACGCGCTCGGCCGACACGCTGCACGTCACCTCCTGGCTCACGCCCGCGTTGGTGTGGTCGTAGCCGACCGACAGCTTCAGTGCCGACGCGTTGGTGCGCTTCGCGGCGCCGTCGCCTTCGGCCGTCTCGGCGCTTGCGGCGTCGCGCGCGCCCCACGGCACGTAGAAGGTCGTGACGAGCTGCGCCTGCGCGGGTGGCGCGGGTGCAACTCGGCGCCGCAGTTCGACGTGGTTGCCGCCCGCGCCCATGAAGGGTGTGAGGTTGAGCAGGAGCGGGCCGGAGAGTCTGTCCGGCGGCGGGAGCGTGAGCTGGCCCGCGCGCTGGCCGTTGACGAAGACCTCGGCCACGTCTTCGGCCTGCGCGTTGGGCGGGCCGCCGCGCGCCGCGACCGCCGAGAGCAGCGCGTCGAAGACGTTGATGGTCGCCTGCGTCGAGTACCAGACGCCGTAGCGATCTTTCTTCCTCAAGAGGAAGTCGATCCCACGGTCGATCAACTCGTTCGAAGCGGCGCAGTCCGCGTTCGGCGTCGCGCAGTAACGGTTGAGCGCCTGGATGGCGAGCGCGGTCGTCTCGACGCGGCCGGCGAGTCCCCAGCCGTAGAAGGGCGTGTTGGTTTCGAGCGCCCAGTAAACGCCCGTGCCCTCCGCGATGGCGAGCGCGCGCAGACGCGCGACGGCGCGCGCGACCAGTGCCGTCTCGCCCGCGTCCGACCCGGCCAGCGCGAGCGACGCGACGAGGTACGGCTCGTCTATCTCTTCGGCGCGCGCCGCGACGTACGTGAGCGCGCGCTTGAGCGGCGTGGAGTGCTTCGAGGCGTCGGCCTGCGCGTCCGCCGTCGAAGACTTCTCCGTGGCGGCGAGGACGCGCGCGACGTAGACGGTCGTGAGCGCCGTCCGCCGCGTCTCCTCTTCGCGCGCGTAATAGAGGTACGCGGGCCAGCTCCCGTCCTGACGCTGCTGCTTAATCAGCCAGTCGCGAGTCTCTTCAATAACACTCTCGTCAACATCGAGCACGCGGCTCGCGTCGCTCAGGAAGCGCAGCGCGTAGGCCGAGAGCGCCACGTCCGCGTTGCCGTGGCCCCAGTAGGTGAAGCCGCCGCCGGTCGCGCGGTAGCCGAGCAGCCGCTCGTAACCGAGCCGCGCGTACTTGCGCGCGCGCGCGACGACCGACGGCTCGGCGCCGCCCTTCACGGCCGCGTGGTAGTTGAGCACGAGGACGCTCGGGTAGGCCGAAGAGATGGTCTGCTCGCCGCAGCCGTAGGGGCGCGACATGATGGCCTCGACGCCTTCGAGCACGTGCGCCGTCAGGTTGGGGTAGAGCTTCAACTCGCCGCGCAGCGAGCCGCGCACCACGTCCGCCGGGACGTTGACGTTGAGCGCGCCCGCGTCGCGCAGGAGCACGCCGTCGGTGAGCGAACGCTCCTCGCCGTCGGGGTGGATGGTGACGGGCTTCTCGATGGCGTCGGAGGCATCAAGGCCGAGCGCCGTCACGCGCTGCTTGCCGTCGGTGACGGAGGCGACGGCGCGGAAGTCGAAGACGGGGCTCGCGGCGTCGCCCGCCGGCACCAGCGCGCGTTGCCGCGCCGCGCCGCCGAGCGTGAACCAGTTCTCGGGCTTCATCTCTACCTGCACGCCCTGCCGCGTGGCGAGGTAGTTGCGCAGCACGACGGGCAGTGAAATCTCGTCGCCCTCGGTGAGCACGCGCGGCGGGTCGTGCTCGACGAAGAAGGGCTGGAAGGAGACGAACTCGGTCTCGGCCGTGCCGAGCTGCCCGTCCTCGGTCGAGGCGATGACAGACATCTTCCACGTCGTGATGTTGTCGGCGAGCTTGAAGTCGAGGCGGGCCGTGCCGTCGCGCTCGGTCTCAAGCTCTGGGCTCCAGACAAGCGTCTCGGGGAAGAACTGGCGCAGGCGCGGCGTCGAGATGGGCGCCTGCTGTCCTTGCGGCCGGCGCACGGTCTCGGTGACGGCCATTGATGTCTGCGTCGAGTTCATCGAGTCCGACGAGCCCGTCACCGTCACGACCTCCATCGAGGCGGCGACGCTCAGCGCGGCGTCAACCTTCGTCAGGTTCGACGCGAAGACGCGGACGCTCTCGAAGCGCGAGACGACGAAGCCCGGCGCCGTGATGGTCAGCGTGTAGACGCCCGAAGGGAGGTTGCGCAGGAGGTAGACGCCTTCGTCGTTGGTCGTCGCGGTGGCCTCGAACGTGACGAAGTTGTGCGTGGCGACGACGGTGGTGTTGGTGATGACGGCGCCGTTCGGGTCCGTGACCGTCCCCGTAATGGCGCCCGTGGCGCCCGCGAAGGTCGTGACCGGCGAGACCGGCAGCGGCGTCGCGTCCCGCGCCGTCTGCTCTTCGCCGATGCTCGTGTAGTAGGCGAGCGTGAAGTCGTCGTTCGTGCCCTCGCGCCCGTCGGGGCCGGCGCTCCGGAGCGAGAGCGTGTAGACCGTCTGCGTGATGGGCTCCACCTTCTGCTTCGCGTCCACGGGGCCGCGCCCGACGACGGCGATGCGGTCGGCGAACCTGCTCGTCTTCGAGAAGGTCGGGTAGACGGGCCGCCCCCATCCGTCGCGCAGTGCTTCGAGTTTGAGCGAAGACTTCGCCAGCGCCGCGACAAGTTCCGCGCGCGTGCGCGGAAAGCCGCCGCCCTCGCGCCTGCTCTTTTCGAGCGCCGCGTCCACGGCGTTGCGCGACTCCTCGAAGTAGTCGGTCAGCGCGTTCCAGATGTCGAAGTCGTCGGAGTAGTTGGAGCGTCGCGGCTCGAAGACGCGGTCGGGGCCGGCGCTCTCGACGGCGATGATGTGGTGCGTGCCGCTCGTCTCGAAGCGAAAGCGGTAGGGCTGGCCCCAGCGGTCGCGCAGCGCGTCGTCGCGCACGCCGACGCGGCGCAACTCCGCGAGCAGCGTCGCGGCGTCGTTGATGTGGCCGCCGGTGCGCGCGTGGTACTCGGCGGCGGCGCGGTTGAGGGCTTCGCCGGTCTTGCGGAAGTAGGGCCACTTGAAAGTCGCGGCGACGAAGTCGTCGTCGGTGCCGGGGCGCTTGTCGGCGCCGCTGCTCAGGAGTTCGAGCAGGTCGTTCTGGCGCTCGGAGGAGAAGCGCGAACGGAAGGGCTGGCCCCAGGGGTCGCGTTGCGCCGCGAAGTCGAGCCCGCCCCGCGCGAGCGTGCGGACGAGCGCGGCCTCGTCGGCCGGGTAGTCGGCCGTGTTCATGTAGTGCGCGTAGAGGACTTCGGAGAGCTGCTTGAGCCGCGCCTTGACGAGGCCGGCGAAGACGCGCGACTGCACGCGGTCGAAGTCGGTCCCCGTCGCCACGCGGTGAAAGTCGTACGGCCGCGAGTTGTTATAGAGAATCTCCGCGACCGTGTCGAAGCCCTCGGGCAGAGCGCGCGCGGGGTCGAGCCGTTCCACGTCGCGGCGCGAGACGCCGCCGACGTACGAGTAGCCGTAGAGGTAGTCGTAGAACGAGCCGCCGAAGCCGAAGCCGCGCCCGGCCTCGCCGTCGGTGCGCGCGCGCTCCTCAACCGCCTTGTCGAAGACGACAACGCCGAGCGCGCCGGCCGCGCGCCGTCCGTCGGCCGTCCGCACGGCGAACTGCGCGCCCGCGTCGCCGCCCGGCCGGAAGCTCTTCCGCGATAACTTCACGTCGAGCTTCAACTCGCGGTCGCGCGGGAAGACGACGGTGCGCGAGCCGACGCTGTATGAGTCGTCATAGGCCGAGTCATGCGTTGGTGCCATGCTCGTCGCGGTGACGTTGACGGCGCCCGCGAACTCCGCGCTCGAAGGGATGACCAACTCCGCGCGCCCGCCCGACAGCTTCGCCGCGCGCGAGTAGAGCACACGCCCCTCAAGGACGACATCGACCATGACGCCCATGCGCTCCGAGTTGGAGATGATCTCGACCTTGACGGGCTCGCCCGGCGCGTAGACCGACTTGTCCGTCTCGACGCGAATCTCGGGCTCGTTGCCGTGGTAGGAGTTGAGCCAGAAGTCCTCTTTGTGGTGGCCCGTGCGCCCCGCGCGGTCACGCGCGACGAAGCGCAGCGGCAGGTTCGGGCGCAACTCGTCGCGGCCCACGACCGGCCCCAGCGCCTTTGCCACACCGTAGCGGTTCGTGCGCACGGTGACGGCCGCGCGGTCGGCGTCCTTCAGTTCGTGGACGCGCCCGTCGGGGTCGACGTTGTGCGTCGTCGCGCCCTCAACGTAGGCGGTCACGTCGCACTTGGCCGGCGTGCCGTCGGGGTAGTAGGCGGCGACGTGGAAGGCGAGCGGCAGCCCCCGCGCCTGCCGGTAGCGCCCCTCCGTGACGTAGAGGTGAAGGGAATCGGCCGAAAGGCGCAGGGCGAACATGCGCTGCTCGGTGCGGTTCGTCGTCGGGTCCGTGACGTATGCGACGTAGTAGAGGTCGCGCAGGCGTTCGTAACTCGACTCGGCCAACTCCTCGTGCTCGTCACTGAGGTCGATGCGCGCGGTGAAGAGCCCTTCCTTCAACTCGCCCTCGACGGCCGGGTGCTCTTCGGTCTCGTACTTCTGCTCCTTGTAGTTCCAGCGCCGCTCGGTCTGGCGCACGACGCGCACGCGGCCGCGCCGGACGGGCTGGCCGAAGAGATAGTCGGCGCGCACCTCGATTGAAGGGTTCTGCCCGCCGAGATAGAAGGGGCGGTCGGCCTTCGCCGTGACTGAGAAGTTCGGCAGGTCGTAACGGCTGACCCTGAACTGCGCCACGTCGTTGTAGTACTCGTCCTTGCCGTAGACCTTGAGCAGGGCCGCGTAGGTGCCGAGCTTCGTACTCTCGGGCACGCGCCAGTCGGCCGCGGCCACGCCGTAGCGCGAGGTCTTGAGCGACACGGTGAAGGCGGTGGCGTCATCCTCGTCGCTCACCCTGAAGGTCACCTCCTCGCCCGGGAGCGCGTGGCCGCCCGGGTCGAAGACGAGCGCGCGCATGTGGACGGTCTGTCCCGGCTGATAGAGCGGCTTGTCGGTGGTGAGGAGGACGCGCGGCTTGCTCCGGACGTTGACCTCCGTCTCGGCCCGCTCGACGAAGGCGCCACGGCCCGCCGTGACTTTGAGTTCCGCGTCGTCGTCTACCGCGCGCAGCGTGCGCGGCAAATCGAAGTCGAGCGTGACGACGCCGTCGTCGCCGGTCGTCCCCGACGCCTTAAGCACGGTCTTCTTGTCGTCCGCCTCATCGAAGGTGAGCGTGGCCTCGACGGCGACGCCCTTGAGCGGGCGCTCGGTCGAAGGATTGGCCGTGCGCACGCGCGCGCTGTAGTGCGAGCCGGGGCGCGCGGCCGGGGCCGAGATGACGGTCAACTCGAAGAGGTCGGGCGTGACTTCGGAGACCGAGACGATGCCTTCGAGCGGCGCCGGCCCCGACGCCGCCGCGTCGGGCTCGACGCTGTAGCGCAGGCGATACAGGGGGAACTCCGCGCGCTCCGACTTGATGAGTTCGTCGTACCGGAACTCGAACGACACGTCGAGCGTGTTCGCGCCGCGCCGCAGACGAACGTCGGTCGTGGCCGTGGCCCGCACCTTGTCGATTGAGTCGAGCAACTCGACGCGCACGCGCGCGGGGAACTCGCGGCCCGTGTTGTTCTCGACCTCGAAGCGGACGCGCGCCTGGCTCTCGTCGAGCGAGAGCCTGATGCGTGACTCGTCTAAGTTGAAGGCTGGGGCCGCGCTCGACAGGTGGGCGGCTAGCAGGCACACGAAGAGTCCCAGAAGGGCGGGGGCAGACCTCCGTATCATGAACGTTTCCCTCCTCAAGTTGTGCCCGTGTGATGCGAACGACTTGCCCGACGGTTGGAGAGGGTCGGAGGAAAATTTCAGAGGTCGAAGGACGAGGGTCGGAGGTCAAGCGAATACAGCACGCATTTTACTTAGGCGCGAGAGCGAGCCGAACCACGTCTACGATTTGCTGCTCTGTTCGAGCGTTCGGCTGAAGCCTATCCGCCCACGGGCGGCCGGGGTGAATAACGTCCCACGGCGAACGCTGCTGTTTATAGCGGCCGCCGCCGGGGTCGTGGTTGCCAAACCCATAGACAGTCGTATTCCAAACAGGCCGGAACGTCTGAATCAGGGTGGACTCCGCCAACGGTATCCAGATGTCATCGACGATTAGGTATCGACAGAAGAAGTCTTCGCGGTTCAGGTTCTTTGCTTGATTGAGCGACTCGGCGTGCTCACGAAGTCTGTTGAATAACGCATTGCCGGGAGCAGCATCTAACCCGAGTCCACCAACCCTCGCCCCCGCTGGAATCGCCTTGCCCACGTAGATAGGCACCCATTCTTCGCCGCTCTTGCCCGCCGTCGCGATCGGCGTATAAGGATTATACGGCGTTCGGATTCCTTCGTAGTAGATGGCATAGACTCCCGCTCCGGTGAAAGGGTCGGGGGGCAAGGGGCTAACTGGCCCGGCGAGTAATTCCCTGGCCACACTTGCCGCAAGGTTCTTCTTGTCGAGCGGGTTATAGACCATTACCGCGCGTTACCCTCCAGGAGCGACGAGACACTGCTGGCTACGCTATGCGCTAGTTCCACCGGCACGGCATTTCCGAGTTGGCGCATACTCTCCGTCCATGAGACAGGGAACAGGTAGTCATTAGGAAAGGTTTGAAGCCGCGCGCTTTCGCGCACGGTAAAGTACCTGACGCCGCCGCGTTCGCGTACCAGCATGTTCTCGCCGCCGGGAACGCCGTGGTCGCCCGCCTTGAGAGTCTTGGCGGGTTCATCTAGCGGGCTGCCCGTGTGCCCTAAATAAACCCGCGCCCCCGGCACGTAGCGATGGTTCAAGACGGAATCCGCCGCGGGTGTTTCGGGGTCGGGCAGGTCATGTATGGCGTCGCGTACCGTCCGCCAGCGCATGCTGTTGGGGGCTTCGCCAGCCGCCTTCATACGTTGAACTTTCCTAATGAGTCTCGGCGGAATCTCTCTATCGTTTCCAGCGATGCCATGCTGTTCCCAATACTCGCCTGTAACCCATTGGCTCCAAATCAAGGCGTCTTGTGAGTGGGTTGCCTTCGGGAACGACCATTCAAGCTCCAAGTCCGAGCGGAATCCCACGATGAACACACGTTCTCTGCGCTGCGGTACGCCATAGTCGGCGGCATTCAGCAAGTGGGGAACAACGCGATACCACAAGCCCTGCTCTTTACCACCCGTGCGGTATCTTTCAAGGCGCGTTAGATGTTCTAACCAGTCTTCCCCATCACGTCGGGCAAGGTCGGGGTAGGAAAGTTGAAGCTGAATGTAATTGAAGTAGTTGAAGAATGATTGGCGCGTCAGCCCCTTCACGTTCTCGAAGATGAACGCGCGAGGGCGCAACTCACGCACCGCGCGCACGGCCTCGGGGAACATATCGCGCGCGTCGTTGTAAGCGCGGTGCTTTCCGCCGATGCTAAAGGGTTGGCACGGAGGGCCACCGGCCACTAAGTCAACCTTGTCTTGAATGTCGCGGTAATCATACTTTTTAACGTCATCTCCGAACAGCTTCCAGTGAGCTACCGGCTCAAACCCACGGCGCTTGTTCTCCTTAAGGGTGACGCAGGTAGGTTCGTCACGTTCTATGACGACTTCATGCTTGAAACCGGCCTTTGCCACGCCGAGAGCAAGGCCACCAGCTCCGGCGAAAAGCTCCACGGACTTCATGTACCGTCCCCCAGGAAGTTTTGTATGCGACCTTTCAACGTCTCAACATCCTTAACCTGACATTCCCACACGACAAGATACTTCCAACCCATCTCGGTTAGCTTTTGCTGATTGCCCAAGTCTCGGAGCCTATTCCCTTCTAGCTTGGGCTTCCAGAAGTCCAGTCGAGACTTAGGCCACCTTGTCAGGGGGCAGGAGGCATCATGGCGATGCCAAAAGCACCCGTGAACGAAGAGAACTTTCTTCCTGCCGGGGAATACAAGGTCGGGTTGCCCCGGCAGCTTTCGTGAATGCAGACGGTAGCGGTAGCCGAGTGAATGGACGAGCCGGCGCACAATCATTTCGGGCTTGGTATCCTTGCCCCGTACGCGGCTCATCCGCTCGCTTCTCTCCCGTGGCGATAGAGAGTCCATGCGCTAGGTTGGAAACCGCCATGCCCGACGAATTAATCAGCGTCAACGCTTCGTTGCCTCAAGCCAAAAATACCGTGAAAGTGTAAGGCGATCCACAAGAAGTTGAAGTTTAGCATAGGGGTTCGGGCGCGGGGTACTTTGCCGTCTCTCACCTCTTTAAGCCGGACGGGCGGCCTCTTGCAGGCTCTCGCGGTGTTCGAGGATGTATTCGATGAAGGCGCGCGTCGGCGAGGGTTGGAAGCGGCCGAGGGCGATGACGGCGACGGCGCGCGTGAGGCGGTGGCCGGAGACGCGCAGCCACACGAGGCGTCCCGCCTCGACCTCTTCGCGCACGGCCCAGGAGGGCATGACCGAGACGCCGAGGCCGTGCTCGACCATCAGCTTGATGAAGTACGTGTCGTTCGATTCGAGCGCGAGGTCGGGGCTCAGCTCCACGCGCTTGAAGAAGGCGTCCGTGGCGCGGCGGATGGAGGCGCCCTGCTCGAAGAGGATGAATCGCTCGCGGCGCATCTCGACGACGTTCGTCTCGCGCTCCTTCGCGAGCCTGTGGCGCGCGGAGGCGACGACGCCCAACTCGTCCTCGAACAACTCCGTCACCTGAAGCGCGGGCGAGTAGACGGGCAGTGAGGCGAAGCCCACGTCGGCCGCGCCGTTGAGGATGTCGGCGACGGTCTGCTCGGTGCTGACGGTCGTGCGGAACGAAAGCTCGATGCGTTCGTGGTCGCGCATGAACGACTCGAAGAGTCGCGCGAAGAGGTGGACGAAGGCTTGCGTGGCGGCGGCGGCGCGCACGCGTCCGCGCGGCTCGTGCTCGTCGCCACGGATGCGCTCGCGCAGGGCGTCGGCCTCTTCGAGGATGCGCTCGGCGTAGGAGAGCGCGAGCAGTCCCGCGTCGGAGAGGTGGACGCCGCGCTTGGCGCGGATGAAGAGCGGCTCGCCCAGCTCGCGCTCCAGCGCCTTGATCTGGTGGCTGACGGCCGACTGCGTCATGTTAAGTTTTTGTGCCGCGCGTGTGAACGAGAGCGCCTCGGCCACCTCGCGGAAGGTTCTTAACTGCGACAGCTCCATCGTTTACGCCTTTCGGGAAATGTGGATGAATATAGTTAATCCGGTTGATGAACACAATGCGTTAGACGCGAGGGCAAAGCGTGCCTATCATTTTGCGTCGAACCAACGCGACAAAAACATGGGGTTCTTGAACAAGACGCGGCCGTCGGGGCCGCATTTAAGAGAGGGATTTAAGATGATACCGTTCAGACTTGATTACGTGATTGAGAAGAGTAACGTCGAAGGCGCGTGCGATGAGCAGAAGGTTTTGAAGGAGTTGGCCGGCGTCAAACTTCAATCGGCGGAGGCGCGCGCCGAGTGGCCGCGCATACTTGAACACAAGTGGTTCATGAGCGAACGGCTCGGCCGCGACGTGGGCCTGCGCGTCGCCGCGCTCGACTACTTCGAGAACGTCCGCCTCCCGCGCCACACGCGCACGTCGCACAAGCCCGTCGCTTCAAACCTCCGCCGCGTCACGCAGGCGCACAGACTGGTGGCTTAAAGCGCCCGACGTAACTTCGATACGCCTCGACCTCACCCGAGGCGCGTCCTTCATCCCAGCCTAAGAACTTTCGTGCGAGGCGCGCGGCGTGCTCCGACGCGTCGAGCCCGAGTCGTCCGTTCAGCCCGACCATCGTCCGCCGCATCAAACAGTCGGCCAGCGTCTCGGCCATCTCCTCGCGGAAGGCGTAGACGACCTCCGCGCCGATGGAGCCCGTCTCTGCGCTGATGACCTGAGATAACTCCGGCTCCGTCCGCGCGAGCCGCAGGACTTCCGTTGCGCGCACGCCGTAGACCTTCAGGAGCCTCGCGTTGCTCTCAGGCGAGAGCGTGCTCCGCGCCGCGAAGTCGCGCCGGAACGCGTCGAAGTCTTCGACGGCCGCGCCGGGCAGTGGTGCTTCAGAAGTCTGGCAGGGCGGGGGAGACTTGCCGAGCGCGCGGAAGATTAACTCGACCGTCTCTTCGGCGAGCGCGCGGTAGGTGGTGAGCTTGCCGCCGACGATTGAGAAGAGGCCGCGCACGTGCGAAGGCTTGATGAAGTGTCGGCGCGTGATGCCACTCTCCGCGCCCTCCGCAATGTGTGGGAGCGGGCGCACGCCCGAGTATGTGTAGAGCACGTCCGCTTGCGTGAGCCGCGCGGAGGGCAGCACGCGGTTCGTCTCGCGCAGAAGGTATTCGATTTCGCGCGCGTCCGCGGCGACGCGGTCAAGGTCTCCCGCGTAACGCTCGTCGGTCGTCCCGATCAAGAGCTTGTCGTCCCAGGGCACGACGAAGAAGGGGCGGCCGTCTTCGGCAGCCTCGGCGTAGACGGCCGCGCGCGGCGCGCCCTCGAAGACGCGGACGACGACGTGGCTGCCCTTCGTCCCGCCCAACAGCCTTTCACCTTCCGCATGCGTGCCCGCGAGCACCTCGTCAACCCACGGGCCTGCCGCGTTGAGCACGAAGCCCGCGCGCGCCTCGTGCGTCTCTCCGCCGAGAAGGTCTTTGAAGACGACGCCGCGCACAGCGCCCTCTTCGACGAGCAGGCGCTCGACGCGCGCGTACGTCAAGACGGACGCGCCGTGCGCGCGCGCGTTGAGCGCGTTCTCGACCGCGAGCCGCTCGGCGTATTCGACCTGCGCGTCGTAGAAGAGCGCGGCGCCGCGCAGTCCCTCCTGTTCGAGGCCGGGTGCGTGCCCGAGTGCTTCGGCCGCCGTGAGCATGCGGTGGCGCGGGAGCGACTTGGAGGACGAGAGCAGGTCATAGGCGAGCATCCCCGCGCGGATGGTGAGACGGCCGCGCCGACGCCCCGCGTAGACGGGGACGAGCATCGGGAGCGGCCGGACGAGGTGCGGCGCGACCCTGCGCAAAAGCGTCTCGCGCTCGCGCAGAGACTCGCGCACGAGCCCGACCTCGCCGTGTTCGAGGTAGCGCAAGCCCCCGTGAATCAAACGCGTCGAGGCGGCGGTCGTCCCCGCCGCGATGTCGCCCTTGTCGAGCAGCAACACGCGCAACCCCCTCAACGCCGCGTCGCGCGCCACCCCGCACCCGTTCACGCCCGCGCCGACGATGACCGCATCGAAGGTCGCGCCCGAAATGTCTTGTAGAAGCTGCCTCGTCATCACAGAACGATGAAGTATGAACGATGAACGATGAACTGAAGACGACTGGCTTTTAGTTCATCGTTCATCGTTCATACTTCATCGTTTTCTTCCCTCTCCCAGCCCTTCGCGCGTTCGACGGCGCGGAGCCAGCGGCGATGGAGGCGTTCGCGTTGGGCGTCGTCCATACGTGGTTCGTAGCGGCGCGCGACGCGCCAGCGCGCGGCGATCTCGCGGCGGTCCCGCCAGAAGCCGACGGCGAGGCCGGCGAGGTAGGCCGCGCCCGCCGCCGTCGTCTCCGTGACCTCGGGCACTTCGACCGCGACGCCGAGGATGTCCGCCTGAAACTGCATGAGAAAAGTGTTGCCGACCGCGCCGCCGTCAACGCGCAGGTCTTTGAGCGAGACGCCGGAGTCGCGCTCCATCGCCGCCGCCACGTCGCGCGTCTGGTAGCACATCGCTTCTAAAGCGGCGCGCGCCAGGTGCGCGCGGGTCGTGCCGCGCGTTAAGCCGACGACGGCGCCGCGCGCGTACGCGTCCCAGTGCGGCGCGCCCATCCCAGCCAGCGCGGGGACGAAGTAGACGCCCTCGTTCGAGTCGAGCGAGCGCGCGAGCGTCTCGGTCTCGTCCGCGCTGTCGATGATGCCGAGCCCGTCGCGGAGCCACTGCACGGCCGCGCCCGTGACGAAGATGGAGCCTTCGAGCGCGTACTCCGCCGGCTCGTCATGCAACTGCCACGCGACCGTCGTCAGCAGCCCCGCGCGGCTCGCGACGGGCGCGCGCCCTGTGTTCATCAGGAGGAAGGAGCCCGTGCCGTACGTGTTCTTCGCCGCGCCCGGCTCGTAACATGCCTGGCCGAAGAGCGCGGCCTGCTGGTCGCCCGCGATTCCCGCGACGGGGACGCGCGCCCCGAAGAAGGCGGACGGGTCGGTGTAGCCGTAGACGAAAGACGAGGGGAGGACTTCGGGCAGCGCCGCGCGCGGTACGTCGAAGAGCGAAAGCAACTCGTCATCCCAACGCAGGCGGTTGATGTCGTAGAGGAGCGTGCGCGACGCGTTCGACACGTCGGTGACGTGCGCGCGCCCGCCCGTCAGCTTCCAGACGAGCCAAGAGTCAACCGTGCCGAAGGCGACTTCGCCGTTCGCGGCGCGTTCGCGCAAGCTTTCCGTGTTATCAAGCAGCCAGCGCAGCTTCGTGCCGGAAAAATACGGGTCGAGCACGAGGCCCGTCTTCGCGCGGATGGAATCTTCCAGCCCGCGCGCCTTCAACTCGTCGCACATGGCGGCCGTGCGCCTGTCCTGCCAGACGATGGCGCGCAAAAAGGGGCGCGAGGTCGCGCGGTCCCACATGACGACCGTCTCGCGCTGGTTCGTGATGCCGACGGCGCGCAGGCTCCGCGCCTCGACGCCGGACGCCTTCAGCGCGTCGGCGACGGCGCCCATGCTCACGCGCCAAATCTCCTCCGCGTCGTGCTCGACCCAGCCTGGGCGCGGGTAATGCTGCGTGAATTCCGAGTAGCCACGGCCGCGCACGCGGCAGTCCTGGTCGAAGACGAGGGCGGTCGTGCCCGTCGTCCCCTGGTCTATCGAGAGCACAAATCCGTCCATCCACGCTCCTCCCGTCCGACCGTTGTCCGCGGTCCCGCGAGAGTGTAATATATGACCACGCGTTTTCGGACCAGGGCTGCACAGTCACCTCATCCGTCACGGGAAAAACAGTATCGGAGAAATGAGATTCAAACATGAAAGACCACAACGACTTTTTTGACGAAATGATCGACGTTGACGACGAGTCCGAGCCCGACGGCGTCGAGTTCCTCGAAGAGGAGGAAGAGTACGAGTTGGAAGGCGCGGACGACGACGATGACGACGACGACGACGGCTCGACGGTCCTCCGCACGGCCGTGCTCCATAAGAACGACATGCTGGCGCTGCTCTCTCTGAAGGCCGCGCCCGACGGCGGCCAACTCGTCCGCTACGACCCGCGCCAGCCCATGCCAAGCCTGCGCCGCTACGAGACGGAGGCGGAGGCGCGCAGGTGGTACGCGCGCAGCCTCGCCACCAGCCGCAAGAACGGCTGGTCGGTCGTCTACGACGGCGAGCCGCTCATTGGTTAATGTGCAGAGGTCAGAGGCGAGAGGCTAGTTAGGATGTGCTTCCTGACTAGCCTCTCGTCTTTTCCATCAACAGAGCAGGAGCAACGATGAAGTCGATAAGGGTTCACGAGTTCGGCGGGCCTGACGTGTTGAAGTTGGAGGACGTGCCGGAGCCGGCGCCCGCCGCCGGGCAGGTGCGCGTGCGCGTGCGCGCGACGGGCGTCAACCCGGTGGACACGTACATCAGGAGCGGCGTGCACGCCGTCAAGCCGCAATTGCCTTACACGCCGGGGCTCGACGCGGCGGGCGAGGTCGAGGCCGTGGGCGAGGGCGTCACGCGCGTCAACGTAGGGCAGAGGGTCTACACGGCGGGGAGCCTGACGGGGACTTACGCGGAGCTGACGCTGTGCGAAGAGTCGCAGTGTCACGCGCTGGCCGAGCGCGTCACGTTCGCGCAGGGCGCGGGCGTCTTCACGCCTTACGCGACCGCCTACCGCGCGCTCTTCAACCGCGCGAAGGCCGCGCCGGGCGAGACGGTGCTCGTGCACGGCGCGAGCGGCGGCGTGGGGACGGCGGCCGTGCAACTCGCGCGCGCGGCGGGCCTGCGCGTCGTCGGCACGGCGGGGACGGAGGAGGGACGGCGGCTCGTGCTTGAGCAGGGCGCGCACGAAGTGTTAGACCACCGCGAGCCCGACTACCTCGAACAACTCGGCGGGCTGACGGGCGGGCGCGGCGTCGATGTGATATTAGAGATGCTGGCGAACGTCAACCTCGACAAAGACCTCGGCGTGTTGGCGAAGGGCGGGCGCGTGGTCGTCGTCGGCTCGCGCGGCGCGGTCGAGATCAACCCTCGGCAGTTGATGACGCGCGACGCGGCCGTCCTCGGCCTGACGCTCTTCAACATGACGCCGCAAGAGTCCGCGGGCATCCACGCGGCGCTCGGCGCGGGGCTCGAAGCGGGGACGCTTCGTCCCGTGGTTGGGCGCGAGTTGCCGCTCGCCGAAGCCGCGCGCGCGCACGAAGAGGTCTTGAAGCCCGGCGCCTACGGAAAGATCGTCCTGATTCCATGAAAGGTCGTGAGAGAGAGTCCGACAGCTACGCGGTCGGGAGGCGCGTGCTCAGGCTCGCGCCCGCGTGGCTCCTGCTGACGGTTGTGGCCTTCGGGCTCGCGCTGCTTTTCTTCAGTTGGGTAGGCCGGGGCGGCGGGTCTGAAGACGAGGCTTTCAGGAACGAGGCGACGAACCTGTCGGCGCCGGAGGCCGCGCGCGCGGCAGCCTCGCCTTTGAAGGCGACGCGGACGCCGTCCGCGACTCCCGCCGCGACGGCCGAGGAGAAGTCAACGCCCGCCGCGACGGACGAGGCCGGCGCGTACTCGGTGCAGGTCGGGGCGTTCGCCGAAGCCTCGCAGGCCAACGAGCAGGTGTCGCGTTTGAGGGCTGCGGGGTTCGAGGCGCGCGTGGTCGAGGCGGGCGTTGAGACGCGCTTCCGCTTCCAGGTGCGCAGCGGCCTCTACGCGACGCGCGAGGAGGCCGCGCGGCTCGCCTCCGAACTGCGCGCGCGTGGCGTCGCGGGCGAGACGGTCATCGTCGATCCGGGGAAGTGAGTCGCGACGGTTGAATTAACCACGAAGACGCAGAGACACGGCTCGTTGAGGGATAACTCACCGAGCCGTGTCTCTGCGTCTCCGTGGTTAATTTTGTCAGGCGACGAAGACGCGCTTGCCGTTGTTGGAGGAGCTGTTGAGGGCGCGGGCGGGCGAGGTGAGCGCGCCGTAGGTCTCGGCGATGATGCGCTCGGCGCCGTCGGAGTTGACCGGCTTCGAGAAGAAGTAGCCCTGCCCATTCTCGCACCCGAGCTTCTGGAGGATCACGAGCTGCTCGTTGGTCTCGACGCCCTCGGCCACCACGTCCATCCCGAGGTTCTGCGCGAGCACGACGATGGTGCGGACGATCTCCGTGTTCTCGTTGTTCTCGGACATGCGCGTGACGAACGAGCGGTCGATCTTCAAAGTGTCGATGGGGAAGCGGTGCAGGTAGCTCAAAGATGAGTAGCCCGTCCCGAAGTCGTCGATGGCGAGCTTGACGCCGAGGCCGCGCAGTTGGCGCAGCATGTCGGTCGCCGTGTCCACGTTCTCCATGACGACCGACTCGGTGATTTCGAGTTTCACCGACTGCGGCTTGACGCCCGTCTCCTGCAAGATCATGGCGAAGGTGCTGATGAGCGTCTCCTGCGTGAACTGCTTGCTCGACAAATTGACCGTGATGAAGAGCGGGTGTTCGAGCGGGAACATCTTCTGCCACGAGTGCATCTGCCGGCACGCCTCGCGCATGACCCATTCGCCGAGCGGGACGATCATGCCCGTCTCCTCGGCCACGGGGATGAAGTCCATCGGCGAGATGAAGCCGCGCTCCGGGTGCTGCCAGCGCACCAGCGCCTCGAAGCCGCGCAGGCGGAAGTTTTCGAGCGCGACGATGGGCTGGTAGTGGAGGACGAACTCTTCGCGCTCCAACGCGCGCCGCATGTCCGTCTCCATCTGAAGCAGGTTGATGGCGCGCGCGTGCATCGCCTTGTCGAAGATTTCGTAACGCGCCTTGCCCATCGACTTCGCGCGGTACATCGCGGTGTCCGCGTCGCGCAGGATGTCTTCGGCGCGCTCGTAGCCGGTGGACGAAGGCGCGATGCCCATACTGACCGTCGTGAAGACCTCGCGGCCGCTGAGGGTGAAGGGGACTGACAACTCCTTCTGCACGCGCTCGGCGACCTGCACCGACTCGGTCTCGTCGGCGATGTCTTCGATGAGCACGGTGAACTCGTCGCCGCCGAGGCGCGCGACGGTGTCGCCGGGGCGCAGGTTCTTCTTGAGGCGGTCGGCGATGCCGACGAGGAGTTGGTCGCCGATGGTGTGACCCAGAGAGTCGTTGATGACCTTGAAGCGGTCGAGGTCGAGATAGAGGACGGCGAACTTCGTCTGCGCGTTGCGGCGCGAGCGGGCGATGGCGAGCTTGAGGTGGTCCATGAAGAGCGCGCGGTTCGGCAGTCCCGTCAGCGCGTCGTGGAAGGCGTCGTGGTGTAGCTGCTGCTCGGCCAGCTTGCGGTCGGTGATGTCCTGAATCTGGAAGATGAGGTGGACGGACTTACTGTACTGGTCGCGCACGAGCGAGACGCTCCAATGCACCCAGACCTCGTGACCCGACTTGTGTATGTATCGCTTCTCCATCTGCGACGCCGCGACCTTGCCCTTGAGCAGTTGGCCGATGTTCGAGAGCGCCGTCGGCAGGTCGTCCGGGTGCGTGACGGAGAGGAAGTCGGTCAGCAACAACTCTTCTTCCGTGTAGCCGAGTATCTGACAGAGCGAGCGATTGACCTGAAGCCAGCGCCCTTCAGTTGAAACCAGAGCCATGCCGATGGCGGCGTAGTCGAAGGCCGAGCGGAAGCGGTCGCCCTCCGAGACTTTGTGCTGCGGGGCTTCGGCGACGGACTCTTCGCGCCCGCCGTAGAGCTTCGCGCGCAGCGCCGTCGCCACGAGGCACGCGAGCGCGCCGGCCGCGATTGAAATCTCCACGCCCGCGAAGCGCACGGCGAAGGCCGCCGCGAACGCGGACGCCAGCGCGGCGGCGTTCCCCACGACCTGCCAGAAGAAGAGGCGCGCGCCGTCGCGCCACGCCGAGAGGTTCATGCGGTACGACCCGCCGAAGGCCGCGACGCCCGCGTTGCACAGAGAGAGCACGAGCACCGCCGCGCACGCGCCGTTGATCGTCGCCGTCGCGAGTCCGCCTTCGGTCAGGCCCGTGAGCGGCCCGGCCGCAAGCCTCAACGTCCAGACGGCGAGCGTGGCCGCCACCGCCGCCGAGGCCGCGCGGAAACCGACCGCCCACCACCCGCGCCCGCCCGGCAACGCGCAGCAGCAGGCGACGAGCGCCGCCAGGATGACGGCGACCTCGCCCTCGAAGAGCAGCATCGAGAGGAAGACGAACCCCTCGGCGTAGGGGAAGTGCCAGCCGTCCGCCGCGCGCGTGTCGTAGCGCGCGGAGACCTGCACGGCCAGCAGCGCCAGCAGCACGACGGGAAAGCCCAACTGCCCGAGCGGCAGCCAGAAGGCCGCCGCGAGCAGCGCGACGCCGCCCACGGCGACGACCGCGTTGACGAACTGCTGGGGAAAACGCTGCCCTTCGTTGATCTCTATGGTCATGTCTGTAAAAGGAATACCCGTCTGTTCTTTGAGAGGGGGCTCTTTGTCGGCGGCCGGGCGGGGGCGGCGCGGCTGCCGACTTAGAGAGTCAAACACGGTGCCAGAAGGGGGCCGGGGTGCTCTCCTTAAATAACCGGGCAAAAAGCCGTTTAGGTCTGAAGCGACTCGTCGCGGCGGGTCAGTCTTCGGTCAGTGTGACAAAGCGGGGCGTGCAATTTGACGGCTGTCTTTAATGGCTCGTCTCAGACGGCTGACATGACGTGAGTCGGCGGCAAGCGGCTGCGGAGAATCCGCGCGGGCACAGAACACCCGAAAATCATCCTAGCACACGGGCTCAAGGTTTGAGGAGATGTTTTTTTTGGACAATGAAGTAGGAACGCTGAACGATGAACTGTAAGGCTTCCTGAATTCAGTTCATCGTTCACCCTTCCTACTTCATCATCAACCATGCGTAGTAGAGCCCGAAGAGGACGCTGCCGACGCCTGCGAGCAGGCGGACGGGGGTGTCCACGCGGCGGAAGCGGTGGGCCGTGAGGACGAAGGGGAGGCCGATGACCGCGCTCATCAGCAGCATCCCGCCCACGGAGCCCGCGCCGAAGATGAGCAGGTAGGCGAACCCCAACAGCCTCGACCCCCCGCGCATGACTTCGGCCAGCACGAACAGCGTCAGCGCGGCCGACCCCGCCAGCCCGTGCACGGCGCCGACCGCGACGGGGCGCCAGCCCCACAGGCCGCGATGCCACGCGTGCGAGACCGCGTGCACGTCAGCGGCCCTGTGCGCGTCGCGGCGGCCGTGGAAGTGCAGGTGCGTGTGCGTCCGCCCGTCGTGCGTGTGCGCGTGGACGTGCACGTCGCGGCGGTCTCGGAGCACGCGGTAGAGGATGCGCGTGCCGAGCAGCACGATCATCAACGCGACCGCGAGTTCGAGCGCCGTCGCGACGCCCTCGGGAACCGGGACGCGCAGCGCGATGATCACGGCGCCCGCCACGAGGAGCGACGCGGTGTGGCCCAATCCCCACAACGCGCCCACGGCGGCCGAGCGCCAGATTGAGCGGTGTTCGCTGACGATGGTCGAGACGGCGACGAGGTGGTCGGCCTCGGTCGCGTGCTTGAGCCCGAGCACGAAGCCGAGGCCAAGAAGGGGGAGGGCGGAGTCCATGTCGCCATCTTATACTCTGACCCTATCCAAAGTAAGTACACACGCCGCCTTACTCAAAACTCCGAGACCCGAATCATTCAAACTGACGCGCGGCCGGTCTCAGGCTGACCGAGACGCGTGACCGTCCGAATCCGTGCAAAGCTCGATTTCCCAGCAAAAACCGGTGGTTGAGCATGAAAGTGCTCGGGCACGACCGTTGCCCATGTTCGGGGCGTGCGGGCGGTACTCTCTCTATCACTACCGCTCTCTCGGCGGATTGAAGTTTTTGGCTGCGGGACCTGTAGAAGCAGTTCACTCGACGGACTGTGTTCTCCGACGCATATGCGCTCGTAACCGAACGCGCCACGCAAACCCTCGCTCCACGGAGAGCCCGACAATGAACCGTACACCCTCGCGGGTAGCAACTCTGCTGGCACTCTTCTCACTGCTCGCGCAACTCTGCGCGGGCGCAACGGCGGGCTCGGCGGCCCGTCCCGACAAAACCCCGGCCGCGAAAGTCTCGCACAAACTGCGCGAGCGTCTGCGTCGCTCGGGCGGGCCGGCGCGGACGGCCGAAGTCATCCTGCAACTTAAGGGCAAGCCTTCGGGGCGGCTCAACGCACTGCTCAACCGCGCGGGCGTCCACGTCCGCGCGAAGCACGACAGCTTCGACACGCTCGCGCTCGACCTCCCGCTCGCGGTCGTCGAGGAGTTGTCCTCCTTCGACGAAGTGCGCTTCGTCTCAAGCGACGAGAAGGTCGTCTCGACGGGCCACGTCGTGACGACGACGGGCACGGACGTGGCGCGCACCCTGGGGATCGCCTCGGGGAGTACAACCCTCCCTTACGACGGCGCGGGCATCGGCATCGCCATCGTCGATTCGGGGATGGACACCGGGCACAAGACCTTCGGCGCGAAGGCGGACCTCTCCGGGAGCCGCGTCAAGTTTAAGAAGGACTTCACGAGCGACGGGAAAGCCGACAAAGACTTTTACGGGCACGGCACGCACGTCGCGTCGTCGGCCGTGGGGATGAGCACGGTGACGGGCGGCGCCTACGAGGGCATCGCCAGGGGCGCCGACATCCTCAACCTGCGCGTGCTCGACGCGAACGGTCAGGGGCGCGTCTCCGATCTGCTGACCGCGCTCAACTGGTTTCTGAGCCCGGTTGACCCGAACAAGGCGCTCAGCTCTTCCAACCCCACGAACGCGACGAAGTACAACGTCCGCGTCGTCAACCTTTCCCTGGGCACGCCGGCCATCGACTCGTACCGCGTGGACCCTCTGTGCCGCGCGGTGCGCGCGCTGGTTGACGCGGGCATCGTCGTGGTCGCGGCGGCGGGCAACAACGGGAAGGACAACGGCGGGAACAAGCTCTACGGCGCCATCCACTCGCCGGGCACCGAACCGTCGGTCATCACGGTCGGCGCGACGAACACCTTTGGCACCGACGCGCGCGCCGACGACGGCGTCGCCACCTACAGCTCGCGCGGGCCGACTCGCGGCTCCTGGCTCGACGCCGACGGCGTGCGCCACCACGACAACCTGATTAAGCCCGACCTGGCCGCGCCCGGCAACAAGCTCATCTACGCCGAGGCCGACGACGGCGGCAACCCGAACACGCTCATCAAGCAGAACCCGAAGCTCGAAACGGGCATCCTCGATTCCGACAACAAGCGCCTGATGTTCATGTCGGGCACGTCGATGGCGACGCCGCTCGTCGCGGGCGCGGCGGCGCTGATGCTTCAGGCGAATCCGAAGCTCACGCCGAACATGGTGAAGATGATTCTCATGTACACGGCGCAGCCGCTCGCGCACTTCAACACGTTGGAGCAGGGCGCGGGGCAGTTGAACGTCGAGGGCGCCGTCCGGCTCGCGCGCCTCGTCCGCACCGACCTCAACTCGCAGACCGCGCTCGGCGCGCCGCTGCTGTCGGGCGCCGCGCCGACGCCCGCGACGACCGTCGCCGGCCACACCTTCCCCTGGGCGCAGGGCATCGTCCTCAACTACGGCTACGCCACGGGCTCCGACCTCATCACGAAGTACCAGAAGGTCTACGGCCTGGGCATCGTGATGACCGACGCGATACTGATGAGCGACGGCATCGTGATGACCGACAACACGGCGTGGTCGGACAGCGTCGCGTTCAGCGACGCGATATTGATGAGCGACGGCCTACGGCTCGGCGGCGGCACGAAGATGTTCGGCGACGCGATACTGATGAGCGACGGCATCGTGATGACCGACGCGATTCTCTTCGGCGACGGCATCCTTACGTCGGACGCGATCCTCTTCGGCGACAACGTCGTCCACAGCGACGCGAACATCCAGGCGCAGTCGGCGCTGGTGGACGGCGACGACACGGCCTACATGCAGTAACGGCTCGCGAGGACTTTCATGGAAGGCATGCGGACGGCACTTTCGGGAAAGAGAGCTGAGATGAGCAGGGAAGCGCGAAGGATGAATCAGACGAAGGTCGTCAGGCTCGGCGCGTTGGCGCTGGCCGCCCTGATGCTCGCGTCGCCGTCGGGCGCGGTGCTCGCGGCGGGCAAGGGCGGCAACAACGCGCGGCAGTCCGACGGCCACGCGCGGCGCAACAAGGTCTCGGCCGACCTGCGCCAGAGCTTGAGCGACAGCCGCGACTCGCGCCGCAAAGGTAAGGGCGGCTCCGACAAGACGAGCGTCGTCCTGCAACTCTCCGAGAAGCCGAAGGGTCTGCTCAACGCCTTCCTCAACCGCAACGGCGTCCACGTCAACGCGAAGTTCGACCAGTTGAATTCGCTGGCCGTCGAGCTGCCGCTCTCCGCGCTGGAAGAGTTGGCCGCGTTCGACGAAGTCTCATACGTCTCGGCCGACCGCGAGATGGTCTCGCTCGGCGGGCACCTCTCGGTCGAGGTCGGGGCCGAGATGGTGCGGCAGCAGGTGTCGGACGCGGGCGCGGCCTACACCCTGAACGGCGCGGGCGTCGGCATCGCCGTGCTCGACTCGGGTCTCTACTCCGCGCACAAGTCGTTCAACGGCCGCTACGCGGGCGGCAAGGACTACACGGGCGAGGGGCGCACCGACGACCCCTTCGGCCACGGGACGCACGTCGCGGCCATCGCGGCGGGCTCGGCCAGTCTCCTCTCGGGCAAGTACAGCGGCGTCGCGCCCGGCGCGACCATCTACAACCTGCGCGTGCTCAACTCGGCGGGCGTCGGCCGCGTCTCGGCGGTGCTCGCCGCGCTCAACGAACTGCTGCTCTACCACTCCTACTACAACATCCGCGTCGTCAATATGAGCCTCGGCATGCCGGCCATCGACTCGTACCGCGACGACCCTGTCTGCGTCGCCGTGCGTAAGCTCGTTGACGCAGGGATAGTCGTGGTGGCCGCCGCCGGCAACAACGGCAAGAGCATCGCGGGGAACAAGGTCTATGGTCTCATCCACGCGCCCGGCAACGAGCCGTCGGCCATCACGGTCGGCTCGTCGAACGACGCGGGCTCGGTGATGCGTGATGACGACACGATGGCCTCGTTCAGCTCGCGCGGGCCGACGCGCAGCTTCTGGACGGACGAGGCCGGGCAGAAGCACTACGACCACCTGATGAAGCCCGACCTCGTCGCGCCGGGCAACAAGATCGTCTCGGCCGAGGCCGAGAACAACTACCTCGTCCGCACCAACCCGGGGCTCGACGCGGGCACGTCGAAGTTCGCCAACCAGAAGATGATGCGCCTGAGCGGCACCTCGATGGCGACGCCGGTCGTCGCGGGCGCCGCCGCGCTCCTGCTTCAACTGAACCCGCGTCTGACGCCGAACATGGTCAAGATGATTCTCATGTACACCTCGCAGCAACTCGCGGGCTTCAACCAGTTGGAGCAGGGCGCGGGCGAGGTGAACGTCGAGGGCGCCGTCCGTCTGGCGAAGGCGTTGAAGGTGCTACCCGTGGGGACGGCCGTCGGCACGCCGATGCTTTTGGGGCCGGCGCCGACGCCGCGGACGAGCATCAGCTACGGGGACACGCCGGGGAAGGCCGCCGCCACCTCTTTCACGTGGGGGCAGGGCGTCATCCTCAACCACACCTACGCGACCGGCAGTGAGTTGATCAGCGCCTACCAGGCGGCCTACGGACTCGGCGTCATCCTCGGCGACGGCGTGCTCTTCAGCGACGGCGCGGTCATGGGCGACGGGGTCATCTTCAGCGACGGCGTCATCTTCGCCGACCGGATTACGACGAGCAACGGCGTCATCCTCGGCGACGGCTTGCCGTTCCTCGGGGCGGGCGTCGTCTTCGGCGACGGGGTCGTCTTCGGCGACGGCGTGGTCTTCGGCGACGGCGTCCTCCTGAGCGACGGCTACATCTTCGGCGACCTCGTCACGCGCGGCGACTACGCGGCGCAGTCCCTGTCGGTGCTCGGCGGCGGCGACCTCTAAGGCTCGCTCGGCCAAGACTTGCATGAACGCTCCGCAGCCGCATCGCCATACGCAGACCTACTTCCGCGCGCTGATTGTCGCGGGCGGCGCCGCGCTCACCTACGCGCTCTGGCGGCTGCCGGCCGCGCAGTTAGACCTGCACTTCCTTCTGCTCTGCGTCCTCACGCTCCTCGTCGGCTCGCGCATCACGGTCAAGATTCCTCGGCTCAGCTCGCACGTCTCGGTCTCCGACACGTTCGTGCTGCTCGGCATCCTGCTCTGCGGGGGCGAGGCGGCCGTGCTGCTGGCGGCGCTCGACGGCTTCAGCTCGACGTTGCGGCTGTCGCGCCGGCCGCAGACCTACATGGCGAACGTGGCCGTGACGGCGCTCTCGACCTCTCTCACGGTCTGGGTGTTGACGCTCTGCTTCGGGCCGGTGGAGGGCATCGCGGCGGGCGGGGCGCAGACGTTCGTCACGGCGGTCTGCGTGATGGGCGCGACGCAGTACGCGGTCAACTCGGGCCTCGTCGCCGCCGGCATGGCCTTCAAGACCTCGCAGGGCGTCTGGGAGACGTGGCGGAAGTACTTCCTCTGGACTTCGATCACGTACTTCGTCGGCGCGGCGGCGGCGGGCGTCATCCTCAAGCTCATCGGCGTCGTCGGCTTCACGGCCTTCGTCGTCGCCACGCCGATGATCGCCATCGTCTACCTGACCTACCAGACCTATTTGAAGAACATCGACACGGTCGAGCGCCACGTCGCCGCGCTCGAAGAGAGCGAGGAGCGATTCCGCTCTGCCTTCGACTACGCCGCCATCGGCATGGCGCTCGTCTCGAACGAGGGGCGCTGGCTTCAGGTCAACCGCTCACTGTGCGACATCCTCGGTTACACCGAGCAGGAACTGCTCGGGATGAGCTTCCAGGAGATAACGCACCCGGACGAGTTGCCGGCGGTGCTCTCGCACGTGCGGCAGATGCACGAAGGGCGGCTCCCGACCTGCCAGACCGAGAAGCGATACATCCACAAGGACGGCCACGTCGTCTGGATTTACCTGAGCATCTCGCGCGTCGGCGGCGGGCGTGATAACGACTCGCGCCTCATCTTCCAGGTACAGGACATCACCGACCGCAAGCTGGCCGAGCGCCAACTGCTGCACGACGCCTTCCACGACGCGCTGACGGGACTCTCGAACCGCGCGCTCTTCATCGACCGCCTCAAGCTCGCGCTCGCGCGCCACAAGCGGCTCGGCGCCGACCACTTCGCCGTGCTCTTCCTCGACCTCGACCGCTTCAAGGTCATCAACGACAGCTTAGGCCACGCTATCGGCGATCAACTCCTCGTCGGCATCGCGCGCCGGCTCGAAACCTGCCTGCGCCCGGGCGACACGGTCGCGCGGCTCGGCGGCGACGAGTTCACCATCCTGCTCGAAGATGTGACCGACACGCGCGAGGTGACGACCATCGCGCAACGCATCCAGAAGGAGTTGGCGTCGCCCTTCAACCTCGGCGGCCACGAGGTCTACACGACGGCCTCAATCGGCATCGCGCCTTCGACCACGGGCTACGAGCGCCCCGACGACATCCTGCGCGACGCGGACACGGCGATGTATCGCGCGAAGTCGCTCGGCAAGTCGCGCCACGAAGTCTTCGACAAGGAGATGCACACGCACGCCGTCAACCTCCTTCATCTGGAGACGGACCTGCGGCGCGCGCTCGACCGAAGGGAGTTCACGGTCTACTACCAGCCCATCGTGTCGCTCGCGTCGGGCGAGACGCAGGGCTTCGAGGCGTTGCTGCGTTGGCGCCACCCGCAGCACGGTTTCATCGCGCCGGCCGAGTTCATCCCCGTGGCCGAGGAGACGGGTCTGATACTCCCCATCGGCCGTTGGGCGCTCGAAGAGGCGTGCCGGCAGATGCACGAGTGGCAGGCGCAGTTCCCGCGCGCCGCCGGGATGTACATGAGCGTCAACCTCTCCGCGCGCCAGTTCGCCAACCCGGAGTTGTGCGAGCAGATTAAAGAGGCTTTAGAGACGACGGGGCTCGGGCCGCAGAGCCTGAAGCTTGAGATAACCGAGTCGGTCGTGATGGAGAACATCGAGAAGACCATCGAGATGCTACGGCAACTGCGCGCGCTCGGCGTCGAGTCGAGCATCGACGACTTCGGCACGGGTTACTCGTCGCTCTCGTACCTGCACCACTTCCCCTCGACGACGCTCAAGATCGACCGCTCCTTCATCAGCCGCATGGGCGGCGTGGGCGAGAACGCCGAGATCGTTCGCACCATCCTTTTACTCGCGCGCAACCTCGGGATGCAGGTCGTCGCCGAGGGCGTCGAGACCGAAGCGCAACTCGCGCAACTACAGGCGCTCGCCTGCGACTTCGGCCAGGGCTATCTCTTCTCGAAGGCCGTCAACGCGGCGGCCATCGGCCGCACGCTCTCCGAAGCCTCGCCGCAATCTTTAAGAACCGCCAACTCGAAAGGTCTCGCCGGCCTCCGCGTCCTCGTCGCATAAAACAGGGGTAAGGATTAAAGGGAAGGGGTAAGGGATGCTTAAATGCGTCCCTTACCCCTTCCCCTTTAACCCCTCCCCTTCGTTCGGCCGGTGGGCGCGGCGGGATGTTCGGGGTCGGGGCCCGCCGCGCCCGTCCGCGGGTCAGGCGGTCGGCTCGGGGGAACTCGTGGTTACTGTGGCGGCGCGGGCGGCGCCGCTGGCGGCGGGCGCGGGCGTCGTCTGCGCGGGCCTGGGCGCGGGAGGCTTGGGTTGAGTCGGAGCCGTGGCCGGCGCGGACTTCTGCGCCTCGACCTTCTGCGTCTTAACGGGTTCGGACTTGGGCTGCGGCTGCATGCGGCAGTTGCCTTCGAAGATGGCGCCCTCTTCGATGACGAGCGCGGGCGTCTGTATGTTGCCGCTGACGCGCGCGGAGCGGCCGAACTCGATGCGCCCCGTCGCGATGATGTCGCCGTTGACGGTGCCGTTGATCTTGGCGGAGGCGACTTCGACGTTGGCCTCGACCACGCCGCCCGCGCTCACGATGAGCGAGCCCTTCTCCGAACGGATGCGGCCTGAGTAGCGGCCGTCGATGCGGAGCATGCCCTTGAACTCCGTGTCGCCGGAGAGGACGGTCCCCGCGCCGACGAAGCCGCTCACCACCCCCTCGCGCAGGTCGCGCGCGAGCGCCTCTGACTCCGTGACCGCGCGCGGCGTGGAAGGCGTGGCGGCGGCGGCCGGCTGCGCGGGCCGCGTGGGCTGCTCGTAGGCGTGCGCGGCGGGCTGATCTTGATAAGCCTGTGCGGGCGGGGGTTGCGGCGGTACGGGCTGCGCGTTCGGGGCTTGCGCGGGCCTGGGTTCGTTGGACTCGACTTTAGGGGAACGTCCCATTCTCAACATCGAAGTTATTCCTCCATCCAAAGGGGTCGGTTCTCTGACGCTTGGCGGGCGCGGGTGTGCTTCGGGCGGGCGTAGTGCCCACGGCGCACACTTCCGTGCCGTCACGGCGTCTGGCTCTGACTGTTATGAGAGCTTCAAAACGAGGCAAGAACACTCGGGAGAGCAAGCCAATCATATTCCGCGCGCCCCCCTTCTGCGTTGCGATGAGATTATCTTTCGGTTGCGGCGCGCGCGGGTTATCATGCCCGCGATTCGTAGTTAAAAAAACGAAGGCGGTGCCAGAGACTTGAACGTCATCGAGACGGAGCGGCTCTCCTTGCGCGAGATGTCGGAGGCCGACGCGAGGTTCGTGCTCGAAATCCTGAATGACCCGGGCTTCATCCGCTTCGTCGGCGATAGGGGCGTGCGGAATGTGGAGGACGCCGCGCGCTACACCTCCGAGCGGTTCGTCGAGAGCTACAGGCAGAACGGCTTCGGCCTCTGGCTCGTCGCGGCGAAGGATGAAAAGGTGCCGGTCGGAATCTGCGGGCTTGTGAAGAGAAAGGAATTGAACGTCGTCGAGGTCGGCTACGCCTTCCTCCCGCCGTTCCGCTCGCGCGGCTACGCGTTCGAGGCGGCCACGGCCGTGAAGTCTTACGCGCGCGACGCGCTTGGCCTGCCGCGCCTCTACGCCGTCGTGAACCCCGACAACGCCGTCTCCATCCGCGTGCTCGAAAAACTCGGCATGAAGTACGAGCGGCCGGTCAGGCTCCTCGGGGAAGACTCGGACATCAGCCTCTACTCGACCGAACTCTGAGCGCGCGGCTTCGACGATTCACACCACACGCGGGAGCGTCCGACGCATGCGATTGAAGAAGCGAAAGTCACTGCTCGTCTCGTTCGCACTCCTGCTGCTCTTCGTCAACTCTCAGGCCGCGTTCGCGCGCGGGAAGTTTGTGACGACGCGGGGCAGGGAGTTCGTGGCGCCGGACGGGCGGCCGCTCTTTTTGAAGGGCATCAACCTCGGCAACTGGCTTTTGCCCGAGGGCTACATGTTCAAGTTCAAGACGGCCAGCTCGCCGCGTCTCATCACGACGGTCGTCAACCAACTCGTCGGCGAGGACGAGGCCCGCCGCTTCTGGAAGACTTACCGCGACAACTACGTTACGGCCGAAGACATCCGCTTCATCAAGCAGTCCGGCTTCAACTCCGTCCGCGTGCCCTTCAGCTATCGCCTGTTCGTTACGGAGGGCGAGCCCGCGCGGCTCGAAGGCGTCGGCTACGAGATGCTCGACCGCGTCGTCGGTTGGTGCAGACGCGAAGGGCTCTACGTCGTGCTCGACATGCACGGCGCGCCCGGCGGCCAGACCGGCGACAACATCGACGACAGTTGGGGCTACCCCTTCCTCTTCGAGAGCGCGGAGGCGCAGGAACTCACGGTCAACATCTGGCGCAAGCTCGCCGCGCGTTATAAGGACGAGCCGATTGTTATAGGTTACGACCTGCTCAACGAGCCCATCGCGCACTACTTCGACGCGGCGCACTTCAACCCGCGTCTCGAACCTTTATACAAGAAGATCGTCGCGGGCATCAGGACGGTGGACCGCAACCACGTCATCTTTCTCGGCGGCGCGCAGTGGGACACGAACTTCAAGGTCTTCGGCCCGCCCTTCGACGACAAACTCGCCTACACGTTTCACAAGTACTGGATGGAGGTGAAGCAGGAGGCCGTGCAGGAGTACGTTGACTTCTCCGCGAAGCACGACGTGCCTCTCTACATGGGCGAGTCCGGCGAGAACACGGACGAGTGGGTCGCCTCCTTCCGCGAGTTGCTTGAGCGCAACCGCATCGGCTGGTGCTTCTGGCCTTACAAGAAGCTCGACGCGACCTCCTGCGTCGTCTCTATCAACAGGCCCGCCGACTGGGACGCGGTCGCCTCATTCGCGGACCACCCGCGCACGACCTTCGAGGACGTGAGGAAGAACCGCCCGCCGCGCGAGAAGGTTGAGCGCGCTCTCGCCGAGTATCTTGAGCGCATCAAGTTCAGGAACTGCAAGGTCAACGAGGGCTATTTAAAGGCGCTCGGGCTGCGTTGAAGCGTGTCACAATTTTGTCCCCGCGCGATTAGCATGACTAATGCGCGCGATTGAAATAAGTACGGCGAGACATAACATCTTTGACACATGCGGTTCGTACGATACTTAAGGCGGGGCTACTTGTTTCCCGCGCAGTGTTATCGAAAACGGATCGTGTAAGGAGAAAGTAATGTCAACCAGAATCGATTTTCGCCGTGTGACAAGCGAGTTACTCTCAATCTATCTGAAGCACCAGAGTTGGAAGGCGCACGAAGGATTGTTCATGCCGTTGTCGTTCGAGTCGGAGAGGCCCGTGGCCTCCGTCGCCGTCGAACAGAGCGCGCGCCGTCTGAGGCGTTCGCTGCGCCAACTGGCGGGCGTCGAGTTGTCGGCGTCAGAGGCGCGCGCCGTGTGGCCGAGCGTGCTCGAACACAAGTGGTACCTGGGCGAGCGTCTGGGTCGAGACGTGGGCCTGCGCGTCGCGGCCGTGGACTACTTCGAGAACGTGCGGCCGGCCCCGCGACGCGCGACGGCGCGCGCACACGGCGGCGGACTCCCGCCACGCCTGCCGATGATGATGCCACTCGGTGAGCGGTCGTAATATCGACCTGCAAAGCGGCATAAGGCGACTTATCGCCGGGAGCGCGGGCATCCCTGCCCGCCATGAGCGCGTCAGCGCGAATACGACGAAGCGCCATCCCTCACCCTTGAGGGATGGCGCTTCACGGTTAAGCGTGCTGGCGCACGCTTTGGCG
>DASVGG010000109.1:0-55645 GCA_036379655.1 Pyrinomonadaceae bacterium
GGATGGTCTCGAACTTGTGGAGGAACCCGGCGGGCTTCGCGGTGCCGCCCGCGAGGACGATCTGGAGCGGGCGGTCGATCTTCGGGAGCTGTCCCGAGCGGCCGAACTCCTGCCGCAGCCGCTCGACGAGCGAGACCAGCACGTCCTCGTAGAAGATGTGCAGCGCGCGCTGCATCTCGTCCTTCGGCTGGCGCGAGAGGTCGAGGTTCTCTTCCTTGTAGATGCGGACGCGCGTCGTGTTGCGCTCGCCCAAAACTTCGGCCGCGCACTTGTCGATGTAGTCGCCGCTCTTCGGCACGCTGAACGTGATCATCGGCATCGACATGAACGAGACCGAGACGTTGCACATCCCGCCGCCGAAGCTGAGACCGATGCCCGTGAAGTTCTCGTCCTGCAACTCGGAGAAGACGACGGCCTGACCCTCGTTGATGGCCTTGGCGTTGTAGCCGAGCGACTGGAGGTAGTTGCGCAGCACCGCCTCGTGGTAGACGAGGTTGCCGTTGACGCCCTCGCCCTTGCCGGGGACGCTGAAGCAGAGCACGTCGTTCTTCTTCGCGCGCGGCACCATCATCGAGATGATGCGCTGGATCATGTGCTGGCTGTTCTCCTCCTTCGGGTTGATGAGCCCCTCGCTCATCGGGCGCCGCGCGTCCGTGTCGAGGAAGCTCGCGAAGAAGTCGGTGTCGTTGCCGTAGACGTAGAGGTTCTTGCAGTTGCGCTCGTAGACCATCCCGCGCTGCTTGAGCATGTTCTCGGCCATCTCGGAGACGGGGACGGGGACGAAGGCGTTGAGCTGCGAGCGGCGGCGCTCGCCGTCGGGGCCGTCGGCGACGACGATGCGGCTCGTGCCGATGTCAACGCCCACGGGGCCGGACTTCATCTCGTTCGCTTCCGTCTTCGTACCTGCGGGGGACTGATTCTTCTCTTCCATTTTCATCTCCTCGGTGATGTCTATTTTTTTATTGTGGGGACGGTCTTCGGGTTCAGACTGTCGGCGGAACCGCTGAGGCGGCGAGTCCGCCGCGGCGTCGTCGCATGGACTTGCAATGCGCGTGCCTTTCTGGAACCGGGGAGAGTGACTTCCAGAAATCTCTGAGGGCGACTTCCAGAAAACGTCGGGGCAACTTTCAGGACTCGGGGCCGGCCTCGGCCGTCGAGGCGTCGCGCGACTCGAACTTCTCCGCGCGCAGCATGGCCCGCTGCGCCTCCATCCGCTCGCGGTAGACCGTCCGCATCCGTCCGCGCAACTCGTCCGTCTCTTCATTCACCGCCCGCGCGCGGCGCGCGAACGCCTCTTCGCCCGCCGCCACGCCCGGCCACATCCGCCCGCCGAGCAGCGCCAACAGTTCCGGGTCGTAGCCGAAGCCCAGTTCCGCCACGCTCGCGGGCGCCACCGCGTACTTGTCCGAGAGCCCCATCGCCTCAAACGGGAAGCCGCGCGCCCAGTCGTGGTGGAAGGCAATGCGGCCGTTCGAGGGGTTGACCGAGACGAGCCCGTGCGCCGTGCAGTTGGCGTCGTCGAGCTGGTAACGGCTGCGTAAAACCTGCGTGAGCAAGCGGCCCGCGAGCACCTGTGCCTCGGTCAACTGCTCGCCGCCCTCGGCCACGTCGGCCTTCGTCTCGAAGCAGACGCCGAGGAAGCTCTCGTTGAGGCCCGTGTAGACGGCGCGACCGTCCGACCAGACGGAATTTCCCGCGTGGAAGGCCGCGTCCTCGTCGCGCACGACGCGGTAGACCTGACCGAAGCGGTCGATGACGTAGTTGTAAGACTTCCTGTCGCGGACGTACGCCAGCAGGTTCTTCGAGCGGAACTCGATGGAGTCGCTGTTGCCCTCGACGAAGGGGAGCAGGACGCTCTCCGAAGTGTGATAGACGATGCCGACGGGCGCCGACTGCGCCTCGCCCTGCGCCTCTGTTCCGCCCTGTTTGAAGGTGAGGTAACGGCGCGGGCGGTTCGTCGTCTCGAAAGTGTTGATGATGCGCGCGCCGTTGCTGTAGCGCTCGAAGCCGTCGCCCTGCTCGACCAGCCAGACCTTCTCGGGCTGGTACGAAGGCAGGTGCTCCGAAAGCCCCACGGCCACCTTCTCGTCGCCCGCCGCGTATACACGCTCGACGCTCTTGTAGCGGCCGGCGAGGTACTCGTTAGCGCGCGCCGCAGTCCACGCCGCGCCGCGATAGGCCGCGAAGCCGAAGGCCAAGAGGACGACGGCCGACACGACGTAGAGCGGACGCCGCAACTGATAGCAGCGGTAGAAGATACGCGCCGAGAGCGGCGCCTGTTTGTGCAGCCCGAGCAGGCCCCTCTTCCCGCCCGCGTCCGACGGCAGCAGGTGGCCGACCTCGCGGAAGATGAGCACGTAGAGCGAGAGGTTCAGCAGTTTTTCAAAGAGCCCGTATTTTCTCAGAAAGGCCCAGCGGCCGAGCATCTGCTCCATCCGCGCTCCGCGCTCGGCCTGAAGCGCGAGCGTCTTGTTGAGGAAGCGCAGACGCACCTCGGGCCGCGCGAAGAAACGCGCGTAACTCTCCACGATCTTGAAGTGCGAAGCTGCCGCCCCCGAGATCGCCGCGTCATTCAACAACTGGTGTGGCAGAACCGTGGCCATCGCCCACCCCCGCGTCTAAACCCTTGTAAATGTTCTACTTCTGCACGGGAACGACGAGGGCGCCGGCCGCCGCGCCCTTCGCGCGCAGGGCTGCGACCGTCTTCGCGGCCTCGCCACGGTCGGCGAAACGCCCGACCTGCACCCTGTACCAGGTGCCGCGCCCGGGCAGCTCGGCCGCCGCGACGCGCGCGTCGAAACCCGCCGCCCGAAGAGATGAGACGCGCTCGTTGGCCTCGGACTGTGTGTTGAAGGAACCTACCTGCGCCGTGAAATTCCCACCTCCTTCGGCGGCCTGCGCGGGAGTCTCGACCCGAGGTTTCTCATCAACCTTCGGCGGGGCTGCGGGCGCCGTCTGAGGCGCCACGGGGGGCGGCGTCTGCGCCAAAGACTGCGCGGGAGCGTCGTTCGCGGCCGTGGACTTCGGCCCGGAAGTAGTTGCGGGAGAAGCGGTTGCGGGCGGGTTGGCCTCAGACTTCGCGGCCGTCTCGCCGGCCGAGGGGGCACGCTTGGCGGCCCGCGCGTCGTTGTGTTTGGTGGGGAGAGTGGCCGCGCCTGCCTGCCCTTCGGACCTCAGCCAGCCGAGCAGCAGGACGAGAGCGGAACAGCAGACGGCCGTAAAGAGCAGCCACGCGGGGGCCATCTTCAACACGCGGACGCCGACCGCGAAGGGGTCTGGCGCGGCGGCGCCGCGAGGCGCGGTTTTGGCGGGTTTCGCGGGCTTCGGTTCGGGACGGGGGGGCGAAGGCGGCACGTATTCGATGACGGCCGTCTCTTCGCTCACGACGGCCGGGGCGGGCATGTCGTCTTGGGTCATGGCAACTCCAAACGTTCTCTGAGGGAGAAACAAAAATTGGGTTGCGAGCGCTGCGAGGCGCACTCGCGCGGCTACACTTCCACGCTGACGGTTACAAATCGCATGCCCCGCCCCACCGCGAAAAAATTTTTGCCCGCGCGGGCACGCGACGGGCTTTTCCCCCTTCAAACACCTTCCACCCCCGCCAAAGAGGTGACGCGGCGCGTGCCTGTGACGTGGTTTGTCACCCGCAGGCTGCCGCTATTTGTCACCGCGTCATGCGGTTGACGTGCCGTGGACCTCTCCCTCTGTCTGAGTCTGCACATTCGGCGCCCGTTGACGCCCCTGGAAAGGCTCGGCGAAAGTTCGACGGCGGGAACGAATCTTGCTTGAGAATCCGTGGTTTTCTCTCCCCCGCGTCCCGGCCGCGGAGTGTTTGGCTTTAAACTTCGACACGAGAAAGCAGAACTACATCCACCTCGCCCTTCAATAAAAACACCCCGCCAGCCCTTTGCCGCGGAAGATACAGGGATGCCCCTCAGATGATCCTGACATATACGAAGCGCCCGGCGCGCGCCTATGCGCTCGCGGCCGCCATCCTCGGGGTGGCCGCACTCGCCGTCTCGCTCCCCGCCTCGGCGCGCCTGCTCTGGGACGCGCGCTATCTCATGCTCGCCTTCTGCGCGCTGACCCTCGGCACGCGCGTCTACCTCAAAGTCCCGCACGCGGCGAGCGCCGTCCCGCTCTCGGCGGCCTTCGTGCTGTTGACGGCGCTGCTCTACGGCTTCGGCGCGGCGGTGCCGCTCGCGGCGGCGGCGGCCGTCGTCTCCTCGCTCAGGCTCTCGCGCCGTGGCGGGGCGCTCGCGTACGACTCGGCGCCAGCGGCCGTGGCGACGCTTTTGGCCGGTTGGGGCGTGCGCTGGCTCGGCGCGCTCGTGCCGGGCGCGGGGACGCTCCTCGCCGTGCTGCTCTTCTCCCTCCTGCATTCGGTGACGGGGTCGGCGCAGGTGTCGGCCTACGGCCGCAGCGGGCAGGGCCGCTCGGCCGCGCGCGCCTTCCTCGACGCGCTCGCGTGGACTTTCACGGCATACCTGCTCACCTCCTCGCTCGCGGCGCTGGCCGCGCAGGTGCCGGCGGGCTTCGCGCTCGACGCCTTCCTCGCGGTCGCGTCGGCGGCGGCGGCGGCCGACGCGCTCTACCAGGCGCATCGCGGCAACGCCTCCGCCGAACGCACGTGGCCCGGCCATCGCGGGCGCGAACAGTTCTCTTCGTCGCACGCCTTCGGCGCGGCCTTCGAGCACGCGGCCATCGGCATGGCGATCCTTTCGGCAAAGGGGAACCTGCTCTGGGTCAACCGCTCGCTCTGCGACTTCCTCGGCTACGCCGAGTCGGAGTTGATGTATTCGAGCCTGAAGGCGGTGACGCACAAGGACGACTTCGTGACGGCGGTCGCGGGGCTGAAGAGCATGCTCAAGCGCCAGTCTGACTTCCTACAGATGGAGGTGCGCCACCAACGACGCGGCGGCGAGCAGGTCTGGGCCTTGTGGAACGTGGCGCGCTTTCAGGACGGGCACGACGACGAGACGTATCTCATCCTTCAACTGCAAGACATCACCGAGCGCAAGCAGTCCGAAGAGCAGTTGCGTCACGACGCCTTCCACGACCCGCTGACGAAACTCCCGAACCGCGCGCTCTTCGCCGACCACGTCAAGCTCACCATCGCGCGCGCCAAGCGCCACTCGTCGCGCCGCTTCGCCGTCCTCTTCTGCGACCTCGACCGCTTCAAGGTCATCAACGACTCGCTCGGCCACGTCGCGGGCGACCAGTTGTTGGTCGAAGTCGCGCGGCGGCTTGAGAGCTGTCTCAGGCAGGGCGACACGGTCGCGCGCGTCGGCGGTGATGAGTTCACCATCCTGCTCGACGACCTCGCCAGCGACCACGAGGCCGTCACCGTGGCCGAGCGCATCCAGCAGGAGATATCGGCCGCCATCATCCTGACGGGGCGCGAGGTCTTCACGACGATGAGCATCGGCCTCGCCGTCGGCACCGGCGCCTACTCGGACCCCGAAGACATCCTGCGCGACGCCGACACCGCGATGTACCGCGCGAAGTCGCTGGGCAAGGCACGCCACGTCGTCTTCGACCACAGCATGCACGCGTCGGCCGTCAACCTCTTACAGATAGAGACTGATTTGCGGAAGGCGCTTGAGAAGGAGCAGTTCTTCCTGCTCTACCAGCCCATCGTCTCGCTCGACAACTTCAAGCTCTGCGGCTTCGAGGCGCTGGTGCGTTGGCACCATCCGGAGCGCGGCCTGGTCTCGCCGCTCGACTTCATCCCCATCGCGGAGGAGACGGGCCAGATCATCCAGCTCGGCGAGTGGGCGCTCGAAGAGGCTTGCCGCCAGATGCGCTCGTGGCAGGAGAAGTACCCGCAGGCGTCGCCCTTCTTCATGAGCGTCAACCTCTCGGCCAAGCAGTTCAATCACACGATGCTGATGGCGCAGGTGGACAACGTGCTCAGGAAGACGGGACTGAACCCGCGCCAGTTGAAGCTCGAAATCACCGAAGGCGCCGTCATGGAGAACATCGACACGGCGACCGAGATGCTGCGCCACCTCCGCGACCTCGGCGTGCAGCTCGCCATCGACGACTTCGGGACGGGATATTCATCGCTCAGTTACCTGCACCGCTTCCCCATCGACACTTTGAAGATCGACCGCTCGTTCGTCACGCGCATGGCGAACAACCTTGAGAACGTCGAGATCGTCCGCACCATCGTCATGCTCGCGCAGGTGCTCGGGATGGACGTGGTGGCCGAGGGCGTCGAGACGAGGGACCAGTTGAAGCTCCTGCGCGACCTCAAGTGCGAGTACGGGCAGGGCTACTACTTCTCGCGGCCGTCGAGCCCGGCCGACGCCGAGAAGATCATCGTCGAGACCAACGAGAAGGTGCGGAAGGTGCACATGCCCGAGGAGCCGCCTCAGCCGCCCGTCCCGAACACGAGCGTGAAGTCGATCCGACTGGTCGCCGCCGACTGACAGAACCCGAAGGGCCACACCACCATGAACGACGCGAGAAAAAAGACGCGCTTCCTCTCCGAGCTCTCCTGCGCCTTCGGGCCGACGCCCGACACCCCGCGCAGCGGCACCATCACCAGCATCGGGCCGCGCGAGTGTTTCGTGAAGACGAAGGCCATCGTCATCGAGGGGCAGAGCCTCCACGTCCGCGTCTGGACGCCCGAGCAGCGATGGCTGCGCCTCTCGGGCCGGGTCAAGTACCACATGGAACGCGTCGGCTTCGGCGTCGTCTTCCACGACCTGACCGATGAGCAGTTGGCGGGACTCTCCCTCCTCATCGACCAACTCCGCCGCCAACATGTCAATCAACTTCGGGACGAGGCGGCGACCGACGACCCCGCCGACGTAACAACCGTCAACTGAGATTTATCAATCTGATACCGGGCGCGTCCCTTTTGCGCGTTAAGGATAGAGGCCGGAGTCCCTCCGGCCTTTTGTCCATGATGTCGAAGCAACAAGGAGGCTCGCCCGTGTTGACCCGCAGTTTCAGACAACTCTTATCCGCCGCCCTTCTCCTGTGCCTGACGGCCGGGATTGTACCTGCGCAGACGCGCCGCGCGCCCGCCAGGACGCAGACCGTGGCCGCCGCGCCGACGAAGAAGGCCGCCGCCTGCACGGGCGCCTGGACGGGCGCCGTCTCCTACACGCGGACGCAGAGCCAGTCGAACAACAAGACCGTCCCGCGCGTCTCGGGCCGAGGCGAGGACACGACCAATTGGGAGATGCGCTACGACTACCGCGCGACGGTCGCCGTCGTCGAGTCGCCCGAGCGGAACGGTTCGAGCGTCGGACGCGCCAACGTCAACCACTCCTTCACCTCGAACGAGACGGTCACCGCGCGCGAGCGCAACTCCTGCGACCGTGGCAAGACGTGGCAGGTGATGACCGGCAATTCCACTTCAAGGACCGAAACGTCGGGCAACGCCTCCGGCCTCGAAGCGAACGTCAACGTCGGCGTCAACACGGACGGCACCTACACGGTCAGCGTCGGCGTGCCACAGATCAAGGGCCGGACGACGGGGACGCAGACCTCCACCTACAGCGGCCAGTGCACGCCGAAGGAGGGCAAGAACCTTTCGATGCCGCCGACCGAGACGAGCATCGACGGCAACTCCCTGACGAGCGACGGCACGCACCGCCTCGACCCCAACGACCCCAACCGCCTGAGCGGCTCATACTCGCGCACGTGGCAGAACGTCACCGAGACGATCACGTGGAGCCTGCAAAAGTGCGGCGCGCCGCTCCGTCTCATCGACCTCAAGTTCGAGCACCCGCGCTTCCCCAACTTCGAAGACTGGCAGGAGGTCGCGGAGCAGACGGGGACGATTGACGGCAACCTCGTCAAGCTCAAGGCGAAGGTTCTGAACGCGTCGGGCGAGACGAAGTTCGCCGAGGTGAAGTTCAAGGAGACCTACAAGGGCGACAAGTGGGACGGCGCGCGACCCGACGCGTCGCTCAAGGACGCCGTCGTCTCCGTCCGGCTCGAACCGGGCGAGGAACGCGAGGTCGAGGCCGTGTGGGACTCTTCCGGCTACGCCTGGTATGACGACGGACGGCCGCGCCTCGTGCAGCGCATCAAGGTCGAGTTGGAAGAGTCGGGGAAGAAGACCGACGAGCTGACGAAGAATTTGAAGGTCGCGCCCAAGCCCGTCGTCCTGGTCCACGGGCTGTGGAGCAACTGGCGCGCGTGGGAGTCGTGGCAGAACATCCTGACGACCTCGCACAGCTACGACTGGAAGGCGTTCCCCGTCGGCGAGCGCGCCGACAAGGGCGCGATGAACACGGGCGGCGAGTTCTTATCTTCCGGCCCGACGAACGGCATCTTCGAGAACTCGCAGCAGGTCGGCAAGTACATCCGCTACGCGCAGGAGGAGCGCAACGCGTGGCACGTCGATGTCGTCGCGCACTCGATGGGCGGGCTCATCACGCGCCACTACATACATCACTTCATGTCGCCTAGTCCTGACGGCCGGCCGCAGGTCTCGCACCTCGTCATGCTCGGCACGCCGAACATGGGGAGCCCGTGCGCCGACGTGATGAACTCGACGTTCGAGGTGCTGGGGAAGAACGTCGAGGCCGTCCGCCAGCTCAAGCCCTCGGTCGTCGCCGAGTTCAACCGCGTGACGACGAACCGCAAGGGCGTCAAGTTCTCCGTGCTCGCCGGCAACCCGCTGCCCGTCATGTGCAAGACCGTCGTCTGGAACGACGGCGTGGTGCCGGTCGAGTCGGCCTTCTGGACCATCAGCGACCACGCGCTCTCGAAGAACGTCCACACCGACCTGACGGGCACGGCCGACTTCTCAAGCTTCGTCAAGCCGCGCCTCGCCGTCGGCCCCAACGGCGACCACAATCCCGAGCGCCCCGACGCGTCGCAACTGACGGGTCAGCTCAACCAGAACCCACGCGGCGCCTCGGTGCCGACGTTCCTCAACGCTTCATACGTCGCGGGTCCGGCCTTCGCCTTCGCCGCCGACGAAGAGTTCCGCCCGTCGTTCGCGAAGGAGTTGAGGCTCGCGCCGAAGCAGGTCATCGAGGTCGAGATTCCCGTCGCGGCCGGCGCCGCGAACTTCGGCGTCACCTTCATGGCCGGCGCGCTCGTCTCGGCCACGCTCGCGGACGACAAAGGCGCGCCGCGCGGCACCAACCTCGCCGGCTCGCCCGAGTCGCGCGGCTTCTTCCGCACCATCTTCGTCGACAGGAACGTCAACGCGGGCACATGGAAGCTCCGCCTCGAAAACACCGGCACGCTCGAAGCGACCGCCGTCATCGCCGCGTGGAGCGACGCCGCGACGAAGAAGTTCTAACGGCCATCGGCAACAACGATTGACGACGAAAAGGGGGCGCCGAACTCGGCGTCCCCTTCTCTCTACGAATGGACTGCCACCTCACGGCCGCGTCAACTCTTCGACGAGTGCGTTCGCGTCGTAGAGCTTGCGGAGGGCTTCGAGGACGGCGGACGAGTGGACGGCGAGGGCGCGGCTGCCGTCGGCGTCGTCCACGTACCAGTAGCGGTTGGGGAGCTTCTGGATGTTGCTGTCGAAGTTGAGGCCGACGACCTCCGCGTCGCGGTTGACGACGGGACTGCCGGACATGCCGCCGATGGTGTCGGCCGTGTAGACGAAGTCGAGCGGCGTCGCAAGGTCGAGTTTCGACCGACCCTCGCGGAAGCGCGGCACCAGATCATAGGGCGCCTTGCCGCCGAACCCTTCGGCGCGGTCGTAGAGGCCGTAGAAGGTCGTCTTGAAGGGGACGAGCGTCGTGTCCTCTTCGTAGCCCTGAACCTTCCCGTAGGTCACGCGCAGCGTCGAGGTCGCGTCCGGGTAGGTGGACTTGCCGTAGACGCTGAAGCGCGCGAGCGCGATCCGCTGCCCGGCCGACGCCTCGACGCCTTTGACGTTCGCCTCCTCCCACGCGCGCAGCTCGCGATAGACGGGCTCTATCTTGCGGGCCAGGACGATGAGCGGGTCGTCGGACTTCGCGATTGCTTCGGCGCCGCCTTCGAGGAGCGCGCGGCGCGCGGCCACGTCCGCGAGCTTCGTCCCCGTGACTAACTTTCGTGCCGCCTCTTCAGGCGTGGAGCCGCCGAGCACGGCGCGGACGAACGGGTCGTCGGCGCCGAGCGCGTCGCGCGCCTCCGCGAACCAGGCGGCGAGCACGGCCTCCTCCAGGTCCGCGTAGACGGGCGCGGTCGAGAGGGTGCTCGCCGCGAGCGAGGCGAGGCGACCTTCGCGGAACTCCGCGTAACGCTCGGCGTCTGGCTTGCGGACCTCTTCGGCGCGGCGGACGAGGTTGGAGGCGATGGTGCCGAGACGCGAAGGCACGAGCGTCGTGAAGGCGACGCGTTTGGCCGTCGCGGGGTAGTCGCGGTAAGCGGCCTCGATCTCGCCCCACGCGCCCGCGTATTCGCGCTGTAGCTCGGCGCGGGCGGCGACCGCCTCGCGCAGCGCCTTCTCCTCCGCCTCCTTGCGCGCGAAAGAGCGCGGGTTGCTCAACCCCTCCTGCTGGCCCGTGAGACGTTTGATGGAGTTTTCAAGAGAACGCTTCGCGGACTGCGCGCGCCGCGCCTGCTCGGGGCCGCGCGCGGCGTAAGACGCGAGCGCGTTGCGGCGCGAAGTCCACACGCGCATCTGCAAGGGGTTGCCGATGTCGCGTTGATAGCCGAGTTGCGCGAGCGTCATCAGGCGGTCGGTCGAACCGGGGTTGCCGGACGCGACGACGAACTCGCCCTCCTTCGGACCCGTCTTCGACCACTTCAAAAAGTTCTCGGTGCGCGCGGGCTGACCGTTCTCGTAGACGCGGAAGAAGGAAACGTCGAGCGCGTAGCGCGGGTATGTGAAGTTGTCGTAGTCGCCGCCGAAGAAGGCCGCCTGCTCCTCGGGCGCGAAGACGAGCCGCACGTCCGTATAGCGTTTATAACGATAGAGCCAGTATTCGCCGCCGCTGTAGAGCTTGACGACGTTGCCGCCGAGGTTCGTCTTCCGCGCCGACTCCTTCTCGATGGCGGCGATCTCTGCCTGCCGCTGCGCGTTCGCCTCCGCCGGTGTCGCGCCCTTCTTGACCGCGCCCTGCACGCGCGCCGTCACGTCCTCGTAGGAGACGAGCACGCTCACCTCGTAGTCGGGGCACTTCAACTCCTCGGCCCGCGTGCGCGCGTAGAAGCCGTTCTTCGTGATGTCGCGCTCGGGCGTCGAGAGCTTCGCGATCTGACCGCCGCCGACGTGCTGGTTCGTCGCCACGAGCCCTTCCGGAGAGACGAACACGCCGCTGCCGCCGCCCGTCGTCGTCCCCACCTCGGCCAGCCGCACGGAGGCGAGCCGCAGGCGTTCGAGCCAGCCGGCCGCCGGCTCGAACCCGTAACGCTCCTTCCAGAGCTTGAGCGGCGGGTTGTCGAAAGTCCACATCCCCTCGTCCGCGCGCGCGCCCGGCGCGAACGAGGCGGCCAGCAGCGCGGCCGTCAACAAAAGATTCGTCGCCCTCAACAGACTCCTTTTCAACGCATCCTCCTCAACAAGAAGAACAACATGGCAATGAATTTAATCACAGAGACACAGGGACACGGCTTCTTGAGTTATGTCTTCAAAGCCGTGTCCGTGTCCCTCCGTGGTTCATTGTCTTTATCCCCGAAAGGCCACTCGCCACGCACGCGCGCCCGCAACAGGTAGACGACGAGCCCGGCCGCGATGAGCACGAAGGCCAGACGGACCTCCTTCAAAAAGTTCGGCCGCATCAGCAGCACGTAGACGAACCCGACGAACGCGAGCACCGCCGGCAGCGGGTAGAGCCACATGCGGAACGGCCTCGGCATGTCGGGCCGTCGCTCGCGCAGCACGATGACGCCCGCGATCTGCGCGAGGAACTGCACGATGATGCGGATGACGACGAGCGCCGCAATCACGTCGGCCAGTCTGAAGAAGCAGAACGCCGCCGCGATGGCCCCGAGCACGAGCAGCGACACGTACGGGAAACGGTGGCGCGGGTGCACGCGCGAGAAGACGCGGAAGTAGTTCCCGTCCTCGGCCGCCGCGAACGGCACGCGCGAGTAGCCAAGCAGCAGCGAGAAGACCGACGCGAAAGCCGTCCACATGATGAGCCCCGTCGCGACGAGTCCCGCGCCGCGCCCGTAGAGCCGCTCCATGAACGAAGAGATGACGTAACGCCTCGCGTCCGACGTGGCCGTCGCCTCGAACTCGCGCCACGGGATGACGCCGAGGATGGAGACGTTCATCACGATGTATATCAAAGCGACGAGCGCAATCGACAGCAGCACGGCGCGCGGGATAGTGCGGCCGGGGTCGCGCACCTCGCCGCCGAGAAAGCAGACGTTGTAATAACCCCAGTAGTCGTAGACCGCGATGAGCAGCGCCGAGCCCAGTCCATAAAAGAACTCGGGACGGAGCGTGAACGCGCCCGGCGGAAAGTCGAAGGCGAGCGCGGGGTCGAAGTGCCAGAGCCCCGAGACGACTATCCACAGAATCGTCAGCATCACGCCGAGCCAGAGCAGGTTCGACAGCCGCTCGATGATGGTGATCTTGCGGTAGAGCAGGAAGACCGCGACGAGGCAGGTCGAGACGGCGACGATGGTCCCGGCCGTGAGCGTCAAGCTCAGGTCGATGGCGCCCATCAACGGCAAGGGTACGTGCAGCGTCCGCGCGGCCCACGTCACGTCGAGCGAGGGGAAGGCGTAGGCCGCGTACATCGCGAACCCGATGCAGCCCGACGCGATGGAGAGCGGCGCGCTGAAGGTCAACTGCCAGATGAAGAGGAACGACATCAGCCGCCCCAGCCGACCCTTCCCGTATATCTCGCCGAGGTAACGATACGTCCCGCCCGTTCCCGGCATGGCCGCGCCGAGTTCGGCCCACACCAGCCCGTCGCAGATGACGAGCACGGCTCCCACGATCCACCCGATCATCGCCTGCGGCCCGCCCATCGCCGCCACGATGAGCGGGATGGTGATGAAGGGGCCGACGCCGATCATGTCGATCATGTTCAGCGTCGTCGCCCCGGCGAGCCCCACGCCGCGAATGAGACGTGGCTCCGCCGTCACGGACTCGCCGCCCGTTGCCGCTTCGGCCCCTGCCGCTCGACGTTCTTCCCGCACGCGCCGAGTGTATAACGGATGCGGCGTCGGCCGTAGCGACGCGGGATGGTTGAGGGCTTTAACTTACTTTGAAATTTTAGATTTGCAACTTCAGTTCGCGGACGGGGCGGAACGTCATCTGGAAGGGTTCGACGCGGGCGGCGTGAACTCCACTATTCGTTCGGAGCCATCGACCGTGGCCGCGCACTTGGCGCCGGCGTTGAAGAGCAGGAACTCTTCGCCGCTGACAGCCCGTTCGTAGACCTTGTTGGTCTGAACGTCGCGCAGGAAGACACGGTAGCTCTCTTCGCGCCGTCCTTCACGCCGCTCTTCACTCTTCTCCTGGACGACACGACGCCCTTTACTCTTCTCCCGGCCGAGCACGACTTCGGGCCAACGCGGCGTCAGGTCGGCCCCCCGCGCCGCCAGTGTGTCCACGGGCACCCAGCGCCTGGCCGAATATTTGACCTTGAGGCGATAGACCGGAACGTCCTTGTAATCGTCCACGGTCTTCTCGCGCACGCGCGACACCGTCTGGTAGTCGTCAACCTGCTTGCTCCGGGTTTTCGTCACCGTCCGGTACACGGGCCGCGTGCAATACACGTCCTCGAAAAAGCCGTTGCCCCGGTTGCGCTTGCCGCACGAATACCTCTCGGTCCCGGCGGACTCGCGGTCGGTGTAATTCTCCGTCACGGTCCGCGTGCCGACCTTCACGCGCTCCGTATAGTATTCCTTGACGACGTGCGAGCCGACCTTCACGCGGTCATAACTATGAACCTCTTCATGCTGCGAGATGACCCGCGCGTCCTGGGGAACTAACCACGCCCATTCTTCCGAGACGACATCCCTGTACGCTTCGACGACGATTGACCGCTTCCACTCCACGCGGTCAACCGCCAGCTCCACCTTACGCAAGACCGGAGGCGTGGGGGCGGCCTTGAGTCCGTAAGCCTTTTGTGCCGGGCCGACGCGGACGCCGCTGCTCACAAGACCCAGCACCATGAGCAGGAACAGTACGACGACCCCCGCGCCGGCGACGGCGGCGACGCCCGCCATGCGATTGAGATTCGGGGGCCGCCACGGCACACGCGCCGCACTCGCGGCGGGTTGCCCATGCGCGACATTGGAAGGGATGACCGTGACCCTGCGAAACTCGGAGTTTCCGCGTGGAGCGCCGCAGGTCTGGCAACTGTCGTCGCCGAATTGATTGGAGCCGCCGCAGGTCTCACAGAGCCAGTCGGGGCCGTCGTCGGCCCGGCGCAGCAGTGCTTCGTCCGTGACGGGCGGGGCGTCGTCGTCGAGGAAAAACTCCACGTCCTCGCCGCGTCGAGCGCCACAGCCGGCACAGTTCATGTCGCGCCCACGACAGACGGTGTGGCAGAAGGTGCAACGCCATTTACCTTCGTATACGGCCATTTTTCTTCTCCTTTGATGAGGCTACGGAAAAGACACGGGCCGGCCGACGCGTGATTTTGGCGGAGGCTATCTTGCCGACAAGGGGCCGTCCCGTGGCTGACGGCGCGACATTATCACACTAAGGTTTTCGGTAAAAGAGTTTGGTGGACGACGACGACTTAACGCTTCAGAGCCACGTCGGACTGCGGCTCGCCGCTGTTGGGCACCCAGAACTCGCCGTCGCGCGTCTCGATGCGCTTGAGGCCGTGCGCGGGCAGGCGGCTCTCGGGCAGCCCGAGGTATGTGAAGTGCGGGCAGTCGCTCCGCACGGTGCGGAACCAGCCGTGGCGCGCGAGCACGCGGCGCACGCGCGCGTCGCCGTACTCGGCCGCGTCGAAGGCCAGCAGCGAAAGGTGCTGCGAGGCGCCCGGCGCGGCGACCGAGTAGAGAATCGACTTCGAGAAATCCTTGCTGAAGTAGACACCCGTTCGTTCGAGTTCGAGGACGGCGCCGACCTGCTCGCGCACGGGGAGCCGGCGCACGCGCTCGGCCTCCGCGTCGCTCAGACGCCCCTGCGCGCGCCAGTATTCGAGCGCGGGCAGCAGCCGCGAGTTCCACAGCCGCACCGTGTCGGCGTAGCCACGGCGCGCGGACTCCGCGCCGTCGCGCGGCGTGATGTCGAGCCCTTCAACCAGAGCCTCTTCACGCGCGGCCAGCAGGGCGCGCATCGCCGCCGGTTGCAACTCGATCAACGTCCCGCCGATCTCCCGCGCCGAGACAGAGGCCGCGCGTTGAAACGTCTCGACCTCTTCGGCGCCCGCGAAGATGCAGACGGGCGGCGGCGTCGCCCCGCCCGAGGCGAAAAAGACCGCGCCGTACTCGTTCAGAATCCGGCGGGCCACGGGGTCGCGCCCGTCGCAGTTGACGCGCGCCGCCGCCGCCGCGCCGCGCCGCGCGAGCGCCGCCGCGAGCGCCTCATCGAAGTTCGCAACCTTCATGTTCGTTGTAATCCCCCGCGAGGGAGCGGGATTAGTAGCCTTCTCTTCCTTGCCGCCTTCGTCGGCCGCGAGCGCGCGCACGCCCAACGTGACGACCAACGCGGCCGCCAACGCGAGTTTGAACAGGACGAGCGCCGTGCTCCTTGTGCTGAACGCTTCTCTCATGGCCTTCAACCCACGCCGCCGGGAGCGACTTCCCTTGCGGCCTCACACGTAACGCGTGGCCCGCGCGGCAAATGGATCAACTGAAACGCGGAACGCTGAACAAGGAACGAGGAACTGAAAGCTTCTTGCTTCAGTTCCTCGCTTCTCGTTCAGCGTTCCGCGTTCCGGAGCGGCCCTTACTGCTTCGTCTTGATGAAGTCGTAGACGGCTTCGAGCATCTGCCGCTGGCGCGCGGCGCCGCCGATGATGTCAACTTCGAGGTTGACGTAAGGGATGTTGTTGAAGGAGGCGTGGACGGAGAGCGAGCCGTCGTCGATGGAGCAGCCGGGCGCGCGCAACTGCGCCGCCGGCTTCTGTACGATGACGTTGAAGCCGCGCGCGGCGAAGGGGCCGAGCAGGTTCGGCTCGGTGACGATGATGAAGTTGTCCTCGTCGCCCTCCGTGTTCGAGAGGTAGACGCCGACGGCCGACTCCTCGAACGCGCCTCGGAAGATCGTGCGCGAGCGTAAGGGTTTGACGAAGCCGACCGCCGTCAAGTCCGAGTCGCGGTCGGCGGCCGGGCTCTTCTCCACGTCGCCGTTGTTGTGGACGGCGACGAAGAGCGTCTCGCCCGCGCGCAGGCGCGCGCCGCCGGGCGCGAACAGAAGGCCGAGCAGTTCTTCGGCGAAGGCTTTGACCGCCGCCTCCGCTTCGGGCGGAAGGTTAAGACACTTGCGGCCGTTGGCGGTGAAGATGCGGTTGGGGTCTACGGTGTACGCCTTGCCCGCGATGCGGAAGCGCAGACGACGCGCGGGCGCGCCCGCCTCGTCGAGCGATTCGACCTCGACGAAGCGGCCGCCGCGCGCGGCGACCATCTCGCGCGCGGCGCGCAACGCGCCCTGCTCGTTGTGGTGCGGCGCGAACATCGTGACGGCCGCGCCCGCGCGCTCGTAGACGTTCACCCTCACGTCGGTCTCGCCGAGCTTGAAGGTCTTGACCGTCTTCGTCGGCTCTTGAGCTTGAGCCGCAAACGTCAGGCAGCAGAGGGCGGCCGCCAGAAGAAGCGCGCGGCGCACGCCGCCGGGCGCCGCCGCACGCAGGGTGCGTTCAGTCAAGCTTCGATCTCTCACGTTCATCGCCTCAGTCATTCGGCGCGGTAGCAGACCTCGTTGCCCTTCGAGGAGGTCAGGCAGAGGCGCCGGCCGCCCTGCTCGTTCGAGAAGCGGAAGGTGTAGGTCTCCGTGTCGAGCTTGCCGGGCTGCGTCTTGTTCATGCTCGACGCGCAGTTGTTGGTCTGCTGCCACTTGCTCGTCTTCGGCACGATGGTCAGGCGGTCACCCTCGACGCTGTAGGTGCCCGCGACGGGGTTGAAGAGCGTCGTCGTGCAGTTGTACATCGTCGTCTCAAGATAGCCGTTATACTCGAAGCGGCCGCCCGGCAGGAACTTGTACTGCATCGTCGTCCCGCGCCCCGGCCGCGACGCGCCGGTGATAGTGTTTTGATAACTAATCATCCCTAACTCAGACGAGCGCCATGCCCCGACGAGGGCCGCGTCGTCGCCCCCCGACGACGCGGCCTCGGTCCGCGCGCCGCCCTCCGCGCGCGATTCGTAGACGCTCAGGAGCAGGCGTGAGAAGTCGGTCCCTTCGGCCCGCGCGCTCTTCAAAACGTCGGGCAGCACGGCCGCGCGCAGCTCCGCGTGCTTCTCCTTCGAGACCGTCATCAGCTTGACGTTCAACGCGCCGAACTGCTGTGCGGCCTCGATCTCCTTCCGGTCGTTCGCGCGCCACGTCGCGACGAGGACGCGCTCCAGTTCGCGCCTCTGCGAGGGCGTGAAGCGCGTCTCGAAGAGCCAGCCGAAGAACTCGGCCACGTCGTCCACGGTCGCCGCCGTCAGTGGTGGTTTGCCCTCCGCGAGCACCGGCGATTGCGCGGCCGCCGAGTTGAAGGGAACCAGGAGCAGCAAAGAGAGCAGTGCGAGCGTTAAGAACCTCATCCGTTTCTCCGTCCTTGAAAGTGTTCGGGCCGAGAGACTCGCGCCCGAACATTAACGCGCAATCCGCGGACGAAACGGCTCAACGGAAGTCAGAAGTAGGAACGCTGAACGATGAACTGAAAGCGATTGTCTAACAGTTCATCGTTCAGCGTTCCTCGTTCATCGTTTGGAAACGATGGCCTGCTGCGGCGAGGCGGCGAGTTGGTGTGCTTCGCTGCTGGAGAAGCCGGCGTTGGTGAACATGCGTTCCAGCTCGGGGTAGGTGTAGGCGTCGCCGGCGGGCGTGCCGGCGAGCATCGTCAGCGAGAAGGCGGCGGAGAGCGGCGGCGTGACGCGGTCCTCGTTGGGCACGAATTCGAGCGTGAGCGCCGCGCCGCCGTCCTTGAGCGCCGCGCGCACTTTGCGGAGAAGCTGTTCGCAGGTCGGCGGGTCGAAGTGGTGCAGGAAGTTCGTCAGCAGCACCACGTCGTAGCCTTCGCCGAAGTCTGCGCCGAAGGCGTCGCCCTCAATGGTCGAGTAGTGAGCGTCGGCGGACGCGCGCCGCGCGTTCTCCTTCGCCACTTCGAGCACGGCCGGCCAGTCGAGCGCGACGACCTCCGCCTCCGCGTTGTGTTGCGCGAAGGCCAGTCCGTAGAGACCGTGGCCGGCGGCGATGTCGAGCACCTTATACTTCCCTTCCCGTGGCGCGCCGACGAGCGCCGGCAACTGTCCCGCGACCGGCGCGGCCATCGGCACCATCGCCCGCGCGAACTTCACCCAGACGGGATTCTCGACCGAGACCGTGCCGCCCTCGGCGACGGCCGTCCCGCCCTTGCGCACGGCGCCCGCCAAATCCTCGAAGCCCGCGAGGAGCGACGGCGCGAGCAGGAACTCAAGCGTGCCGCCCATGTATGCGGGCGAGCGGCGGTCGAGGAAGATGGCCGAGTCCTGCGTCAGCCCGTAGCCGCCTTCGTCCTTCGTCAGGAAACCCGTGATGACGAGGAAGTCTGCGAGGATGCGCACGCCGCGCTCCGACGCGCCGCAACGCTCCGCGATGGAGCGCGCGTCGCGTCTGCCTTCGCCGACGGCGGTAAAGAGTTCGATCTCGACGGCGGCCTTGAGCGCGGCCGTGCGCTGGTAAGAGGTTGCGGCCTCGAAGAAGTGCTCGGGGGATGGTGCCGGGGTCTGTGCTGACAAAGCTATGGCCTCCTGCTGTCTGAATCTTCTGAATGGCGCGGCATCTTACCCGCCATCGGGGATGGATTCAATAACAAAGGAGCGCGAGCATCCGGCCCGCGCTCCTTTGTCGCCTCTGCTAACGCCGCTTAGCGCCCGCGTTGGTCGTGCGGGACGACGATGTCGGCGGTGGCGGTCGTGGTGTTGCCGGCCGCGTCGGTGAGCGTCGCGGTGACGCGGTAGAGACGGCCGTCGCGGTCGTCGCCACGGCGGCTCGCCTCGACCGTGAGTGCGTCGGCCCACTCGGCGGTGTTGCCCGCGAGCGCGCGCGGGTCGATGTTGAGCAACGCGCCGTACTCGTCCGTCACGACGTATGTGACCGAGGCGAGACCGGAGGTGGCGTCGGAACCCGCGCCCTCGACGCTCACGGCGAAGGGCTGGTTGTTGGCCGGCCAGATGCGGTTCGGCGTCGCGCTCAAGGTTAACGTCGGCGCGGTCTTGTCGATCTTGACGACGAGGCTCTGCGCCGTCTCCTCGTTGCCGGCGGCGTCCTCCGAGCGGTAGAGGATGACGTGCGTGCCGTCCTCCGTCAGGCCGAAGGCGCCCGCGTACGGCTGCCACGTCTGGCCGCCGTCAATCGAATACTCCGTCGCGGAGACGCCCGCGCAGTTGTCCGAAGCGTCGAGAGAGACCGAGACGTTCGTCGTGTACCAGCCGTTCTGCCCGTTCGGCGTTGACGGTTGAAGCGTGGCGTTCGTCACGGGCGCGAGCGTGTCGAGGACCGCGTCGGCGACGAGACCCGGCACGACGTTGAAGCAGAAGTAGGAAGAACCGACGGTCGCGCGGTACGGGCCGGGCGGCAGGTCAACGGCGCCAAAGAAGCCGTTGCCGTCGGTCTTCGTCGAACGCGTCGCCTGCGTGTCGAGGTTCTCGATGTTGACAGTCGCGGTGTCGAGCGGCTTGTCGTCCGAGTCGAAAGCCTCACCCTTGACGTGCCCCTTCGACGGCGCGAGTTTCCACGAAAACGTCGGGATGTTCGCGGGCTCCGCGAAGATGGGCGTCTGCCCCGCCGGCTCGTAGAGCGTCGCGCCGTTGACGGACTTGCCCGTCGTCAAACCCGAGGCGAACTCCGCGAACGGGCGCGCCGGTGTCGTCACGGGCGCGGGGATGGCGAAGGGGTTGTTGGTGACGGCGATGTTACTCGTCGCCATCGAGAAGAAGATGATGCCGCTCAGGTTCGTCCCCGACGCGGGCGTGAGCGTGCGGCGCGTCTGGCGGAGCGTGCCTTCGATGGCGTTGACCGAAGCGCCCTGACCCATCAAACCGGCGCGGTCGTAGAGGTGCGTGCGCAGCCACGCGTCCCATTGGTCATACTGCGGGCGAATGGTGGCGGTGTGCTCGGCCTTGTAGACCATCGGGATGGCGAGGTCGAGAATGCCCTCCTGCGTCCACGCGCGCCAGTCCTGGTAGACGCGCCAGTAAGCCTCGGCCGAGTTCCACGTCGGGTCGTTGGTGTTCGCGATGCCGCCGAAGGCGATGAGCGCGGCCGAGACCTTGAGCTGCGGCTTGACGGCCAACGCTTCGAGGTAGACGCGGCGCACGACGTTCGACACCTGATCGCGCCGCCACTGGCTCCACAGAGCGTTGTTCGTCGCCGGAGGGGCCGAGCCCACGGGGATGTTATTGACGCGCTGGAAGCGTTCGACGCTCGTCGGGTTGTAGCCGACGTTCGTCCCGTTCGAGGGCGTCTGCGCGGGCTGGCCCGTGGCGACGCTGAACTCGGGGTAGCGTATGCGGTCGAGGTGCAGGCCGTCGATGTCGTAGTTGACGACGAGATGCTTGACGACATCGGCCGTGTACTTCGCGGCGTCGGGGTGGCCGAAGTCTACCCAGAAGTCGCTGCCGAAGCGATGACCCTGATACGTGATGCCGGGCGTCGTCGTGTCGGGCAGCAGCGTACGCGTGAGCCAGTTGTTCGGCCCCGGCGTGATGGTGTTCGTCGAAGGGTTGAAGCCGCCGTGAAGGTTAAAGACGTGGTTCGGGTTCTCGGGCGGGAAGAGGTTCGGCGCGCGCCCCCAGACGGCGGCCATGATGACGAAGGCGTGGACCTCAAGCCCCTCGGCGTGCGCCGTCGTGATGATGTCTTGCAGCACGTCGAAGCCGGGCGCGATGGGCGTGCGGTCGCCGGGAGGTTCTAACGAGTTCAGGTACCACGAGTCGCCGCGCCGTCGCACCTGCACGAAGAGCGCGTTGGCCTTCGCGGCCTTAGCGTTGTTGACGACCGTCAGCACGTCGTTGTGGTTGTTGAGATTGGTGTTGAAGGTGTCAACCCAGAAGGCGCGGTACTCTGTGCGCGTCTGCGCCCGCGCGGGCGCGAAGGCCGTGGCGAGCAGCAGCGCGCAGAGCGCGAGAGCGCGAAGACACTTGCGGGCGAGGTCTCTTTGCATGTTCATAATTTCCTTTGACGGCGGCGCGGGCCGGGCGAGCGCGCGCCTCCCACACACGGACTGCGAAGTGAGATTCGGGGCGTCTGTTCTGAAAACTTGTTAGTTAAGAACTGTTCCGGGGCTGCGGTTTTCTACTACCACGGGGCGGCGGTTGTCAATTATGCTGCGGCGCATGAGAAACAGGATCATGCTCGGCGCGATGCTGCTCGTATCGCTTCTGTGTGTCGGTTTCGCGCGGCAGGCGCCGGAGGGGCGCCCGCGCTGGGAGTACAAGGCGGCCTGCGGGCGGCCCGACCTCAACAAGCTCGGCGAAGAGGGCTGGGAGCTTTCGGTCGCGACGCAGGACGGCAACACCACCTGCCTCTACTTCAAGCGACAGAAGTAGCGACCGACGTACTCATTCCGCCGACAGAGGGAACGGGGCGCGCAAGGGGCCGGGCGGCGCGTCGCCCTCGTAGAGCACGCGTTCGAGAAAGAGCCCCGACGGCGGCGCCGTCCACGCGGCGGGCGCGTTGGAGTATCTCTCTAACAACCCGCCGAAGTCGTCCACGGACAGGTTCCCGCGCCCCACCTCCGCGAGCGCGCCCACGATGCGCCGCACCATCTTCCAGAGGAAGTGGCTCGCGCCGACGCGGAAGAGGACGAGCCCGCCTTCCGTCACAACTTCGGCGCTTACGACCTCGACCAGCGTCGAGCGTTGCTCCGCGGGGCTCTCGCAGAAGGAGCTGAAGTCGTGCCGTCCCTCGACGAGTTGGCACGCGTCCTTCATCGACTTCACGTCGAGTTTGTCCCGCACCCACCAGACGAAGGGTTTGCCGAAGGCCGTCCGCCGCGTGGCGATCTGGTAGACGTAGTAACGGCCGACGGCGTCGTGGCGCGCGTGGAAGTTTGGGCGCGCGGGCGCGACGCGCAGGACGTTCACGTCGTGCGGCAGGAGCTTGTTGAGTCCCGCCCTTATCATGGTTGAGTCGGGAGCGCGCACCGACGCCTTCCACTTCAGGTGCGCGACCTGACGGAGCGCGTGAACGCCCGCGTCTGTCCGCCCCGAGCCGCCGACCTCGACGCGCGCCCCGAAGAACTTCTCGGCGGCCTGCGCCAATTCGCCCTGCACCGTGCGCGCGTGCGGCTGCGACTGCCAGCCCGCGTAGCGCGTCCCTTCGTACTCAAGCTCCACCTTCCACACATGCATCGTGCCTGTATACTAAACCGAACGGCGTGAAAAAGAGACTGTGGCACATGAACGCGGACTTCGAGGTCGAGTTGGCGCACGACGCGCGCTCCGCCCGCCCCTACCGGCGCACGCAAGCCTTCGACGCGCTCAACCGCCGTCTCGCCCCGCACCTCCTGCGCCTCGCGCGCCCCGGCGACGGGTTGCTGTATGAAGTGCCGTGGACGGACGCTTTAGTTAACGAGGCCCGGACGCGTGAAGTCGAACTCGTCTCGCCGCGCGCGGCCACGTCGGGCCGCACGCCGCAGGCTGAACGTCTCTTCACGCCGTGGGGCTGGACGCGCACGGCGGCCGACGAAGGGTTGAAGACCGGTGCCGAAGTTGAGCCGTTGGACTTCGACGTGGTCGCGCGCGTGAACTCGAAGCTGTGGAGCCATGCGCTCGAAGTCGAGATGAGTTGGGCGTTGCGCGGCGCGCGCGTCGTCGCCACGGCGGAGGAGTTGGCGGAGGCGGCGGCGCGCGCGTGCCCGGGCGCTGAGGAGAAGTGGGTCGTGAAGAGCCCGCACGGCTTCGCGGCGCGCGAGCGCGTGTTGGGGCGCGGGCCGCGCGTCGAGGGGGCGCAGGCGGCGTGGGCCTTGAAACGTCTCGCGGGCGGCGAGCCGCTTATCTTTCAACCGTGGCTTGAGGTGCGACGCGAGTACGGCGTTGTTGTTGAAGTCGCGCGCGCGGGCGCGCACCGCTTGATAGGCGTGAGCGACTTGCAGACGAACGGCGCGGGCACGGGCACGGGTTACGTGCTCGGGCGACCGCCGACGCCGCGACGCATGAAGGAACTCGAAGAAGTAGCAGCGGTCGTCTGCGAGCGTTTGCGCGCCGAAGGCTATTGCGGCCCGGCGGGTTTCGACGCGCTCGAACACGCGGGCGGCCTTCATCCGCTGCTCGAAGTCAACGCGCGTTACACGATGGGCTTCGTCGCGCTCGCCGCCGAACGCGAGCTGCGTCCCACGGAGCAGACCTTGTGGAGCATGAAGATGGTCGGGTTCGACGGTTGAGGGTTGCGCGCGTTTCGCTTATGCTACGCCCCGCACGCGGCCGCGTTCGGGGTCGCGGACAACTCTTCAGACCACACCAACTACAGGAGATAAGCAGTTGCCTCAGAGTCGTAAGCGACACACCGCCGGGAGGTCGCACACGCGCCGCGCGAACTTCGCCACGCAGGAGAGGACGCACGCGCGCCACTCGAAACAGAAGAGAACGCGCGTCATCGCGGCCGTCATCATCGTCGCGCTCGTGGCCGGTGCGTTGGCCTACCTCTTCGTGCCGGGCCTGCCCGGCCGGAGCGGCGCGGAGGTGACGACGCCCACGGGCCTCAAGTACACCGACACCGTCGTCGGCACCGGCCCGAGCCCGCGCCCCGGACAGACCGCCGTCGTCCACTACACGGGCAAGCTCACCAACGGGACGAAGTTCGACAGCTCTCTGGACAAGGGGCAGCCCTACTCGTTCGTGGTGGGCACGGGCAACGTCATCCAGGGCTGGCACGAAGGCGTGGCGACGATGAAGGTCGGAGGCAAGCGCCGTCTCGTCATCCCGCCCGTGCTCGGCTACGGCCAGCGTGGGAACCCGCCCGTCATTCCCCCCAACGCCACGCTCGTCTTCGACATCGAACTGCTCGACGTGAAGTGAGACCGTGAGATGAGCGTGGGAGTCGAGACACGGAAGGGGCCGGCCTACCCGGCCGCGCGCAAGGTTGCGGCGACGGTCGAGGAGCGCTTCGCACGGCGGGCGGCGACCGCGCGCGCCGCCGGCAAGGAAGGGCTCGCGCCCGAGCCCGACGCCGCCGTCGTCGAGGCTGTCATCGACGCCGCCTTCTGGGCCTCCCTGCGCCGCGAAGAGGGCTACCCGCCGAAGATTTCGCTCGCATACCTTTCGCCCGAACAGGCCGCGCCGTCGCTCACGTTCGCGCGCCCGCTCCCGCTCGCGCCCACTTCACTCGCGCGACTCGCGCCGGCCGTCGAGCGCCCCGGCATACACCTCGGAGTCTGGCGTTGTGGCGAGAATGGTGAACTCTGCGTCTGGGGGACGACGCGCGCCATCCCGCGCCTCTGCTTCGTGCTCGAAGTCGTCGAGCCCGGCCTGCTCGTGGTCAAGTACCGTCGCGGGCGCGACCCGGGCAAGTTCGCCAACGTCGTCGTGCTCCACGGCGACGAGGTGAAGGTCGTGGACGAGGGCGGCGGCGCGTTGCCCGACTGCCCCGGCATGGTCACGTCGCTGCTTGGGTTCGGCGCGCCGTCGTCGAACGCGGAGCAGGTGGACGTGCTCGTACAGCTCGCCGTCTCGATGCGCGCGCACGGGCGCGGCGGGACGTTGCTGGTCGTGCCCACGGGCTCGGACGCGTGGCGCGATTCGATTTTGTGGCCCGCGACCTATTCAGTCGAACCCGCCTTCCCCGAGTTGAAGGAGATGCTCGCGCGCGCGGAGGCCGAAAGCGACGACCCCGAGTGGCAGGATGCTTTGCGGCGGGCCGTGGACGCCGTGGCGGGGATGACGGCCGTGGACGGCGCGGCCGTCGTCAGCGACCGCTCGGAACTGCTCGCCTTCGGCGCGAAGATCGTCCAGAGCCGGAGCGGCGAAGAGGTCGAGCGCGTCGTCGTCACAGAGCCGGTCGAGGGCTCTGCACCCGAGGTAGTTGACCCCGCGGAGTTGGGCGGGACGCGCCACCTCTCCGCCGCGCAGTTCGTACAGGACCAGCGCGACGCGGTCGCGTTGGTAGCCTCGCAGGACGGCCGCTTCACCGTCTTCGCCTGGTCGCCCTGCGAAGGCATGGTCCACGCCCACCGCGTCGAGACGTTACTGCTCTAAAGAAGGAATTTCAAATTTGCGGAATCATATACCTTTCAAGAGTCTTTCTTAATGATGCTCTTCAGGCGCGGCACCGGCGGCGTCCGCTTGTCCATCAACTGCTTATGTCGGGCCTGGAGCATGTGCGAGAGCGATTGGTGCTTGAGCCCTAACCGACCGGCGGCCCGCGATACGCTCCCCCCTTCCAACTCCAAAGCCTGTTCTATCAGTCTGGCCTCTACCTCATGCACGGCCCCGTAGAAAGTGAAGTTCGGGTTGTGTAGCTGCATCCCCGAAAGACGTTTTATCACTATGCGGGCGCACGCCCGAAGCCGCGCTATGTCTTCGGCGTCCTGAGTGTCTTTTAGAAGGGAGTCAGCACGCTGGTAGACTTGTGCCAACTCCGCTTCGGACAACCGCCACGTCAGGCCATGTTCCTCGATCAGCGTCAGAGCCGCTTGCCCCGCACTCACAGGTGCACCCGATTCCTGCGCGACCTTTACAGCCTCCCGCAGAATGTTGATGGAGGCTTCATGCGCCCCGAGCCGCGCCCACACGACGCCTTGAACCGTGAGAGCGTCCGCGAGTAAGGCCGACTCTCCGCCCCGTTCCAACGTCCTAACGACGCCCGTCATGATGCGCTCGGCTTCGCGGTATCTCTTCTCGACGACAAGCACCCGCGCCCGCGTTTCATCAACCTGCGCCAGGTTGCCGGGGTCTTTCAGACTAGTGAATATCAACTGCGCCCGGTCTAAGTGTTCGTGCGCGTCCGCGTACCGGCCGAGTTTGTAAAACAGGAAGGCAAGGTTGTTTAGATTCCGCGCGCAGTACCTTTCGTGTTTGGCCTGCTCGTAATGATGAATGGCGGCGGTGAACTCTATGATCGCCCTGTCGGTGTAGTCGGCGCGGTTCTCTGTGGCGGAGAGTTTCAGGTAGACAATGGCCCGTTGGCCGTGCCACCTGCCTTTCAGCGCGTCGTTGGCCGACTCGAAAACCGGCTCCGCTTCTTTCAGGATGTTGAGGGCTTCGTTATATCGGTTCTCGCTGATTTCGACTAGCGTGCGCCTGATATGGATTTTAGCCTTTAGTTCAACGTCGGCCTCCGTCAGAGGCTTTAAAGCCTCACGCATTATCACGCGGGCGTCGTCGTGTGCCCCGAGCCGCCAGTAGCACGCCCCCAACTCGGCCTGTGCCTCCGACGCCTTCGGGTGTCGGCCCTGACTTCGGAACTCGCGGGCGGCATCCGTCAGTAAGTCTTTAGCCCGTTCCTGTATGCCGGGGACGTTCCGCGCCACGCCGAACAGCCCCGTCAGCGCGCCACACTGAAGCAACACTTCGGCCGCCACGGCGGGCGGCAAGCCTTTCACGTCGGGCCGCTCGCCTATGCCCGGCCACAACTCGCCTAAAGCCTCACGCGCGGCTTCATACTGCCCCTTGTGGATAAAGTCTGAGGCGACGGCGCAGCGTATCAGGGCGCGCTCATTCTCAGTCAGGGAAGGGTTATCTAGTTCCCTCAGACGTTCGTCTGCTAAATTCATGTGAGGCCACCTCTATTCATCTATGCAAGCCCCTTGCATAGACAGCTAAGCCGCCGTCCCCGTGCGGGATGCGGCGGCGATTATGGTTAGCTCCCATTACTCGAAAGGGAAAAAGATGCGTAAAACTCTCGGAGTCTGTCTCTTAGTGTTGCTCCTGACGGGTCCCGCCAGCGCGGGGATTATGCAAAACGACAGGCCCGCGCCCCCGCCAGAGCCCGTGACCGCCGAGCAAGAGACGGCGGGCGACATGGCGCTTAACGGCGAGATGCCCACGCCCCCCGGCCTGTCGGAGAGCCTGACGCAGATCGGGTTAGAACTGCTCGCGGTTCTGCCGTCCCTGCTCTAAAGCCACACACCTTGATAGATGGGGCAAGCTGTCCTAGTGGCGGCTAGGGGTTAGTGTGTCTTGTGTGAGGGTCGGAAAGCAGAGGCGACACCCACGGGGCAGAGATTGGCCCCGGATGGTTTAGAATGCAACTGTTTTTTAGCCTCGCCTTACTCGGTTGACCGGGAGTCTCACCATGAACTTTATAGGCTGGATTCGTGACCTGTTCGGCATCCAGAAGGATATGTATGAGACGAAGAAGACCCGACTTGAGATTGAGAAGATTGAAGAGGAGAAGCGGGAGAAGTTAATTATCCTGGCGACGTTGGACGATGTGAAGAAGTATGACCCTAAGATACGTCAAATAGAATCACAACTAGACCCGCTAGGTCGGACGATACTGTTACCCTTCCTTCTGCTACTAATCTTCCAATTTGGCCTTGAGATATTCAACACAATAATAAAAATCCTTGAGTGGCTACGGCTGTGGTGAGCCAAGTATATTATTACCGAAATTTGAAATTAAAAGTCAGTAGACGACCCGCGTCTTCAAAGTCTCTTTTGCTTCCCGCAAAATACTGACGGCCTCCTTCGAGAGGGTCGTGTCCACGTCGAGGATGACGTAGCCGACGCGGTCGTTCGTCTTGAGGTACTGGCCGAGGATGTTGACGCCGCGCGCCGAGAGACGCGAGTTGATCTCGGCCAGCACGCCCGGCACGTTGCGGTGGATGTGCAGGACGCGGTGCGTGCCCTCCTGCGGCGGCAGGCTCACGGGCGGGACGGTGTGCGAGCCCGAAGACGTGCCGTACTCAAGATACTGTATGAGCTTCGACGACACGTCCACGCCGATTGATTCCTGCGCCTCCTCGGTCGAGCCGCCGACGTGCGGCGTCAGGATCACGTTCGGCAGATTCTGCAAGACCGTGCGGAACGCGTCGCCGCTCTTCTCGGGTTCTTCGGGGAACACGTCCACGGCCGCGCCCGCCAGGCGCCCCGACTCGATGTGCCTCTTCAACGCTTCGAGGTCCACCACATCGCCACGGCTGTAGTTGATGAGCATCGAGCCCTCGCGCATCCGCGCGATCATCTCCTCGCTCATCAGGTTGCGCGTCCCCATGCCGCCGGGGACGTGGAGCGTGACGACGTGCGACTCCGCGAGCAGTTCCGCGAGGTCGCGCGCCTGCCGCGCGTTGCCGAGAGGCAGCTTCGGCACCACGTCGTAGTAGACGACCTTCATCCCCAACGCCTCGGCCATCACCGAGACCTGCGAGCCGATGTTGCCGTAGCCGACGACGCCCAACGTCTTGCCGCGCAGCTCGTAACTGCCCTTCGCCTCCTTGAGCCAGACGCCACGGTGCGCCGCCGCGTTCTTGTCGGGGATGCGCCGGATGAGCATCACGCACAGACCGATGACCAGTTCCGCCACCGAGCGCGTATTCGAGTAGGGCGCGTTGAAGACGGCCACGCCCGCGTCCGTCGCCGCGCGCAGGTCTACTTGATTGACGCCGATGCAGAACGCGCCGACGGCGAGCAGGCGGTCGGCCGCCGCGAGCACGCGCTCTGTCACCTTCGTCTTCGAGCGGATGCCGAGGATGTGGACACCCTTGACCGCTTCAACTAACTCGTCCTCGCCGAGCGCGCGCGGCAGCCGCTCGACGTTCGCGTAGCCGCCGTGCGTGAAGGCGTCGGCGGCCGTCCCGCTCACGTTCTCAAGCAGCAGGACTTTGATCTTCTCCCTCGGGTACGAGGTCTCTTCGTTCTTCATGGTTCGCGATGCTTGCGTCACGGCAACGATTCTGCCACAGGGAAATCCACTTGTGGAAAAGCGGCGCGCCGCCTGTGGAATTCGGTGGCGACACCCGGCGGGCTCGTGTTAACCTCTGTCGCGCTTTACCGAGTCTCCCCGACCCGAAGTCGAGCCGTCCGCCGACGCCTTCTTCTCTCTTCTAACCCGGAGCCAGCATGCCCCACCCTCGCCGCTTCTCGCACACGGCGCGCACGTCCGCGCGCGCACGCTCGTCGAAGACCATCCTGTTCACGCTCACGGCCGCGCTCGCGTGCGGCCTGCTCCTCCACGCGTCGTCCGGCCGGACGGCCGCGTCGGGCGTCGCGGCGCAGACTTCGCGGACAGGGCTCGTCAACGTGGCCGCGTCCGGCGCGGGGTACGGGGCCGGGAGGGCTTCGATCACGCCGGACGGCCGTTTCGTCGCCTTCACGACCGGCTCGGCCGACCTCGTGCCGAACGACAACAACGGCGTCTTCAACGGCCAGGACGTTTTCGTCCGCGACCGCCGCGCGGGGCGCACCATCCTCGTCAGCGCCAACAGCGACGGGACGGGCACGGGCAACGGCCTCTCCTTCATGCACGCCATCAGCGCGGACGGCCGCTACGTCGCCTTCCTCAGCACCGCCACCAACCTCGTCGCCCCGGACCCGGGCGGCCCCCTCTCGCAGAACGTCTACCTGCGCGACCTCCTGACGAACAAGACCGTCCTCGTCAGCGGCACGCCCGATGGCAGACGCGGCAACAGCAACTCGGGCAGCTTCTCCGACCCGGCGAACATCTCGGTCAGCGACGACGGCCGCTACGTCTGCTTCGTCAGCTTCGCGAGCGACCTCGTGCCGGGGAGCGGCAACTCTATCGTCAACGTCTACGTGCGCGACGTGCAGGCGGGCACGACCAAACTCGTCAGCGTCAACATGGCGGGGACGGGCAGCGGCAACAACAGCGTGACCAACGCCGTGATGACGCCCGACGGCCGCCACGTCGCCTTCGTCGGCCTCGCGAGCGACCTCGCGCCGAACGACGCGAACAACAACTACGACATCTTCTTGCGCGACATGCAGACGGGCACGACCAAACTCGTCTCGGCCCGACCCGACGGCGCCTCCGGCAACGGCGGCGCCGACCCGCGCGGCATCGGCGACCTCTCCGTCAGCCCCGACGGCCGCTTCGTGCTCTTCACCAGCACGGCCTCGAACCTCGTCGCGGGCGACAACAACGCCACGGGCTCCGACGAGGGCGCGGACGTTTTCCTCCGCGACACCGTGGCGGGGACGACGCGCCTCGTCAGCGTCAACCAGGCGGGGACGGCGAGCGGCACCGGCTCTTCGGGGTTGTCCAACATGACGCCGGACGGGCGCTTCGTCGTCTTCCAAAGCGCGGCCGACGACCTCACCAGCAACGACACGAACAAGGTGCAGGACGTGTTCGTCCGCGACCTGCAAACGAACACGACCGCGCTCATCAGCGTCAACACGGGCGGCGCGGCCGGGGGCGTCCAGAACCTTCTGTGCGAGGGCAACCCCGCCCCCATGTACCTCTTCTTCCAGTTGGACCGCCCCACGGTCAGCGCCGACGGACGTTACGTCGCCTTCCGCAGCGCCGCCGCCGACCTGACCGCGACGCCCGACGCGAACTGCTCCGCCACGCCGCCGGGCAACCGGGACGGCTACGACATCTTCGTCCGCGACACGCAGGCGGGCTCGACGCGTCTCGTCAGCACCAACATGACGAGCGAGGCCGCGGGCGGGCGCCGCTCGCAGGAACCGACCATCACGCCCGACGGCCGCCACGTCCTCTTCGGCGGCAACGCCGGCGACCTCGCGCCCAACGACACGGACGGCGACCAGACGCTCGACTACTTCGTCAACGTCAACCTCCCGGCGGCCGGGCAGGTGCAGTTCGCGCAGCACGTCTTTCCGGTGGGCGAGTCGGCGGGGCAGGCCGTCTTGACCGTCACGCGCGGGGGCGGCGCGAGCGGCGCGGCGACCGTCTCTTACGCGACGCTCGGCGGCACGGCCGCGAGCGGTTCGGACTTCACGCCCGTGTCGGGCACGCTCAACTTCGCGGCGGGCGAAGTGACGAAGCAGTTCGTCGTCCCCGTCTCCGACGACACCTCGGACGAGGCGGACGAGAAGGTCTACGTCAAACTCACGGACGAGGCGGGCGGCGCCGTCGGCGAGCCGGCGCTGGCCGCAATCGTCATCGCGGACGACGACGCGTCGCCGCGCCTCACGGTCTCGGACGCGCGCGTCGGCGAGGGCGACGGCCTGACGGCGGAGATGAACTTCCTCGTCACGCTCTCCGAGCCGAGCACGCGCACCATCACCCTCAACTTCAACACGTGGAACGGCACGGCCACGGGCGGCACACAGTTTGGAGATGGCTCTGACTTCGAGCACTTTCAGGGCACGTACACCTTCCCGCCGGGCGCCACGCGCGGCGTGCTCCAGGTCAGGGTGTGGCCCGACACCACGGCCGAGCCGGACGAGACCTTCTCGGTCGTCTTCACGAACCCGACGGGCGTCGAGATAGATGACGGCGTCGGCGTCGGCACCATCGTTGACGACGACGGCGCGACGTTCACCAAGGTGCAGTTCGCCGTCAGCACGCAGACGGTCTCCGAGACGGCGGGGCGGCTCGACGTACAGTTGACGCGCACGGGCGACCTCTCCGCGCCTTCGAGCATCAGCTTCTGGACGCTCGACCTGAGCACGTCGCCGCGCACGGACTACGCCCCGACGACCGGGTTCGTCTACTTTGCCCCGGGCGAGTCGGCACAGACGGTCTCGCTCTTCATCACCAACGACGCGCTCAGAGAGAACGACGAGACGTTCCTGCTGCTTCTCTTTGGGCCGCGCGGATGCACGGCCGGCGCGAACAGCGTGGTCAACGTCACCGTCAAGAGCGACGACGCGGCCGACGGGCCGAGCCCCGCGCGCCAGCAGGGCGACACGGCCTTCTTCGTCCGCCAGCACTACGTTGACTTCCTCAACCGCGAGCCCGACGCCGAGGGCCTCGCGTTCTGGACGGGCGAGATCGAGCAGTGCAACAACGACGCGCAGTGCCGCGAGGTGAAGAGGGTCAACGTCAGCGCGGCCTTCTTCCTCTCCATCGAGTTTCAGGAGACGGGCTACCTCGCTTACAAAACTTACAAAGCGGTCTACGGCAGCCTCGCGGGGCGGCCCGTGCCGATCCCGTTCTTCTGGTTCGTCCACGACGGGCAGCAGATCGGCCGAGGCGTGGTCGTCAACCAGGGCGACTGGCGCGCGCGGCTCGAACAGAACAAGCGCGACTACTTCGACTACTTCGTCAGCGACTATTTCTTCAATCTCGCCTACCCGGAGTCGCTCGCGCCCGAGGTCTTCGTCGGCGCGCTCGACGCGAACGCGGGCGGGGTGCTGACGGCGGCCGAACGCGCGGAACTGTCGGCCGCGCTTGCGGCGGGCACGAAGACCCGCGCCGAGGTGCTGCGCGCGGTGGCCGAGAACCCGGAGCTTTCGCGCCGCGAGTTCAACCGCGCCTTCGTGCTGATGCAGTACTTCGGGTACTTGAGGCGGAACCCGGACGAGTTCCCCGACTCGACCTTCGTGGGCTACAACTTCTGGCTGGACAAGCTCGAAGACTTCAACGGCAACTACGTCGATGCGGAGATGGTCAAGGCGTTCATCTCTTCGGACGAGTACCTGAAGCGGTTCGGGCAGTAGTAGCGGGCCACTCGACGCGTTCGGCGCCGACGAAGCGCGCGAGGCGTTCGGCGGCCTCCTTCAAACCTCGCACGCGCTCGCGCGTCGGTCGCGCGCCCGGTTCCCAGTAGACGCGGCGGACCTTGAGCAGCCCCTCGGCGCGCTCAAACTTCGGGTCGATGCGGCCGACGAGGCGGTCGCCTTCGAGCACGGGCAGGACGTAGTAGCCGAACCTGCGCTGCGGCTCGGGCACGAACGCCTCGAAGCGGTAGTCGAAGCCGAACAGACGTAGCGCGCGTGCGCGGTCGCGCAGCACCGGGTCAAAGGGGCTGAGCAGGCGCGTCAACGGCGGCGTCAACGGCAGACGCTTCACGCGCCGCTCCCAGTCGGGCAGCGCGTAGGCCGGCCGCGGCTTCGACGCGCCGTCGTCGAGCGGCTCGACGAGCACCGGCACGATCCTTCCTTCAAGCGCGGCCCGCTCGCACCAACCCTTCGCGCGCGCGATGTCTATCGCGTCCCAGAACTCCGCCAACTCCTTCGGCGTCGCGACGACCAGGCGCTCCAACGCGGTCGAGCAGGCCCACTCCACATGCTCATCTTCGGACGGCGCGGGCGCGCGGTGCAGCTCGGGGAAGACGCGCTCGGTCAGGTCGTAGACCTTCTGAAAATTCTCGCGCCGCGCGACCGTCAGCTCGCCCGTGTGCCAGAGGTATTCGAGCGCGGCCTTCTGCGGCTTCCAACCCCACCACGCCGAAGACTGCCCGCGCGCGTGCTCGAAGTCCTGCGAACGCAACGGCCCCTCGTTCGAGATTCTCGCGCGCACGTCGTCGATGTAACGGTCCGCGTCGCCGCCCATGCGCTCGCCCCACCACGCGCTGCCGCGTATGCGTGCGCCCGCGCGCGCGAAGCGCGGCTTCCAATGCGCGAACCACTCGACGGGGACGGCCGACGCGTCGTGCGTCCAATGCTCGAAGAGGCTGCGCTCGCGCTCAAGCAGTCGCGCGAAGTGCTCGCGCCGGTAGTTATGGAGACGGCTTGCGAGCGTCAGGTGGTGCGCGCGCTCGACGTAGTTGATCGAGTCGAGCTGCACGAAGCCCATCCGCCCGACGAGTTCACGCAGGGCGGCCGGCGTCGCCGCGCGCTCCGGGTCCGCGAGCAACCCCTGCGCGCCCATCAACAGCAGACGCGCCTGCGCCGCCGACACGCGCGGCACGGATGAGCTTTTGACTGTACTCTTCGACGGCAAGGCTTGAACCCTTTCAAGAATTTAAGATTTGAGATTTGAAATTGCTTGAGTTGTGCCTCTGTGTCTCTAAAGCTTCCGCGCACTTTCAAAGCGACGCTCGCGGCCGGTTAAAGGGTCGCGGAAAGCGACGGAGCGCGCGAGCAGTTTGAGCGGGGCGTCGAAGTCTTCGGGCGCGTCGGGGAGCAACTCGGGGTAGAGCCTGTCGTTGAGAATCGGAATCCCGAGCGCCGCGAGATGGACGCGCACCTGGTGCTTGCGGCCCGTCAACGGCCGCGCCTCGTAGAGCGTCGCGTCGTCGCGCGTTGCGAGCACGTCAACGCGCGTCTCCGAGTTCGGCTCGCCCTCCGTCTCCTTCATGCGGAAGAAGGGCTCGCCCGCGACGATGCGGCTGCGGCGCGTAACGGGAAAGTCGAGCGCGGGGCGACCGACGGACAACGCCTCGTAAACTTTCAAAACTTCGCGCCGCTGGAAGAGCGAGGCGTACGCGCCGCGCGTCGAGGGGTTGACGGAGAAGACGACTAGCCCTGCGGTCTCGCGGTCGATGCGGTGGACGGGGACGAGCGTCCCGACCCCTGTCATCTTCTTCAAACGCACCAGCAGCGTCTCGCGCAAAAACCTTCCGGCGGGCGCGACCGCGAGAAAGTGCGGCTTGTCCGCGACGAGGATGTGCTCGTCGCGGTGCAGCACCTTCTCTTCAAACGGGACGCGCTTCTCTCCCTCGGGCTCGCGGTAGTAGTAGACGCACGCGCCCGCGCGGTAAGGGCTCTCGGGCGTGACCCGCCGCCCCGCCTCGTCAACCACCCGCCCCCCGCGCATGCGCGCCGCCCAGGCGTCCGCGCCCACCGACGCGTGACGCTCCGCGAGGAATTCGAGCACGGTCCGCCAGCGCCCCGCAGGCAACGTCTGCCGGCTCGGCGCCACGCCCTCCACGGTCGGCAGCGGCGACTCGGAACTTGAGATTTCAGATTTCAACCTTGAGATGAAGAAGCTGTAACTCAGTGATTAACTCTTACTTCACGCCGACGTGCGCGTCGTAGGCCGCGCGCGCGACCTCCGCGATGAGGTCTTCCTGCTGCCTGGCCGAGAGCTTCGAGCCGTCAATCAAGACAGCCAGCGCGAGGTGACCACGGTCGCCGGGCAGTGTGATGACGCCTACGTCGTTCGTCGTCGAAGGGCCGGAGCCGGTCTTGTCCGCGACGGGCGTCCCCTTGGGCACGCCAGCGCGGAGGCGCCGGTCGCCCGTGATGGTGCGCGACATGATGCCGAGCAGCACCTCCGCCCGCGGCGGCGCGAGCGCCCCGCCCTTCTGAAGCAGCACGAGCAGCCGCGCGAGGTCGTCGGGCGTGCCCGTGTTCGGGTGCGCGTCTCTGCTCTTCAAAAAATCTTTCGTCGTGGAACGGACTTCGATGTGGTCGAGTCCGAGCGCGCGCATGCGGCGCGTGACGGCCTCCGCGCCGCCGACGAGCCCGAGCATCTTGTCGGTCGAGGTGTTGTCGCTGCGCGCGATGGAGAACTCCAACAACTCGCGCAGCGGCCGCTCGGACGCCACGCGCCAGAGGGCCGTGTTCTCCTCCGTGCCCGGCACGGTCTCCGAAGGATCGACCGGCACCTTCTGTTCGAGACTCAGCCTCCCCTCCTCCACCTCCTTCAGCACCGCGACCGCGAGCGGCAACTTGAAGACGCTGTAGAGCGGCAGCGGCGTCCCGCCCTCGACGGCCGCGCCCCTCCCCGTCTCGACGTGCGTCACGGCGACGCCGCAACGCCCGCCCGCCTTCTCGCAGATCGCCTTCAAACGCGCGGCCAGCCCCGCGTCCCCTTGCGTCGTGGACGCGGGCGTGACGGCGGGCGCCGGGCTCGCGGCCGTCGCGGCGGACTTTCGTGCGTTTGTATCGGCCTTGTTCACACACGCGGAGAGACTGACGGCGGCGATGACGAAGAAGACGAGCGCGGTTCTGCTGAGCAAGGCAACTCCTTTAAGGTTGAAGCTGTGTGAGTGAGCGGATTTTAACACAGAGACACGGAGACACTGCTCGTCGAGTTATGACTTCAAAGCCGTGTCTCCGTGTCTCTGTGTTTGACGCCTTCCTGCCTTAACTCAACCGCCGCGCTTATTCGCGGCGCGGCCGGCGACGACGTGCTCTTTGTAGCGGGCGTAGCGGCGGAGGATGTGGTCCACGTAGTTGACGGGCTCAAGGCCACGGCAGAAGCCGAACTTGACGACCTCGTCGCCGGAATACTTCTGCGTGGACTTCTGCAAGAGCCAGTAGGCGACATCATCCCAGCGCAGCGGGTCGCCGCCGTACTTCGACGCGAGCCGCTGCGCGTCCTCGACGTGGCCGGCGCCGGTGTTGTAGGAGGCGAGGATGAACTTCAGACGCTCGCCCTCGTCCTCGATGCGCTCGTCCCAGAATTCGTCCAGCCACTTCAAGTACCTGACCGCGCCGCCGACGTTATCCTCCGGGTCGAACGGGTCGCGCACGCCGACCTGTCGCGCCGTCCCCGGCATCAGTTGCAGCAACCCCTGCGCGCCCGCCCACGACTTCGCGTCCGGTTTGAACTTCGACTCCTGATACATCTGCGAGGCGAGCAGCCGCCAGTCCCAGTTGATGGCCCGCGCGTGCCGCCTGAGCAGGTCGTCGTAGGGGCAGAGCTTCCCCGTCGAGGAGGTCAGGAAGTCGCTCGTCGCGCGCTCGATGTACCCCTTCATGTCCACGAAATATTTCTTGTAGAGGCGGCCGAAGACTCCCTCGTTCTGCTTGTCCTCGATCCAGCGGTTCAGCTCCGCGAGCAGCTCGGGCGAGTTCTTCCTGACGGCCCACGCCACCGTGTGCTTGCGCCCGACGACGGGCTTCACCTTGAGGTTGCTGAACTCGGCCTCCTTGAGCGCCGCGAGGTTCGACTGCATGACGGTGAACTCGACCTCGCCGCGCGCGATCTTCTGCGCGAGCGTCTCGTCCTGCACCTGCCCCAATTCGACGACGTGTATGTCGCCGGAGATTTCGTCGGAGAGTTCGACGAGCGTGCGCGTGTACGGCGACTTCTCCGGCAGGTCCACGCGCTTGCCCGCGAGCTGCGCCGGGGCGTTGACAAGCCGCGCGGGGATGTCCACCTCGGGCGAGGGGTCGGCGGGGCCGGGCGCCATCGCCTTCTCGGCAACCTTGCTCGCCGCCGTGGGCGCTTCGGCCTGCTGCACGAGCGCGGGCTCGGTCTGGTAGAGGGCGCGCGTGAACGTCGCCTGCGCCTCCGTCTCGGGCGTCGGCACGAGCCGCGCGGCGGCGATGTCGCCCTCGCCCGAGTTCAGCAGCGGCAGCAGACTCTTCGGGTCCGTGACGACGACCATCTTCAGTTTGAGCCCCTGGCTCTCGGCGAACGCGCGCAGCAACTCGTACTCGTAGCCCAACGGCTCGCCACGGTAGACGAAGTAGGTCGTCGAGTTGTAGGGCGCGAGCACCACCAGCTCGCCGCGCTCGCGCACCTGTGCGAGGTCGCGCCGGACGGGCTCGGCCGGCGGCGGCACGTCGGTCCTGCGCAGGATTTTGTCAACGGGTTCGAGCTTCGTCTTCGGCCCGCGCCTGCAAGACGCGGCCGGGAAGCAGAGAAGACAGGCGGACACCAGCAGGCAGAGCAATCTACACGTCGGGCTCATCGGGATGCTTCCAACGGGCGGGGGCACCCTTCGCTCGTTCCGGGGAGAGACTGTGGGTTACGGGGTAACGTTCAAACTTTGTACGCGAGAACCGCCCGCGAGTCAACCGGGCCGCCGCGTCATACATCGACATAAGGCGACTGCGCGCCGGGAGCGCGGGCATCCCTGCCCGCCATGAGCGCGTCAGCGCGAATAGAGTGAGACTTTTTAATTCAACGTTGAAAGATAAAGCATCACTGCTAAGCGTGCTGGCGCACGCTTTGGCGGGCAGGGATGCCCGCGCTCCCGGCACGAGACGGCCTTGCTTAGCGGGCGCGGCGACGCCTGACGCCTTCGTGCTTCTTGGCGCTCGGGAGCTTGTCGGGCAGGTCCAGCGCGTCATCTATCAAAGCGTCTACGCTCACGTTCGCCGCCCGTGCGTAATGCAAAAGAATCCTCAACGGCGGCTCGCGCTGCCCCGTCTCGTACCTCGAAATCTGGTTATAGCTGATAAGGTCTTCCGCCCCGAGACGGTAAAGCAGTTCCGTTTGGGAAAGACCGAGCGCGACGCGAATCTGTAAAAGCTTCTCGCCTAGCCGCTCTTGCTTCAGGCGCGCTCTCGTCCCCATCAGGAGTTTCCTCCCGATGGAATCGAACGGGCGCCCGACTTGCATTCATTGCCAAATGGCGATAAACTGTGACCGCTCAACCTCGTCGCCGTGAGTATGAACCTTTCATGCTCAACGGCGACGCTCATCACTCTGAAGTTGAGGGCGAGCTACGCATCCGACCCGTTGCCTTATCAAAGAACGGCGGGAATATACCACAGGAGAGTCACATGGGCATTTTAGTCGGCGGGAATTAGTGCTGGCACGTCTGAAGGGAGACGGTGCCGCCGCCCCGGCGATCCACGCCGGGGCAAAGAGGCCGCGTATGTGTCGGGCACGCGCGCGGCCTCACCTTATATGAACAAAAGCCCCTCTCAATATAAGCAAAAGCCCCGCTCAACTGAGCGGGGCTTATAGCAGTTATCTTGCCTGCCAACTGCCTGCTGCCATCTGCCAACTGCCTACTGCCCCGAGGGTTCGCCGTCGGCGTTGAGGCGGATGACTTCGCCGAAGCCGAGTTCGCGGACGCCCTTCTCGACCTTGCGGAGGTCGCCGACGACGATCCAGATGACCTCGCCGGGGCGGACGAACTTCTTCGCCGCGTCGTTGAGCTGCGCCTCGGTCAGGCCGCGCACCGACGTGGCGTAGTGCGCCCAGTAGTCGGCCGGGAGGTTGTAGTTGATCATCCTGACGGCCGCGCTCTCCAACGCGTCGAGCGTCTCGAAGCGCGCGGGCAGACGCAGCGTCATGTTGCGCATGATGCTCGCGAACTCCTCGCCCGCGACGGGGCGCTCGCCCGCCAGGCCCTTGATCTCCTTCGACACCTCGGCCATCGACTCCTTCGTCTTGTCGGTCTGCACGGGCGCGATGATGACGAAGGGGCGCTGCCCCCGCGCGTCGAAGAGACCGCCCTGCGTGCCGTAGCTCCAGTGCTTGTCGAGACGAAGATTTCGATTGAGTCTTGAAGTCGCCATGCCGCCGAAGTTGCGCAGAACGGTCTCAATGGCCTGCTCTTCGGCCTGCCCGCCGGGCTCGGAGAGGTGCGCGGCGACGATGGTTGACTGCGGCGCGTCGGGCTTGTCAATCAGGTAGACGCGGCCGCCCGAGGTGCGCGCCGCCGACGTGATGTTCTTCGCGGGCGCCTTGCCCTGCGCCCACGCGCCGAACGCCTCTTCGAGCGCGGGCAGAACCTTCTGCATCGTCGTGTCGCCGGTGACGACGACCGTCGCGCTGCCCGGCTTGAACCACTGCGCGTGCCAGCGCGCGAGGTCTTCGCGCGTGACGCCCTCGACCGAACGCTCCGTGCCCGACCCCGACGAAGGCTTGCCGTAGGCGTGCGACGCGCCGTAGAGAATGCCGGGCAGCACGCGCAGCGCAGAGGCGGCGGCCTGCGCCTTCTCCTGCCCGATCTGCGCGAGACGGCGCTCCTTCTGGATTTTGAACTGGTCCTCGGGGAACGAGGGGTTGAGCACCACGTCGGCGAGGATGCCGAGCGTGGGGCGCAGGTTCTCGGCGGTCGCGCGCACCTTGACGAAGGAGAGGTCGAGCTGGCTGAAGGTCTGCAAGCGCGCGCCGAGCGAGTCGAGTTCGTCAACAATCTTGAAGGCGTCGCGCGTCTTCGTGCCCTCGTCCATCAGGTCAACGGCGAGCGAGGCGGCGCCGGCCTTCTCGGGCGTGTCGGAGGCGAAGCCCGCGTCCAACGCCAACGTCACGTTCACGATGGGCGCCGAGTGACGTTCGAGCAGCATCACGTTCAACCCGTTCTTCAGAGTCGCGCGCTGCACCTCGGGGAACTGCACCTCCGGCGCGCCGCCGAGCGTGGGCAGGACCTTGCGGTCCAGGTTGGTCTTGCCGGCCGCGAGCTTGGGGAACGGGCTGACGAGCATCGTGTAGTGGTTCGCGCGCAGCCACTTCTGCCCGGCCGCGCGCACCTCCGCCGGCGTGGCCTTCGACATCACTTCGAGCCCGTCGAGATAAGCGTCGGGCTTGCCGCCGTAGGTCATGCTCTCGGCCAGCACGTCCGAGCGCCCGCCGAAGCCGCCCAGGCGCTCGATGCCGCGCAGGAAGTCCGCGAGCGTGCGGCTGCGCGCGCGCTGCAACTCGTCGGCGGTCGGCCCCTTGTCGATGAGTTCGTTGACGACCGAGTCCATCTCGCGTTCGGCCTCGGCCGGGTCGGCGCCCTGCTTGACGGTGACGGTGATGAACATCAGGCTGCCCAACTCGCTCTTGTTCATCGTCGCGCCGACGGCGGTCGCCAGGCCCTTCTCGTAGACGAGACGGCGGTCGAGCCGCGAACTCTTCGAGCCCGAGAGCACCTCCGCGAAGAGCGAGAGATGCTCCGACTCCGCGTCGCGCCACGCGGGCGCGTGGTAGATGCGGTAGAGACGAGCCTGCGGCACGCGGTCGTACATCTCGTCGCGGACGTTGCGTTCGAGACGCGGTATCCACTCCTTCGTGCGCGCGAGCGGCGGCCCCGGCGGGATGCCGCCGAAGTACTTCCGCACCAGCTCAAGCGCGCGCTCCGGCGTCACGTCGCCCGCGAGCGAGATGACCGCGTTGTTCGGGCCGTAGTAAGTCCTGTACCACTCCTTCACGTCTTCGAGCGTCGCGGCGTTGAGGTCTTCCATCGAGCCGATGGTCGTCCAGGAGTAGGGGTGCGAAGCGGGATAGAGCTTCGGCGCGATCTCCATGAAGACGCGGCCGTAGGGCGCGTTCTCGCCCTGCCGCTTCTCGTTCTGCACGACGCCGCGCTCGCGCTCAAGCATCTCCTTCGAGATGCGCGCTTCGAGGAAGCCCATGCGGTCTGCTTCGAGATAGAGCGTGCGTTCGAGCGCCGAGACGGGCACGTCCTCGAAGAAGTTGGTGCGGTCGCTGTCGGTCGTCCCGTTGCGGTTGTTGGCGCCGAGGTCGTCCATCGCCTCGCGGAAGCCGTGCGGGTAGTTCTCCGAGCCGTTGAAGAAGAAGTGCTCGAAGAGGTGCGCGAACCCGGTCTTGCCCGGCTTCTCGTTGCGCGAGCCGACGTGATACCAGAGGTTGACGCCGACGACGGGGACGCTGTGGTCTTCGTGGACGAGCAGCGTCAGGCCGTTGTCGAGCACGAACTTTTTGTGCGCGATCTGGTAGCGCGCGCGGTCGAACCCCGTGGCGGTCGTCGGCGCCTCGCCGGCCGGGCGACGGCGCTGTGCGTACGCGGCTTGAGGCGCGAGTTGGAGGAAGATTGACGCCGCCAACGCGACGGACAAGAGTAGCCGTTGTTTCATAACAGAACCTCTTAGTGGTTTGGATTGTATGCGCGCTGAGATTTCGGGACGCCACGTCTACACGACCAAGCTTCTCGCTTGACTGCGGAGTTTACGACGCGCGCGCGCTTTCGGCAACGCACCACCAGCGAATCCATTTCCGTGTATTAACGTGATAAGTCTGTTGCGACGGCCGCGCGCTCACGCGCGCACTCTTCACGCGCCCGCAACACGGTCGCAACCAACGGCCGCGCGTCCGCGGGTATCCTCCATTGAACTTACGAGGCGACACTCGCGGTGAGTGTCATTGGTAAACCGAAGCGCCGGGCTGTGACAGTCCGGCGCTTCTTTACACAGCGGGCGCAAGGGGGCGACGCGCTTAAGGGAAAGGGGGTTCTTTCATGTCTGCGATTTATGAAGAGGTTAATTTCGAGGACCTGAGTCCGGAAGAGAAACTGCGGGGCGAGGCGCCGTCCGAGATCGAAGTCCCCGGCGCGCAGAAGCCCGAGAGCGTCGAGGTCAGGAAGGAGAGCAACCCGAACACGGAGTGAGGCTCGGCCGGCGGGCCGCTGGCCCCGCCGCAACCGAAGAGAGAAGGCCACGGTAAGAGACGAGATGGAGGTGCAGAATGCTTAGTCAACACGGAGCGAACAACGACACCCCTCAGACCGTCCTGGTGGTGGATAACCTTGCGGACGTGCGCGGTCTCATCAACGTCCTGCTCACGCGGCGCGGCTACCGCGTGGCGGAGGCCGACGGCGGCGAGCAGGCCGTCGCGGAGGCGCGGCGCCTCGTCCCCGACCTGATCCTGATGGACCTGAAGATGCCCGGCGGGATGGACGGCGTCGCGGCGGCGCAGGCCATTCGCGGCGACGTGGGGCTGCGCCGCGTCCCCATCGTCGCCGTCACGGCCGACAACACCGAATACTGGAAGCACAAGGCGCGCGAGGCCGGCTTCAGCGACTACCTCATCAAACCCTTCGAGGTCGGCGAACTCGAAGGCGTCCTCGAACGACTGCTGCCGGGGAAGAACTCGGCGCTCCACTAAACCGCGCGGCGCGCGCATGACAGTTGAAGGGGCGGGGGCCGCGCGGCCTTCGCCCCTTCTCCTCTGCGGCCTCCGCGCAAGGCCCACACCGGGGGCGCGGTCAAACCCGACTCCGCCCGGTCCCACAGTCGCTCAAGTAAAGTTGAACGGCGATTTGATCTTGGGCGTGGCCTCGTTCTTCGCGACCTTCTGCTTGGCGTTGAAAGACTCCGTGATGGCGGCCTGCACGATCTGCGCCGCGAAGGTCCACTTGTCATCTTTCCGCACGCCGTACACGAACGCCGAGCCGACCCGGTCGTCATTCAGTTGGCCGCCGTAGCCGTGATCCTTGACCTGACTGATGGACAGCCGGCGGGTGGTGACGGTTTGGCTGCCGCCCATCGCCTCGACCAAGGCGTCCTCCGCCTCGTTCCGCTTCGATTTGGTCAACGTGCCGGCCATGTGGGCCACCTTGGTCTGCTTTGCGTTGGCGTTGAGGACCGTGAACCGGCAGCCGGTCATTTGCGAGGTGAAGAAATAATCCGCGTCCTTCCCCAAGTCCATCGTGGTCACGTCATTCGCCTTCCACGGCAGCCAGTAAGCCTTGATCTTGTCCTCTCCGTCGTCTTTCTCATTCGCGTAACGCAGCCCCACGTAGTTCCCGGCGATGACGTAAAACACGAAGTCTCGAAGGTCGATTCGCTTGGCGCCCATCTGTTTCACGTCGCTGAGGATGACGATGTATTTCTTCAGGAACTCGGCGGGGTCTGCGGTGAACTCTTTGGTTACGGGCATGGGGCCTCCTTCGCCTAACGGCTTCCCGTCTTTGGGTGGGTGAGACTGACCGAACACTCGTCAGCAGGGGTGCGAGGCCGAAGCGCCGGAAAGATATTACCGCCGAGCGCCGGTGTCAACGATTTCTCTCACACGGGCGAGGAATTACAGAACTATTACAAACAGTCCGGGCTTTAGCTGGTAGGCTGTGTTGTATCCCCCTCGTCTAAGTTGAGGCATGCAGATTCCGAGGGAGTTTACTTTGGACACAGAGGTCTTCATGAGCGAAAACACCGCGGCCGTCCAGAGGCGGACGGGCATCAACTGGGCCACGTCGAGCGCGATGGTCATCTTCCATTTGGGCGCGTTGGCGGCGCTCTTCACTTTCAGTTGGACGGCCGTCATCGTCTCCGTCGTGCTATGGTGGATTTCCGGGAGCCTCGGCATCGGGATGGGCTTCCACCGCCTGCTGACGCACAGGGGTTACAAGACGCCGAAGTGGGTCGAGTACTTCCTGACCGTGTGCGGGACGCTCACGCTCGAAGGCGGCGCCATCGACTGGGTCGTCACGCACCGCATCCACCACGCGCACACCGACGCGCCGGGCGACCCGCATACGCCGCGCGACGGGACGTGGTGGGCGCACATGGGCTGGATTCTCACGGGGACGGCGCAGCAGCACGGCGAAGCAGTGATGTGGCGTTACGCGCCCGACCTGATGCGCGACCGCTTCCACGTCTTCCTCAACCGCTTCTTCTGGCTGCCGCAGATCGTTCTGGGCGTGACGCTCTTCGCCGTCGGCGGCTGGACGCTGCTGCTGTGGGCGGTCTTCCTGCGCGTGACGGTGGGGCTGCACGCGACGTGGCTCGTCAACTCGGCGACGCACATGTGGGGCTCGCGCCGCTTCGAGACGACCGACGACTCGACGAACCTCTGGTGGGTGGCGCTGCTCACCTTCGGCGAGGGCTGGCACAACAACCACCACGCGCACCCGACGGCCGCGCGCCACGGACTCACGTGGTACGAGGTGGACGTGAACTGGTGGGGCATCCGCACCCTCCAACTGCTCGGGCTCGCCAAAGAGATCAAGCTCATCAAGCAGGCGCCGACGAAGGCTCAGCCCGAGGCCGAGCCCTTGCAGCGCGCCGCGTAGCGAAGAGAAAATTTCACAGGGATGGACAGGATGTTCAGGGTAAGATTTTAAATCTTTCTCCTCTTTATCCTGTCCATCCCTGTTAATTCATTCCAACGCGACGCGGCCCGCTCGCGGTACTGTCTCCCCTCCTTTAAAATGGCTTCATGCGCATCGGCGGCCGCCGCAAGTCTGTCGTCTTCTTCCTGACGTTCGGCATCTGCCTCGTCGTCCTCGCGCTCGCGTTGAACGTCGGGTGGATTCTGCTCAACTGGCGCGAGGTGGCGCTCCTAGTCCTCGGCATCATCTTCTTCGGCCTCATCATCACGGGCCTCGTCCTCAACACGACCTTCCTCGTCCGCGAGATTCGGCGCAACGAGCAGCACGACGCCTTCATCAACGCCGTCACGCACGAGCTGAAGACGCCGCTCGCCTCGATGCGCCTCTACCTCGAAACCCTCAAGTCGCGCGACGTGCCCGAGCCGCGCCGGCAGGAGTTCTACGACATCATGCTGGCCGACGGCGACCGCCTCCTCCACACCGTCGAGCAGGTTCTCCACGCCGGCCGCACCGCGCAGAAGAAGCGCGCGCTCAGCCTCTCGCACGTCGAGATGGGCGGGCTCGTGCGCGAGTGCCTGGAACTGGCGCGCCTGCGCCACGGACTCGACCCCGACGCCATCCGCTACACAGAGGAGCCCGAAGTCTCCGGCGCCTCCGTCAACGGCGACCGCGACGAACTGCGCGCCGCCGTCTCGAACCTGCTCGACAACGCCGTGAAGTACTCAGACAACGCCGTGAGCGTCGATGTCGAGCTGGCGGCCGTCAACGAGCGCATGCTGGCCCTGCGCGTGAAGGACTCCGGCATCGGCATCCACCGCAACCAGCTCAAGCGCATCTTCAAACGCTTCTACCGCGTGCCCGGCCACTTCATGGCGCGCTTCAAGGGGACGGGGCTCGGCCTCTTCATCGTGCACTCCATCGTCGCGCGCCACGGCGGGCGCGTCTTCGCCGAGAGCGAGGGGCTCGGCCACGGCAGCACCTTCACCATCCAACTCCCGAGGGCTTGAATAAGTTGAGCACGGTCTTAATCGTCGAAGACGAGAAGCACCTCGCCGAAGGACTCCGCTTCAACCTTGAGGCCGAGGGCTACGAGGTCGAGACGGCCGCCGACGGCGAAGCGGCGCTCAAACTCCTGCTCGACGACGGCCGCGTCTTCGACGTGGTCGTGCTCGACGTGATGCTGCCCGGCGCGGACGGCTTTCAGGTGGCCGCCGAGCTGCGGCGCGCGGGCTCGTTCGTCCCCGTGCTCATGCTCACCGCGCGCGGCCGGCCCGAGGACGTGCTGCGCGGCTTCGAGTCGGGCGCCGACGACTACCTGCCGAAGCCCTTCGAGCTGTCCGTGCTCATCGCGCGCATCGGGGCGCTGCTCCGGCGCCGCGACTGGCTCCGCCTCGACCGCGCGCCGCCGTTGGTCGCGGCGGACGCCCCCGTCCCCAAACCGGTTGAAGACGCGGACACGTTCGCCTTCGACGGGAAGACCATCGACTTCTCCGCGCTTGAGCTGCGCACGCGCGAGCGCACGTTGCGCCTGACGTTGATGGAGGCGGAACTGCTGCGCCACCTCGTCCGCCGCGCGGGCCAGGTCGTCTCGCGCAAGTCGCTGCTCGAAGAGGTCTGGGGTCTGAGGGACGACACGGACACGCGCGCCATCGACAACTTCATCGTGCGCCTGCGCAAGTACATCGAGGACGAGCCCTCGCGCCCCCGCCATCTCCTCACCGTTCGCGGCGTCGGCTACCGCTTCGTCGCGGAGGGGGCGCCGCGCGCCGACTGACATGGACGAGCAGTCTCAAACACAGACAAGCAACCGACTCGTCGTCGGGCTCGGCGAACTGATCTGGGACCTGTTCCCGGAGGGACGCAGGCTCGGCGGCGCGCCGTCGAACTTCGCGTACGTTTCGCGTCTACTCGGCGACGAAGCAGCGGTCGCGAGCCGCGTCGGGCGCGACGCGCTCGGGCGTGAGGCCGTCGAAAGATTAGAGCGCGCCGGGCTCTCGACCACGTACCTGCAAACGGACGGCGAGCACCCGACGGGCACCGTCGGCGTCCGCATCGGCGCGCATGGCGAGCCAAACTTCAACGTCAACGAGAACTCCGCGTGGGACTATCTTGAGTGGACGCCCGAATGGGAGCGACTGGCCGCGAGCGCCGCCGTCGTCTGCTTCGGCACGCTCGGCCAGCGCCGCCCGGAGGCGCGCGAGACCATCAACCGCTTTCTCGCGGCGACGCGCGCGGACGCGCTCCGGCTCTTCGACGTGAACCTGCGCCACTCCTTCTTCACGCCCGACATGCTCGCGCGCTCGCTCCGCCTCGCTTCCGTCGTCAAGCTCAACGCGGAGGAACTCTCTGCCGCCGCCTCGATGCTGAACTTAAGCGTCGCGGGTGAACTCGGGACGGCGCGCGAGCTGCTCGAACGCTTCGACCTGCGCCTGGTGGCCGTCACGCGCGGCGCGTCGGGGAGCCTGCTCGTCTCGCGTGAAGGCGCGGACGAGCACCCGGGCTTTCGCGCCGAGCGCGTCTCCGACACCATCGGCTGCGGCGACGCCTTCGCCGCCGCGCTCGCACACTGCCTGCGCCGCCGCGCCCCACTCCCGCTCTGCAACGAGATCGCCAACCGCGTCGGCTCCTGGCTCGCCATGCAGACCGGCGCCACGCCCGAGGCCGACCCCGAAACAATCGCGCGCCTCCTCGAAGGCTTAAGGCGAAAGGATGTATCCTTAACTTAATGGCACCGAGGACTGTGAAGGCGACGCGTTACGTGACGCCGCTGCGCGAGGGCGGGAGTTTGCCGGCCATCGTGGAGGCCGACGACGACGGGCTCTACGTGTTGAAGTTTCGCGGCGCGGGTCAGGGGGCAAAGGCGCTCGTCGCGGAACTGCTGGCGGGCGAGTTGGCGCGCGCACTTGAACTGCCCGTGCCCGAGATCGTCTTCGTCGAGGTTGACGCGACGCTCGCGCGCACCGAGCCCGACCCCGAGATACAGGACCTGATACGCGCGAGCGCGGGCCTTAACCTCGCGCTCGACTACCTGCCCGGCTCCATCACCTTCGACCCGGCGGCCGAGAAGGTTGAGGCAACACTCGCCTCTTCCATCGTCTGGTTCGACGCCTACGTGACGAACGTGGACCGCACGGCGCGCAACACCAACATGCTCATGTGGCACCGCCGGCTCTGGCTCATCGACCACGGCGCCGCGCTCTACTTCCACCACTCGTGGGACAACTACCTCGAACGCAGCCGCGTCGCGTTCAAGCAAATTAAGGAACACGTGCTGCTTCCCTTCGCTTCGGAACTCGCGGAGGCGGACGCGCGGTTCTCGGCGCTCGTCACGCCGGAGTTGATAAAGAGGGTGCTGTCGTTCGTCCCCGACGATTGGCTGACTTCCGAAGCGCGTTTCGCGGACGCGGACGCGCACCGCGAGGCATACGTCGAATACCTGCTCTCGCGTTTGCAAGCTCCGCGCGACTTCGTCAAGGAGGCGGCCGATGCCCGAGCTGTGTCCGTTTGACTACGCCGTCGTCCGCGTCGTCCCGCGCGTCGAGCGCGGCGAGTTCGTCAACGCGGGCGTCATCGTCTCCTGCCCCGGCCAGAACTATCTCAAGGCGCGCGTCGGGTTGGACGCCGCGCGGCTCGCCGCCCTCGACCCGGGCTTCGACCGCGAGACCGTCGAGCGCCACCTCGCCGCCATCCAGCGCATCTGCGAGGGCGGCGCCGACGCCGGCCCCATCGGGCTTTTGCCACAGCGCGCGCGCTTCCACTGGCTCGTCGCCCCGCGCAGCACAATCATCCAGACCTCGCCCGTTCACACCGGTTTCTGCAAGGACGGCGACGCGCTGCTCGAAAGCCTCTTCGAGAAGATGGTGCGCACGCCGCGCGCCGAGTAAAAAAATTCCCGCCGCCTAAAACCGCGCGCCGCGCGCGCCCCGTATATCGGGCAAGTTACGAATAAAAAACTTACGGGGGAATGAAGATGAGGAGAACTCTGTTCGCAATGGTCATGGCGGCCGCGGTGTCGCTCAGCGTGTCGGCGCAGATGATGGGCGGCGGCACCAGCAACAACAACCCGATGGTCGGCGGCGCGCCGATGTACAAGACGAAGAACATCGTCGAGAACGCGATGAACTCGGCCGATCACACGACGCTCGTCGCGGCGGTGAAGGCCGCGGGCCTCGTCGAGACGCTGCAAGGCAAGGGGCCGTTCACGGTCTTCGCGCCGACCAACGCGGCCTTCGACAAGCTGCCCGCCGGCACGGTCGAGACGCTCGTCAAGCCCGAGAACAAAGACACGCTGACGAAAATCCTGACCTACCACGTCGTCGCCGGCAAGTACGACGCGAAGAAGCTGATGCAGCTCATCAAGAAGGGCGGCGGCCAGGCTTCGCTCAAGACCGTGAGCGGCGGCACGCTCACCGCGCGCATGAACGGCATGAACGGCATCTCGCTCACCGACGAGAAGGGCGGCACCTCGAACGTCACCATCGCCGACGTGTACCAGTCGAACGGCGTTATCCACGTCATCGACACCGTCGTCATGCCTAACTAAGCTGAAGTAGTCAGTAGTCAGCAGGCAATTAGCCCCGGAGGGGCGGCATGTTTATAGCTCGCGCGTTATTATTAACGCCGAGCCCCGGCAGCGGCGACATGGACATGCCGCTCCTCCGGAGCTTGGATTTTAATAACGGCTGTTAGCTATAAACATACCGCCCCTCCGGGGCTCTCTCCCTACTGAGGTTTCATGTCATGAACAGACGAAGTTTTCTCACGTCGGCGCTGGCGCTGGGTGCTTTGGCCGCGCTCGACGCGCGGGCGGAGGATAAGGGACGGTCGAAGGCGGGCGGGGTCGGGCGGGTCGTTAAGTCTGACGAGGAGTGGCGACGACAGCTCACGCCCGAGCAGTACGAGGTGACGCGGCGCAAGGGGACCGAGGCGCCGGGTTCGAGCCCGCTCACTGCTGAGCACAGGCGCGGCACGTTCCTGTGCGTCTGTTGCGACCTGCCGCTCTTCAGCTCGAAGGCAAAGTACGACTCGCACACGGGCTGGCCGAGTTTCTGGCAGCCCGTCAACAAACAGCACGTGCGCGAGGAGGAGGACCGAAGCATGTCCGAGGTCCGCACCGAAGTCCTCTGCGCGCGCTGCGACGCGCACCTCGGCCACGTCTTCGACGACGGCCCGGAGCCGACGGGGCTGCGCTACTGCATGAACGGCGTGGCGTTGAAGTTCGTCGCGGGCAAGGCGTGAGGCGCCCGCGTTGGTGACGTGTTCTTTATTTAACGTTCGCGCGGCGACCCGCCGTCGCCGCCTCTGCCGCCGCCCCGGCCGCCGCGACGGCCGCGTCCCTCTTCGCGCGACTTGCGAAACTCCTCCCACTGCTCGGGGGTGAGCACCTGCTTCAGGCGCTCGTCGGCGTCACGGCGTATCTCCGCGAAGCGCGGCTCGGACTCCTTGCGCAGCGCCTCAAGCTTCGTCTTCGTCTCGCCGAATATCTGCCGCACCTGCTCCTGCTGCTCGGCGGTGAGCTTGAGGTCTTCACTCATCTTCTCGAAGCGGTCGCGACGGCCGCCGCCGTCGCCGCGCACCCACGCGCGGTAGGCCGTCGGCGCGAGCGCGCCCGCCGCGAACCCGAGGATGAAGATGGCGAGCGCCGCCGCGCGCACGAGCCAACTGCTTTTTCTCACCCTGTCCATATTCACCTCGCCGCCTCGTCCTCGTCCCCGTAGAGGGACGTGAGCACCTGTTCGTACGTCATCTGATCGTCGCCCGCCTCGTCGAAGATGACCGACTCGGCTGTGTAAGTCCCGGCCACCTCCTGCCCGGTCGTCTGCTCCTGCGGCGCGACGAAGGTGAAGACCGCGAGCGCCGCGACCGTCGCCGCCATCGAGGAGACGAGGAGCCCGGCCGACTTCCACAAACCCGCGAACGTCCAACGCTCCTCCTCAGCCGCGCGCCGCTCGCGCAGCGCCGCCAGCACGCGCGTCTGGAAGAAGGGCGAGGGCTCGAAGGTTTCCGCCGCGCGCGACTGCAACAACCGCGAAGAGAGGTGCGCCGCGTCGAAGGCCCGACGGCATTCGTCGCAACTCTCGACGTGCGCGCGGACCGACGCCAGCTCGGCCTTGCCGAGGCTTGAGAGCGGCGCTTCGTCCAGAAGCTTCTTAACGTGTTCGTCCCTCATCGCTTCACCTACGCAATCTCGAATTTCAAATCCCTAAAAGTTTCTCGACCGCCTCGCGCATGCGCCGCCGCGCGCGCATCGCCTTGACCTTCACGTTCGACTCCGACCAGCCCGTCGCCTCCGAGACCTCTTTCACCGAAGCCTCTTCACCGTCCATCATCATGAGGACGACGCGGTCGTCCTCGGACATCGTGCTTAAAACCTTGTCGGCCAAATCGGCCGCGACCACGCCGCGCTCGAACGACTGCTGCCGCGCGGCGGCCTCGCCGGCCATGTTGTGTTCGAGCCACGCGCCCTCGTCTTCCGAGAGGTCGGAGGCCGAAAGCTCCGGCCTGCGGCGCGCGCTGCGCAGGAGGTTGAGGCAGGTGTTGGTCGTGATCCGCGTCAGCCAGCCCTCGAAGGAGCCGCGCCCCTCGTAGGTGTCGAGCTGCGTGAACGCTTTCAAAAAGACTTCCTGCGCGGCCTCTTCGACCTGCTCGCGGCGGCGGAAGAAGCGACTGGCCGTGCGGAAGACGCGCGGGCTGTGGCGCCGCACGATCTCGCCGAAGGCGGACTCGTCGCCCCCGCGCGCCAGTCGCGCCAGCTCCTCGTCGGGCGCCTGTTCCAGGTCAAACGGCAGTGTCTTCGGTCCGTCCCTGTCGGGTTGCGGGCGGCGGCGGGCTCGACTGTCGGGGCCGAGCCCGCCGCCATCCGGTTGAAGGTTACTCCTGCGACGGCGCCTGCTGGTTGCGCCGCGCCTTCCACTGCTCGCGGCGCTGTTCGCGCTGCTGCTTGCGCTGTTCGAGCTGCGCCTTCTGCTCGGCCGTGAGCAGAGCGAGCGAGTCCTGCCGGAGCTTGAACTCTTCGGCCATCAGCTTCGCCTGGAGCACCGACGCCTCCGCGAGCTTCTGGGCCGCGAGCTGTTCGTTGAAGGTCGTGCCCGACTCCGCCTGACGCAACTCCCGCCGCTTGGCGCGGAGCTGCTCGCGCAGAGACTTCGTGCGCTCGCCGAACGACTCGCGGAGCTGCTTCATGCTCGCCTTCTGCGCGTCGGTCAACTCGACGCCGCGTAGGCCGCCCCCGAAGTGTCGGCCGCCGCCGCGCCCGCCACGACGGCCGTGATGGCCGCCGAACCCACCCTTGCCGTGCTTGCGCTCGGCGCGCGTCGTCTGGCCCGACTGCTCGGTGCCGGCGGTCTGCGCCAACGCCACGGGGGCCGCGAGGGCCAGCGCCGAAAGACCGGCGAGGCCCAACTTATGAATCCTTCCGAATTTCTTCATGACTGCTTTCTGCTCCTAGTCTACCTTGTTTCTGCCCTGAGGGAGAGGGTCCGTTAAGCCTAGACACCGCGCCGCGCACGGCGGTTACACCCGCGCGCGGCGCGTGTCCGTTTATTTATTAACGACGCCAGTCGTCATCCTTATCACGCAGCTTGTAGGTGTAGAGCGCCGAGGCGCCCGCGCCGACGAGCGCGCCGATGACCGCGCCCTTCTTGCCGCCGGCCAGAGCGCCGACCACGGCGCCCGCCGCCGTCCCGCCCGCGACGGTCAACTTGTCGCGATGCTCATCAACGAACGAGCGGTCGTCGTAGCGGTCGTTGTAGTACTCGCGGCGCTGCCGCTCATACTGCCTCTGCTGCTGCCGCTCGTACGCCCTCTGCTGCGCCGCGCGCGTCGCGTAAGCCCCGCGCCGCGTGGTCTGCGCCGCCGCTGGCAACGCCGCGCCGGCCAACAGCACGATGCTCATCAAGAGTCCGTAAATCTTCTTCATAACTCCCCCCTCTTTCTCTTCCTTAAATCCGAGCCCGCTCAAACGGCCTCTGTCAGGCTAGACACCACGCCCGTCCAATCCGTTACAACCCCCGCGAGCAGGCAATTTCAGTACGCCCAAAATGACCGTGCGGCACCCTGTAACCGAACGCGCGAGCCCGGTGTCTAGTTTATTGGGCGGGTTTTCGCGCCCTTAATTTTTCTGAGTTATTAAGGCGCACGCGAGAGGCGCCCGCAGGGGAAAAGAAGATGCAGCGAGTGAAATTATTTCTGAACGCGAAGAGGCGGTTGACGGTCGTGGCGCTCGTCGTGGCGCTGGTCGCCGCAGGCGGTTTCTGGTACTGGGGCGGCAACGCCAACGCCGCCGAGTACATGACGACCAAGGTCGAGCGCGGCAACCTGCGCAACACCGTGACGGCGACGGGCACGCTCCAGGCCGTGACGACCGTGCAGGTCGGCAGCCAGGCGTCGGGCACCCTTTCGGCGCTCTACGCCGACTTCAACTCGACAGTCAAGAAGGGGCAACTGCTGGCGCAGCTCGACCCCTCGGTCGCGCAGGCGCAGGTCCAGCAGGCGCGCGCCAACCTCGCGCAGGCGCAGGCCCAGTTGCAGGCCGCGCGCGCCGCCGTCACCAACACGCACGCGGGCGTCGCCCAGTCGCGCGCGGGAATTACTGATGCCCGCGCCAGGGCCGCCGCCGCCGGCTCCACGACGCAGAACCAGCAGGCGGGCGTCTCTGCCGCCGAGGCCAACGTCGCCGTGCTCAAGGCTCAGTTGGATGACGCGGCTAGTTTTCTTCGTCAGGAGCAGTCGCTCTTACAGAGCGGCGTCATCGCGCAACGCGAGTACGAGACGGCGCAGACCTCTTATAAGACGGCCGAGGCGCGTTACAACCAGGCCGTCGCGCAGTTGAGGATGGCGCAGTTGAGCGCGCAGTCGTCGGCGAGCGCGGGACAGACGCAGGCCGCCGCCGCCATCGAGCAGGCGCAGGCGCAGGCGCAGCAGTCGCAGGGTTCGGTCGTGAGCGCGCAGGCGCAGGTGCAGAACGCCGTCGCGCAGGTCGAGCAGGCGCGCGCCGCGCTCCAACTCTCCGAGATCAACTTGCAGCACACGACCATCGCGTCGCCCATCGACGGCGTCGTCGTCTCGCGCGACGTGAACGTCGGGCAGACCGTGGCCGCTTCGCTGTCGGCGCCGACGCTCTTCACCATCGCGCAGGACCTGACGCAGATGCAGGTCATCGCCAACATCGACCAGGCAGACATCGGCCTCGTCGAGCAGGCGAAGTCGGTCGCCTTCACGGTGGACGCCTTCCCCGGACAGGAGTTCAAGGGGACGATCCAGCAGATGCGCTTGAACCCGCAGAACGTGCAGAACGTCGTCACCTACAACGTCGTCATCGACGTGGCGAACCCCGAGCAGAAGTTGAAGCCGGGCATGACGGCCAACCTGACCGTCACCATCGACGAGCGCAACGACGTGCTCAAGGTGCCGAACTCGGCGCTTCGCTTCACGCCGCAGACGACCGACGCGACGCAGACGCGCTCGGGCGGCAACTCGAACGGCTCGCGCCGTGGCGCCGGTCAGCGTCAGAACGCGGGCAACGCGAACGGCGGGGACACGGCCGCGACTCAGCAGCCGGACGGCTCTAACGCACAGCAAGGCGCACGCACACAGTTCGCGCGCGCGTCGGAGCCCGTGCTGCCGGGTCAACTCAGGCGCGTGTGGGTCATGGGCGCGAACGGCAAACTTGAGGCGCGACGCGTCAAGGTCGGCTTGAGCGACGGCTCCGCGACCGAAGTGGTCGAGGGCGACCTGCGCGAGGGCGACGTGATCGTCACGGGCCAGAACGTCACGGCCTCCGCTTCGACGCGCAACGCTAACGGCGGCCAATCGACGGCCCCCGGCTTCGGCGGCGCCCCGCGCACGGGCGGCGGGCGTACGGGCGGCGGCGGCAGAACTCGGTAAGAGACAAGGGGTGACTCAAGTCATGCAAACGGCATTCGAAGTTGGCGTGTTCGACGGGGGGGCGCACGAGGTTCTGCTCACGCCCCGCGCGGAGGCGCCCGAGGTCATACGGCTCGAAGGCATCCACAAGACCTATTCGATGGGCGACGTGGAGGTGCACGCGCTGCGCGGCGTCACGCTCGACATCAAGGAGGGCGAGTTCGTCGCCATCATGGGCGCGTCGGGCTCGGGCAAATCGACGACGATGAACATCATCGGCTGTCTCGACAGCCCGACGCGCGGCACCTACGCGCTCGACGGCGAGGACGTGTCGAAGCTCTCGAAGGACGAGCGCGCCGACATCCGCCTGCGCAAGCTCGGTTTCGTCTTCCAGGGCTTCAACCTGCTCTCGCGCACGTCGGCGCTTGAGAACGTCGAGTTGCCGATGCTCTACGCAGGGATAGAGCCGGCCGAGCGCCACCGCCGCGCGACGGAAGCATTGCACGCGGTCGGACTCGCGGGCCGCGAGCAGAATCACCCGAACCAGCTCTCGGGCGGACAGCAGCAGCGCGTGGCGATTGCGCGCGCGCTCGTCAACGACCCGAAGCTCATCCTCGCGGACGAGCCGACGGGCGCGTTGGATTCGCGCACCTCGGTCGAGGTGATGGACATCTTCCAGCGCCTCAACCGCGAGCGCCGCATCACGCTCGTCCTCGTCACGCACGAGCCCGACATCGCGGCCTACGCCGACCGCGTCGTCGTCTTCAAGGACGGCCGCATCCAGAAGGACTATCGCGTCACGGCGCCGCGCGACGCGGCCGAGGAGTTGCGGAATTTGCCCGCGGTCGATGATGACGAGGTCGAGGAAGAGGTCTGAGTTTTTTAGTCGCTTGAAGTGTGAGGTCGAGGACGGTTAACCACACAGACACAGGGGAGACGGGAGCGGTGCGGAGCTTCATCCATCATAAACCCTCTGTGTCACCCGGGCACTCTGTGTCTCTGTGGTTAACCGCCTTCGACGAAGGAAGAGGTTGAGTAAGTCATGAACGTCCTAATGATCATCCGCATCGCCTTCCGCGCGCTGGCGCGCAACAAGTCGCGCGCGGCCCTGACCATGCTCGGCATCATCATCGGCGTCTCGGCCGTCATCGTGATGGTCAGCATCGGGCAGGGCGCGTCGGCCACGGTCCAGTCGCAGATCGAGAGCATGGGCACCAACCTGCTCTTCGTCTCGGCGGGCGCGCAGAACGTCGGCGGCGTCCGTGGCGGCGCGGGCGACTCGAACACGGGCAGCCAGCTCACCGTCGATGACCTCGAAGCCATCCGTCGGGAGGTGCCGAGCGTCTCGATGGTCTCGCCGGTCGTCAACTCGCGCTCGCAGCTCGTCTCGGGTAACCAGAACTGGAGCACACAGGTGCAGGGCGTCTCCGAACAGTTCCCGGAGATACGCAAGTGGGCGGTCTCGTCGGGCGGCTTCTTCACCGACTCGGACGTGCGCACGGCCGCGCGCGTCGTCGTCATCGGCCAGACCATCGCCGACA
>DASVGG010000110.1:0-28857 GCA_036379655.1 Pyrinomonadaceae bacterium
GAGCGCCTGGGCGAAGACGTGCGCGCGGCCGGCGGGTTGAGGGAGGCGGGGTTCGACGCGGCCTGTCCCATCATCATCGCCGAAGGCGTCGTCACGCACGAGGCGAGCGGCCGTCGCGCGGTGGCGGCGCGGGTCTACGGCGTGGACGCGCGTTTCTGGGAGTTCCACGGCCGCGCGGACGCCGCCGCTCGTGCGCCGCGGAGCAACGAGGCTCTGTTGAGCCCGAGCCTCGCCGCGGAACTCGGCGCGGCGGCGGGCGACGCAGTCATCTTAAGAGTTGAACAGCCTTCGGACATCCCCGTCGAGTCTTTGCACGGGCGCAGGGACGACGTGGGCAGCAGCGCGCGTCTGACCGTGCGCGAGACGTTGCCCGCGTCGGAGTTGGGCGAGTTCTCCGTGCGCCCGAGCCAGACGGAGGTGCGCGCGGTCTTCGTCCCTTTGACCTCGCTGCAACGCAGCCTCGACCGCGCGGGGCGCGTCAACACCATCCTCTTCGCCGCGCGCGAAGCGACTGAAGCGGAGGCCGCGCGCGCGCGGACGGAGCAGCTCAACGCGGCGCTGCGCGCGTCGGCGACGCTCGAAGACTTGGGCGTGAAGCTGCGCGCGCTCGACGAGACGCGTGGACTCGCGTTCGAGAGCGAGAGCGGGCTGATCGGCGAAGGGCTGGACGCGGCGGCGCGCGAGGCGGCGCGCAGGACGGGGATGAGCGCCGAGCCCGTCTTCTCATACCTCGCCAATTCCTTCCGCGCGAACGGCCGCGAGGTGCCCTACTCCATCGTGACCGCGTTCGGCGAAGACGCCTTCAAGAGACTCCAGGGCGCGGCGGTGAATGATGAGAGTGGTGCTGTCGGGACTCGCGTTCCTTCTCCGGGCGTAGACGAGAAGGGTGTGTCGCCCGTCATCCTCAACGAGTGGGCGGCGCGCGAGTTGAGCGCGCGTGTCGGCGACACGGTGTCGCTTGAGTATTACGTTTGGGAGGAGTCGGGGCGGCTCTCGACGCGGACGGCGGAGTTTCGTCTCGCGGGCGTGGTGCCGATTGAGGGCGAGGCCGCAGACCGCGACCTCGTCCCGGAGTATCCGGGCATCACAGGCTCGAACAGTCTCGCCGATTGGGACCCGCCGTTCCCCATCGACCTCGCGCGCGTGCGCCCGCAGGACGAGGACTATTGGGACAAGCATCGCACGACGCCGAAGGCGTTCATCACACTCGCGCGCGCGCGGGAGCTTTGGCGCTCGCGCTTCGGCGGTCTGACCTCGCTGCGTCTGCGCGCGGGCGCGACAGGCGCGACGCCTGCGTCGTCGTTGGAGACTTTTTCAAACGCTTTGCACGAGACGTTGGAGCTGTCGGCGGCCGGGTTGAACGTCTTCGCGGTGCGGGCCGAGGGGCTTGAGGCTTCGCGCGGCGCGACCGACTTCGGCGAATACTTTCTCTACTTCAGCTTCTTCATCGTCGTCTCGGCGTTGCTGTTGACCGCGCTCTTCTTCCGCCTCGGCGTCGAGCAGCGTCTGCGTGAAGTGGGACTGCTCGGCGCCATGGGGTACACGCGCGGGCGCGTGCGAACGATCTTCCTCGCGGAGGCGTTGGTGCTCGCGTCTATGGGGAGCCTCGTCGGGGTGCCGGGCGCGTACGCGTACGCGTGGCTTTTGATGAAGGGGTTGCGGACGTGGTGGGTCGGGGCCGTGGGCACGACCGAGTTGGAGCTGCACGCGGGGCCGTGGCCGTTCGTGTTCGGGGTGTTGGGGGGAATCGTCGCGGCGGTCTTCTGCATCGTCCTGACGCTGCGCGGACTGCGGCGCGCGTCTGCGCGGAGCCTCATCGCGGGCGGGCGCAGTTGGGAGACCGATGCGGCAACGACTGTGAAACGTCGGACGGTCTTCTCGTCGATGCGACTGGTCGTCCCTGCGGTCGCGCTCGTCGTGGGAGTCGCGTTGTTGTTGGCGGCGACCGTGGGCGTGTTGGGGCAGGCGGCGGGGTTCTTCGGGGGCGGCGCGTTGCTGCTCGTGGCGCTGCTCGGGTTCCAGTCGGCGTGGCTCAAGGGGCGCGGGCGCGGGACAATCGGGGGCGGCGGCTGGTGGTCGGTCTCGCGATTGGGGATGAGGAACGCGACGTACAGGCCGGGGCGCAGCGTCCTCTGCATCACGCTCATCGCGTCCGCCGCCTTCATCATCGTCGCGGTGGACGCCTTCCGTCGCGACGACTCGCCCGAGGCCGCGCGCGAACGTCATTCGGGCGGCGGCGGCTACGCGCTGATGGCCGAGTCGCTCCTGCCCATCGTCCACGACCCGAACACGCCAGAGGGACGCGAAGAGTTGAACCTCAACGTCGGCGGCGACGCGCTCGGCGGCGTGACGCTCGCGCGATTCCGTCTGCGACCCGGCGAAGACGCGAGCTGTCTCAACCTCTATCGCCCGAGCCAGCCGCGCGTCCTCGCGCCGACCGGAGACTTCGTGCGCGAAGGGCGCTTCGCCTTCGGCGGCACGCTCGACGCCGAAGGCGAGAGTAAGACGAACCCGTGGCTGCTGCTCGACAGGGAATTCGCGGACGGCGCGGTGCCCTTCATCGCGGACGCGAACTCCGCCGCGTACGTGCTGCACCTCGGGCTCGGGGATGATTTTCTGTTGGAGCGCGGCGGCGGGCTCGAACCGCTGCGGCTGCGCCTGGTGGCGACGCTCGCGGACAGCATCTTTCAGGGCGGGCTCGTCGTGTCGGAGCGCAACTTCCTCCGGCACTTCCCGGAGCAGGAGGGCTACCGCGTCTTTCTCATCGACCTGCCGGCGGGCCGCGACGCGCGGAGCGTGGCGGCCGTGTTGGAGGAACGTCTGTCGGACTTCGGCTTCGACGCCACCTCGACGGCGGAACGTCTGGCAGGCTTTCACCGCGTCGAGAACACGTACCTCTCGACGTTCCAGATGCTCGGCGGGCTCGGGCTCGCGTTGGGGACGCTCGGGCTGGCGGCGGTGCTTCTGCGGAACGTGCTGGAGAGGCGGCGTGAGTTGGCGCTGCTGCGCGCGGTCGGCTACGGTCGCTGGCACTTCGGCGTGATGATCGTCGCGGAGAACGCGCTGCTGCTCGCGTGCGGGCTCCTGACGGGGACGCTCTGCGCGCTGCTGGCGATAACGCCGGTGGTGTCGGCGCGAGGCGGTCGTCTGCCGCTGGCATCGCTCGGGTTGTTGCTCGCGGCGGTCGTCGTCTCCGGGCTCGCGGCGTCACTCATCGCGACGGCGGCCGCGCTGCGCGCGCCGCTCCTCGCCGCGCTCCGCGAGGAGTAAAATTCTTATCCGCCAAGGGTTCGCTTCGGTTAGAATCTCTCCTCAACCCGCCCGGGAAGGAGTTCAAGATGCGTAGACTATCTCTGGCTTCGTGTCTCGTCGTGTTGTTGGCCGCGACCGTCTCGGCCAACTGGCCGCAGTGGCGCGGACCCGATATGAACGGCGTGAGCGCGGAGCGGAACCTGCCCGTCAAGTGGACCTCCGTCGAGAACGTCGCGTGGAAACTCGCGATGCCCGACCGCAGCGGCTCGACGCCCATCGTGTGGGGCGAGCGCGTCTTCCTCAACGTCGCGGAGGGCGACGAACTTAGTCTCTGGTGCGTGGACCGTTCGAAGGGCGCGGCGCTGTGGAAACGCAAACTCGGCGGCGGCAACGCGCGGATGCGCAAGCACAACATGTCCTCGCCCTCGCCCGTGACGGACGGCAAGAGCGTCTGGGTGATAACGGGTACGGGCGTGCTCAAAGGCTTCGACTTCGAGGGGCGCGAGTTGTGGTCGCGCGACTTACAGAAGGACTACGGCGCGTTCGGGCTCAACTGGGGCTACGCCTCGTCGCCGCTCTTGCACGATGACTCGCTCTACGTGCAGGTGCTGCACGGAATGCACACGGACGACCCTTCGTACGTCATGCGCGTCGATAAGAAGACGGGGAAGACCTTGTGGCGCGTCGAGCGGCCGACCGACGCGCTGCGCGAGTCGCCCGACGCCTACACGACGCCCGCGCTGCTGCGCGTGGGGAAGGCGATTGAGATCGTCGTGAGCGGCGGCGACTACGTGACGGGGCACGACCCCGCGACGGGCAAGGAGCTTTGGCGCGCGGGCGGTCTGAACCCCGACCGCGAGCCCTTCTTCCGCATCGTCGCCTCGCCCATCGTTCATGATGGATTGATATACGTGCCGACGCGCGTCAAGCCGCTCCTCGTGCTGCGCGCGGGCGGGCGCGGCGACGTGTCGAAGTCGCACCTCGTCTGGTCAACGCCGAACGGGCCGGACGTGCCGACGCCCGTCACGGACGGCCGCGCCCTCTACGTCGTCAACGACCGCGGCATCGTGTGGAGCTTCGACGCGAAGACGGGCAAGGAGGTCTACGGCCAGCAGCGTCTGAAGCCCGGCACCTACAGCGCCTCGCCCGTGCTCGCCGACGGGAAGATTTACGTGACGAGCGAGGACGGTCTGACCTCCGTCATCAAGGCCGGGCCGCAGTTCGAACTGCTCGCGGAGAACGACCTCGCCGAGTATACGCTCAGCTCACCCGCCGTCTCCGAAGGGCAAATCTTCATCCGCACCTCGAACCACCTTTACTGTATCGGCGGCAGAAGGAAGTAACGAAGCAGGAGTCAGCGTTCAGCGTTCAGCCAGACAATGGGTCTGGTTGAATGCTGAACGCTGACTCCTGCTTTTACGATTGAGGTTTGAAGTAGAGCACCATGCCGGCGCCGGCGGCGGCGAGGACGAAGCCGAGGTAGAGGAGCGGGTTGGGGGCCTGCTTCGGCGGGTGGAGCACCATCGAGAAGAGGACGTTGACGAGCGGCGCGCCCGCGAAGACGAGCGGCATGACGTAGGTCGGGAGTCCGCCCGCGCGAAAGGCGTAGATGATGCACACCGCGCCAATCGCGCCGAGCGCGCCGCCCGCCGTCGCCGCCAGCGCGCCCTTCGTGGTGAAGCCCGCGCTCACCCCGCCCTGCGAAGAGAGCCCGAGCACGGGCACGATCACCCCGATCAGAAAGTAAGCCGCCCCCACGCACAACAGCGCGCGCAAAGGACTGCCCAACTGCACCTGCCCCTGGTGGAGCACCGGCCCGTACAGCCCCCACGCGAGCGCCGCGCCGAGGGCGAAGATGATCCAGAGCATTTGTGACCTCACAAGGAAGGGAGTCAGGAGTCAGGAGTCGGAAGTCAGAATGAAGAGGCGGCGACCGCTTTTAAATTCTGACTCCTGACTTCTGACTCCCGACTCCTGTTTTTCAGAACGTTAGTCTCACGCCCAACTGCACCTGCCGCGAGGCGGTGGTGGTCGAGCGGATGCGGCCGAAGGTCGAGAGCGGCTGCTCGTTGTCGGCCGCGCCGGTGAAGACGATGAGCGAGGGCGGCGCGAAGTTGGCCCGGTTGAAGAGGTTGAAAGCCTCAAGGCGCAACTGTATCGCGCCCGCGTCGCCGAGCCAGTCCCAGCGCGTGTTCTTGACGAGCGATAAATCGAAGACGCGCAGGTTCGGGCCGATGAGCGCGCCGCGCCCGACGTTGCCGAGCGTGCCCGCCGCCGGCAGACGGAAGGCCGCCGGGTCGAAGTACTGGTCGGGGCCGCCGAGCACGGCCGACTCCGCGTCGAAGCCGGGCGCGAAGTCCGCCCGGTCGAAGCCGATGCCGGGCGCAAGCGAAGGCGACCACTGCGAGCGCGAGCGGTTGCGCGCGATGAAGACCGTCAAGGGGTTCCCGCTCCGCGCCTGCCCGATGCCCGACAACTGCCAGCCGTTCGTCAACAACCCGGCCAGCCCCTCGCGCGCCTCGCCGAACGGAAGCTGCCACGTGAAGTTGACGACGAGGTTGTGCTTCGCGTGGTAGTCCGAGAGCCCCTTGTTGTAGTTGAGGCCGGGGAATTCGGGGAACGCGGTCGTCGTGCCGTTCGTCGCGTCGGAGAAGAAGGTCGATGCCTGCGTCGTGTCGATGTTGCGCGCGAAGGTGTAGGAGAGCTGCGCGTTGAAGCCGCGCGTGAAACGCTTGCGCGCCTCGAAGATCATCGCGTTGTACCAGGAGTTGCCGTCCGAAGACTTCAGCTCGATGGTCGTGAACGCGGGGTTCGGCCGCGTCTGACCCACGGGCCAGAAGGGCGTGCCGTCGGCGCGGATGACGGGGGCGGGGATGTTCACGTCGTTGCTGCGCAGCAGGTGCACGCCGCGCGTGCCCGCGTAGCCGATGGTGACGACCGTGTCGAGCCAGAGTTCGCGTTGCAGGTTCAGGTTCCAGACCTGCAAGTAAGGGTTGTCGAGGTCGAACTGCACGGGGCGGATCGAGAGCGAGCCGGCGAAGTTCGGGACGGGGAACGCGGGGTTGTTGACGACGGGGCGCGGCGTGGCCGGCGGGTTCGTCACCGTCACGATCAGGTTCTGCTGGTTGTTCGTGTTGAAGTAGACGCCGTAGCCGCCGCGCACCGACGTGCTTCCGTCGCCGAGAACGTCCCACGCGAACCCGACGCGCGGCGCGAGGTTCTTCAACGTCGGATTCTCGTAGAGCGGCCCCTGCGTCGGCGTGCGGTCGGTCAGGTTCGGGAGCGACACGTCGCGGCGGTCCTGCGGCATCGTCGCGGCCTCGTAACGCAGCCCTGCGCTCAGGCTCAGACGTTGGTGCGCGCGCCACGTGTCCTGCGCGTAGAGGCCGAAGAGCGTGAAGCGCCAGTAGCGGTCGAACTGCGCCTCGGGGGTGAGGCCGATGAAGCGTTGCGCGCGGTTCTGTAGGAAGTCCGAGACGGAGGCGAACGTGTAGATGCCGTTGCTGAAGGTCGGGTTGACCATGTTGTCCTGGTAACGCTCGGCGAGCGCGCCCGCCTTGATCAGGTGACGGCCACGGCTGTGGACGAGGCTGTACTCGCCGCCGAAGACGTTCTGCACCAGGCGCAGGTTGCCCGACGACTGCGGGCCGAAGCGCGGGATGCCGCCGATGTCTATGTCGCCGGTGATGCCGCGTCCGGGCACGAACTCGGGCAGCGGGCTCGTCAAATTCGCCTCGACGTTCTGCCCGACGCGCGTGCGGCTGAAGTTGAGCCGGACGGTGTTCAGCGTCGAGGCCGAGAGCGTCTGCCGGTACTCGCCGGTGAAGAACTGGTTGCGCGAGAAGAAGGTGCGCGGGAACTGCGGGAAGTCGGTCGGCAGCAGTTGGTCCGCGTCGTCGAAGGTGTAGCGCGCGAAGAACTGGTCGCGGTCGCCGCGGTTGTAGTCAACGCGTCCTTGCAGGAAGTGCTGGCGCAACTGCTGGTCGAAGCCGAAGGCGTAGGAGGCGAGGTTCCCCACGACGCGGTCGGCGCCGAGGTTCGGCAGCGGGAACGCGTCGAGGAAGGGCCGCACGACCGGGCTGATGGTGACGTTGGTGCGGATGATGCTGGCCTCGGGGCACGCCTGCCCGACCGCGAGGACGATGTTGCAGCGCGTCACTATCCCGTTGCGCGCGTCGAGGTCGGGCGTGACGGTGCGGACGGTGCGGCCGAGGTTCTCGCGCAGCGACTCGTAGCCGCCGAAGAAGAAGAGACGGTCTTTGCTGATGGGGCCGCCCAACGAACCGCCGAACTGGTTGCGCTTGAACTCGGGCTTGCGCGCGCCGTCGAAGAAGTTGCGCGCGTCGAGGTTGTCGTTGCGGTGGAACTCGTAGAGCGAGCCGTGAAACTGGTTCGAGCCGGACTTGGAGACGGCGTTGACCTGCCCGCCGAAGTTGCGCCCGTACTCGGCGCTGTAGGCGTTGGTCTCGACGCGGAACTCGCGGATTGATTCAATCCCTAACGACGTTCCGGCGGCGCTGCCCGCCGGGCCGTTGGTGAAGTCGTTCTGCACGGTGCCGTCGAGCAGGTAGACGTTCGAGCGCGGGTCCTGGCCGTTGATGCTCGCGCCGACGCCGTGCGCGACCACCGAGCCCGTGTCGCGGTGCGGGTAGGCGACGACGCCGGGCTGTAGGAACGCGAGGTCCGTATAGTTGCGCCCGTTCAAAGGCAACTCGCGGATGGCGCGCTCGCCGACGAGGAAGCTCAACTCGGGCGTCTGCGTGTTGACGAGCGCCGCCTCGTCCGAGACGGTGACTTCGGCGCCGACGCCCGCCGGCTGCATCACGATGTCGAGCGTCGCCGTCTCGTTGACCGTCAGCGTGACGCGGTCGGAGACGAAGTCTTTGAAGTCCGACTTGTTGGCCCGCACTTCGTACAGCCCGACGGGGAGGCCCGCGAAGGTGTAGCGCCCCTCGGCGTCGGAGGCGGCCGTGCTCGACCGCCCCGTCTCCAGGCTCTTCGCCGTCACGACGGCGCCGGGGATGAGCGCGCCGTTGCTGTCCTTCACGTCGCCCGCGAGCGTGCTCGTCGTCTGGGCGTGCGCGGCGGCGGCGGAGAAGATGATGGCGAGCGCGAGGCAGACGAGCCTCGCGCCGAGGGGTTTAAGAAGGGAAACGTTTTTCAGCATGTGGACGTATTACTCCGCGTTCGATGGCTACCGTCTGGGGCGACCCTTTATACTCCGCATTCTAGCAGGCGGTTTCAGACTTGTGAGGGAAATCCTTCCACGCCGCCGCGAAAATGAAGGGCGCACGCACTTTTTCGCCGTCTTTTGAGCAAATCCAGAGCCTCGTCGTTGACGAAAAATCAGGCGCGTCCATTATCCTGAACCGGCGCGCGCCGCGCGAAATATCCCGAGGAGAAATCAGTCTTGAAGTCAAAGTTACAAGTGCTCGTACTTTTATCCATCTCGCTGTTTGCCGTCTTCACCAACGCTCCGCGCGCGTACGCGCAGACGCACCGCGGCTCCGTGCGCGGCACCGTCACCGACCCGAACCGCGCCGTCATCCCCGGCGCCGAGATCACGCTCAGTAACCGGGACACGAACGAGACGCGTGTCACAATGAGCGACGCGGACGGCCAGTTCGCGCTCTCGTCCCTGCCGCCGGGCCGGTATGTGCTCTCGGCCCAAGCTAAGGGCTTCCAGAGGCTGCCGCAACATGTCGAGTTGCAGGTCAATCAGGAGCTGCGCGTGGACGTGGAGATGGTCGTGCAGTTAACGGCCATCATCGTGGAAGACCTCATGATGGCGCCGCCCGACCTGAAGAAAGATTCCGCCTCGCTCGGCGCGGTCATCGAGAACCGGCAGGTCGAAGGGCTGCCGCTCGACGGGCGCAACTTCTACGAGTTGAGTCTGCTCGTCCCCGGCGCCGCGCCGCCCGCTCAAGGGTCGGCCGGCTCGGTGCGCGGCGACTTCGCCTTCTCCGTCAACGGCGCGCGCGAGGACGCGAACAACTTCCTGCTCGACGGCGTCTACAACGTTGACCCCAAGCTCAACACCTTCGGCGTCCGGCCCCCGGTGGACGCCGTCCGCGAGTTCGAGACGCTGACCTCGACCTACGACGCCTCGTTCGGCCGCAGCGCGGGCGCGCAGGTCAACGTCGTGTTGAAGTCGGGGACGAACGATTTCCACGGTTCGCTCTACGAGTTCCACCGCAACGGCGCGACGGACGCGCGCAACTTCTTCGCACCCTCGGGCGCGTCGGCCCCGAAGTACATCCGCAACCAGTTCGGCTTCTCAATCGGCGGCCCCATCAATAAGGACCGCACCTTCTTCTTCGCGGACTACGAGGGCACGCGCTCGCGCGAAGGCATCACGCGCGTCACCAACGTCCCGACGCTCGCCGAACGCGCGGGCGACTTCTCGCGCTCGTTCGACTTCTTCGGCCAACCCGTCTTCGTCCGCGACCCGTTCCGCGTTGACCCCGTGACGTTCCAGCCGCTCCCCTGCAACGCGCAGAACCAGGCGGGATGCTTCCCCGGCAACGTCGTGCCGCTCGACAGGCAGAGCGCCATCGGCCGCCGCATCGCCGCGCTCTACCCCGCGCCCAACCGCGCGACGCCGTTCGCCAACTTCGTCTCGTCGCCCACGCAGCGCGACCGCAACGACCACTTCGACGCGCGCGTCGATCACGTCCTGAGCGACAGCTCGACGCTCGCCTTCCGCTACAGCTTTGGCGACCGCGCGCTCTACGAGCCGTTCGCGGGGCCGACGTTCGCGGCCGTCCCCGGCTACGGCAACGACGTGGCGCGGCGCGGGCAGAACGCGATGGCGGCGTGGACAAAGATTGTCGGCCCGGCCTTCGTCAACGACGCGCGCGTCGCCTTCAACCGCGTCGCGGCGAGCGTGCTGCAAGAGAACCGCGCGGCGTCGGTCAACCAGCGCGTCGGCCTGCCCGACCTCTCGCCGAACCCGCGCGACGCGGGCCTGAGCTTCATCACCGTGACGGGCTTCTCGCCGCTCGGCGAGGAGTTCAACAACCCGCAGAACAGCGTCACCAACACGTTCCAGTTCCTCGACACGGCGACCTACGCGCGCGGCCGGCACCTCTTCAAGTTCGGCGCCGACCTGCGCGCCGTCCAGCAGAACGCCTTCCGCGACGTGCAGGCGCGCGGCCTCTTGCAGTTCACGCCGTTCGCCTACACCGGCAACTCGCTCGCGGACCTTTTGCTCGGCTCCCCCACGGTGACGGGCGGCGCGCGCGTGGACAACGCGCAGCACCTGCGCACGGAGAGTTATCACTTCTTCCTCAACGACCAGATTCGTCTGACGCCGCGCCTCACACTCTCGGCGGGCCTGCGCTACGAGTACAACTCGCCGCCGGTCGATGCCGAAGACCGCGCGAACGTCTACGATACGGCGACGCGGACGCTCGTGCAGGTCGGGACGAACGGCGTCCCGCGCTCGGGCTTCAGGCCCGACCGGAACAACTTCGCGCCGCGCGTCGGCCTCGCGTGGACGATTGGCGATAGTGGCGAGACCGTTTTGCGCGCGGGCTACGGCGTCTACTACGACCAGTCGCCGCTCGCGCCGGGCGAGGCGCTCTACTTCAACCGGCCCTACTTCGACTTCAACCTCTTCTTCCCGCTGCCGCAGTTCGGCGTGCCGCTCACGCTCGACAACCCGTTCCCGTCGAACTTCCCCGTGGCGCTGCCCGACTCGGCGCTCGCCATCCAGCGCGACCTGCGCACGCCCTACATGCAGCACTGGAACGTGAACGTGCAGCGGCAGCTTTGTTGGTGGTGCGGCGTGCTCGAAGTCGGCTACGTCGGGTCGAAGGGGACGAAGCTCCTTTCGGCGCGCGACATCAACCAGCCGCAGCCGAGCGTGCTCCCCGCGCAACTGCCCTTCGTCCCGCGCCCCGTCGCGCAGTTCGACGACATCAACCTGATCGAGTCGCGCTCCTCTTCGACCTACCACAGCCTACAGGTGCGCTTGCAGCAGAGACTCTCGCGCGGGCTCGCGTTGCTCAGCTCTTACACCTTCTCGAAGTCCATCGACGACGCGTCGAACTTCTTCTCCAGCGCGGGCGACCCGAACTTCCCGCAGAACTCCTACGACCTGCGCGCCGAGCGCGGCCTCTCCAACTTCGACGTGCGCCACCGTCTCTCGGTCAGCTACTCCTACGACCTGCCATTCGGCAGCGGCCGCGCTCATCTCAATAAAAACGGTTTCCTGACGACGCTGCTCACGGGCTGGCAGACCTACGGCATCGTGACCGCGCAGACGGGACGGCCGTTCACGGTGGCGCTCATCCAGGAACTCGACAACAGCGGCACGGGGCGCTCGTCGCTCGGCTTCGGCGCGAACGACCGCCCCGTCCTCGTCGGCGACCCGAACGCGGGGCCGCGCACGCCCGAGCGTTGGTTCAACACCTCTGCCTTCGCGTTCCCCGCGCCGGGCACGTTCGGCAACGCGGGTCGCAACATCGTCACCGGTCCCGGCTACCAGAACGTCAACGCCTCGCTCGTGAAGAACACCGCGCTCGGCGAGCGCGTGAGTTTGCAACTGCGCGCGGAGGTCTTCAACCTCTTCAACCACCCGAACCTGAATCTGCCCGACAACTTCCTCGGCTCGCCCACCTTCGGGCAGGTCACGTCGGCGCGCGACCCGCGCCACATACAGTTCGGCGCGAAGCTGCTCTTCTAGAGGCGGACAAGGGGTGACTTTGAGATGAGAACGACGAAGCACGTCCGGCGGATGATCTTGTTGACGACGCCGCTCCTCGCACTCGCGCTGACGGCCTGCGCCTCGGGCGCGACCGACCAGCCCGCGTCGCTCGTCGGCGACGCCGTTACACCCACGCCCGTGTCCGAGGCCGCGCCTGCCGCTTCGACGACGACGACGCCCGTCGTTGCCGACGGCGCCGACGCGACGGCCGTTGACGCGAACGTGAAGGGAGGCGTGCCCGCCGTCGCGACGGCGGAGTGGCCGCAGTGGCGCGGGCCGAACCGCGACGGGCTTGCGGCCGGCGTCGCCGCGCCGTCCGCGTGGCCGAAGGAGTTGAAGGCGGGTTGGAAGGTGACGGTCGGCGTCGGTCACGCGTCGCCGGTCGTCAGTGGCGGCGTCGTCTACCAACACGCGCGGCAGGGCGAGGAGGAGGTGCTGCTCGCGCTCGACGCCGCGACCGGCAAGGAGCTTTGGCGCGCGGGGGCCATCGCCGCGCCGTACGAGATGAACTCCGCCGCGACCGGCCACGGCAAGGGGCCGAAGTCAACGCCGGTCGTTGCCGGCGGGCGCGTCTACACGCTCGGCATCGCGGGGCTGCTCTCGGCGCACGACGCGAAGACGGGGCGGCTCGTCTGGCGGAAAGATTTCTCGAAGCAGTTCCCAGTGACCTCGCCGCTCTACGGAACGTCGATGTCGCCGGTCGTCGTGGGCGACCTGCTCATCGCGCACGTCGGCGGACATGACAAGGGTGCCTTGACGGCCTTCGACGCGGCGACCGGCGCGGTCAAGTGGACCTATGACGCGGACGGCCCGGCCTACTCCTCGCCCGTAATCTTAACGGCCGGCGGCGAGCGGCAGGTCGTCACTTTCACGCAGAAGGAGTTGGTCGCGGTCTCGGCCGCGAACGGCCAGCTCCTCTGGAAGCTCCCGGCCAAGACGGGCTACGACACGAACTGCAACACGCCGGTCGTCTACAAAGACACGGTCGTCGTCTCGTTCGAGGGAGGGGGCATCGTCGCCCTGCGTCCCGCGCGCGAGGGCGGGAAGTGGGCGGCGAAAGAGGTTTGGCGCAACGAGGAGAACGAGTTGTACATGAATACGCCCGTGCTCAACGGCTCGACGCTCTACGGGCTCTCCGCGCGCAAGAAGGGGCAGTTCTTCGCCATCGACGCGGCGACGGGCAAGACCCTCTGGCAGGGGCCGGGGCGGATGGGCGAGAACGCTTCAATCGTGAACCTCGGCGGCACGCTGCTCGCGCTCACCAACGACGCCGTGCTCTACGTCCTGCCCACGGGCGCGAAGGAGTTCGCGCCGTCGGCGCAGTACACCGTCGCCACCTCGCCAACGTGGGCGCACCCGGTCGTCCTCGGCGAAACGCTTTTAGTTAAAGACGAGACGACCCTCGCGTCGCTATCGCTCCGTTAAGCCGGGAGCGCGGGCATCCCTGCCCGCCAAAGCGTGCGCCAGCACGCTTAACGACGAAGCGCCACACCTCAACATTGAGGTGTGGCGCTTCGTCGTATTCGCGCGTTGCGCTCATGGCGGGCAGGATGCCCGCGCACCCGGCGTAAGGTCGCGCCCGGGTGAACACCGCTGTAATCCGGGGCGGGCGTAGTAAGTCCCGAGCCCCGCGCCTCATTACGGGGCGGCGCAACGACGTGCGCACGCGTCGCACCGCGATTCGCATTTATGCGCCTGCCATTTCCATAAATGAGAATCGCACTTCCACGCGTGCGCACGTCGGTCTCATTTATGCGCACGCCATTTCCATAAATGCGCACGATAGGCGCACGCGTGCGCATGCCATTCTCATGGGTGCGCATATCGTTCTCACGCGTGCGCACGCCATGCCGACGCATGCGCACGTCGTTCTCACGCGTGCGCATGTCATTCCCAGGCGTGGGAATGGCATGCGCACGGTAGTATCTAACGTCGTTCAGTCGGTGAGCTTGTAGCAGGCCATCTGCGTGGCGTTGCGGACGAGGAGACGGCCGTCGGCGATGGCGGGGACGTTCCATGTGCGGCCTTCGAGGGCGGGGAAGCGTGACAGCTCCGTGTGGCCGGCGGGCGTGGCGCGCACGAGCGCGATCTCGCCCTCCTCGGTCGTGACGATGAGGTGGCCGCTCGCCAGCACGACCTGCCCGTAGCCGTAGCCGCGCGCCTTCCACTTCTGCTCGCCCGTCGCCACGTCCACGCACGTCAACATCCCCTCGTCCAAGCCGTAGACGTGCCCCTCGTGCAGCACGGAGCTGTTGAACTTGTTCTTCATCGACGCGCGCTCCCACACGGGCGCGGCCGAGAGCTTGCCGCCCGCGTTCGACACCTCGACGAGCGCCGCGCCCTTCCCGTACCCCGAAGAGACGAAGAAGCGGTTCGGCCCGACGACGATGGGCTGCGCGACGTTGATGCCGATGGAGTTCGCCCACGGGAAGGACCACAGCACCGCCCCATCCTCGGGAGCGATGCCGGCCACGTACCGCGCCGTCACGGCGAGCACCTGACGCCGCCCCGCGAGCGTGACGAGCATCGGCGAAGTGTAGGAGGCCGAGTCGCTCAGAGTCCCCCACACCGGCGCGCCCGTCCGCGCGTTGTAGGCGACGACCGACTTGCCGCCCGAACCGCCCGGTATCACGATCACCTTGTCGTCCACGACCAGCGGCGAGGCCGCCATGCCCCACTGGAGGTTCGACGCGCCGTTCTCCTTCAAGATGTTCTTCGACCAGATGAGCTTACCCGTGCGCGCGTCGAGGCAACGCAACTCGCCCGTCGCGCCGAGGGCGTAAAGCCTTCCTTCGTGCCACGTCGGCGTCGTGCGCGGCCCGTCGCCGGTCGAGTCCGTGTAGTGCGCGTCCCACGCGTGCGTCCAAAGCTCGCGGCCGTTGTCGATGTTGTAAGCGGCGACGACCTCCTGCCCGCGCCGCTGCTCGATGGTGTAGGCGGCGCCGTCGGCCACCGAGAAGGACGAATAGCCGCCGCCCGACGGCTGCTTCCACAACTGCTGTAGTCCGCCCTGCCAGTTCGTACGTATCGGCCGCTCGTCGTAGCGCCCGTCGCGCCCGGGGCCGCGAAAGTTCGTCCAGTAGTTCCTGCGCGCCGCCGCCGCCGGGGCCGCCGCCTGATTCGCGGCCGGAGCCTGCGCCGCGACCTGTGTCGCGGGGTCTGCGGGAGGCTGCGCGCCCGCCGCGACGGCCTGCGCGGCGGCGTCAGCGGCGGGACTCGCCTGCGGGTCTGCCACGGGCTGTGTCGCGGCGTCGGCCGGGGGCGCGGCTTGTCCCTGCTGCTGCTGCGCGCGGTGGCGTTCGAGCGCGGCGTAGTGCTCCTCGGAGTTCGCGCCCTCGCCGCGCGCGCTGAACAGAAGGTAGGCGCCGCCGCCGAGGACGACGACGAGCAGCGGGGCCGCAATAAATAACCAGGGATTCCTCTTTGGAGTCTGAGGTTCGTCGAACATGGCTGTTGCTCCTGGCGAAAAATGGAAGGGAGGGCACGTGCAATCATGCGCCCTCCCTTTTGACGGCGCAAGACCGCCGCGTGTTCCGTTTTTCTAATGCACGTTCATTTCTTCGCCTGCTCGATGGCGTAGAGATGGCGCTCGCCGCGTATGAAGAGCTTGCCACCGGCAACGGCGGGCGAGGCGTAGACCGGTTCGCCCACGGAGTTCGTGCGCAGCACTTCGTGCTTCGGGCCGGCCTTGACGACGAAGGTGTCGCCGTCCTCGCTCGTCAGAAAAATCTTGCCGTCGAAGGCGACGGGCGACGCGGTGAACGTGGCGGGGACGGGCGGGCGCCCGCCCTCGTACTTGACCTCGCCGGTGCGCGCGTCGAGGCACGTCATGATGCCCTTGTCGGTCAGCAGGTAAACGTAGTCGCCGTAAAGAATCGGCGAAGGCACGTAGGCCGTGCCCTTCGTGTACTTCCAGACGATGTCGGCGTCCTTCAACTCGCCCGACGCGCCGAGGCGGACGGCGTAGGCCAGCTTGGCCGGGTAGCCCGTCGAGACGACGACCATGTCATGCCCCATGGTGGCGACCGGCGAAGGGATGGCGTTGCTCTCAAGTCCCTTCGAGCGCCAGAGCTCCTTGCCGGTCGTCGGGTCGTAAGCGATGACGGACTCGGTGCCGGCGGCGATCAGTTCCGTGCGCTTGCCCGTGTTGACGAGGAGCGGCGTCGCCCAACTCACCTGAATCTTGCGCGGCGTGCGCCAGACCTCCTTGCCCGTCTTCTTGTCGAGCGCGACGATGAAGGACTCCTTGCCCTCCTCCTCGTCGGCCTGCACGATGACGAGGTTGCCGTGGAGCACGGGCGAGGTGGCCGCGCCCATGCCGAGCGTGCCGAGCTTGCCGGGCATGAACTTCCACGCGAGCTTGCCCGTCACGTCGTAGGCGTAGAGCCCTTCGGTCCCGAACCACGCGTAGACCATCCGTCCGTCGGTCGCGGGGGTCGAGGCGGCGTAAGAGCTTTTACGGTGGCGGTCGTCGTAGGGCGTGCCCTCCCAAGCGGTCTGCTCCCACAGAACCTTGCCCGTGTCGCGGTCGAGCGCGATGACCTTGAAGGTGTGTTTGCGGTCGGCGCCGATGCTGTCGGGGTGCTTCCACTCCTGCCCCTCGATCTTGTGCACGGCGGCCTTCGCGCCGGGGACGGCCGCCCCTTCGACGGCCGTCGTCACAAAGATGCGCTTGTCCCACACGACGGGGCTCGAATGGCCGCGCCCCGGGAGCGGGGTCTTCCAGCGGACGTTCTTCGCCTCGCCCCACTCCTCGGGCAAGCCCTTCTCGGCCGAGACGCCCGAGCCGTCGGGGCCGCGCCACTGCGGCCAGTTCGTCTCGCCGCCAGCGGCGGAAGTCGGAGCGGCCGAAAGCGCGAGCGTAATCAGAAGAGACGCGAAGAGGACGAAAAAGATTTTGACTGACGGTTTCACTGTGTATGTTTCCTTAGAGTGATGAGTGATGAGCGATACGTGATGAGTGATGAGAAATGCTTTTGCCTTCTCATCACTCATCATTCATCACTCATCACTAGCTTGTTATTTCTCGGCCTTCTTGACGGGCTCGGCCGGCGCGTCGGCGACGGCGAAGACGTGGTTGATGCCGCGGACGATGAGCATGCCGTCGCTGATGGCGGGCGTCGCCATCAGGACCTCGCCCATCGGGTTGACCGAGAGCAGCTCGTGCTTCGGGCCGGCCTTGAAGACGAAGACCTCGCCGTCCTCGCTCGACAGGTAAATCTTGCCGTCGGTACCGACGGGCGAGGCGGTGAAGGCGCCGCCTCGGTCGGCGATGCGTTGCTGGTAGACGCGCTCGCCGGTGGTCGCGTTGTAGGCGGTGACGACGCCCTGGTTCGAGAGCGTGTAGAGCAAATCGCCGTAGACGAGCGGCGTCGGCATGTACGGGCCGCCGCGCGCCTTGCTCCACGCGATGAACTCGTTCGACTCCTTGCCCTCCTTCAAAGTGATGTCGCCGTTGGCGCCCGGCCGGATGGCGTAGATGGGCTGGATGGGTCGGTAGCCGCTGGTGACGTAGATGAGGTCGTGCGCGAAGATGGGCGTCGGCGTCGTAATCTCCGAGTTGGGCGTCAGGCGCCACAGCTCCTTGCCGGTCAGAGGGTCGTAGCCGCGAATGGCCTTCGTGCCGTTGGTGACTAATTCGGCGCGCGCCTTGCCCTCGTAGACGGCGGGCGTGGACCAGCCGGGCAGCTCGTCGCCGCGCATCGTCTTCCAGACCTGCTTGCCGGTCTTGAGGTCGTAGGCGGCGACGAACGAGTTCTTCTGGATGTCGGCCTGCACGATGACGAGGTTCTTCCAGATGACGGGCGAACTGGCGTACTCCCACTGATAATCGGGGTCGTAGAACCAGCCCGCGTCGAGCGTGCCGAGGTCTGCTTTCCAGAGGAGCTTGCCGTTGAGGTCGTAGTTATAAAGTCCTTCGGAGCCGAAGAGCACGACGAGGTGCTTGCCGTCGGTCGCGGGCGTCGAGGCGGCGTGCGTAGACTTCGGGTGGCGCTTGACCTTCGGGATGCCCTCGAAGGCCACGCGCTCCCAGACGACCTTGCCCGACTTCTTGTCGAGCGCGTAGACCTTCCACGCGTGCTTCGGGTCGTTCTTCACCGGCTCCACGTCGCCGTAGAGCCCGAAGCGCGCCTCGGGCTTCGCCTCGCTGCTGACGGCGGTGACGACGAAGACTTTCTCGCCCCACACGACGGGGCTCGCGTGCGAGAGCCCCGGGATCGGCGTCTTCCAGCGCAGGCCGACCGACTTCTCGGCGTCCCACTTCACGGGCGCCGTCTTTCCCTCGGCCACGCCCGACGCGTTCGCGCCACGGAACTGCGGCCAGTTCTGCGCCGACGCGAACGAAGCCGTCAGGCACAGGCAGAAAATGGAGAGCGTGAGTCTTTTCATGTTGAGCCTCTATCTACTGACTGCTGTCCACACGTTTGAGAGCCGTCGTATTCGGTCCCTGTTTGAAGTCGAGGCCGGTGACTTTGCCCGCTTCCGTTTTGAAGGTGAGGGTGATGCCGTCGAATTCGACGGGGCGGAAGGTCTTCTCGTCAATCGCCATCAGGACGATGGGCTGGTTGTTAGCCGTGCCGATGAGCTTGCCGTCCTTGACGGTGACGTTGATCTCGGGGCCGGGGTCGCCCTTGTACTTGCCGACGTAGGATTGAAGCACGGCCGCGTCCACCGTGGGCGGCGGCACGGCGCCGGCCTTCTTGAGCATCTCGGCGATGGCCGCGTTCTTCTCGTCGGCGCCGACCGCGACGAGCGCGGCCGTCAGCGACCCGGCCGGCACCTTACCGGTCTCAAGCGCGGCCGAGACCATCTCGGCGTTGCCCGAACGCACGCCGCTCGAAAGCACGTCGCCCGCGCCGTCGGGGCTCTTGGCGAGGATGGCGCGCACGACGCCCGTGTGCCCCTTGTCCGTCGCCCAGTAGAGCGCCGTCGCGCCGTAGAAGGTGTCGCGGACGGTCACGTCGGCGCCGCGCTCGATGAGGAGCTTGACGACCTCCGTGTGGCCGCGCTCGGCGGCCTTGAAGAGCGCGGTCGCGCCGTAACGGAACTTGGCGTTCACGTCGGCGCCCTTGTCTAATAGTGCCTTGACCTCGGCGGCGTCGCCCTTGCGCGCGGCCTCGTAGAGCTGTTCGTTGAGCGCCTGCTTCGGGTCCTGCGCGGCCGCCGTCAGTGCGAGCGCGAGCGTGAGCAGTGCCGTCAGTGTGGTACGCGTGAGCGTCATGGTCGTCTACTCCGTTTTTCGTTGCCGCCGCCGTGGTGTTAACTTGTCGGGCGCGCCCCGGACGCGTGTCCAATAAATTGTGCGCGCGTACGTGATTTCGGAAGGACTCGGCCGGCTTAAAAACATATCGCGGCTGAGCGGCGTATTTACATCCCGCGGGCCTCGAAAAGCAAGGAAAATTTGTTGGACGCGCGGCGGCGAGAACATCATCTCACGACGTGTGATAAAACGTGTGAGGCCCGCACAAGGTTTCTTCCCGGACATCTTAAAGTTTAAGCGACTGCGAGGCGAAACGATTTGAAGACGAACGAACACCCACGGCGGCTCAAGGTCTGCGCACTCTTCACGCTCCTGCTGTTGACTACTGTGTCGGCGCGCGCCGCCGACTGGGCCGAGTGGCGCGGGCCCGCGCGCGACGGCGTCTCTCCGGAGAAGGGGCTGCCCTCGAAGTGGTCGCCCACGGGCGACGGCCTGGCGTGGAAGGCGCCCTACGGCGGGCGCTCGACGCCGGTCGTGATGGCGAACCGCGTCTACCTCTTCAACCCTTACGAGAAGGGCGAGCGGTTGCAGGAGCGCCTGATGTGCCTCGACGCGGACACTGGCAAGGTGCTCTGGGAGAAACATTTCAACGTCTATCTCTCGGACGTGCCGCCGCACCGCGTGGGCTGGGCCTCGCCCGTCGGCGACCCCGCGACGGGGAACGTCTACGCCTTCGGCGGCGGCGGCCACCTCGTCGGGCTCTCGGGCAGGGACGGCAAGTTGCTGTGGGAGCGTGCGCTCGGCGAAGACTTCGGACTGCTCACGACGCACGGTGGGCGCACGGTCTCGCCGCTGGTTGACGGCGACCTCGTCATCGTCAGCGGCGTCACCTTCAGTTGGGGCACGCAGCATCGCGGCCTGCACCGCTGGATGGCCTTCGACAAGCGGACGGGCGAGACCGTCTGGACGAGCGCGCCGGGCGCGCGGCCGTACGACACGACCTACGCCGCGCCCATCATCGCCAACGTGGGCGGCACGCGCCTGCTCATCCAGGGCGCGAGCGACGGGTGGGTGCACGCCGTCAAGCCGCAGACGGGCGAGCCGGTCTGGAAGATAGAAGTATCGAAGCGCGGCCTCAACACGGGCGTCGTCGTGCGCGGCACCGACGCCATCATCACGCACAGCGAAGAGAATCTCGACTCGAACGAGATGGGGATGATGGCCGCGCTCGACGCCTCGTTGAAGGGTGAGTTGAAGATGGCGCAGCTCAAGTGGAAGGTCTACGGCTGGCAGGGCGGCTTCTCTTCGCCGGTGCTCGACGGCGACCGTCTCTATCAGGTGGACAACGGCGCGAACCTCGGCGCCTTCGACGTGACGACGGGCAAGCAGCTCTGGCTCCAGAACCTCGGGACGATTCAGAAGGCTTCGCCCGTGCTGGCCGACGGCAAGCTCTACGTCGGGACGGAGAACGGCAAGTTCTTCATCATCGAGCCCTCGGCGACCGGCGCGAAGGTTCTGGACGAGGACCAACTCGGCACAGAGCAGCAGCCCGAGTCCATCATCGCCTCCGTCGCCGTCGCGGACGGCCGCGTCTTCCTTCTCACCGACTCGAACCTCTACTGCATCGGGAAGAAGGGCAGAACGGCCACGGCCGGGCAGCCCGTTGATGTCTCGGTCGCCCAACTCGACCACGCCGTGACGCATGTGCAGGTCGTCCCGGCCGAGGTGTTGTTGAAGCCCGGCGAGAGAGCGCGTTTCCGCGTCCGCCTCTTCGACGAGCGTGGCAACTTCGTGCGCGAGGAGAAGGCGGCGACGTGGTCGCTCGACAAGTTGAACGGCAAGACCGACGCCGGCCAGTTCACCGCCGCGACGGACGCGGTCGTGCAGACGGGCGAGGTGCGCGCGACCGTCGGCGGCGTGACGGGCGCGGCGCGCGTGCGCGTCATCCCGCCGCTGCCGTGGGCCGAGAACTTCGACGCGATGGAGTTGAACACCTTCCCGCAGCACTGGACCAACACGGGGATGAAGTTCATCACGCGCGACGTGAATGGCAAGCGCGTTTTGGTGAAGACGACCGAGGGCTCTTCACTCTTGAGCCGCGCGCGCGCCTACATGGGGCCGACCGACCTGCACGACTACACGGTCGAGGCCGACATCCTCGCGACGACGCGGCGCCGTCAGGTGGGCGACGCGGGCGTCCTCGCGCAACGCTACTCGCTCACGCTCTTCGGCAACGCGCAGAAGGTTGAGCTGACGCCGTGGCAGCCCGAGGTCACGCGCGCCGTGGACGTGCCGTTCGCGTGGAAGATCGACACCTGGTATCGGGTCAAGCTGCGCGTGGATAACCTGCCGAACGGGCAGGTGCGCGCGCGCGGCAAGGTCTGGCCCGCCGACGCGCCCGAGCCCGAAGCATGGCTCATCGAGCGCACCGACCCCATCGGCAACCGGCAGGGCAGCCCCGGCATCTTCGGCAGCGCGCTCGCTGAAATCTACTTCGATAATTTGAAGGTGTACGCGAACAAGTAGGCAGTAGGCAGTGAGGAAGAGGTAAACGTTGAGGAGGGAACTAATGTTGAGAAGTAATCATACGTCGCAGGGCAAACAGGTGTTATCAAGTCACAGTCGGAGAAGGAACGTCGCGCTTCTGTTCGTGGCAATGCTTTTAACTGCCTACTGCCTACTGCCCACTGCCTACCCCGTCTCCGCCTCCGACCCCGGCACGGGCGATTGGCCGATGTGGGGCGGGACGCCGGACCGCAACATGGTGTCGAAGGCGAAGGGCATGCCCATGTCTTGGGACGTGAAGACGAAGAAGAACGTCAAGTGGGTGGCGGAGTTGGGCTCGCAGACCTACGGCAACATCACGGTCGCGGGCGGCGTCGTCTTAGTCGGCACCAACAACGAGGCCAAGCGCGACCCGAAAGTCGTCGGCGACAAGGGCGTGCTGATGGCCTTCGACGAGAAGACCGGCGCCTTCCTCTGGCAGGCCGTCCACGACAAGGTGGCCGCGGGGCGCGTCAACGACTGGCCGTTCCAGGGCATCGCCTCGTCGCCGCTCGTCGAGGGCGACCGCGTCTACTACGTCTCGAACCGCGCCGAGTTGATGTGCGTTGACCTGAAGGGTTTCGCCGACAAGGAGAACGACGGCCCCGTCACCGACGAGAAGGCCACGGGCGAGGGGCAGGCCGACGTGGTCTGGAAGCTCGACATGATGGAGGAGGTCGGGACCTTCCCGCACAACCTCGCCAACTCTTCGCCCAACGTCTACGGCGACCTGCTCTTCGTCTCGACCTCGAACGGGCAGGACGAGAGCCACGTCAACATCCCCTCGCCGAAGGCGCCGGCCATCATCGCCGTCAACAAGAAGACGGGCAAGGTCGTCTGGGAGGACGCCTCGCCCGGCGACAAGATTCTGCACGGGCAGTGGTCAACGCCGACGGTCGGCAAGATCGGCGGCGTGGACATGGTCGTGATGGGGCAGGGCGACGGCTGGGTGCGCGGCTACGAGGCGGCGACGGGCAAGAAGCTCTGGGAGTTCGACACCAACCCGAAGGATTCCACGTGGCCGAAGACGCGCAACGAGATCATCTCGACGCCCGTCATCTACGAGGACAAAGTTTATCTGGCCAACGGCCAGGACCCGGAGCACGGCGAGGGCGTCGGCCACATGTACTGCATCGACGCGACCAAGCGCGGCGACATCACGAAGACGGGCATGGTCTGGCACTACGACAAGATTCGCCGCTCCATCTCGACGCCGGCCATCGCCGACGGCATCGTCTACCAGCCCGACTTCAGCGGCTTCTTCCACGCCATCGACGCGAAGACGGGGCAGCCGCTCTGGGTGCACGACATGTTCGCCGCCGTGTGGGGCTCGCCGATGCTGACGGCCGACGGCCGCATCTACCTCGGCGACGAGGACGGCGACGTGGTTATCATGCAGGCCGGCCGCGAGAAGAAGGTGCTGGCCGAGATCAACATGGGCAGCAGCGTCTACTCGACGCCCGTCCCCGCCAACGGCGCCCTCTTCATCACCAACCGCAACCAACTCTTCGCGCTCGCCGAAGGCGCCGGCCCCGCCGCCCCGCCCGCGAAGCCCGCGACCGCGACGCAGTGAGGATTGAATCAACGGGTCATTGGTTCATTTCGTAAATCAATCAATGAACCAATGACCCGTTGATTCAATGAACCAATCCCATAAGAGGCGGGTCAAGCGATGAAACGGTTACTCTCCTTCTGTCTCCTTTTTTGCTTCACCTCTACGACGAGCGCGCAGAACTGGCCGCAGTTCCGAGGCGCGAACGCGTCGGGCGTGGCCGAGAGTCAGAAGACGCCGACGAGTTGGGACGCGACGAAGTCTCAGAACATCGTCTGGAAGACGCCCATCCCCGGTCTCTCGCACGCGAGCCCCGTCGTCTGGGGCGACCGCGTCTTCGTCGTCACGGCCGAAGGCTCCGACCCGAACCCGACTTACGTCCCCAAAGACCGAGGCATCTCTCTGGCGCGCGACGAGGTGAAGCACGCGTGGCGCGTCTACGCGCTCGACAAGCGGACGGGCCGCGTCCTCTGGCAGCAGACAGCGCACGAAGGCGTCCCGCGCGCGCGCCGGCACATCAAGGCGACGCAGGCCAACTCGACGCCCGTCACCGACGGCAAAACAATCGTCGCGCTGATGGGCTCCGAAGGGCTCTACGCATACGACTTCAACGGCAAGCTCCTCTGGAAGCAGGACCTCGGCGTGCTCAACCCGGGTCTGTGGGACGACCCGAACTCTTCGTGGGGGCACGGCAGCTCGCCCGTCATCCATCGCGGCCTCGTCATCGTGCAGGCCGACGGCCACAAGCAGTCCTTCATCGCCGCATACGATTTGAAGACGGGAAAGCAGGCGTGGCGCGTCGAGCGCGGCGAGATAACTTCGTGGAGCACGCCGACGCTCGTCGAGGCCGGCGGACGCGCCGAGCTGGTCGCCAACGGCGGGCGCTTCATACGCGGCTACGACCCGCAGACCGGCAGAGAGCTGTGGCGCTTCAACGACAACAGCACGGAGGTCAAGCAGCAGGCGCCGCTCTTCGCGCACGGGCTCGTCTACGTCGCGGGCGGCTATCCGCCGGGGCGCGGCTTCTACGCCTTCCGCCCCGGCGCGACGGGCGACATCAGTCTGAAGGACGGCGAACAGTCGAACGCGCACCTCGCGTGGAGGGCCGAGAAGGGCAGCCCCTATACGACGACGCCCATCGTCTACGGCGACCTCCTCTACACGGTCTCGGACGGCGGCGTCCTCTCATCGTTTGAAGCTAAGACCGGCAAGCTCGTCTATCAGGAGCGTCTGCCAAGCTCCTTCAGCGCCTCGCCCGTCGCGGCCGACGGCAAGCTCTACCTTTCGAGCGAGGACGGCGATGTCTTCGTCGTCAGGGCGGGCCCGAAGTTCGAGCTGCTGGCGACGAACCCCGTGGGCGAGCCCCTGATGGCGACGCCCGCCATCACCGACGGCATGCTCATCTTCCGCGCGCACCGGCACGTCTACGCCGTCGCAGATAAAAAGTGATGAGGACTGAGGATTGAGTGGATGATAAGTCGCCTCTTATCACTCAGTCCTCAGTCCTTCTTTCAGCCATGCAGGACTTTGATTTTCAACCACGGACGCGTGTCATCTTCGGCGCGGGCGTGCTCGGGCGACTCGGCGAGGTGGCGCGCGAGTTGGACTTCGGGCGGGTTCTGCTCGTCACCGACCGAGGGCTCGTCGAGGCCGGGCACGTCACGCGGGCCGTCAAGGTTCTTAAAGCAGCGGGCGTGTCGGTCGTGGTTTTTCACGACTTCGACTCGAACCCCGACGCCGCGTCGGTTGAGGTCGGACGCGCGTTCGCCGCGCCGCTCGGCGTTGACTCAATCGTGGCCCTCGGCGGCGGCAGCTCGCTCGACTGCGCGAAGGGCGTCAACTTCCTCCTGACGAACGGCGGGCGGATGCAGGACTACGTCGGCTACGGCCGCGCGCGTCGCCGTTTGCTCCCGATGATAGGCATCCCGACGACGGCCGGGACGGGCAGCGAGGCGCAATCCTACGCGCTCATCTCGGACGAGCACACGCACGCGAAGATGGCGTGCGGCGACCCGGGCGCGGCCTTCCGCGTCGCGTTGCTCGATCCGGAGTTGACGCTCTCGGCGCCGCGCGGGGTGACGGCCGCAGCGGGTTTCGACGCGCTCGCGCACGCCGTCGAGACGTACGTTACCGCGAAGCGCAACCCGCTCTCGGAGGTCTTTTCGCTTGAGGCGTGGCAACTGCTCGAAGGCTCTTACGAGCGCGTGCTGACGGCAACGCGGGACCTGGAGGCGCGCGGGCGGATGCTGCTCGGCGCGCACCTCGCGGGCGCGGCCATCGAGAACTCGATGCTCGGCGCGGCGCACGCCTGCGCCAATCCTTTGACGGCGCGCTACGGCACGGAGCACGGCGCGGCGCTCGCGATGCTCCTGCCTTCGGTCGTGCGTTGGAACGCCGACGTTGCGGGCGCGCGTTACGCCGTGTTGTCGGGTCAACGCTCTGCGGGCGACGCCGCCGAGGCGCTGGCCCGACGGCTCGAAGCGTTGGCGGAGGTGGGCGGCCTGCGGCGCAAACTTTCCGAGTCGGGTGTTTTAGCAGATGACTTGCCCGCGCTGGCGTCGGACGCGGCGGGGCAGTGGACGGGGCGCTTCAACCCGCGCGTGTTCGACGCCGTGGGGGCGCTGGAGGTGTACGGGTGGGCGTATTGAAGAGAAGTCGGAAGTCGGAAGTCAGGAGTCGGAAGTCGGGCAGGGAAGATGTGCATCCCGAAGCGGAAGAGTCGCGCGCGTTGGGCAGAAGGGAGTTCTTACTTTTGCCTCTGGCCTTCGCCCTCTTGCCTTCGTCCGCGCGCGCGAGTTGGGCCGGCGGGGAGGCGCCGGCCGACGCGTGGCCGCAGTTTCGCGGGAACCCTCTGCTGACGGGATATTCGACCTCGCGGGTCGCGGGGAACGTGCGACTGCTCTGGTCGATGGACGCGGGCGAGTCGGTCGAGTCTTCGGCGGCGGTCGTTGGTGGCGCCGTCTACGTCGGCACGCAGAAGGGCGAGCTGGTCTGTGTGAACCTCGCGGACGGGCGCGAGCGTTGGCGCTACAACGCGGAGAATCCCATCGGCGAGTCGTCGCCAGCGGTCGCGCGCGGCGTCGTCTACGTCGGAGACCTCGGGGGCGTGCTGCACGCGGTGCGCGCCGATAACGGGCAGAGGGTCTGGACGTTCAAGACGGGCGGTGAGATAAAGTCTTCGCCAATCGTCACGGGCACGCGCGTTATCATCGGCTCGTACGACACGCACCTCTATTGCGTCTCGGTCGCGAACGGCCGTCAGCTCTGGAAACTGAAGACGCGCGGACAGGTGCATTCGACCGCGGGCGTCGCCGAAGGGCTGGCGTACGTGGCGGGCTGCGACGAGATTCTGCGCGCGGTGCGCGTCGCCACGGGGCGCGAGGCGTTCCAGGTTCAATCGGGCGCCTACACGGGCGCGAGCCCGGCGCTCCACGAGGGCAACGCCTTCTACGGCACCTTCAACAACGAGGTGCTCGGCGTCAACCTCGTCGCGCGCAAGATCGGTTGGCGCTACCAGAACCGCGAACGGCAGTTCCCCTTCTACTCGTCGGCGGGTTTCGCCGGGGGGCGCGTCGTCGTCGGCGGGCGCGACAAGATGGTGCACAGCCTCGACGCGTGGACGGGGCGCGAGTTCTGGTCCTTCGGGACGCAGGCGCGCGTCGAGTCTTCGCCCGCGCTCGCCGACGGGCGCGTCTTCATCGGCTCGAACGACGGCCGCCTCTACGTACTTGCCTTCGACGACGGCCGCCGCCTCGCCGACTTCAACCTCGGCGCGCCGGTCTCCGCCTCCCCCGCCATCGCTTCGGGGCGCGTCGTCGTCGGCTCGCAGGACGGGAAGCTGCATTGTTTTGGTTAGTAGGCAGTAGGCAGTTGAAGAAAAGAAGGAGCCTGAGAGAAACGGAGGCGGCGAGTTACGATGCTCGCCGCCTCCGTTTTAATTCGACCCTCGCTCTGTTCTTAACTGCCTACTGCTTCTTCACGAAGACGCGCTTGTTGTTGAAGGCGTTGCCGCCGCGCTCGGTGATGGTCTCGATGGAGAGGGTGCCGTCGGGCCATGACATCCACTTGCGCGCGACGAGGATGGTCTCGGAGCCCTGCGGCGTCTGGTTGACGATCTCGTCCTCGATGATGAAGCCCTTGTCGTTCGCCATCCAGCGGGCGGTGCGTTTGCCCTTCGGCGCGGGGGCATCCTTGGGGGCGTTCGGCGGGACGGCCGGCGCGAACTCGGTCTCCTTGCCGTCGAGCGCGTAGGCTTCCTTGATGACGCGCTCGCCCTGCGCGTTGATGACCTTCAGTTCCACCGAGACTTTGTCACCCTCCTGCGTGACCGTCAACGTCTGCTTCATGTCGGGCGGGATGCTGTGGCTGCGTGTCTGGTCGAGTTCCCACGTGCCGCCGAAGTTGGGGTGCGCGGGCGTCGCGGCGAGGACCGCGGATGCCGCGAGCAGTAGGAGTGCGAAGCGGACAATCGCCGTCTTGAGTCTCATAAGGGGGTTCTCCTTCTTCACTTCGAAAAATATTTCTCGACGGTCGCCGCGCTCGGCTTCGCCGTGAGCTTCGAGACGACGAACATCAGGAGCGCGGAGACGAGCACCATCGGGACGACCGGCATGAAGCCGTAGACGCTCGTCCCCGAAGGCGTGCGCGCGAGTATCTCGGTGCCGCCCAACGACCAGACGACCGCGGGCGGTCCCGGCGGCGGCGGCGCGTACGTCTGCTGGAAGACGGCGACGGCCGTCACCGCCAACGCCACCCACACGGTCGAGGCCAGCGCGCCCCACTTCGTGCTGCCGCGCCAGAAGAGCGCCGCGATCATCAGCGGCGACATCGCCGCGAAGCCAGAGAAGGCATACTGGATAGCTATCTCGAAGATGGTCTCGGGCGCGCGCAGGGCGACGACGTAGGCGAGCACCGTCAGGACGATGACGAAGATGCGGCCGGTCTGCACCTGCGCCCCTTCGCCGAAACGTCTGCGCCCGCCGTAGAAGGCGAACACGTCCTCCGTGAACATCGTCGAGAGCGCGAGTATCTGCGAGTCCGAAGCCATCACGGCCGCCATGATGCCCGCGCCTAAAATCCCCGCGAGCCACAGCGGCGCGTAGCGGTGCAGCAGGTGCAGAATCACGTCGTCGCCCGACGCCTGCTCGCGCAACTCGTCGCGCTGCTCGGGCGCGAGCGCCTTGCCCTGCGTGGCGAGCACGCGCCGCGCCTCCTGCTTGGCGCGTATCTCGGGCACGTCCGCGACGCGGTTCGCCATCACGCCCAGGAAGACGCACGGCGCCCAGATGACGAGGATGCAGAGCGGGTAGAAGATCACCGTCTTCTTGAACTGCACCATCCGCTTCGCCGTCAGGCAGAAGATGAGGATGTGCGGGAAGGCGATGGCCGAGAGCGGGATGAAGGTGTAGCTGAAGAAGTAGTAAGGCGAAATCCTTTCGCGCGTCAGGAGCGGCGCGAAGGCCGGGGAGTCCGCCATCGCCTCGACCGCGCTGGAGAAGCCGCCCATCCCCGAGCCGATGACCGTCACCGCGATGGCGCCGAAGACCAGAAAGAGGATGGTCTGGAACGTGTTGACCCACGCGGTGCCGCGCATCCCGC
>DASVGG010000111.1:0-83697 GCA_036379655.1 Pyrinomonadaceae bacterium
GATTCCGTCGAAGTCGCCGCGCTATGTTTCGAGGCAGTGAGTGACTGCTTTGTTATGTCAGGTTGCCTCTGTTCCCCTCACTCACTTGAACGCTGCCAAGATTCGAAAGATTCGCCGATGAGCCTCGGCGGGACTGGGCCGAGTGAAAGCATCTGTCGGTAGGACCAGTCGCCGAATTAGTGAGTAAGAGGCGCTTGGTATGATTGTTTTCAGCGTCGGGCATCACGGCGGGGTGATAAGCTTTACGGCCACCACTGCCCGACTTCGGCCATGGCCTTCGTGACCTGTGCGACGGCCTCGGGTCCGCCGAATGCGGTCAGGATCGGGCCGAAGTGTTTCACACCGTTGAGAAGCTTGTCGCGTGACTGTATTGCCAGCAGGTGAAGTACCTCACGCCAAAGTTCATAGCGGCGGGGAATAGGAATCTGGGCCAGCCTCCGCGCGAGCGCGTTGAAGTCAGCCTCCGCGTCTACCTTCCGCAGCAAGGCCAGTTCGAAAGCCGTCGGCAAAAGCGTGTCGGGCAGATAAGGGGCAACCCTGGCGATGGATTGGTCGATGTAATCGCTACCGTAAGAATTCTCAAGTTCGTATCTCGTCTCTCGCAGGAACTCGTGGACGACTTCAGACTGTCGGTCGCCTTTGAGGTGGGGTATGGATGCGGCGAGCCCTTTGACCTTCCTGCTGCTTTTCAACTGTCGGACATAGCCGAGGAGGTCGTCGTGCAGATGTTCCGGGATGTAAGGTGCCAGCCCCTCAAGCGCGGTCTCTTTCTGCCAATCATCCGGGATGCCTCCGGCCATGTGGAGCGCCTTTTCAAGGGGCTGGCCCTGTAGAAAAGGTGCCAGCCCGGCCAGGGAATTTGCGAACTCATAAGTATGGTTCGAGAGGTTCTCCGTTAATGTTACCGCCTCTTCGACGTGGCCGAGCGCGGCCAAACGCACGATGAACGAGTCAAAGCTGTTCTTCTGGTCTTCCAGCTTCGTAAAACTTTGCATGATTGCCAGAGCCTCGCGTAACAGGTGCTCCGGCAGGTAGGGCGCAAGGCGCGCGAGGAGCAGGCCCTTCAGGTGACCGGAGGTGCGTTTCCGCCGGGCCATCTCAAACGCCTTGTGCAGCAGTTCGTCTGACAGGTGCGGCGCTATTTTGGTGAAGACGCCGCTCACCACGTTGATGACGTAGCTCATCTTTTCGGCCGCCTCAAGCGCCTCGGTGAAGAGTTCACCGCGCTCGGGCTCCTCATAGCGCATGGCGATGGCGGCAAGCGGCTCGGCCCGCCACTCGTCCGTATCCGGCTGGCCGCCTCGCGCGGCCTCCAGCGCCCGTTCGAGGAGCGGCTGGGGCAGGTGGGCCGCGAGATTTTCTAAGGCGTTAGCGCGGTTCGACCCATAGGTGATATCGGGCAGCACCGCGAGCGCCCTCTCATAGAGGCCGCCTTCAGCCATGGCCCGCACGACATCCGCGAGCAGAGCCGAACGCTTTCCCCACTCTTCCTCCTCGACCATGACCGCCGCGGCGAGCGCCTGCTCTAATGCCTCGCCCCGCAGCGATTCCTGAAGCTCAGGAGCGAGCCACACCAACGCCTTCGCCTTCACCACGGCGTCTTTAATCGAGATGGATATGGCGTAGAGATGTTCCCGCGCCTCGCGCCTTGCCCCTTCGGGCAGATGCCGGAGCAACTTCACACTGGCGCGAATCTGTTCGAACGTATCGCCGACGCCGCGCGCCTCCTCAAGGGTGCCGCCAAGCAACTCCTTCGTTCGATCTCCGGGCAGGCGACGCGCGATGGCGGTTATCGCCTCGACTCGCTCCTGCTGACGGCCGACTAAAGAGGCTGTGGCCAGCGCCTCTTCGGTGCGGCCGAGTTCGGCCTGCCTGACCGCGAGGGCCGCGAGCGCGCGGTCTGTCCAGCCCTTCTTCTGCGATTGAATCAGCGATATGGCTTCGTCCAGCATCTCCTCTGGCAGGTCGGGGGCGAGGCTGGTCAGCGGCCAGTAGCCGTAGGAGTCGTTTGTTGACACCTCTTCCGTCGCGATGATGCCCTCAAGGATTTCCCTGAACGCCTGTGACCGCTCCGGCTCCGGCAGGTGCGGGGCAATCTCCCCGAGCACGCGCCCCCGAACCCAACTGGCCGGGACGGACTGCAAAGCGGCGCCGACACTCCTAACGACGCCCTCCTTCGCGGGCTCGGGGAGGTGAGGAAGCAGGGCCGCCCGCGTCAGCAGCCGGGCGTACCCCTCGTCGTCGAATTCGGAGACCACATCCAGCAGCTTCAGTAGGAATTCTTCGCCGAGGTGCGGCGCGAGCTCGCCCAACAAATTGCTAATCAGCCGAGGGTCGCGATAACGCAGCACCGCGTTGAGGGCTCGGTGTTGTAGCGGCTCGGACAGGTGCGGGGCTAATGTTTTCAGCGGCCAAAGAACGTACCACGGGTCGCTGAGCTTTTCAATCTCCTCGACGGCGAACTCGAACAGTTCGAGTTCGATCAGGCGGTCGATGAACGCAGCCGTCACCCGCCCACCGTCGATGCCGAAGCTGAGTTCACTTGTGGCGCGTCTCGCCTCGGGCAAGAGGGATTCCGGAAGCCGCTTTACCAAAGCGATGAACAGTTCAGCATGGTCGTGTGTATATTCGAGCGTGCGGAGGAGGTCGAACATCTCACGAAGCTTCCCCTCTCCCACGCGCGGCGCCATGGCGGCGTATATGTGGGCGCTGTAATCTTCGAGCTGACGCGCCAGAGCCTCCGCCTGCTCTAACAGGCCGGCCCCCGCAGCCGCCTCTGCCACGCGCAAGCGCAGGAAGCGCCCGGCGTCCTCCTCGCCCTCGATGGCATCCGCGAGCTTGAGGGCCTCTTCCACCAGAGCCTCCCCTCGCCCTTTGCCCACGTGCGGCGTCAGCCCCGCCAGCGTCAGAGCCCGCAGGTAGTCGTACTCAATCCCGCGAGCGCAACCGACGGCCTGTTCGTGAAGAGACTCCGTAAGGCGGGGTGCGATCTCCAGCAGAGACCGGCTGCGTATAATCTCGTCTTCGAAGGCGCACACCATGTCGAGTGCGTCTCGAAGGAGCGGCTCCGTGAGGTGCGGCGCGAGCCCGGCCAGGGTTGATTGGCGCAACGCCTCGTCGGCGATTTCGCTGGCGGCGGCCAGTGCCCGAGCGGGCGCGTCATGCTCGGCCGACGCGGCCGGCCGCACCTCAAGCAGCGCGAGCAGGGCGCGCGCGCGTGACAGAGGACTGCGCAAGCCCTCGGTAATCACCCACGCCTCGTCGTAGCGGTCACGCGCCGCAAGGCTTGAGACCAGGATTGCCACCGCCTCGGACTGGGGCTCATCGCCAAAGGATGCGGTCGCCTCAAGCGCCTCGCCCCATGCGTCGTCTGTCAGCGCGTCACGCACGGTCTTGAGGCATTCGACGAAAAAATATTCGTCCGTCGTTGCCCTCGCCGCCCCCAACATCTCGCGGAGCGTCTCTTCCTTCAGCAGGCCGTCAAGGTGTGGTGCAAGCCCCGCCAGTGCGATGCCACGCGACAGGTTGTACTTCATCCGAGCGACCAGAGGCAGGGCCGCTGGTCGCGACTTTTCCGGCAACATGGGTGCCACCCCGGCCAGAATCACCGCACGCCAGTATTCGTTCTTAACCTGTGCGACTGCCCGCAGGAGGTCTGGCGCGAGTTCCGCCGGGAGGTCGGGTGCTATAGCCACGAAGTTTTCGTAGAGGGGGAGGGGTCCGAAGGACAGAATCTTACTCGCCGCGACAGTCGCGGCGAAGGCCTCGAAGTTGGCCTCTTCGCGGAGGGGAGATTGCAGACGCGGCGCGATCGCCGCTAAGGCTTGCGCGCGCTCTTCCATCCTCCAAACGCCGCGCGCCTTCGCCAGCGCCTTTCTTAACAGCCGCTCAGGCAGATAGGGCGCGGCTTTCTCTATCAATTCGCCCGTGTAAAAGTTCTCAACGGCGAGTTCGAGTGAACGCCGCGTCGCGGCCTCCGCCAGTTCGCCGGAGAGGTTCGACGCGATGGCGGCGAGCAGCGGCGCAGCCCACCGCACCTCCTCCTGATCGTGTCTGACGAGTGCTTCATCGCACATGAGCCACAGGTAATTAATGAGAGGCGTGAATATCTCCTCGCGCAGCGGCTTATCGATGAATTTCCCTATGAGTGCCAGGACGCGCAGGCGCGTATCTATATAAGGGATGTCATCGGCTGCCGCGCGCGCTTCGTCAACATACCCTTGCTCGGCTATCTGCGGTAGTACGTTCTCGTAGGCGCTGGACTTATCATGTTCGGACGGGATGGAGCGTAAGAGCGCCAGCGCCCTGCCGAGATACTCGCCCCGCTGCCCGGAGGCGACGTGTGGCAGCAAGGCGACGAGCCCCGCCGCCGCGCGTGCCTTGTCCGCAATTTGTAGCGCGTAGGCGATACCCTGTGGCGGCGTCCAAACGTCCGCGACAACCAGCGCCTCGATGAGCCGGGGCGGGATGTTGCCGGCCAGACTGTTAATGCTCGCCTGCACCAGCGCGCAACGCACCTCGCCCCCGATGTACGGCGCGGCCCCGTCCGCCGCCGCGTGGCTCGCGTCAGACGTTTCGAGCAGGCGCCTAACAACGATAACGTCGTTGAGGAATCCGGAGTAGGTCCCTTCGTACGTCTCCCAGCTCCGCCTCCACTCGTCGCTCACGAGGGCGAGAAGCGATTCCGGTGTGGAGTTGGCCGACTTGAGGTGCGCGAGGTAATACTGCACGAGGTAGGGAGAGACCGCCTCCGGCGTTCGTTCTCGCTTCCGAAGCTCGGCCAACGTGCGGTCGCCCCAATCGAGGTACTGCCTGTAAACCTCCTTTCGCTCCTGCGGCGAAAGGCGCTGTTCGCGGAAATAATCGGCGAGCCGGGAGTGGCTGAAAACGTACCCCTGCCGCTTGCCGTCACCGGCGACGAAGCGTTCGATGGGCTTGAGCGCGGCTTCGAGCGTGTACGAGTTAAAGCGCGGCTCCAGCTCCTTGAGGTCGGGTTCGCTGAGGGGGCCCATGGCGCACGAGAGGAGGTTCAAAAGCATTTGAACGTCGGCCTCCTTCAGCGGCGCGTCACTCCCCCAGAGCTTCTTTTGTTCATGCCACCAGCGCCCGAAATAGCCCCCGAGACCGGAGGGGATGTCTTTCAAGTCCTCCAGGCGCAGGTGCGCCACAGACTCGCCCTGCCCGCGCAAATCCTTGACGAAGAGATGAACGAGCAGCGGGTCGCCCCCGCTCAGGTGGTGCAGCGTACCCGCGAGTTCGGGGTTGCTGCCGAGCAGGCGGATGGGCCCGTCCATGCGCGTGAGTACGTCGGCCACCCCCTCGGTTGAGAGCGGCTGGAGGTCTACCGCGGTGGCCAGGTGCGGCCGCTCCCAACCGAGGTGCGCGAGCCAGGAGGCGGCGTCCGGCGCCGTGGCGGTGTATCGAGCGGAGACGACGACGCGCAAACCTTGCGGAGGCGTGGCCGGGAAGAGGTCTGGGCCAGCTCGCCAGTCGGCCGCCTCGTCGATGCCGTCAACGATGACCAGCAGCGACCGGCCCTCGTCGGGAGTCCGACTAAGGTAATCGGATACGATGCCCTGCCAGACATCGGCGGGAGTGTTGGCGTCCGTGGGCACGGGCTCACCGTATATCTGGGCGAGTCGCGCCGCCAGCGATGCGAACAGAACGGTGGAGAGGTTCGTGCTGTAGCGGATGCTCACCGGCACGAACGCCACGCGCAGGTCCGGGCGCTCCAGCATCGAGCGGCTCCAACGCACGAGCAGCGCGGATTTGCCACGGCCGGCAGGGGCCGCGAGCAACAGGTAGGGCGTCGCCCGTGGATTGTTGAGCCATTCGCTCAGGCGATCCATCTCGGCCCCGCGCCCGCCGAACGGCACGGGCTGTCCCGGGGAGTCGAGATAGTCCGCGAGGAAGTTACCGATTCGCGTGTCGTAATTTGTCGGCAGGGATGAGATGCCGGTGAGGTACAGTTGATAGACGGTGTTACTGTCGCCGATGACGCTCCCCTGCGGGGACTTCATCTCAAGGTGATATGTGTGCGGTGAGTCAGACATATTTTCCCTCGGCGTTGTGCCTCCCGCGAGGCGTGATGAGTTGGAACGACGCGGAGCCTTCTATCGCGGCACTCTTACTCAGCGACGTTTACGGCCACCAAGCGACCACGTCTTCTCCAGCGCGCAGGACGCCTAATATAGCATCATCTTTTTCCGCCTCCGGAGCCAGGGCCAGCGTGAACGGCAGCATCGCGTTCATCTCGTTGAAGAACGCGGGGCGCGGGTGTTGGGAGAAGACGCGCAGACACTCGTTCCAAAGCCTTCGGGCCGGCTCCGGCTGCGCGCCCGCCCACGCCGCGAGACGCGGTGCCAGCGCCCGCAGCGACGGCAGGCGCTCGTTATACCGCAGGCCCAGCACGGCCTTCATGCCTTCTTGCAAGAGCCCCCCGTCAGGCGGCAGGTGCGCCACCAGCGACATCAACTCAACGGTGCGAGGCCCCCGCTCCTGCATGTTGTTAACGGCTTCCAAGGCATCGGACATCGCCCGCACCTTCAGCCGATCCGGCAGGAAGGGGGTCAGGGCTTTGAGCGCCCTCACCCTTGATATGCCGTCCGCGACCTTCAGCGCCACCTCCAGCGCCCTGGCCTTCCAGGTCTCGTCGGGCAGGACAGGTCCCAGGTGCGCGAGTGCCGTGGTGAGGGCGTGCCTGTCCGTCAGCCCGCTGATGTCAGTCAAGGCTTCTTTCAAGGTCTCATCCCGCAAGGCTTGTGGGAGACGAGGGTATAACAGCGTGTAAGCCTCCACCTTCGACAAGCGGGACTTGCTCGACCGCACAAAACTTAAAGCATCCACGAGGCAATCTTCGGTCAGGAAAGGCCCGAGCGCGCGCAAGTGATGCGCTTCCAATCCGAAGCCCCAATCCAGCCAAGCCATGGTCCTTAAAGTCCCGCGCGCAAATTCCGACTTCTCGGCTTCAGGGATGTAAGGCGCTACGCCGGAGAGGGTTTTGGCTACAACGTCGAATCGATGAATTAACTGGCCTGCCGCGTCAAGTATGAAGTTCAGTGCCCTCTCCCTTAACCCTTCGTTCAGGTGAGGGATGAGGGGGGACAGCGCCAACATCTTGTATTCCTTATCCCAAAGGCCCATGGCCCTCTCGAATGCGTCCGGCAATAAATCGGGCGGGGTGAAGCGGGCCAAGCTGCGGCAAACCTCCGCCCATTGGTAGTCGGCTAACGACTCCGTGCCTGTGAGCAACTCCCGTATGAGTTGCTCCCGCGAGGGCTCGCCCAAATGGCGCAACAGTCTGAGCGAGAACTCGACCTTCGTCCACGGATAAATCAGGGTCGAGGCCGAGTTGATTGCCTTCCACAGCCCCTCGGCCAGGGCGGACTGAAATTCCTGCGGCTGGCTGTTCAAAGCCTGAACGATGAGGCCGGGGCCTCGCGGCTTAGCCAGCAATTCCCCGACCCTCTGTAATACCACGCTCAACATGGCCTCACGCATATCGTCGGTCATGTGCTGACGCGAAGCCTTCACCACCAGCGCAAGATACTCCTCGGCCGACCAGTCGGTTCTCGCCTCTTCGAGCATTGCCCGCGCCTGGCCCGGCGGGAGGTGAGCGAACAGTTCGCCCGCGAGCCATGCGCGATCCTGTTGCGGTCGCGGCCCCGCCTTTAGCCCCGCGAGCAACTCCTCCACCGCCAGTCGCCTCTGCGTTTCCGTCAAGCGAGGAAAGAGGTCCAGGACGAACTTGACCCGCGTGTCGGCGGCGAGCGCGCTCCCCCGCGTTAAGAGCACCTCCAGCGTCCGTCCGGCCACGCTCTCCGGCACGGCGGGCAGGAAGTCTTGAAGAAGAGACGCGAATGCTTCGCTGTCCTGGAGTTGGGAGATTTGCTCCAATGCCGCCCCCATGGCGGCGGCATGCCGCTCGTCCGAGACCGCCCTGGCCATGCTGACTCTGAACTGGGCCGCCTCCAACGTATCCTGAATGGCCTGGGCCTCCTCTAATGCCTTGCGCAAGACCTCTTTCCGCCTCGTCTCGCTTAAAGCTTCCGGCGGCAACGCCGCCAACTCCGTCAGTGCCCTTACGCGTTCGACTTCGTTCGCCAGTCCAGCGGCCGCCTCCGTCAACCTCGGAGTTAAAGTCTCCCGCTCACCCTCTGGCAGGCGCGGGAGGAGGCGGGCGAACGCACGCACCTGCTCGTAGGAGGGATCAAGTAGCTTGAGTCTCCCAATGGCTTCGTCCGTCAGATGATGCGGCAGGTAGTCCGCAAGGGTCGCGACAATCTGCGCCTGTGTGTCGGGCTCCCAAACGTCCGCCCCCCCCAGGACGTTCGCGCAGACCTCATCCCTCGTGTGGGGAGACAGGTGCCGGAGCAGGGGCGCCAGGCTTGATGGGCGCGGCGGAATTCTCACCGTGCGCTCCAGCGCGGCGCCGACAACGCGCTGGTACACCCGCGCGGCGTGGAATAGTTCGCGGGTCTGTTCGTTCGTCAGCCGAAGCGCGTCTTCGGGTTTCAGGAAGTTGAGCAAAAAAAGCCCGGGTTCATAATCGAAGGACTCGACATCCGTCTCGTTGGGGCCGACCTGAATTATTGTCCCGAGCAGGTGTGTGAGTTCCGAGGTGCCTATCCCGAGCTTCTCACGGATGGGTTCGAGTCTCGTCAAGATGCGCTCTCTCAACCGGTCTTCGTCCGGGGCCGTTGACTTCCTCGTCCAGGCCCGCCCGCTCGTCCATTCGACCGCCGACTCAAGATGACGTTGAGGGAGGTAGGGCGCAATGAGTGACATGAGGCCCGTCACCCTCTCTTCGTCGATACCGGATGACCTGATGTCGCTGAGGATGGACGACATCACCTCCTCCCGGCCGGACTCGTCGAGAAAGGGTGCCAGTCTCGCTAACAACAGGGCGCGCGAGTAATGATCGGGTGCCTGCGTGGCCGCGCGGCGCGCGCTCGCCAGAATTTCTTCCCTCCCTGGCGAAGTCAAAAAGGGTAGTAAGCTGGTGAGCGCGCGTGCACGCGAGGGTGAGTCTTTGGCCGCCTGGGCGATTTTCAGGAGGTCACTCACCAGAGGGCTGGCAGGAGGGAGGTGTGCGGCCAGGTGACTTAAAGTCCTGCTCCGCACCCGCACGTCCTCGATCTCTTTGACGGCAACGAAAGCCTCTCCCAGCGCGAGTCCGCCGGCCTCCTCCGGCAGGTGCGGGGCCAGTTCGCAGAGGGCCAGGGCGCGGGCGCGCGGGTTTAGGAAAGAGCGGGCGTGTTCGCCGGCGAGCTTCCGCAAGCCGTCCGACAGGTGGGGCGCAAGCTGCCCGAGCGTCCACGCGCGAGTCGCCTCGTTCTCGAATCGCTGAACGGCCGCCAGCACGTCCTCCTGCATCCACTCGGGCATCCCCTGAGCGACGGCCGCGAGGGCATCGGCGCACACCTTCTCGTCCGGAATCTGCCGGGCCAGGACGAGTGCCTGGAGCGGTGTCAACACGCCGTACTCCTTCGCGAGGCCCAGCAGTCGGGTCGGAATGCCGACGCTCAACGCGGTTACGCTCGCGTGGCACAACGCGCTTCGAAACAGGACGGCCATGGCGTCGGACGACGCCCCGCCGCCGCGCCTCGTCTGAAAGGTCTCGGCCGCGCGCCACGCGCGATCCGTGTCGTTGAGGAAGCCCGCGTATGAGCCTTCGAGCGCGTACCACGCGCGCAGCCAGCCCTCGCTGACCAGTTCCCACAGTGATTCAGGTTGCGCCTTCGCGCGCTCAAGGTGCGCGCCGTAGTAGCGTAAGGCGTAGGCCGGAGCCTTGCCGGGCGACAGCCGCGAGGAGTTCAGTGACTCCAACGTTTTACGGCCGTAATTCAAAAAGCTCTCTTCCCATCCAGCGCGCTCCTGCTCCGTCATCTGATCCCAGAAGAAGTAGCCCAGGCGCGGGTGGCCGAACACGTACCCGCGCTCGACGCCGTCGCCGATGACGAAGCGTGACACGTCAGCCGCGACCGTCTTGATGCGAAGGCCAGAGGTCAGGTTACCGCCGGCGACGGCCGCGATGTCCTCGCGCGTGAGCGGCCCGAGCGCGGACGCGCACACGTTCAGGAACTTTAAAACGTCCTCCTTCTCCGTCACCTCGTTCCGCCGCTGCGCCTCCCACTGGCTTCGCTGGTCTTCCCACCACCGCTCGAAGTAGCCCGCGAGACCTTCCTGGATCGAAGGCAGGTCTTCGGAGCGGATGGCGGCGGCACGACTCCCGTAAGGAAGCAGCGCCTCGACGTAAAGCCGCACGAGCAGCGGGTCGCCCTGGCTGAGGCGGAACAGCTCGCCGATCACGTCCACCTGCGTCGCCAACCGGTCGAGCGGGTTGCCCATAGCCGCGAGGACTTCGGAGACGCCCGCCCGCGTGAGCGTCGGCAGCGGCAGGTTGCGCGCAAGGCCCGCGTCCCAACGGAGGCGGTGCAGCCAGCCGCGCTCGTCCACGTCCCCCGCGAGGTAGCGCGCCGAGACAACGATGCGGATGCCGGGCGGCGGCGCCAACGGGAAGAGGTCCGGCCCCGGCCGCCAGTCGGATGCCTCGTCAAGGCCGTCGAGGATAATTAGGAGGGGTGTATTGTCCGGTGGGCTGAGGCTCATATACTTCAGGCATATCTCACGCCACTGCTGCGAGGTGAGGCTGGCCCACTTCACCGGATCGCCGTACACCTCGCTGAGCCGCGCGGCGAGCGCGGTGAAAGTTACCTCGGCCGAAGCCGTGTTGAAACGGATGCTGATTGGGATAAAGACCACGCGCGCCACACCGCGACTGACCAGCGAGTCAGCCCAGCGCGCCAGCAGGGCCGACTTGCCACGCCCAGCCTCGGCCGCGATTAAACAGTAGGGGGTCGCGGACGTGCTGGTCAGCCACTTGTCAAGGTCAGTTAGCTGCTCCTGGCGTCCGCCGAAAGGCACGGGCCTTTCCTGGGTACCCAAATATTCAATAAGGAAGTTTTTGATGCGCCCAGCGTAGTCGGCCGATATGCCGCTGATGCCGCCCAGCAACTCTACGAGCGTGTTAATCCCCTTATTGAGAGATAAGCTGGATGCCGCAATCTCTTTAATGTCGGCGAGCGTATGCTCCAACAGCGGGCCAAACTCTTGCCTGACTCGCGCATCGTCGCCTATGACTGTACCCGCGGCTTGACCGAGGAAAATCACGTTGTATTTGGTCTGCGGCGGAACCCGTTGCTCCAGGCGCGTGACCTTCGCCGCGATCTCTTCCGGGGTGTCTGTCGGTTCCTTGAGTAAGGAGTGGATGGCAGCGGGTCTCAGAATGCTTACACGTCTACCCGGCAAGCTGCCCGGCTCACGCGCCTCGGTCGCCAACGCTCGGATCAAGCCGCGCGTCAGGGTGGCGAGAGCTTCTTTAAAGTCAACGGGCGCTGCCGCCGTAGTCTTAATAATCGTCTCGAATCGGCGGCCGAGTAGTTCCAGGCGCGGAGGGCGTTCTTCGACAACTAAATCAAGCAACGCGTCGGCCGCGCCCTCGGCCCCGACGAACTCTCGGAAAGCGTCTTCCGGCAAGACAACGCCGGGCTTCGGTCTGAATTGTTCAAGCGTTAATAAATCCTCAAAAGCCGCTTCCCAGGTGCGTCGTAACGCCTGAATCTCTTCAGGGCTAAAATTCAGCTCGCGTAAACGACTCATCCCGGCCGTGACCAAATCATGGGCCAGGGTGGCTGCGAGATTGTAAGGATTGTAAGGTTCTGCTCCCACGGCTTTATAACACCTGATAGCGGCGGAATGATTGTAGCAAGCCTTCAGGATTCGAGTCCCCGGCATTTACAGAGCGCGGCCTGAAGCGTTACCGTGCGGGGCGGAGAGAAGGCCCGGGGTTCTCCGGGGAGCGGAGGTAAAGCCATGTCCGACCCGAACAAGCCGCGACGCACAGAGGTGCACAATCATGGAACCGTTGTCGGCCAAGTTATCGGCGATTACAATACAGTAATACAGCACTTCGTAGAAGGTATCGCCTCACTGCCTACGGACTATTCGGTACGCATTCAAAACTTCATTTCGGAATACCTGGGGACACCTGAACGCCCCGAGCCCTTCGGCGGGCGGGAGGCGCAGTTCAGAGAGTTGGACGCGTGGCTCGAAAACGGAGACGTTGCGCCCTACCTCTTCCTATCTTCGCCAGCGGGAAGGGGCAAATCGGCTTTATTGACTCAATGGAGTCGGAAGCTTCTCGAACGTGAAGAGTCCGGCGACGATGGCGTCGCGGTAGTTTTCATTCCGATCAGCATTCGCTTCAGAACGAACCTGGCGAGCGTCTTTTTTGGGGCGCTGGTGGCGCGACTGGCAAGGCTGCACGGCGATGAGGTTCCGGCGGCGAACACGTCGGACGAAGTGTGGCGAGGCATGCTGGCGGACTATTTCAACCAGCCCCTACCGGACGGGCGACGCCTTCTCATCATCATCGACGGGATCGACGAGTCGGCGGACTGGGAGCCCAGCGCGGACATCTTTCCACTCAATCCTCCCGACGACTTGAAGGTCATCATCTCCGCGCGCAACCGCCCCGGCGACCTGGACGGCACGGGCTGGCTCGACGTACTGGGGTGGAGCCGAGCCGGACTCGGCAGGGTCATGGAGTTACCTCCGCTGTCGGTGGACGACGTTGGTGACGTGTTTCAGAAGATGCATCGCCCCCTCGATGAGATCGGAGTCAATCCTGAGCTCGTCGCCGAGTTGCACCGCCTCAGTCAGGGCGACCCCCTGCTGGTTAACCTCTACGTCGCCAGCCTTTCGGCGAGGGGTGATGAGGCGCTCCGCCTCAGGCCGGAAGACCTGCGCGCGATTCAGCCCGGGCTCGAAGGCTACTTCGATCGCTGGTGGGACGAGCAGCGCAGGCTTTGGGGGAAGGCCGACCCGCTTCGGGAGTCGAGCGTCCGCGCGGTGTTAAATCTACTGGCCTGCGCTCTCGGCCCGTTAAGTAAAGACGACATCCTAAGCCTGACACCGGAGAGCATCAATTTAGACACGTGGGTTTTAGACAGCGTGATGACTTCACTCACCCGCATCATCATCGGTGACGGTCAAATTCAGGGATATGTGTTCAGCCACCCGCGACTGGGAAACTATTTTTATGACAAGCTCGCGACCCGCGACCGAGACAGATGGGAGGGCTACTATATTTCCTGGGGGCGAGAGACCATCGCGGCTTTGACGAACGGTCTGCTCCCGCCGGGCCACGTTTCCGCGTACCTGGTGCAGTACTTCGGCATCCACCTTGAGCGCCGCGCCGTTCCCGAGGATTTGCTGTCACTCGTCAACGGGTCCTGGAAGGCGGCTTGGGAAGCATTCGAGGGGAGCTATTCCGGCTTCATGAATGACGTGACGCGCACTTTCCGCACGCTCACGGCTCTCGACCAAAGCGGCATCGACAACATGGGCCTCGCTAAATATATCGGCGGGGAGGCGCTGTGCTGCCTGTGCGTCGCCAGCATCAGCACCGTCGCCTACAGCGTCCCTCCGATCTTAATCACCCGGCTGGTGAAAGAGGGGTTGTGGTCTCCCGCCCAGGGTCTCGTTTACGCACGCCAGACGCCCGCCCCGGAGCGCAAGTCGGAGGCCATCAGCGGGCTGGTGCCTGACATGCCCGATTCGCTGCTGCAAACGGCACTGGCGGCCTCGCTGGATATCTACGACGACGCCGCGCGCGTGAAAGCACTCCTGGCCCTGACCCCCAGACTCTCCAAAGTCCAACTCACGTCTTTGCTGGAGGACGCACGGCGGGTTGTGGACAAAGTGCAGCGCGCCGTCGCAATCGTCGGCTTAGCCTCTCACCTGGACGAAGACCTCAAACGCAGGTACGCGCCTTACGTGTTAGATCGTTTGTCGGACGTTCTCGAAGAGGTCTTGTCAACCGAAGATGAAATGCGTCGATCTTTTGACCTGGCAGCGTTGGGTGGAGTGTTGCCGCAGCCGCTACTCGGCGAAGCCTGCGCCGCCGCCAGGAGCTTCGACCACCCGGGGTATCGAACTATTGCGCTTAAAGGCATCTCGTCGACACTCGCGAAGGCGGGCCGCCACGGCGAGGCCATAGACGTAGCCCGCATGATGGAAGACCGGCAACGGCGGGCTCAATCCCTGACCGATGTCCTACTCTTCTTACAGGGGGATTACAGAGAGCGTATCTTAAACGAAGCGTTGGAGAACGTTCTCAGTGTGCTGACCGATGAACCCCCGCCGGCCAGCGGCCGGGCACCCGAGTCCGCGGATGATTCCGCCGGTACGCGAGGCGAGTTTTACAGGCACATGGACGTATTAGACAGACAGCGGGTGAAAAGGGACGCGGTCGAGACGGCACTCAGCCTGTGCCCTTACCTGGATGAGTCTGGCAAGCAGGGCCTTTCCACATACTGTTTCGAAGCATTGGGTGCAGTCGAGTTAGAACACCGTTGGAGACTCATAATCGAGTTGGCCCGGCACCTGGATCAAGGTGCTAAGCAGCAGTTGGCGGACATCGCGTCCAGCATTGCGGAAGGCTACGTCCGTGGTGTGGGGGAGGCAGATGAGGGCGACGACAAAGAGAAGTATGACCTGTTGAAATCGCTCAGGGGCCGAGGCGCTCAACTCCAAATATTAGCCCTGGCGGGGTTGGCACCATTACTGCCAGAGCCTAAGAGGTCGGAAGCGGTGCGCCTCGCGTTGGAGTCGGTCGAGTCCATAGACAACATGTATGAATCTTATGTGGAAGCCGATAAGGCGAAGTCGCTGATCCTCATCGCGTCCGCGGTCGAAGAGCCTGACAAGACAAGGTTGTTCACGGAAGTACTGCGAAAGGCCGAACGGCTAGCGCCCCGTTCGCAGAGGGAGGTATTAGATGCCGCGGCACCGCAATTGCCGCCTCAACTCTTACCCCACGCGCTGGACGTTTTGCGTAACGTCTCCGATCAGGATGAACGGAATTGGGCGCTCGAACAACTCATACCGCACCTGCCCACCGGCCTGCTGTCCGAAGCCCAGGACATCGCGCGCGGCATCGGTGACGCCGACGACCGGCTCGACGCCCTCGTCACCCTCGCGCCTTATCTGCCCGATGACCTGCGCCACGATTTACTTCGCCTCGCTCGCACCATCCCGGATAAATCTAAATCGGTCGAGGTTCAAATCAAGTTAATCCCGTACCTGCCCGACACCCTGGTCGGAGAGATTCTACGAAGCGTCGCGGCCCTTTCAGGAAGGGAGTCGAAAGGTATCATGCTGGTCCTGCTCGCGCCTTCGATCACCCCAGACCTACTGGGCGAAGCACTCAGCGTCGCTCGGAGCTTACAAGGCGACCTCGGGCAAGTGGACGCTCTCGCGCTTTTAGCGAAGGGCGTGTCGGGGCCGGATAAAACAGAGATTTTAAGGGAGGCGATGAATGTCTACTTGAAATATGAGCCCTTCTACGGCCTGGGAGAGTTACTACCTCAACTTTCGAACGAAGCGTTGAGAGAATTTAAGAGCAACATTGAGGGAATGAAAGATGCCAGGATGCGCGAGGACGCGGCGGAGGCACTGCTCCTGGAACTCGCGGCTCGTGGCGCGTATGAAGAGGCTCTTGATGCCGCCAGAAACATGGGCAACAAGTACGCCAAGGCGGAGTTATTAACAAAACTCACCCTACGTTTGCCGGCCACACTCGCCGCCGCCGTTCGCGACAGCATTCTACAGGAAGCGGTCGCGGCCTGCTGGGACGCGGACGATGATAAAGGGATTGGCCAACATAACAACCTGGGGAAGCTCGCTTCATTAATGTCGAACGAGGCGAGACAGAAGCTCTTAGACCAAGCGGAGCGCGTCGAGAATGAGCAGAGACGCGCCTGGATAGTAAAGGAAATAGCGCCGCATCTTTCGCAGGGGATGGCGCTTGACTATGTTGAGAGGGCGGAAGGCATCAAGTATGAGCCTGGGAGAAATGAGGTTTTCGCCGCCATCGCGGTGCGCCTGGCGGAGCTACGACAACCGGATTTATTCTACGAAGTCAGCGCGCGGGTTACCAATGAATTTATCCTGTCCGAGGCGCTCGTAGCGCGGGCGACGCATCTTCCTGATGAGATGCTCGACATAGCCCTCGATTCGATTCTGAGCACGCGAAGCTCACTCTGGGAATATAAAAAGCGTGAGATGCTGACCCAACTCACTCCACGCATGGTTAAGCTCCCTAAAAACTATCTGTACGAGTTGTGGGTGTCGGCCCTGTCGTACTCCACAACCACGCGCGGCGACCTGCTCATTGTTCTATCAGGCATTGTCGGTGTCTTGCGGGAGTTAGGCGGGAGCGAAGCTGTGATCGAGACTTACCACGCTATTAACAAGGCTGGTCAGTGGTGGCCGTAGAGACTCCCGTCTAGTGGGTGTCAATCGTTTTCCCAACAAGGAACACCGCCGCCAGCAAAGATTTAATCCTCCCTATTCGCCCTGCCAGACGAACGTGGATCGACGCATGGAATTCGCGCGCGGGATAGGCTCGGACTCCGCGGCCAAACACGGCGTCGAGCGTTAAAGCGCCGGTGAGTTGTATCGGCCTATTCCTCCTTCGGGCGGTCATTACTGAACGTTTGAGTAACCGTGTTGCGGTCTCCTATGACCTGTCCCTGTACATCCCCATACGTGACAATATTGTACTTGCCCTTGGAGGTCCCTTCCGGGTCCGCCAATTCCAGGAGGCGCTTGGCGGTCTCCAGAATGTCATTATCTTTATCCAGCTTTGCCTCGGTAATCTCCTTTAACAAAGGCTTCTCCCAGGTGTCAGGGTCCTTTTCGCTCTCGGCCAGCGCCATCTCGGCTTGAGGTCTACTTGCGAATCGCCGTTTAATCGCGTTCTTCAAGCTGTGGTAGGCGTCCTTGACAGCCTCGCCGCCGGCCTTCTCAGCCACAAAGGTCGCACCAACTGTTAACGCAGTAACGATTAGAGTCACCGGTTCCATTGTCAGCCTCCTGTCTCATAAAAGTAGCGATATCCTATGTTGTCGCCGATTTGATTTCAAGCTGTTTATTGTTCGCCGGAAATCCTCTTTAGGTGCGGCCGGATTCTAACGCCTTGGTGATAGCCGTCCTCCGGAGGTCGTGCGGCGAGAGGCATCCAAGCCGCGAATAGTTCGCCCATCTCTTTACGCTCTTCCGCGCCATTCTCGTCGAGAGGGGCTTGTCGAAGTCGAGCGTCCGGTAGTTCGTATGGGGTTGGAAGAGGTAAACGTGCTTGCCTCCCGAGTGAGCAATCTCCCTCCGCTTGATTTAACTGAACCCCCAATAGCTCCCTTCATTCCTCAAAGTAATTTCCGCGATACTACCGAACAATCGTTATCCACGCCGCATTACTGAATTTAAGCCGTATTGCGTATGGTCGGGCGGGGGCGGCAAAGCCGTCTCGCTGTATAAATGATGATTAAGTCTACAAAAACCATAAGCTTGAGCTATCCCCGGGGCACGGAGAAATCGTGAAATAGGGCGCTCCGCCGCCTCACCGCGATCCTTTGGATGGGTCAATTTATCTACAAACACTGCCCGGATATTCAAGAGGAGATACCCTTATGCAATTCTTTGAGGAGATGGGGATAGTCATAGAGCGGCGCTGGAGAGAAAGGAACTACAGCGAGTTGGCCTTCCCGGACATCGCGGCCGAGGCGCTCGCCGAGGCGGGAGCGATTGAAAAGGTAGACCCGCAGGACATCCTCCGCGCCCTACACACGACCGGGACCCTTCCGGATCAACACAAGGATGAGTTCAGCGACCTCCCCGTAACTCTCTACCGGACGCCCAGGTTCACCATCGACGTATACTTCTGGCTGGACGGTACGACGGCCATACATCAGCACAGTTTTTCCGGGGCGTTTCAGGTCCTACAGGGTTCAAGCATCCACAACATCTACGACTTCGAGGAGGGGCAGGAGGTGAGCGCCCACTTCTCCATCGGGCAGGTGGCTTTAGAGGAGGTGCAATCCCTGCGGAGGGGGGAGATTAGGAAGATTCTGCCGGGACGCCGGTTTATTCACTCCCTGTTCCATCTCGACAGGCCGTCCGTAACGCTCACCGTCAGGACGACCCAGGACCCTAACGCCTTACCGCAGTACACCTATCTGAAGCCGTACTTCTCGCTGAACCCCTTCTTCAGAGATCAGGTGCTCGCCAAAAAGGTCGACAGCGTGCTGATGCTCCTACGGATGGGCCACTCAGTGGCCTACTCGCTCATCGACGAGCTGGTCTCCTCTTCAGACTTTCACACGACCCACCTGGTGCTCAGCACCGCCTTCGAACATTTAGTCGGCCAGGCGAGTCAGGGTCTCGGCGCGCCCGACGAAGGGAACGGGCAGCACCTTCATCTCTCCGACGAGCGGAGCCGCTTTCACGAGCTGTTAAAGAAGTCCCGCCGCCGGCACGGCTCTCTGATGAACTTTCTCATTCCCGTGCTGGGCGAGATGCAGAGGCAGCGAGCCCTCATCAACCTGCGGGCTCGCGTCACCGACAGCGAGCACAGGTTCTTCCTGGCGCTGCTCCTGAACGTGGACGAGAGGGCGACCATCCTCGAACTGGTCCGGCAGCGTTTCTCGGACAAGGACCCGGTCGAGACGGTTTGCGACTGGGTAAGAGACCTCTCTTTAATTAAGGGCGGCAATTCCCGGCAGGCCAGCGTGCTCGGGTTAGAAGCGTTGGACGAGGCGCACCTGTTCGTCCTCAAACACTCTTTGGAAGGGCTTTCCGTCGAGCAGATTAAGAGCCTAGGCGGAGGCCCGAACGGCGGCGGGGAGGTGTCGGCGGGTGAAATCGAGAGGGCGCACGACAGCCTTCAACGGTCAATCCTGCTCAGGTCCATCATCTCCGAAACGACCGCGGTCATCGGCGGCGCGACCGCGCCGAGTTTCCTCGGCCCCAGGCCCGCGCAAGTCGTCAGCGCGTGAAGGCCGAAGAGTTGACGGGGCCGCCGAGCGACTTGCGCTCGGCGGCCCCACATGCGGCGACACGACGCGGAGACTCCGTGAGCCGGCGCGGCCGGTCTATTTTATCCGGAACTCGTAGCGGTTCTTAGAGCCCGACCCTTGCTGGATGTTATACCTCTTCCCGTTCACCTCTATGTTCAGTTCGAGGCTCCCGTCCGGCACGCGCACCGTGTAGGTGGACGGGCGCGCCTGGCCTTGCAGGGTGAGCGTATTCTCCGCCTGCGACAGTGAAGCGCCGCTCTCCACGGGGTACGCTACGATCAGCTCACCCGCGGCGGAGGCTCCCGTCTCCACGACCAGCTTCCCGCCCGCCGGGGTCATCTTCAGAACGAGCAGAATCGCCTGACGTGTGTCCACCTTCACGGTCTGGCCGTCGGCGCCGGCCGCCGGGTTTGACAGCGCGAGGCCGGATAGAACGAGGAGCGCGACTAGCACGCGGGCAGTAGTTTTAATCATCTGGCACCTCCTTGAGTATTGAGATAACGACCACGGAGCCTTGCGGCGCCACGGGCTCAGGATAAACCCTCAAAGTCAGACCTTCAACGTGAGGACGATTAACCCGCCCGGTCTCGTCGCCGGGCTCAGGCCAGGGCCGCCCTCCTGGCGAGTGTCTCGAACTGGTGATTTAAACTCGCCTCCAGGCTCACCCCCTTCGCCAGGTCGCCGAAGTGGCGCAGCATCTCGGTGGCGTCGTTGTGCCTCTTGCGCTTGAGCAGGATGTCGGCCTGTTCCAGGTAGGCTTTCGCGAAGCCGTTATACACGGCCGAGTCGCTCACGCCGTCCCCTGGCCGCGCCGCCTGTTTAACCTGCCTGAGGATGCTCCTCTCGCACGGGGCACCGGACGCCGTGTTACAGCTCATGGCGGCCGCGTAATAGCGGAGCGAGTTCTCGCGGTCGCCGAGGCGGGACGAGGTGCGGGCGGCGTTGAAGAAAAATTTAGCCGCCTTCTGATACTCGTTCAGGTCCGCGTAAAGCACGCCGAGGTTGGCGCAGTATTTCGAGACCAGCGGTCGCAGACGGGCGAGCGCGCTCACGCGCAGCGCCTTCGAGTAAGAGCAGGCCGCGCGGTCGTACTCGCGCAGCCTGTAAAAACTGAGCCCGAGGCCGCCGAGCAGTCCCGCGATTTCGGAAAGGTCCACGGCCCCGAGCGCGAGGTCGAGGCAGTCGCGAAAACTCTCGACGGCCTGTTCGTCGCGGCCGAGCGCCTGGTAGCAGAGCGCGGCCGCCTTGTGGGCGTACATGCGGGCGGTCAGCAGCCTGTAACTGTCCCCCGCCGCGCGCAGCGCATCGAGGAAGTAGGGCAGCGCCTCTTGACAGCGCCGGGCGTGGTACAGGCTCTTGCCGACGTTGATGGCGTGCTCCACCTCGCCCTCGACGCGCCCGGCCGCGCGGGCCTCTTTCATCATGCCGAGGTAGATGCCGTTCGCCGAGGCCGTGTCCTTAAGGAGTCTGCTGTAGATTTGGGCGAGGCTGTTCAGCACCGCCTCTTTCGAGACCATGACCGTGTTCTTCAACGGCCTGGCCTCACGGAGCAGCCTGAGTGCCTCTTCTTCGAGCGCGACGGCCGCCCCCGCGTCCCGCTGGCGGAAGCGGACGAGCGCCAGGGTGTTATTGAGGATGGCGGTTATGTGCTTTCGCTGATCCGGGTCGATGATCGAGGCCGCCTCTTGAAAGGCCCGGTCGGCGTAGCCGGCGGCCGACGGGAGGGCCGTGGCGGTCTTCAGGTTCGCGTGCAGGACGCACAGGTTGCCGTATATCTCCGCTCTCCTGTAAGAGTCGCCTTCCACCCTGAGATGGTTTACGCAATCGCGTATCCGCTCTTTAACGCTCCCGGCGCGCCGGATGGTGTCGCTCGCGAGCACGTAGGACAGGTAACGCTTCGAGGCCCCGCTCGTTCCCGTGTTGGTCTTCAGAGTTTTGTGAAGCCTCCTCAGACAGCCGGCGACGTGGTCGAGGTAGGTGTTGACCCGGCAGGAGAAGTAGACCTCCTGATACCCCAGGGCGCGCGTCGCGTCGCCGCTTCGCAGCAGGTGTTGGAAGACGGCGTTCGGCAGGCCGCTCGGGGTCGGCTCCGTGCCCCCGTCCGCTTCGACGCGAGATTGCAGAAGGTCGGCGATGTCGAGATGTATCCGACGCCAACGGTCGGGAGGAAGTCCCTCGGCGATTAAGCCCCGCCAGGCGGAGTTCGAGATGGCGTAACGCGCCCCGACACGGCCCCCGCGATTCGCGACGGCCCCGACCTCCTCCAGCCGGCGGAGAATCTCCCCGACTCCCGATGGAGGCTGAACCCTCTCCGAGAGCAGCCGCAACTCCGTTTCGCACACGGGTCGCCCGAAGGCGTGCAGGTAGTTGAGGACGAGTCGGCTCGGAGCGTCCAGGCCATTGATTTCCGCCGCGCGCTCCGCGCCGGGGTCTGGGCTCAGCGTGATTTCGTAGAGGCGGTTCTTCCCCGAAAGGAATTTCGCGCGGGAGTTCCGCCCCTTGCCGCTCAGGCCGGACGTGGCGCAGACGGCGACTGGGAAACGTTTGATCCTTCTGACCAGGTGGGCCAGAAAGGAGGCCGACCAGTGATCCGCGAAGTGGAGGTCGTCCACCAGGATGAGCGCGAGTTTTTTAACCGGGCTTATCGCCTCAAGCAGGTAGTCGATGGTCTGAACGATGAGCCCGATGGTGGCTTCGTTTGATATCCGCTGATGGACCCTCGCGCCGTAGTCCGGGGCCTGCGCGGCGTGTCCCGGCTCGGGCCGACGCGACTCGTGGCTGAAGGCGGAGAGGAGTTCCCGGTACTTCGTCCGCAGCCGGTCGGCCTTTTCGGCGTCCGGCGGACCGCATTGTTCGATCAGGCTCCGGGCTATGTCGAAGGGTGAGTTAAAGCCGTCGCGAAACTCGCACCTATAAACGTCCCACCCGACCAGCGCGGAGTAGTTCTCCAACTCCGACAGCAGGGCGGTCTTGCCCGCCCCCTCGCCCCCGTGGACGAGGGCGGCGTGGGTCGTCGGCGCGTACAGCAGCGCCACGCGGTCGTCGGGCGTGGAGGGCAGTTCGGCCTCGACGCCCATCAGAAAGGCTTTGACGGCTTCGGCCGCGTCTGTCAGAGGTACTTTGTTCCGCATACGAGTAACAGGCCGGGGGCGGCCCGGCCGCGTCAGTCTAAGCTCTCTATCATCTCCCGGCTCAGAACGGTCGCATGCCCGGCGGGCGCGGACATGATGCCGAAGGCGTCCTCCTTCCAGCCGTCGAAGGCGACGGGGATGCCTTCGGCGTTGCTGACCGACGGCCCGTCGGCCAGATGAAAGTGGAGATGAGGCTCCGTAGACTCGCCGGAGTTGCCGACCTTGCCGATGACTTGCCCCGTGGCAACCCGCTCGCCCGCGCGGGCGCTCAGGGACGGTTGCAGGTGAGCATAAAACGTGTGCTCACCCCCTTCATGGACGATGACGACGTGGTTGCCGAGCATGGGCGTGTCCGCCGTCGGCGAATAATCTTCCGGGTTGCGCCGGGGCGTGCGGGAAGGCAGGTTCTCCGCCACGCCGCCGACGGCCGTGACCACCCGCCCCTCGGCCGAGGCGAAGACGGGCTGCCCGTACGCGTAATAGTCCTCGTTCGCGAGCCCGTCGTTGCGGTAACTCTTTCCGCCGTCGCCGAGTTGGATGAAGTCGTAAGCGTAGGCGAGTGAAGGCAGGTGGCTGCGGCTGTGAGGTTCGAGGCCGAAGTGCCCCCCAGCCACCCACCATCTCCCGCGCAGGGGCAGCAGCAGCCGGGTTAGCGCCCCGCGCCTCGACAGGCCGCGCCGCCGCCGTCCCCTGACCGATTGCCCTTCGGCGTCCCGCCCGCTGAAAAGGCATTCGGCCTCGGTGAAGCCCGACGCGCCGTCGCCCTCCAACCTGTATTCGACGATGCCCCTGGCGCGCCCCGGCGGAATCTCAAGCGTGCCCTCGCCGTCCTCGATGAAGGGCTGACTCTTCTCGAAGAGACGCCGCAGGGAGTCGCCCTCGAAAGTATGAAGAAGCCGCGCGTCGCCGGCCTCATTCTTTAAGGTGAGGACGATCTGCTCGGCCGTCACCGTCCCGCCCGCGCGGTTACGAAAGATCAGGTGGAAGAAGTACCGTTCGTGAGACTCGCCCGCGCGCTCGACGACCTCGACGTGCAGGGTCTTCGGCAGAATCAGAACCTCGACCTGCTCCACGGGCACCCCCTCCCCACCGGCGACCGCTACTTCGAGACGTAGAGGGCCGCCCCGCTCTCGGCCAGTTCCGGCGCCGGCACCGCGCCTATGTCCACCGGCGGGATGAACAGCGCGCTGTGGTCGTTCTCCACCACGCTCTCGTGCCAGAGCTGTTTCAACTTTTCGTGCTGCATCATGTCCATGCAGAGGGTGCAGATGCTGCCGGGGTAGTTGGGGCGCGGTCTGTACTGGTCGTTGCCGTACTTCTCTTCAAGTATGCGCAGCAGGCCGCCCGGGCCTTCGTAACGGAGCACGCGCAGGAAGGGGTTGTAGAGGTGCCGGGCGAGGATCGACGCGAGCGACTCGTCCTTCAAGTGGCCGAGTACGAAGGGGCTCTCCAGGTCGTTCGGGTCTTGCGAGACGGGGAAGGCGCAGCACAGGAGCACGCGCCCGTCGGTCTCGACCACCGGCACGCCGGCTGAACTACACGGCGCGTGCGACACCTTGTAGAAGGACTCGGTGAAGAACGTCTCCTCCGGCAAGTCGGCCGCGCGCCCGTAGGGGATGAGGTCGGAGAGCCGCATCTCGACGGGATACCTCTTCATCGTGTGGACGGCCTTGTACGTCCTGTAGTCCTTGCGCCCGACGCTGGCGTCGATGATGGCCTCGACGCCCACGTCTATCGAAGCCTGCACCGCGTTCTCGACCCGCTCAAGCGAGACGTAGTTGAGGTGATACTGGTCGATGCTGAAGCGAAGGAGCGCGAGGCCCGCGTCCTTGAGCCGCGTGAGGAGCTTGACGGCCTTCTCCGGCGTCTGGGCCCAGAAGCTGTTGGTGGTCACGCCTGTCCACATCCCGTAGCTTTTGCCGAGGCGCATGATCTCCTCCAGCTCTTCGAGGAAGAGGAAGGGCTCGCCGCCGGTGACTTCGATGCGCGGGAGCCCGAGGGAGGCGGCGTCGCGGACGATCCGGAGGGCGGTGTCCAGCCCCATCTTCTGCTTGTTCTTCGGGCCGGAGAAGGAGATGCAGTGTTCGCACCGGGCGTTACACAGGCGGCCTATCTCGATGCCGATCTGCATGTAGAAATCGACGAACTCTTCCTTGGTATAGCGGGCGGTCATGGGTTGATGCTCCTTTCGTTAAGGACTTCGCTTCCGCGCCCCGATGCGCCGTCGAACGGCCGGAGCTTCTTGACGAACCCCCAGAGCCACCTCGCGTAAGCCCTGAAGATGAGAACCAGCGCGACGACGGTGACCACCAGGCCGAAGGCCCAGATGCCTTGCTGGACGGCGGCGGCGTACTCCCCGCGCGCGACGAAGGCCACAATGCTCTCGGCCATGGCCGCCATCCGCGACGGGGCGTGCCAGAGGAGCGACGGCCCGTTCCTCAGGATCATGTACGCGAAGAAGACGCGGAACAGCTTGAAGAGGGCGCCGTAGACCATGAGGGCGAGGGCGACTTTGCGCGGGAGGCTGAGCCCGCCCTGCGTCTTGAAGAACGGCGACCTGATGACCGCCAGCGGGCTGCGCAAAACCTCGGCGGCCCGCTTCTGGAGGTTGGGCACCCCCAGCAGGTCGGACAGCAGCCAGTAGCCGTCGAACTTGAAGAATGGGAAGAGCGAAAAGAGGATGAGAAAGTCGTTGACGATGATGGCAAGGACGTACGACTTGTCGCCCGTCAGGGCGAAGGCCGCGTAGAGCGGCACGGACGCGAGCAGTTGGAAGTAGAACCCGCCGACATCGATGACCGCGCGCCTGGCCCGAGGGAGCAGCCAGGCGAAACCCAGTTCGGTATAGAGCGCCGGGTAGATGAAATATATCCCGAAGCCGATGGCCCCCGGCTTGACGCCGTAACGGGCCGTGGCGGTCGCGTGCCCCAGTTCGTGGAAGATGACGCTGAGCGTGACGAGGCCGAAGACCGCCACGTACCCGGCCGGAGTGACGTGCAGAAACTCGGCCCACGACGAGGCGGAAGAGACCTGCCGGAACACCGCGACCTGCACGAGGGCGATCACCACGGCCGCCGCCGCGAAGACCGACCCGCCGTAGAGCCCCCGCAGGTGGGTCACGAGCCAGTAGACCGCCCGCGCGGGCACCACGTCGATGCGGAAGAAGAATTCGCTCACCGAGGACTTGCGTGAGTCCCTCCTCTCCTCGGAAGTCTCTTCGAGCACCTGCGCCTCTTCCCACGGGGCCAGCTTCCGGATGAGGTTACGGGGCCACTGCGCGGAGTCGATGATCGACAGCACGTCCTGCGGGGAGACTTCCGTCTTCCAGCGCTCGGACAGATTGGACGCGATCTCGGCGAGCGACTTCTGCTCTTCGACTATCTCCGACAGCACGTCGCTGGCCTTGGCCGAGACGTGAAACTTCTTGTTCCCGGGCGTCAGCAGGAGCCACTGCGTCTCGACGAAGCTGGTGTCTATCTCCCACAACTCGCAGCCCTTGGGCAGGGACAGGCTTATCTCGCCGATGTTCGCTGGCCCGGCCTGATAATTTAATGCTGAAGACACTCGGCACCACCTCTTGACTCGCACGACCGGCCCGGAGGCCGTACCGTTCCCGCGCGGGGCGGGCGAGAAGCCCGGGTCTCGTCACCCGCCCCACGCGAAAACGTCCGACCGGCGATCTGGTCCGGCTACGCCGTCCAGAACCGGTGAAGGTAGACAACGCCCCGTCACACCTCGTTGCAGCCGCAGGGCGGGTTGGTCGGCGGGTCGGGGAGCGTGACCTTGACCTGCGGGCAGTTGGTCGTCTCGACGCCCGCCAGCGCGAGCACGTCGAGCAGGCCGAGCAACTGCATCTCAAGCCGGTCTTCCAACTCGTCGATGCTGATGCCGGTGAGCACGCCCGAGTTGACGGGCACGATCTGGTACTTGTCACTCATAACTTCTCTCCTTCAGGTCGTTCCAGAAGCAGGACGAAGGTTCAAAAGCCGTGGCTCAGTCGACGGTCGGCGGGTTGGCCGGCGGGTCGGGGAGCGTGACCTTGACCTGCGGGCAGTTCGTCGTCTCGACGCCCGCCAGCGCGAGCACGTCGAGCAGGCCGAGGAGTTGCATTTCGAGCCGGTCTTCCAGCTCGTCGATGCTGATGCCGGTGAGCACGCCCGAGTTGACCGGCACGATCTGGTTCTTATCGCTCATAACTTCTCTCCTTCAGGGTTTGAGGTTAGCTTTGACGCTTCGCGTAGACCCCGCCGGCATTCGGCGCGGCGCCGGTGCCGGCGGAATCCATGACTCGTCGCCCGGGTGGGGCCGACGAAACTTTTCAAAAGAGTGCTGAGTGCTCGCGCGCCGCCCACGCGTCCGGGGCGGCCGGAGCTACGACTTGCACGACGCGGCTATCGGCGCCAGCCCCAGGACGGCCGAGTCGGGCCCGGTGCTCGTCTTCATGTCCTGGTGGAGCAGCGACAGCACCTTCTGGAAGTAGTCCTTGAAGTCCGTGCAGTAGGAAGTCCAGTAATCTCCCGTGTCGAGGATGGCGTTGCGCGCGCAGCCGCCCCCGCACATCTGCAAGTACTCGCAGTTGGGGCAGTCGGGCAGGTTCGCCACCGTGCGATCCTGCCAGCCGCGCAGCCGCACCTGGTCGAACTTCAGACCGTCGGGGTAGAAGGTGCCCACGCGCGCCCGCTCGAAGCCCGCGTCCTCCGTGCAGGTGTAGATGTTCCCGTAGGGGTCGAAGACGTAGTGCCCCTTCATCGCGTTGCAGTAGGCGGTGTCGAACCTCGGCTTCGGCGGCTGGCCCGGCGCGTAGTCGAAGTGGCGGCCGAAGATGCCGCGCAGGAGGGCCGTCCTGGTGAAGTACGGCGCGTCGAGCGCCGCCACGCGGTTGATGAGGTCGAGGCGGCTCAGCCCCTCACTCTGGTCTTCCTGGACGCCGAGGTAGTGGACTTCGGCCAGCCCGGCCCCGAAGTTCGGGTACTTGTCCCAGCCCTTGCGCTTGATGTGGTCAACGACGGCGGGCAACTGCTCGACGTTGTACTTGGCGATGTTGATCCTCAGGCTGATGCGCGTGCCGAGGTCGAGCGCCATGCTGATGTTGTCGGTGATAACGTCGAAGGAGCCCTTGCCGCTGGCGTAGACGCGAATCTTGTCGTGGGTCGCCGCGTTGCCGTCGATGGTGATCTGAATCTCCGCGATGCCGTCGGGCCCGAGCACGTCCTTGTAGTGTTGCAGGTCGGTCGCGTTTGAGGTGGCCGACAGCGTGTAGCCGTGCCCGCGAGCGCGATCGACGATGTAGGTGACGATGGGGCGGTTGCGCGCGAGCAGCGGCTCGCCGCCGAACAGCTCGATGTTGTACGGATACTTCTTGTTGGGCCGTAACTTCTCCATCGTCTCGAAGGCCGCATCGACGACCTCGCGCGTGATGACCTCGGTGTAAGACCCCTTCTGCTTCTCCTCCGCGACAAGCGGTTTCTGGAAGCAGTAGTGGCACCGCAGGTTGCAGACGTAGGTCACGACGATCATGTAGGAGACGCCGGCGCTCAGCTTGATCGAGTGCAGCTTGTTGATGAAGCCGCCGACGTGGCGTCGCTCGTCGGCCTCGTCGAAGCGCGTGAGATAGCCGCGCTGTTCGAGGACGCTCAGCGTCTCCTCCGCGATCTGGTACTTCCGCGCGCCCTCCTCGACGCTGACCGTGCCGTCCCTCAGGAAGGCGGCGACCTCCTCCGAGACCTCGTCAAGCGCGCCCGTCACGCCGTGCATGAGCAGGCGCTGGTTGTTGATGGTGTCGTCCGAGACGATGACGTATCTGCTCCTTCTCATAACTACCTCCTCGCAACCACCACGGGGCGGGCCGCGTCACAGCCGGTTGATGAATGGGACGGTCAGAAGCCGCGCGATCTTCTCCCTGAAGTGCTCGCCGACGGCCGGGTTCCACACGCTGCAATTGCCGCCGCACATCAGCGACAGCTTGCAGTCGACGCACTCGGCGGGCAGCTCGGAGAGCCCCCGCGCCGCCCCCCGCTCCTCGACCGCCGCCGAGTCCACCTCGTGGCCGTCGGGGTTGAGGCGGCCGACGAGCTTTCGGCCGTGGCCGTACTCCGTAACCAGATAAATCTCGCCGGACGAGTAGAAGCTGAAGCGCCGGTCGGACGGCGAAAAGCACGGGCGGAAGCGCACCACGCGTGGGCTCCACATGTGCGTCTCCAGTTGCCTGTAGTCGGGCAGCTCCTCCGGGCGCACCGGGTGCAAGCCGACGCCGATGGGCAGCATCCGCGCGCTCTTCCTGTCGCCCGGCGCGATGGGAATGAGGACAAGTTGGGCCTCGTTCTCGGAATGAATCTTCGAGCGGATGTCCCGCAGCCCGTCCACCAACGCCCCGAGCGCGGGGGCGGACAACTCCTCGACGTTGACCAGGAACTCCAACAGCATCTGCCGGTCGAGCAGGTCGGGGATGTAGTCGAAGGGGTTGCCCGGCTCCGCCCGTCCGACCGGCGGGAGCAGCCAGGAGGCGCGCGGGTGCAGGACGTAGGCGCTGAGCTTCGTCACCTGCCCCTCTTCAATCAGGGCCGACACCTCTTCGAGCTGCGTGTCGGAGATGACGAGGTGGACTTTAAAGTCCCACTCCCGCGCCATCGAGAGCAGGGCGGGCAGCACGTCTGCGGGTGGAACGCGCGTCTCACGGAGATCGACTTCGAGGGGACTGCCGACGCTGATGCCCCGCAACTCGTTCATCGCCACGAACAGGTTGCCGAGGAACCAGGGCTCTTCGAGGAGGTCCGCCGCGCCGCCGCCGTCCGGGGCGAGGGTGAGGCCGAAGTCCACCATGTACGGCTGCTTGGCTTCGAACAGGCGCTGTATTCGGGCGACGAACTCCTCTTCCTCTTCGCGCGTCTTCGTCGTCAGATAACCCCTGTGCTCCAGGAGCCGCCGCGTGTCGGAGTCTTTAGTGCACGACAGGAGGTCGTTGCTATCGAGGCTCCGGGCGAGGTCGGCCCCCAGAATGTCTATCGCCGCCGAGTAGCCGTGCACCGCGCAGGCGTAAAGCTCGCCCGGCAGAGCGAAGTTGCTGACGTAGCTGCTGATGCGGAGATTGTCAGGTTTTCTCATCGCGGTGTACCGTGCGCGTTCATCTCCAATCGGCCGGGGGAGGCAGTTCGGCGCGCGCCGCCGCGCCGCCGCCTACCAACTGACGCCCGTCGTCCGGCCGCAGGGGCTCCAGGAAAATTAAGGACAGGTCGCGGGCGGGCGTTTGCGTCTCGCCTTCCCCACGCCCGTCGATCTGGATGGCGCGGGCGGCCAGCAGCCGCTTGACGGCGACGAGGCACAACTGCTCCAGGTGAGCGGGCGGCTGCTTGCCCCGCGCGTTCAGGTGGGCCGCGACGCCGGCGACCAGCTCGCGCAGCGACGTGGGAGCCTGACACGCCCTGAGCACGGCTTCGGATATCTCGTTCAACTGGACGACGGTGAAGTTCAGCTTCTCGGACTGCCCGCCGCCGATCCTGAACGGGATGATGGCCACCGGCGTCGGTTGCTCGCTCAGCCGGAGCGGGCGATGACGCCGCCGGGTCACGCCCTCCATCATCCGGGTGAAGTCGCACCGGGTCTGCGTCACGACGGCGCGCGTGCGCGGGGAGAAGCGCGTCTCGGGGCCGATGGCCGCCAACGACTCGACGGGCTGAAGAGTCCTTAACTCGGCCCTGGCGTCCTTCGGGAGGTGCTTGGTGGCCTCGGCCAGATGGGTCAGCGCCCGGTCGAAGTTAAACGCCTCGAAGAGCACCGGCGGCAGGCGCGGCGAGTCGGCCAGCAGCGCGGTGAGGTAATCTTCGAGCTCGCGCGTCAGCCCCTTGGACATCATCTTTTCGAGTTCCCAGACGACGCCGTTCTCGTCGAGCCATTTCCTCAGACCCTTCCAAATCTCGAAGAGCGTGGGGGCCTCCGGCTCGTTCGCCACGTGGAAGAAGAAGTGCTTGAACGAGCGCAGGCAGTAGCCGAACAGGTCGAGCCCGCGCAGCACGTCGAGGTCGAGGTAGAGCGGGCGCACCTGGAAGTAGTTCGTGAAGATGTCTGGGTGGGCGACGACTACCTTCTCGTCCTCCTCGCTGAGGGCGGTGGCGAAGCCGAAGTCGCTGATGTAGCCGGTGTAGATGAGCCGGTCGCTGAACTTGTCGTTGAGCGGCGTGCCGGGCGTCGGGCTGTAGAGGTGAAGCTGCACGGTGGACGCCTTGGGCGAGAGTTCAAGGATCATGCGCAGGGTCGCCTCAACGTCCTCCTCGCGCTCCTCGGGGAAGCCGGTGATGAAAGAAGTCACCATGCCCATGCCGAGTTCGGAGCAGAGGTCAACGGCCTCGTAGGCGGTCTCCAGCTTCAGGTTCTTGTTGACCACTTTTTGGAGGGACTGCGAGCCGGTCTCGATGCCGAAATAGATGTCGCGGCAGCCCGCCGCGTACATGCCCTCAAGCAGTTCGCGGTCCACGCAGTCCGTCCGCGCGCTGCACGTCCACTCGACGTGCACGTCGCGCTCGCGCATGCGCTCGCAGAGCTGCATGACGAGGTGGCGGCTGGCCGTCATCATGTCGTGGATGAAGTTGAACCGCCGGAAGCCGTAATGCTCCCGCAGCCAGAGGACTTCGTCGATGATGCGGTCGGCGCTCTTCAGCCTGTACTTCTGGTTGAAGTACCTGTTGGTGACGCAGAAGGTGCAGCCGAACGGGCAGCCCCGGCCGACCTCGATGGGCATCGCCCCGAGGGTCTCGATGGGGAAGTGCCGGAAGGCGGGCATCGGTATCTGGTCGAGGTCGTTGATGAGGGGCGGGTCGGGGTTCTTCACCACCTTGCCGTCGCGCCGGTAGACGAGTCCCGGCACGTCGTCGAAGGGGCGCGCGTCCTTCAGCGTTTCCAGCAGCGCGGGTAGCGAGAACTCGGTCTCGTGGCGGAGAACGCAGGTGATGAAGTCGAAATTCTCCAGCGACGAAACGTCCGTGATGGTGGCCTGCGGGCCGCCGAAGACTATCGGGGTCTCGGGTTCGATCCGCCGGAAGTGCTCGGCGATGCGCAGCGAAAAGAGGTAATTGTCGCAGCGCGAGGAGAACCCCACCACGTCGCCACCCCGGCCCTTGAGGTAGCGCGCGGCTGCGGCCGAGAAGTCCGCGTCGAACGTGAGCGTCCGGTTCAAAATGAGGTTCCCGAAGTCAACGACCTCCACCTCGTACCCTCGGCCTTCGAGGACGGCCGCAAGGGTCAGCAGCCCGATGGGCGGGTAGTTCGTGGACTTCCTCTCAACGCCGCCTTTCAGCGCCTCGAAGATGGGCTCGAATTCGATGACGTTAACGAGAGTTATTTTCATGGCGGTCCCGCTACCTCGGTTGGGAGCAACGGATCAAGCTGGACGGTCGCGGAGCGTGCTCTCCGGGGAGACGGAGAGTGTCCAGGGCGGCACGACAGCCCGGCATCGCGACGCTCATAGGCGCTCGCGTGGACGGAGGTGCGTGTGGCTTGTCGCCGAAGCGTCTCGAACCTTCAGACGCGCGGGGCGGCGTAGCTCGCGCCTACCTTTACGTTCGCATGAGGATTAAGGGGCAAGAGAGTAATCGTCACGGCGCTAGGGCACGTTCACCGGTACGCCCCGGCTCTTCGGCCGGGCGGCCACGCGGCGGACGTTAAGCAGGTCGAGCGCCTAAACAATCTTTCCGACGCCTGCTCATAATTACTTTTACGCTTCCTCCGTGCCACGGGTGAATGCCACGGCGAGTGCGTCTTTCCGGGGCCGATGAGAGGCATATATTGAGATATTCTCCGCCGTTTTGAACAGGTTAGAAGTCATGAACTTGTTTACGGCGATTATTATTTATGCTGCGAATCTTCTGCTCTCTTTTAACGCTTGTGAGCGATTTTGACGCCTGCGGGCGATGGGGCCGCGCTTTTTTCGCGTCGCCTTCCTTCGTTTACGGAGGTGTGTCCGTGGGGCCGCGAAGCCCCGCCGGGGAGCGCGCGAAATTTACAGTCGGTGGTCGAATTTTATGATGGAACGAGAGGCGAGACGGTGATAAATTGGCGGGCACATCCCGAGCAGAAAGTGAGAGTAACCTTATGCGTGCTTTTGCTCAAGACCTCATTAAAGACGTGCGCTACGGCCTTCGGACTCTGCTGAAGTCGCCCGGCTTCACGGCGGTCGTGATACTGACCTTCGCGCTCGGCGTCGGCGCCAACACCGCCATTTTCAGTCTGGTGGACGCGATCCTGCTGCGCCCCCTGCCTTTCGCGGACGCCGACCGTCTCATGATGGTGTGGGAGATCAACCCCCAGAAGGGTTCCAAGCAGTTCAACGCCTCGGGCCCCAACTTCGTTGACTGGAAGAGTCAGAGCGCGGCCTTTGAGAGCCTCTCGGCTTACCAGACGAAGAGCTACGCCCTCACGAACGTGCCCGTGCCGGAGAGGGTGCGGGCGGCCACCGTCTCCGCCAACCTCTTCGACACGCTGAAGGCGCGGGCCGCCGTCGGCCGAACCTTCCTCGAAGGCGAAGACCGGCCGGGGAGCGACAGCGTCGCCGTCATCAGCCACGAGTTGTGGCGGCGCACTTTCAACACGGACCCGCAGGTGGAGGGGCGGGCGATAACGCTCAACGGCCGGAGTTACACGGTCGTCGGGGTCATGCCTCCCGGCTTCGAGTTCCCGCCCGCCGCCGACAGGGCCGCGCTGTGGATACCCCTCGACCTGGTCGCGAATAACCTGGAGCGCAGCTCTCATCAGACGCAGGTCATCGGGCGGCTCAAACCGGGCGTCACCGAGCAGCAGGCGCAGACGGAACTCGACACCATCGCCGGCAGGCTGGAACAGCAATACCCGGAGTCGAACAAGGGCTGGCGCACGCGCGTCGTCTCCCTGCACGAGAATCTGGTGAAGGACGTGAAGCAGTCGCTCTACCTTCTCTTCGGGGCCGTCGGCCTCGTCCTGCTCATCGCCTGCACCAACGTCGCCAACCTCCTGCTCGCCAAGGCGGCCACCCGGCAGGGCGAGATGGCGCTGCGCACGGCGCTCGGGGCCGGGCGCGGGCGGCTGATTCGGCAACTGCTGACGGAGAGCGTCCTGCTGGCCGTGGTGGGGAGCCTGCTGGGACTGCTGCTCGCCTACCTCATCATCAACCTCTTGATCACGCTTAGCCCGCCCGACATCCCCCGCCTGCGGGACGCGGGCATCGACACGCGGGTCATGGCCTTCACGCTGCTCGTCTCTGTCCTGACGGGCCTGGGCTTCGGGCTGGCGCCCGCCCTGAAAGCCTCAAGGCAGGACTTGAGCGGGGCGATGAAGGGGGGCGTGCGGACGGCGGTGGTCGTGCGCCGCAGCCGCGCGCGGAGCCTGTTGGTCGTGGCGGAGGTGGCGCTCTCGATAGTGCTGCTGGCCGGGGCGGGTCTGCTCGTGAAGAGCCTCGTGCGCTTGCAGGAAGTGAAGCCCGGCTTCAAGGCGGACAACCTGCTCACGCTGCGCATCGCCCTGCCCGATTACAGGTACACCGAGGAGTCGCAGTGGAGCAGCACCTTCCAGGAGATTCTGGGGCGCGTCAAAAACCTGCCCGGTGTGCAGTCGGCGGGGGCGATCAGCATGCTCCCGCTGACCGGCGAGAACCTGATTTTCGACATCACCAGGGACGGGCAGCCGCCCGCGCCCGGCGAGCCCAAGTCGTCGGCGAACTTCCGCGCGGTGGACTCCGAGTACTTCGGCACGATGGGCATCCCCGTCACCGCCGGGCGTTCCTTTACCGAGCGCGACGCGGCGCAGGCGCCCAAGGTCGTCGTCATCAACGAGACGATGGCGAAACGCTTCTGGCCGCAGGAGAACCCCGTCGGCAAGCGCATCACGATAGGGTACGGTCAACCCGTCCCGCGCGAGATCGTCGGCGTGGTGGGCGACGTGCGGCAGGCGGCGCTCGACGCCGACGTGCAGGCGGAGCTGTACGTGCCCTACGTCCAGACCCCGATGCCTTTCATGAGCGTCGTCGTCCGCACGCCCGGCGGAGAGCCGACCGACATCGTTCCCGCCGTCCGCAACCAGGTCGCGGCGGTGGATAAAGACTTGCCGATTTACGGCGTGAGGAGCATGCGGGAGGTCGTCGCCAACTCGCTCGGGCAGTCGCGGTTCCGCACGGTGGTGCTGGTCGTCTTCGCGGGGCTCGCCCTCGTCCTGGCGATGCTTGGCGTTTACGGCGTGCTCTCCTACCTGGTCACGGAGCGGCGGCACGAGATAGGCATTCGCATGGCGCTGGGCGCGCGGCAGAGCAACGTCATCATGCTGGTGGTCGGTCGCGGGATGACGCTCACCGCGCTGGGCCTGGGGGTCGGGCTGCTCATCACCTTCTGGCTCTCCCCGATCATCGTGGGGCTGCTCTACGGGGTCGGCAGCAACGACCCGCTCACGCTCGCGGGGGTCTCCGCGCTGCTGCTGCTGACGGCGTTGCTGGCCTGCTACGTCCCCGCGCGCAGGGCCAGCAGGATCAGCCCGCTGACGGCGATAAGGCACGAATGACCGGCCGGGCGGCCCTTCAGAACCTCTGCCGGAACTCCCTCGGCGAGCAGTAGACGAATCGCTTGAAGGTGCGCTCGAAGTGGCTCAACTCTTCGTAGCCGACCTCGGCGGAGATTTCCGTCACCCTCAGATAGGGTTGTTCGAGCAGAAGCTGCTTCGCCCTCTCGATCCTGATGATGGTGAGCAGCATCTTGAAATTCACGCCCAGGCTCTTCTTGAACAGGTAGGACAGGTGGGAGGGACTCAGGCAGGCGTGGCGGGCGAGTTCGTCGAGGGATATCTTCCGCTGGAAGTTGGCCGCCAGGTATTCCAGAGCCTTCCGCAGGCCGCTGTGAAAATGCTGTAACTGATCGTGCTCGCCCCTGCTCAAGCGCCCGGCCAGTTGTACCACTCGCGCGTCGGGCTGACCTTCCGGCCGCGCCGTGGGGCCGTCTTCGGCCAGGAGGGTGAGCGTCCGTGCGTCGCCGGCCGCCATGCCTTTTAGACCCTTAGCCTGACTCAGGTGCGACGCGAACGCGTTCACGTCGCGGGTCGTGATCTCGTCCCCCTCCGCCATCACCGCGAGGCGCACGATCATCTGCCTCAACTCCGAGTCGTTATAGGGCCAGTCGTACTCCCGGAAGAGGGAGATGACGCTGTCCGAGATGGCGCGCGTCTGCCCCGGCCCGTACTCCCTGAGGAAGTATTGCGCCAGGTGTTCGATGTCTTCCTTCCGCTCGCGCAGCGGCGCGACCCGGATGTGGACGAAATTAAGCTCACGCAACAGCGACTGGTAGAAGCGGCCCTCTTTGTCGAGTTCCTGAACGTCCTTGTTGGAAGTGGAGATGATGCGAACGTCGGGCCTGTTCGCGCGGTCGGCGTCAAACGTCAGCGGCCCCGTCCCCGACCCGAGCAGCCCGAGAAAAGCGTTCCGGAGCTGGGCCGGCAGATCGTCCAGGTAACGAAAGATGATGGTGCCGTGGTGGGCCGACTCGTAGAGCCTCGTAAGTTCGTCGGGGGAGGTTAGCGGGTCCATGGTGGCGCAGTTGACCATGACCAGCGGACCGTCGCGGCGGCCGCCCGCCAGGTGTACCGCGTAGGCGATGTTTCTTTTCGCGCACCCCAACTCGCCCGTGATGAGGGCCAGCAGGTTTACCGGCGACGCCTTCTCGATAAAACTGTCCACGGCGCGCATCGCCTCGCTCACGCCGACGAGCGGGAGGTCTCGCCCCATCTTCAACCGGGCCAGCCTGTCGAACTCAAACCTCTTCAGGTGGTGCACCAGCTCGCCGGCGATCTGCCGCGCCACCTCCACCTCGGACGGCGAGTAGCCGTGCGGCCCGTCGGCGAACAGGGCCAGGACGCCGACGCCCCTCCGCTGATACCGCATCCTGATTAGCAGCCTTGAACCTCGCGGCGGGTCAGAGTCCGCGCGCGAGCCTTCCGCCGCCGGCCCGCTCATAATCAGTGCGTCTTCGGCCGAGGCCGCGTCGAAGGTGGCGCAGAGACTACAGTCGGCGACGGGCTCTTCGCTGACCACCTCGCCGCTCTCGTCCACGCCGACGACGGCGTGCGGCCCTTCCGGGCCGTCGTCTGAAAGCTCCCACCCCGGCAGACAGACGGTGGCGCGTCTTGACTTGGTGGCCGCCAAAGATTGTCTGAGGAAGAAACGGATGAGTCCCCCCAAGTCGCCGGGCAGGACATACTGTTGCCTGATGAGGTTAATGAGTGAGGGCCGCAATTTAGCAGACATGGCAGTAAACCCTGTGAGGGGCCTTATGTCCTGCCGCTGGGCCTTAAGGCGCCGGCCGTTCGCGCTTCCGGCCGTCATGTGCGCGCCCTGGGAATACTACATGGAGGAGTCCGGTAGTGCTCCCACTATCGTTCACGAATGATGACAGATGAGGCCCTGCGTAAGCTCAATCCCCTGAAAGCTCGCGGCCCGAGGCGGAGCGCCGCATGGAGCCATCCGACCTCTACCGGATGGCCGTTAATGCTCAGGGCAAGATTGGCTGACAACCGTCCCGCGCGGCGGCAACATGACTAAACCGCTGCCCGATAAAGAAGCGCCTCGAAGAGCGGACGGTATATGTTAAGTTTGGACTGACAAGCCTTGTGAGGTGGCGGTTGAAACCTCCGTAGTAACTACCAGCAGGGTGACGGGATACAATCTACTCTCGCAAACTCGACGTGTCAATAAAAGAGTAAACCGCGCGGCCTTTATACGGCATTCCGTGCCTTCGAGCGGCATGAACTGAACCCGCTCGGGGCGGCCGCCCGCTACTGCGGAATACTTGCCGGTAATTGCCGCACGTCGCGGTGAAGGCAGTCGGGGGACAGCCCCCTAATTGCCGTAGGGCAGATCGAGCGTGAAGAGCACGCCGTCGCTGCGTTTGCGTTCGACGACGTAGAGCTTCTGCGGCGAAAGGTCTTCGGTGGTCAGGTCACGCGCGCCGCCTCCGCGCATCGCGTGCCACTCGTTGAGTGACATCCTCTCGGTGCCGCCGCCCACCAGGTCGAACATCTCAAGGCGGCCTGCCCAGAGCGACTCCCAACCCTGCACGTCCATCTTGCTGATGGAGCGCGGTCTTTCCTGCACGAAAAGACCTTCGAGTGGCTGCGGGACGATGATGACGCGCAGCCGCTCGGCCGCCAGACGCCGCCCCGGAGTGTTGCGCATCTTCAAGACCTTGACCGCACCGTCCTCGCCCTGCGCGGGCACGAGCAGCGGGTGCCCCGGCGCGACGGCGTTCACGCCCTCGCGCTGCGGGAAGAGGAGCTTGGGCTCGCCCGTCCGGCCGTCGGCGTAAACCTCCTGATGCAGCACGTAGACAAAGCCCCTCGCGCGTGACTCGACGGCGAGCTGAATGCCGTCGCCTGCGCGGAAGTCCGTGGCGGTGCTGACGCGGAGGGCTTCGTACATGGCGCTGTCGCCCCGCTCGTTGTGCAGTTCAAGGAAGCAGCGCGTACCGCCGCCCGACCCGCACTTCCTAAGACGCCAGACCGTGACGCCGACCTGCTCGGACGTGTCGAAGAGCACGTCCTGCCATACCGGCGGTTTGGCCGGAGAGGGCCTGCGCCGCTTCGACGCGAATAAAGCGCCGCCGCCCTGCCCCGGCTTGCCGTACCGGATGGGCGTGGCCGAGTTGCCCGCGACGCCGACCCTTTCGTACTTCCTGCGTTTGGTGGGCCGACGCTGCGGCTCCTTCCTTCGGTTCTCCTTCCAAATGTTGTCGCCGAAACTGCGTGAGTTCGGCACTTCCCACTGCTCCTCGTCCGGCTCCTGCGCCGTTCGCGCCGACCCGGTCTGCGCGTGACCAAAGAGGAGACCGCACAGGATCACGAACGTCTGAATGAACGGTGCGCTTCTCTTTCTCATCTTCGTTTCCCCCTTCGCGGGCACTCGCGCCCTCACATATAGACGCGACGAAACCATCACACGTGTTTCAACAAAACTTCCCTCACCAGAATATTTCCCACGCCACGGAGGACGGCACGACCCTGCTCGTCGTAACTCACCTCGGCCTGTTTAAGCTCAGCCAGGAAAGCGCGAGTTGCCTCCGCGTCGCTCGGGTCGCTGACACGGCCTCGGTACTCCTTGACGGCGTAGCGGGTCAGCCTCTCCAACTCGGGGATTTTCTCGGCCGACCAAACGATCCACAGGCGCTCTGTCCCCGCGACCCTATCGATGTCGCCGTCGAAAGCCTCCACGATTCTGCCGGGTGTGATCTCGGAGGTGCCGTTGTTCCTGCTCTGCCCCCTCGAAGGGTCGTTCGGGATCGGGAACAGAATCTGCAATAAGGTGCTCCCATCCTTCCCCGGCCCGTCATTCAGGACGTACAGGTAGCCGCGCTCCTTGCCGACGAAGTGGAGCTTGAAATTCCAGCCGTCGTTCAGTCTCTCGTCGGCGTTGACGACTTTAGGCTCGCCGGTCAGCCGGTCGTTTATCTTCGGCTGAGTCACGAACCAGTAACTGACTTCGCGCCCCTGTGACCGTGTCGCGCCGGAACTCCCACTCTCCACGCCGCCGTTCTTCGAATCAGGTTTCCCCGCCGCAGAGTTGGAGTTGGAGCCGGAGTCGGCATTGACATTAGCGGCCGCGAGGTTGTTCTCAGCGCGCGTCGGGACGCCCGGGCGATACCACATGAACGCGCCGAGGCCGAGGAGTGCTAACAGGACCAGCGCGGCGAGCGTCGCGTACTTTGCTTTGGGCCGCGAGGCCGTCAGTGCCTCGGCCAGCCGCTCGCCGAACTCCTCGGCCTTCTGATAACGCGCCCCGGGACAGAAGGCCATCGCCTTCAGTATTGCGCTTCGCGCGTCGGCGGGAATCTCACTCTTCTGGCTCAGCGCCTTTACGTGGACGCCTTCCCTCTGCATCGCCGACACGCCCGCCAGGTTGGCGGCGCCACGGAACGGGTTGAGCCCGACGAGCATTTCGTAGGCGATGACGCCGAGCGAGTAGATGTCGGTCGCCGGAGTGATGATCCGCGTCGGCGACAGCGGCTTACACCCGAAGCCCGCCATCGACATCCCGTGGAACTGCTCGGGGGCCATGTAGAGCGGCGTCCCCTTCGCCACGTGCGTACTGGTCGCCCTGCCTATCAGGGGGTTGTCCAGGCGCGCGACCCCGAGGTCGAAGAGCTTTATCTTCCACCTGTCCCTGTGGCGCTCGACCATGATGTTGGAGGGCTTCAGGTCGCGGTGGATGATGCCCTGGCCGTCGAGACCGGTCCTCGTCTCGTGAAGCGCCGCCGCCGCCTCACATATCTCACGTATCAACTGCGCGACCTCCTCCTTCGGAAGTCGGCCACGGTCGTCGAGCAGGTTGGCGAGGGTCTGCCCGGTCAGGTACTCCATCACCATGAACGGGCGGCCGTCGTCGGTCTTCCCCGTGGTGATGATCTTCACCACGCGGTCGCTCCGGACGCGGGCCAGCGCCTCGACCTCTTTCTCGAACCCCTGATCGAATATCTTGATGGCGAATTTCAGCGTCGGCTTCGTATGGATTTCGATGTCTTCAGCCAGGTAGACCTGCCCCATGGCCCCCTTACCCAAAGGCTTTATGATGCGGTAGCGTCCGCCCAAAACCTTGCCGAGCGTCTCGGCCTTCTCCGCTTCGAAGCCGAACGCCGGAGGACTGACGAGGTGGGGTGAGTTCTCCCCGGCCGCCAGCAGCCCTTCGACCTCGCGCCTGAGCGCCTCGTCGCCACCGCACTCGCGCCTGAGAAACTCGCCGCGCTCGGCCCCGCTGAGCGCCACGGCGCGTGCAAGCAGGTCTTTGATTTGTTCCAGCCTGTCCATTACTTCGTTCCTTCCCGGTGCGTTTAAAACTTAAACGGCGTTCTCAAACTCAAACGCGATATTCATCGGGCGCGGCTGTCAGCATTTACGCCGACCAAGTTGATCGCCAGCAGGGACGCTTCCTTTCTTCTCCCGCTCCATCCACAAATACTCTTGACACCGTCGCGTCCGCGAGCCGGGCGGCTCACTTCCTTGGAGAGAGGACTATTCTGAAGCCCAGGTGCCCAAAATTATCGGTGGCGTTGAAAGGTCTACGAAAAGTAGGGCTGAGCGACCAAGTGGCATCCCAGTAGGACCCTCCCCGAGCCACTCGGAGAGTGCCCTCGCCACTTTGTGACTCCCGGCCGTCGTTCGGGTTGTAAGGGTACGGCATCGGCTTTGAGCTAACCCACTCCCAGGCATTTCCAAACATATCGTAGAGCCCCCAGTTATTAGGGGCCTTCTGTTTCACGGGGCGCACACGGTTCTTATTCTCCTGGGCCTTGTTCGCGTCGGTGTTACCTTCCAATCTCTTATCGCCCGAGTTGTTGTAGTACCAGGCGACCGAGTCCCAGCCGGTCGTGTCACCGGCCGTCCCCGCCTTCGCCGCATACTCCCATTCCGCCTCGGTGGGCAAGCGCCACGTGTAAACATTCTGCTGCTCGTTGAAGTTCCGGATGATCTCCTGGGCATAAATCCAACTGACGCTTACCATCGGGTATCGCTCCGAAGTTTCGAACTTGCACCCCACTTTCATGACGGCGCACCATTGCTCCATGGTCACTTCCGTCTGTCCTAACCAGAAGCCGCGACCGATGGTGACGGTATGGGCCGGCCGTTCTTCGGTGTAAAGGTCATCTCTTCCCATCTTGAAACTGCCCGAAGGGATGTAGACGAAAGTCATCTGCACCTTGTCGGTCAGTTTAATCGTCATGGTCTCGCCCGCTCGCGGCTCGCTGTCTTCGAGTCGCTTCAACGTCAGGGCGGCCTCGAAGTCGTCCTTGTACTTCGAGAGGAAGAGTTGCAGCTCGACCTTGCTGCGCTTGTCCACGAGGGACCAGTCCCCGTCCCTCTGCGTGGAGAGGGGCGCGGCCGCGGGCGGCTTTGTGACGGCGGCGCCCCTGACGGCGAGCACGAGGTCTTCGCCCATGTAACCCTCGACGACGGCGAAGGGTTGCTGCACCCTGCGGAGGTCGGCCCTCACCGCGCGCGGCACCATTTCTTCGACGTACTTCTTCAGGCCGTAGAGCGTGACCTCGCCGCGCTCGTTGGCGGCCGCGCCCTTCAGCGCCTCGACGACGGCCCAGGTGAAATAGCCCTGCCCCTTCTCGGCGTACTCGTAGGCGCGGTCGCCTACCGACGTTGCGTAGAGCGTGGCGAACGCCTTCACCTCACTGTTGCGCACGTCGAAGTTGAAGCCCTTCGTGAAGGCGGGGCTGAGCGGGTTGGCCGAGTCGGACTTTCCGCTCGTCGGGTCGTTGCGGCACGCGTCCAGCAGGACTAAAACCTGCTGAACGTTCATCAGCTTAATCTGCTTCTTTACGTAATCGACGCCGACCGCCGTCTCCCTCAGCACCTCTATGTCGTCAACGAAGGACATCGTGGAGGGGATAAGGAAAGCCTGATTATTATTCTCGATACCGTGTCCGGAGAACGCGAGGAGGAAGAGGCCATCGCTCGGTATCTGCCCCTTCAAGAGTGACAGGCGCCTGATGATGTTCTCGCGCGTGGGCTGGCGCTCGCGCGGCTCGTCCGTTGTCAGCAGAACCACCTGCCCCTCCGGGAAGCCCGCGTACCTGACGAGCGCCTCCTTGAGTGCCCTGGCGTCGTTCGCGCCCTTCAAGTCGGTAATGTTTTCATCCTCGTAATTGCTGACGCCGACGAGCAGCGCCCAGCGCTTCTCCCTGCTCGGCAGTTTGCCGATCGCGCGCAGGTCGGCCCCCCTGCTCTCGCTCTGCCGGCCAAGCGTGGAGGCGCGTGAAAAACCACCTTCCGCTGCCGCGTGCGACAGCAACAGGAGGACGACAAGGTTGAGCTTAACGAGCCGTCGCATCTTCTCCCTTCCTGTCGCGCTCGACGCCGTGGCCGGAGAAGGCGAACAGAAACAGCCTGTCCTTCGGAACCCTCTTCATGAGCCTGAACAGCCTTGTTAGGAACCTCTGCTTTATATCAGCCGCTCTCCCTCGGGTTGATGGTTCGCTTAAGGCTTGCCCACCAGCCCCTCCAACGCGGCGGCCTTGTTACGGTCGGCTCGTGCCCTCGCCGCGTCGCCGATCTTTTCGTACACGTTCGCTCTGCCCTGGTACGCGTTTACGTATTCCGGGTTAAGGCGTATCGCCTCCGAATAGTCAGCAATCGCACGGCCGTTGTTACCAACGGATTGATAAGCAAGGGCGCGGTTGTAGTAAGCCTCCGCGTCTTGCGGGTTCAGCTCAATGGCCTTGCCGTAGTCGGCTATCGCGAGGTGGGTCTTGCCCTTTTCATAATAAAGGATGCCGCGAGAGGCGTAGGCATTTGCGTCTTGCGGGCTCAGTTCGATGACCTTGGAGTAATCGGCTATCGCGCGGTCATAATCCCCCTTACGTTCGTGCGAGAGGGCGCGGTTGTAGAAGGCTTTGAAGTATCGCGGGTTCAGACCGACGGCCTTATCGAAGTCGGCAATCGCCGACTCGTAATTCCTCACGAAGGCGTGCGCTATTCCCCTCGCGGTAAATTCGGTGTCGTCCTTCGGACTTGGGAGGAGCCGCAGAGCTTCTTCGGCGGCCGTCTTCGACAGCTCGGTCATGTCCGCGACCGCGTAGCCGACGCTTAACATAGAGCGTAAGACGCCGCTCCTCTCATCCAGTTGATTCGCCCTTTTCAGATCGGCCAGCCCCGTCGCTATCGTCCCCCGGCTGACCGACAACAGCCCTCGTACGGCATAAGCCAGGGCCGACGAGTCGTCCAGGCTCAACGCTTGATTCGCCAGCCTGAACGCTTCGTCGTCCTGCCCTAACTTCAGTTTCGCCAAGGCGTTCGTAGCCAAATCTCGGGCATGTTCGCCGACATTCGGCGGCGGGCCGGGGAGGGTGAAGATGAAGTCGCCGCTGTCGAGGCGGGGGTCGCGGATTTTGCCGTACTGTGGCGTCTGCGCCTCGCCGCGGTAATAGATCACTTGCTCCTGAAGGTAGGTGGCGAGTTCCGTCCCCGTGACGTAGCCGTCGTTGTTCTGGTCGGCCGTGCCCTCCAGCCCGCGCACGAAGACCTGACGAAAGACGCTCTCGGCCGGGACTTCCTGGTTGTCGGCTCCCGCCGTAATGAACTGCCGCACGGGGCGCGTCGCGTAGTAGTCGATGACCTTCGGCACGATGAGCCCGCCCTTGTTCACCAGCGTGCCCGAGAAGCAACTGTCGAAGACGAAGAGCGCGTGCTTGCTGCGAATCCTCCGCGCGAACGTTTCGACCTCGTCCATCGTGAGTGCCTTCTGCTGGAAACCGATGATGTCCTTGTCCGGCTTCGGCGCGTCCACGGGCACGATGTAACCGAACTTGCGCCCGTCGCCGGAGACCTCCGTGTAGCCGTGCCCCGAGTAGTAGATGAGCAGCCGGTTGTCGGGGTAGAGCCCGTAGTCGTTGATGAACTTGTTGATGCGCGAAAGGAGCACATCGCCCGTCGGGTCGAGCAGCTCCTCGACCTTGAAGCCGTGCCGCTCAAGGGCGGCGCGCACCGCCGGCACGTCTTCGCGGACTCCGCCGAGCCGCTGCCAGTGCCTGTAGTTGACCACCCCGATAACGAGCGCATAGCTGCCCTCGTAGAGTTTGACGGTCTCCACTTGCCCGCGCTCGTTCCTGATGCTGACTCCGGCACCCCGCTGCGCCGTCTGTGCCGACGAGTTCAACGATAAGATGAAAGTCAGAAGAGTCAGGCCGGTCAACTTCTTCATACACGAATCTCCGGCGCGCGTCCCGCGCCCGTTGGTAAGACTCAGAACTTAGCGGCGCGCGCGGCCCGACCTCTGCGATGCGGAGCGCGCGCGGCGGGCGCGCCGGCCCGGCCGTCGAAGGCCGTGAGGGCCAGAGCCGGTAACAGTAACGACATCGTGATGAGGTGCCGACGGTTCATCTACCTGTGCGCTTGCAGCACGAGCGAGCCGGCTTGCCAGTCCATGACCGTCGGCTGCGACGGGCGGATGCCGCCGCCGCGCGTGGTCGCCTCCCTGACGTATTTGGACAGAGCCGCGCGCACCTTCTCGAGGCCGATGGCCTCGAAAGCCTCGCTCCACGAGTAGACATGGTCGTAGCCGCGTAACGGGAGCTTACGGTCGGTGACGAGCGCCACCCACACGTCCTCCCCCGCAGGCTCGGTTGCGTAAAATTCGTACCGCTGGCTGTCCGAGCATTCGGCCTTCCCCCCCTCGCAGCGCGGAAAGCTGATGGTGCCCGCCCCGACCTCGTTGTTCTCTTCGTGCTTCGAAGGGAACAGGCACTTCGCCACGTCGCCGAGCTTGTCGTCGCGGCTAAAGACCCAGATGTAGAGGTGGCCCGGCCGGGTAGTGCTGACCACCAGCGGGATCATCTCTCCCACCTTGCCGAGCCCGCCCCCCTTCGTGATGCTGTAAGCCTTGCGGCCGTCGGCCGTCCGGATTTTGACCTCGGCCTGCGATAGCTGATTGTGGAGCGCGAGTTCGAGAGACGCCGCCCACGACCCGACGCTCAGGCCGCCGAAGATGGGCAGCCCCGCCAACTGCCGCGAGTATATTTCGACCTGCGGGCTCTGGTACTGTCCGTTGCGCCCGCGATTGAGACCGGCCGTTCTCTTCAACTCCTCGATCCCTTCGTTGAGCACGCTCTGCAAGCTGCCGACGGGGATGAGCATGCCCTCCTGCTTCTCGACGAACAGGTAAGTCAGCGCGCCCTGCACACGCCCGTACCTGCTCGCGTACACGGGGAATGCCTCCTGGTCGGCGCGGGCCGCGGAGATGACGACCACGCCGTTGACCGCCTTCTTCAGAAACCCTTCGGTGGCCTCGTCCATGTCGCGGCCCAGCGGATTTGTGTTGTAGTCGGGCGAGTACACGTCTTGAGTTCCGCGCCCGTCGGCCTCTTCCTTGAAGCGCAGGAAGCGACTCGGCCGCACCTCGCCGCCGCCCACCCCGCGCGAGATTGTGCCGGAGTGGCACGAGTCGAAGAGCATCACGACCTGCCGGCCGTTGAGGTCCGCGACCCAGCCGCTCACCTCGTCGTCGGTGATGTAGCCACTCACGGCGGTGACGGGGCTGCCGTAGACGACCGGCCGCTTCGGCTGGACCTCGTAGACGGCCAGCGCCTCGTCCATGTGATCCAGCGTCTCGTCGCCGTCACGCTCGTCAGGGACGCGCGTCCCGTGACCCGCGTAGGCGAAGAAGACGCGGTCGCCCGGCTGTGTCCCTTCGATGAGCCACTTCCGCACCTGGTCGCGGATGTTGGCGACCGTCGCCTTCTCGTTCGTGAGGACATGGATGTCGTCGCCCTTAAAATTGAGTCTCTTCGTCAGAAACTCCTTGAGCAGGACAGTGTCGTTCTCGCAGCCCTCGGTGTCGTGCGCATGCAGATACCTGTCGATGCCGATGAGCAGTGCCCGATCTTTGGCGGTGGATACCGCGCAGCAGCCAGCCAGCATGAACGCCGTGGCAAGAAACCTGATCACAACTATTCTCATAGTCACACCCGCCTCAAGTGTTGAGTTCGCAGATTCGGCCCGCACGTGTCGCCTCGCCCCGCTCGTGTCCGTGGCGTGAGGGAGAGGCAGGCTCTTCGCTGCCGTATGGAAGAAGAATGAGGTCGATTGAAACATCAGGATGCGCCTCCGACGACCTCGCGGGTCGCGGTGGGGGCGCATTGTGACAGCCCGACACTGTCGGGCGCAAGGTTTTTCCGTTCGAAGTCGGCACGACGCTCCGCCTCCTCAAATCCGTTGAGGGCGCGGTCGAAGCCGCGCCCTCAACGTGTTAGGTTTTACTTCTCGTCAAGCCGCGCGCGGCCTTACTTGATTGCGGATTGCATCTTGATGACGAGCCGCCCCGTCTTCTGCGTGACGCTCACCTCCTTGATCTCCGTTTCATAATCAGGGTGTACCACCTTAACGACGTAGAGACCCGGCGCGACGCCGCGCGACAGGACGCACTCGCCGACGGCATCGCTGCGTCCGTAGCTGAGTAACTCGTCGGCCGCGACATAGAACTCGGGCGAAGCGGTCCCCTTCTTTAGCAGCCCGATGGTCGCGCCGACGACGGGCCGCCGCGTGCGCTCGTCGAGCACGAGCGCATCCACCTTCAGCATGAGTTCCCCGGATTGCGGGAACGTCTCGCGGAGCGCCTGGCCGAGGAAGCGCGCGATGACAGCCGCCGGGCGCAGCATCCCAACCCTTTCGAGCTGAATCCGACCGGCAGGCGTGTTGTTCTCGTCGAGGAGCGTGACCGTCTGCGGCTTGACGCTGATCTGAATGCCGACGAGTTCCCTGCGTTCGTTGACGACGGCCGCGCCCGTCAGGTCGAGGAGCAGGTCGCCGTTCACCTTCAGCCAGTCCGAACCCTCGTCGGGCTCAACCACGCTCACCGTCACCCCCGAGCCCTGCGGGTCGTCGGCGCCCGCGTAGCCGACGACGCGGAGCGTGTCGCCATAGGCGAGGTCGGGGCCTACGGCGAGTCGCAGGAACGGGTAACGCTGCGCCTTGTGCCGCGCCGCTGGTCGTATCTGGAATAGCGCGAGGTCCGCCTTCGGGTCCGCGGCTACGAAGCTCAGCCTGACAGCGCGGTTCGGGAGCGCGCTCTCTCGTCGGGGATCGGGCAAGGTGGCCCAGACCTCCGGGTAGAGATCGGCCGGACCATTGCCCGCGAAGACGGCGTGGCGCGCCGTCAGGATGTGGCCGTCCCCCGTGATGAACACGCCGGAGGCGACAGCCCTGCTGTGAAAGACACCTGCGCCGTCAAGCTCGCCGGCCATGATGCGTACGGTCGCGCGGCTGGCGTTGTCGCGCTTGTGCTCGGCGTCCGCGTGTGCCGCGCCATTCGGCGCGAAAGCCAACAGCGACAGAAAAATCAGGAGACTTGAAAGTCTTTGCATGGTGATAACTCCTTTCCGCAACAGACCGCGCGCCCCCGCGTCGGCGTTCGCCCATGCCTTCAACGCCTGCCGTGGCGCAGTGTGAACTCGACGCCAACCGGGTCGGAGAGCGCGGCTTGCGAGGCGACCGTGTATGTCTCAGACCCGAGTGTCTCCGTGAACATGTCACGCGAGACCGCCCTGTCCCTGCCACGGTTGATGGCGCGCGTGTTCAGCTCCGAGAGGATGCTCTGCGCGTCCTGCCCGTTCGCCATCCCGTCCGCCAAGCCCGGCGCGGGCGACTGTGAAGACCCAACAGGCGGCGCGGCCGGTGGGTCGGGGCGCTGTGCGCTCAGCCCCAGCGGGCCGGCCGAGAAGATGAGCACCACCTTCTCCTCGCCCGCGTTGTCGTCGAAGACGATCCACTTGTCGTCGGCCGGCGGCAGGGTCGCGCCGCTCGCGGGGAAGACCGCGTCGTCTTCTTCGGGATAGAGCAGCCTCTTCTTGCCCGTGGGGCCAACGTTGATGACCGCCACGTAGCCCGTGAAGTTGGTTTCAAGCGCGAGCTTGATGCGGTCGCCGTTGTAGAACTGCTCGTCCACGGAGGCCCGGCGCTCCTGGCCGTCGCGCCGCAGCCTGACGGAGACCTTGACGCCGGGTCGGCCCTGCTGCCCGCCGTCGTAGCTTGTGTAGAGGTCTCGCGCCGTACGGGACTGCGAGCCCCGCGCCTTCGGCACCACGGCACAAGTTAGCATCAGCGCCGACACGACCAGAATTAAACCCGCGATTCTTCTCATGACCTTTCCTCCTTCCAGCTTCTGTTTCTACAAGCCGGTCAGTCTGATACGCAGCACGGCCACGCCGGGCGCGTTCGCCTCAATCGTTACCCTCTGCTCGAAGGACCTGTAACCGCGCTTCGCGGCCACGACCCAGTACGTCCCCTTCGCGACCTGCGGGCAACCGCTGTCGTAGAGGCCGCCGAAATCCGTACGCCCGAGCAGGAGCACGTCCCCCGCGCCGAACCGCGCGCGCGGCGCGACGCCTTCCCTGAGGAGGGCGAAGTTCGCGTCGGGCACATCTCGTCCGTAAGCGTCCGTAATCTTCGCCAGCACCTTCAGCCGCGCCGGCTCGGCGTAACTGAGGAAGAGTGAGTTGGTCGGCGCGCCGGCGAAGAAGCGCGTGTCCATCTGCGGCTCCTGAATGCTCTTGCGCTCCCTGACCCCGCGTTTGAGTGTGCGGTAGAGGCACTCGAAGGTCGCGACGTTGTTCTTGCCGGACGCGGCCATGACCAGAGCCTGCGTGAAGTAACCGCCGCCGCTGTTCGACTCCCACGCCAGCTCCGAGTCCTTGGCCGCGGTGATGGCGATGAAACGCCCGTCGAGGTCGGAGGCAGTGCGTGTGCGCGCACGTTGGAAACGTGGCGTGGGGATCTCTTCCCAGTCGCGCCCGAGCGCCAGCCGGAGCGAGACTCTCTTAGGCCGGTCGTACTTTGTCCCGCCGTCCGAGTCCCACGCGGAGCGCGCGAGCGAGCCGCTGTTGCAACTATCGGCCAGCAGGACGACCTCGCAGCCACGGCCCGTGAACTCCGCGAAGATGTCGAACAACTCGTCGTCGAGGATGAGATTCCCCCACACCTTCCCGCTCGTCGAAGGGCCGCCCACGTCCGTGGGGCAGATCGCGGAATCGAACTTCTGCGGCTTGAACAGACGCCGCCGCTGCTGCGTCCCGCCGTCAACCACCTGCTCGATGACCTGCGTCTCGTCGAGCACTTCCGACTTCGAGTCGGGGAAGAGCGTCCCGTGGCCCGAGTAATAAAGGACGAAAACGTCGCCGCGTGCCGCGCGCGCCGCCGCGTCACGTAGCGCCCGCAGAATGCCCTCGCGGGTCGCGTTCTCGTTGTAGAGCGTCGCGATGTCCCGCTCCGTGAAGCCGAACTCCTCGACCAGCATCTCCCTGACGTTGCCGGCGTCGGTCACGGCCCATTCCAGTTGCTTGTCCTGCGGGAGGTGCCGGTACCGGTTGATGCCGACGAGCAGCGCGAACCGCCGCCCACCGCCCGCGCGCGCCTCGGCCACGGCGTTCAGACACAGGAGCGAGACGACGAGGCAGAGAGCGCCCGGCAGCGTCCGCGCCGCCGCACGAATCTTCGATTTAGACATGACCCTGACAACCCTCCGTAGCATTCGTTCCGGGTCAACCCGACCCTCTAGAACCAAACGCGACGTTCGAGCGAATCCGTGCCAGAGTCGCCTTAAAATTCTTCTCGCGGCGAAAGCAAAGCCCGCGCGGCCCCGAGGCTCAAAGCCTACGGGGCCGCGCGGGCCGACTAATCATCACGCCGTGGCGCGAGCGTTACTCGGTTCGCTCAAGGCGGGGTGACCTCGTTCCCCTCCTTGTCTATATAAAACACTCGCGCGCCCAGCTTAACTTTCGCCTTGCCCCCACTGAAGTCGTTGGCGTCGTCGTATTTGATTGAAATGGCGAGCCTCCCCGTCTTGTGGACGTAGCCGTATTTCTTGTTGAGCTTGACCCACGCCATCTCCTCATAAAAATAGATTGAGACGTTGTCGTATATCAACGGAACCACCACCTTGCCGGTCTTATCGATGTACCCTTGTTTGCCCCCCAACAGCACGTTCGCCAGCCCTCTGTAGAACGACCACACGTTATCGTACTTGAAGGGGACGATCATCTTGTCCGACTCGTCAACATAGCCCCACTTGCCGTTGAATTTCGCGCCGAGCAGCCCCTCGCTGAATGACCCCAGTTCCTCATACTTGAACGGGAACACTACTCCGCCCGTCTTATCAATGAACGCGGCCTTGCCGTAGAGCTTCACCTTCGCCTTGCCATTGCTAAACGACGATGCCGCATCATACTTGAGCGGAATGACCAGCTTGTTGGTCGTGTCGAGATAGCCATACTTAACGCCAAGTTTCACCCACGCCAGGCCGTTGGCATATGACCCGGCCGAGTCATACATGATTGGCACGACCACCTTGCCGGTCTTATCGATGAAACCGTATTTGGTGCCAAGCCTCACCCTTGACAGGCCGTATGAGAATCTGACCTCGACGGAGTCATATTTAAGCGGAAACACCGCCTCGCCATGCTGGTCAATGTACCCTTCTTTACCGTTCAGCTTGACGTTGGCCAGGCCGTCGTAAAACGGGTAGGCCGCGTCATACTTTGGCTCGATGATGATTCTGCCGTTACTCTTATCTTTGTAACCGTACTTGCCGTTCGCGCCCTCGAACTTTTCCAGGTCGATGGCGGTGGCCGGCACGCGCCGGGTAACCGGCGGACTGGCCGAGGCGCGGTTGGGCGTGGCGCTCGGCTGGGCGGCGGCGCGTGTCAGTCGGGTGATCTTTAGGTCGGCGAGCTTGCTGAAAATACCGTTCGGGTAATTTTTCTGGTAGAGCCTGAAGTCCCCAACGTCCGTGCTGTTCTTGATCTCCTCCCAGTATGCTCTCTCGACCGTCAACGCGTCGGCGGGGGGCACCGCCGCCGGCTGACTCGCGGCGTTGAAGGCAGGAGTACCCGGCACGGCAAACACGATGTCGCCCCTGTCCAGGTCGATGTCGTTGATCGTGCCATACTGCGGAGTCAGACGGCGTTTGGTGTAGTTGGTGACGGACTCCTTGAGGTAGTCGGCCAGCTCCGTGCCGGTGATGTAGGCGTCGTTGTTGCGGTTCGCGTCGCCTTCGAGGCCGCGAACGAAGGCTTTGCGGAAGACGCTCTCGTCGGGGACGGTCTGCGTCTCGTCGCCGGCGGTGATGAACTGCCTGACCGGGTAGCTTACCTTCTCCAGGACGAACGGGGTGATCTTCGGCTTGTCGCGCAGGGCAAAGAGGCGGCCGGAGAAACAACTGTCGAAGATGAACAGGGCGTGCTTCGCCTGAATCTCCCTGGCGAAGTTCTGAATCGCGTACATGCTGACGGCCTTCTGGCGGAACCCGTGCTGGTCACGCGTGGGCAGCGGCGTGTCCGAGGGGATGATGTAGCCGACCTCGCGCTTGTCGCCGGCCGACCCGAGCGTGGAGCCGTGGCCGGCGTAGTAGACGAGCAGACGGTTGTCACGGTCGTAACCGTAGTCGTTGATGAACGTCCTGACGCGCCGCGACAACTGCTCGCTCGTCAGGTTCTCCTCGACCTCGACCTTGAAGCCGTGCCTCTCCAGCACGTCCCTGACGGCGACGATGTCGCTCTTCACGCCGCTCAGCCTCTCCCACCCGAGGGCATATTCGCTGTTGCCGATGACCAGCGCGTAGGAGCCGTCATAGAGTTTGACCTCCTGTCTGGAACCGTCTTCGCCCGTACTCGCGACCCGAAGCCCGCCGCCGCGTTGCTGGGCCGAAACGGGCTGGCAGAAAATAATCTGCACGATCAGAACGATTGCTGGAAGTCTGGCCTTCATATCGGCTCCCACCGCACTCGACGCAAGGAATCGAAATATTCGTTGCCGTGGAGTCTATAAAGCCTCACCACATCGCGACGAAGTTGATGTGATTGAGTCATTCGGGAAGCATTTCGTATTCGAATACCACCCTATCGACGGCGTCCGAACTCGCGGATCAGTTCATACATCCGCCGCTTACCCACGTTCAACCGAGCCATCCCGCCGACCAGACTGAAGCCGAGGCGCTCCAGTGCCGCCGCCACGTCGAGGGCATCGGCGGGTTCACATTAACCATACTGGCTGGTCTTCATTACAGGTCGAAATATTCGTTGCCGTAGATGTCAACGAAACCGCGTCTGCCGTCTAAATATACGCCCACAAAACCATCACTTAAAAAAGCCCAACACCAAATCTTAGGCGACAAAACATATGTCGTATACTTGACGGGTATTACTTCCCGTCCGTTGTTATCGACCAGACCTATTACCATATCGTCCCCTTCCCCTTGCCCAACCAGGGCCAGGCCATCACGGAAGGAGGCCGCAACATCGCCCGTATACTTCGGTGGCACTATCTCTCTGCCAGTTTTGTCTATGTATCCAAGTTTATGCCCTAAAGATATGGCCGCGATCCCCTCCCTGAAGCCATAGGCATAGTCATATTTAAATGGGATTACTTCTTTCCCCGCTTTATCAATGTACCCGTACTTGCCATTTAAGCGGACTGCGGCCAAGCCTTCACGAAAGCCCCGGAGAACCGCGCCACCGGTGTACTTAAACGGGAGTGCTTCATTCCCGTCTTTATCTATGAACCCCCACTTGTCGTTCAACCTGACGAACGCAAGCTCCTCGGAAAACGAGTCAGCCTCGTCAAATCGAGGTGTGATTACTACTCTCCCCTGGCTGTCTATGAACCCCCATTTGCCGTCCTTGCTGTCACCGACTTGCACGCAGGCCATCCCCTGGGAAAATGACTGGGCGTCAGCGAATCGAGGCGGAATCACTTCTTTCCCGCTTTTGTCGATGTACCCCGTTTTGCCTGTCTCCCAGTCACCGACTCTCACTAACGCCAAGCCCTCGGAGAAATCACCTATGTCATCATATTCGAGTTGTAGAGGGATCACCTCCTTGCCTGTTTTATCAATGAACCCACACTTGCCACGCAAACAGACCTTAGCCAATCCTTCTTTAAAATCATCGACCGCGTCGTAACGTAAAGGGACTATCTCTTCACCAGTTTTGTCTATGAAACCGCTCTTTTCACCGTCACTCTTACTATAAACCTGCTTGCCGGGATACTTCGTTTCTCTTACGGCGGCCAGACCTTCTGACACCCGCCTGATGTCATGATATTTCAGCATTCGTTGAGCGACCGGTTTGAAGTTCGCCCATTTCAGCGCCCCTAACCTTAACTTCGCGGCGTTAACAAATTCGCCGTTCGGGTATCGGGATAGATAATTTTCGTAAGCCGTAATCGTGTTGCGCTTTTCAATCTCCCGCCAGTAGATCTGTTCACCCGTCCCGGTCGCGGGCGGAAGCGTGGGCTTTAGATTCGAGTTGGTGTTTCCGGCAACGGCCAGTACGAGCCCTTCGGCCTGGTAGCCTTCGATAATTGAGAACGGGCGTTGGTTTTTGCCGCCGCCGAGATCGATCTTCACCTGCCGCGGGACGTACTTCTCCACGTAACGCACCAGGCCGCCGAGCGTCACTTCGCCCTGCTCGTTGGCCGCGCCGCCTTTTAAGCCCTCGATAAAGGCCCACGTGAAGTAACCCTTGCCTTCTCGCGCGTACTCGTAGGCGCGCGCGCCGATGGAGGTGGCGTAGAGCGTCGCGAAGGCTTCGATCTCGCTATTGCGTACGTCGAAGCTGAACCCTTTCGTGAAGGCGGGGGTCAGAGGGTTGTCGGAATCCGAACGCCCACTCGTCGGGTCGTTGCGGCAGGCGTCGAGCAGAATGATGACCTGCTTGACGCCCGTGTCCCGGATCAACTCCTTAATATCATCCTGAACACTGATTGCCGTCCTCTCCAGGACTCTGATGTTGTCGTTGTAAGGCGTGTCGGAAGCCAGCAGGAACGCGCGGTTCTGCCTTTCGATGCCGTGCCCCGAAAAGGCGACCAGCAGCAGCCCGTCCTTCGGCACCGTGCCGCTCAGGTTGCCGAGGAGGCGTAGGATGTTATTTTTGGTCGGCCGGCGGTCTTTGGCCTCGTCGGTGGTGAGCAGAATAATGTTCTTCTCCTCAAAGCCCGCGTAGTCCCGCAACGCGTCGCGCAGGGCTCTCGCATCGTTATTCGCGCCCGGGAGCGGAGTGATGTTGCCTTCCTCGTAAGCACTGACGCCGATGATCAAGGCCCAACGGTTTTCCTTGCTCGGCAGTCTGCTGACGGTGCGCAGGTCCGCGCCTCTGTCCGGAGAGCGTCTCTGGCCGAGGCTCGGAGCCGACCACAGTGAGGAGACGGCCACGGCGGCGCACAACAGCGCCGCCGCGACTCGCCACGAGTTAACGTTCGCGTTAACCATATCGTTGTAGCCTACTGGAAATCCGCAGTTATTATTTCTCCAACTCGGCGGCCTTCTGCCGGTCGGCCGCGCCCCGCGTCCTGTCACCCTTCGCCTCGTAAGCACTCGCGCGGTATTTATACGCCGTGGCGTCCCGTGGGCTTAATTCGACGGCACGCGTGAAGTCGGCAATCGCGCGGTCGTAATCCTGCTTGTCGGAGTACACGATGCCCCGCATCCGGTACGCCCACGCATACTTCGGGTCGAGTTCGATGGCGCGCGTGAGGTCGGCGAGCGCCCGGTCGTAGTTCTCCTTGTGGTGGTAACAGTCCCCGCGATTTCCGTAAGCCGAAGCATACTTCGGGTCTACTTCGATGGCCTTCGTTTGGTCGGCGATGGCGCGGTCGTAGTCCCCCTTATCGTGGTAAGCGTCCCCGCGTTGGTAGTAGGCCGCCGCGTACTTCGGGTCTACTTCGATGGCCTTCGTGAAATCGGCGATGGCCCGGTCATAATCCTTCTTAATGGAGTAAGAGAGGCCGCGATTGTAGTGGGCCGCCGAGTCCTTCGGGTCCAGCTCGATGGCCTTCGTGTAGTCGGCGACGGCCCGATCATAATCCCCGCGCCCGACATGGCCGTTCCCGCGATTGTAGTAGGCTGCGGCTTTCCGCGGCTCCATCTCGATCACCTTCGTGAGGTCGGCGACGGCGCGGTCGTAATCGCCCTTTTTCTGGTAAGCGTTTGCGCGGTTGTAGTAAGCCGTGTATTCCTTCGGGTCCAGCTCGATCACCTTCGTGTAGTCGACGATGGCGCGGTCGTACTCCTGCTTGCCGCTGTAGGCGGTCCCACGGTTGTTGTAGGCCCAGACCAACTTCGGGTCCAATTCGATGGCCTTCGTGAGGTCGGCGATGGCGCGGTCGTACTCATGCTTCTGGTAGTAAGTCTCCCCACGACTTCTGTAAGTCCAGGCGAGCTTCGGGTCCACTTCGACGGCCCGCGTGAAGTCGGCGATGGCGAGGTCGTAGTACTCCTTCTGGCGGTAAGCGTCCCCACGGTTGCTATAGGCCCAGGCGAACTTCGGGTCCACTTCGATGGCCTTCGTGAAGTCGGCGATGGCGCGGTCGGGCTCGCCCTTGTTGGTGTATACAAGGCCGCGATTATAGAAGGCCCACGCCTCCTTCGGGTTTATTTCGCTCACCTTCGTGAAGTCGGCGATGGCGCGATCGTACTCCTGCTTACCGAAATAGGCACTCCCCCGGGAGAGGTAAGGTGAAGCATCCCTCGGGTCTACTTCGATGGCCTTCGTGAAGTCGGCGATGGCGCGATCGTGGTCGCGCTTGTTCTCGTGGTAAAGATACCCACGGTTGATATACGCGCTCCTGAACTTCGGGGCTATCGCGATGGCGCGCGTGAAGTCGGCGAGCGCCCGGTCGTAATCCTGCTTGCTGGAGTAGGTCAGGCCACGGCCGTTGAAGGCCATCGCGAGCTGCGGGTCAATCTCGATGGCCTTCGTGTAGTCGGCGATGGCGAGGTCATAGTTCTGTTTGTCGGAGTATGCGTTGGCGCGGTAGTGGTAAGCCCACTTGTAGCGCGGGTCGATGGTGATGGCCCGCGTGCAGTCGCTCACCGCCTCGTCCGCGCGCCCCAGCCGCCACTTGACGTAGCACCGCGCCTCGTACTCCTCGGCGCGCGCCGCGCCCGCCAGCAACTGCGCCGCCACCTCCGCATCCCGCTTGCCCTTCTCCGCGTCGTTGAGCAGGTAGTAGGCGCTGGAGCGTGCGCGCAGGGCCAGGGCGTTACCGGGGTTGCGCGTCAACTCGGCCTCGGCCTCGCGCGCGACCATTGCGTAGTCCTCGCCGCTGAGCAAAGTAAGCCAGCGACGATAACCGCCCAGGTTGGTCGAGACCGACGCGGATGCGTTCGGCTCAGTTTTTTTCGCAATCGACAACACCAACTCGTTGTTCCTGAACCCTTCCGTCATCGAGTACGGAACTTGTCTCTGGTTTTTATCGACGTAGACTCTTTGTTTGACGGTATTTTCGATGTACTTAATCAGGCCGCCTAACGTCACCTCCCCCTTCTCGCTCGCTGCCCCGCCCCTCAGGGCTTCTTCAATCGCGTAACTGAAGAATCCGCGATACTGCTGCGTCTCCTTGTCGAAGAACTCGAACGCCCGGTCTCCGATTGAGGTCGCATAGATCGTGGCGAAGGCGTCTACTTCCCGGTTCGTTGTGTCAAAGCTGAAGCCGTTCTTATAGGCTTCCGTCAACGGGTTCGCCGCGTCGCCCTTTCCGCTCTCGGGCTCGTTCCGGCACGCGTCGAGGAACATCAACACCTGCCTGACCCTGGTTGACTGGATGGCCTGTTTGACCCGCAACACGTCGATCGAGCGTTCCCGCATCAGCGAGACGTTCTGATAGACCTTGCCGTCCGCGGGGATAAGGAACGCGTCGCTGCCGATGGAGATGCCGTGGCCGCTAAAGGAGAAGAGCAGCAGCCCGTTTTCCGGAACCTGCCGGGATAGTCTGTCCAACGCGTCGAGGATGTTGCCACGGTTCGGCAGCAGTTCCGCGTCGGGCGAGTCCGTCGTCATCAGGATGACCTGATGTTCGGGGAAGCCCGCGTACTTTATCAGCACGTCTCTGAGCGCCTTGGCGTCGTTGACCGAGCCATAAAGGGACGTGATGCCCCTCGGGTAATTGTCAACGCCGATGATTAACGCCCAGCGCTTCTCCCTGCTCGGCAGACTGGCGACCGCGCGCAAGTCCGCCCCCCTGCCCTCGGGCGGGCTTTGGGCAAAGGCCACGGCGCCCGGCAACAACAACAACAACGACACGACGGCGAAAATGGCTTGCGACATGCGTGAGACACGCAGGGAGTTTGAGTTTGCCTTGAGCATTTTGTTCAGCCCCTACCGAAAATCGAACTGTTCATTGCCGCGTGCGGCATGGAAGCCTTTCCTACCGTTCATGGTTGCGCCGCCGGAATCCTCTTCCCTCAACAGGCAAATCTGTCCACCGACCTGATTACCTTTTCGACGCGACCCCGACTCGCCTCGGACGGCGGCGCGTCTACACCCATAACGCGACATTCGGCTAAGGATGTGTCAAGCGTTTTCAGGTAAATGCGCGCCGCCGACGGTCGGGCCCGGGCCGTGCCCTTCGCTTGAGAAATTGGCGGTAAAGAGACCTCTTGTCGTTAGAGAAGTGTTGCACCCGACTGACGGCGCACCGCACCACATCCTGGCTTACATGGGGCGCGGGGGCCGGCGGCTCGGGCACGGTTCGTAGGAGACCATTCCGTTTAACGAGGTATATGAGAAATTGAGTGATCAGCCTGCTATTCGGAACACCCGGCGTTCGGCTTTAAGGCTCCGGGCCCGCGCGACGCAGCGTATCTTACTTGACGAGGCAAAATTATGAAATGAAAAACTCGCGGCGGCCGGCTCAGTCGTTAAATATCTCGTACGTAAACTCGACTTCCTTGCTGGTGCCGGAGTATCTCACGTCCGTTACTTGTATAACCGCGTACTTGCCGCTCTCATTTGACACCACAGCCTTGTCCCCGACCTTCAGAATCTCGGCCCTGTATTTCGTATGCGGGAATCTCGCGGCGTCTGTCGCGTCTCTCGGAATCGTTTCGCGCGGTATCTTTGACAGCGTCTTGAAATGGTAGATGTACAGGTAAACCGCCGAGGAGTTGTATTGCGACCAAGTGGTTATAAACTCGTATTGCTTCTCGCCGATACGGCGGTCAACATATGGGCCTTCGCTGTTTGCGAAGTTGAACGTGGCCCTTCCCACCTTCATGACTGTCGAAGGTCTCGGCGGTGGCTGGCTGGCGGCGCTCTCGTCCGCCTTGAGGTAGTAGATGTCGTCGAGCGAGCCGTACTCGATCGGCTCCTGCCGCTTGTTAGAGAGCCGCTTCACGGCTCGGCGCGTGTTGATGAAGATGTCTTCGAGACGGAGGTTCGGCGTCTCCAGATTCTTCAAAAGCTCCTGCGTGTAGAGGCCGTTCCGGCCGTCGGGGTTATCCTGTGCCGTCTGGCCGTCGCGCGCGGCGAAGGCGATGAGGACGCCGGACGGCGGCCGGCGTTGCGGCTCGCCGAGGCCGTGTCGGGCGTCGCGCGTCTTCCGGGGCAGGTTGTTGTTGCGGCAGGCGTCGAGGATGAGCATGTTCAGCGCGTCCTCCGCGTGCTCCATTTCCCCCAGTACCTGATCGACCTCGACGGCCTCGAACTGCGCGTCTTCCTGAAACCGCAACGCGCCGGTAATCGGGATCAGGTAGTTCCTCTTTTCGACCTGAACGCCGTGCCCCGCGAAGTAGAAAACAGCCACGCCGCCCGCGCTGATGCGACCGCCGAACTCGCGGATTAATTCCAGCATCTCCCTCTTGTTCAGGTTGAGGTGCGCCTTCCCGCCGACCAGCTCGAAGCCGAGTCGCGTCAGCGCCGACGCCACGTCGAGGGCGTCGTTGACCGGATTCCTGAGCCTGCCGACGGATGCATCATAATCGGCGTTGCCGATGATGAGTGCCACCCTGCGTGCGTCCGCGCTCGGCCTCGCGCCCGCGCCGCGCCCCTCCTGCGCGCGCGCGCCGCCCTCCGTCTGAGGCCAGACCAACAGGCACACGAGCAGCAGCGCCGCCAACAGTGACCGCAGGGCTGGGCGTTGATTCCGGTTCGCATCGTCCAAGTTGTTCATCCTCATTGGAGGTCGAAATATTCGTTACCGTAAACGTCGGCGAAGCCTTTCCTCCCGCTCAAGGTCACGCCGACGAACCCGTCCTTGATGAAAGACCCGAACCAGATGGCGGCGTACTTGACCGGGATCACCTCCTTGCCTTCCCTGTTGATAAACCCGAATTTATCGTTCAACCCGACGTATATCAGCCCGCAATCCAAAGGCGGGCCGACCACGTCGTACCTGGTCGGAATCACCTGCTTCCCGGTCCGGTCAATAAACCCCCACTTGCCGTTTAACTGGACTCCGGCCAGCCCCTTTCTGAAGTTGCTGATGTCTTCGAACTTCATTGGTATCACCTGGTGTCCGGCCTTGTCTATGAACCCACACCTTCCGCCCAGGCAAACGCCGGCCAATTCTTCCGAGAACGACCCGGCCGACTCGTATTTTATCGGGATGACTGTTTTGCCACTTCTGTCGATGAAGCCGCGCAGGTTGCCTCCCCTGGCTATGCTTCTGTACTTTTCCGCGAACGACATTCCTGTGGTGTCTTCCTTCAGCCCGACCAGGGCCAAGCCGTCGGAGAAACTCTCAGCCTCGTCAAAAGTCGGCTCAATGACGACCTTCCCAGTCTTGTCTATAAAGCCATATTTAGTATCCTCAGCCCCCTCGCTGAACGGTGCCAGCCCGTCCACGAATTTTGACGGGGGTAGCTCCGGTGCTCCCTCCTCGTCGAGAAGAGTATGGAATTTGAGCGGGACGACCGGCCGCCCGCCTTTGTTTATGAATCCGTACTTGCCGTTTAGACTCACCCTCGCCAGCCCCTCCGAGAAGGAGTCGGCGTGCTCGTATTTGAGCGGGACGACTATTTCGCCTTCGCCGTTGATGAACCCGTAACTTAATTTAGACTTACCCCGCAACTGGCTTACGACGCCCACCCGGGCCACCCCCTCGGAAAATTCTTCACACTCGTTGTACTTAGGCGGGATGAGCACTTGGCCAAATCGGTTGATGTAACCGCACTTCACCCTGCCGAGAACTTTTTGCCTGATGGGGGCGAAGTCGTCTCCCCCCTCGAAGACCCAGGTGCTCTCGTACGGCAAGACCGACCTGGCGATTACGGAAAACTTCATCCATGTGTTTTTTATTCTCTCGGCCTTCAGGCGGTTCAGCTTCAGCGTCGCGGTCTCCCTGTAGATGCCCGTGAACTGGCCGCTGTCACTCTTCGCCAGGTAGCTCTCGAAATCCCCCGCCTCGCCGCTGTTCTCGATAGCCTGCCAGAAAGCCTGCTCGCTGCTCCTGAACGGCGCGGGGCTTTGCGCCCGTGGCGGCGGCGGCGACGGCATGCCCTTGGGCGAAATGAATATTAAGTCACCGCGTTTGAACAGGTCCGACTTGCCGAACACAGGCGTCTGCCTCCGCCCTGTATCTCTTTCCACCTCTACACTGATCCAGCGCCCAAGCTCGCTGCCGGTGATGTAGCCGTCGCCATTCGTGTCCGCGTCGCCCATGAGGCCGGCGACGAACTTGCGGCGGAAGCGGCTGAAGGCGGGCACGCGTTGCGTCTCGTTGCCCGCGGTCAGGTAGGCGCGCACCGGCTTCAGCTCTTCCGTGGTGATCTGGTCGGGGACGCCCACGCCCAGGTCTTTGTAGAGAGCCGTGCCCGAGAAGCAACTGTCGAAGACGAAAAGTGCGTGGCGAACTGTAATCCGGCGCGCGTAGGTCTCGATCTCGTCCATCGTGATGGCGGCTGGTAGGAAGTGCTCGAACTCCTCTTCGGACGGCGGCGTCCTCAGTGCCATCTCTTCAGGCGGCATCGCCGGAGCGTCGGGCATCACGAGGTAGCCCATCCTTCGCTCGTCGGGCAGCAGCGCCGTGTATCCGTGCCCAGAGTAGTAGATGAGCAAGCGGTTGTTGTACCGCTGCCCGTAGCGGCTAATGAACTGGTCGATCACCCTCAGAAGCGCGTCCCGGTTCCGGTTGAGCGCGACCTCGACTTTGAAGCCGTGCTGCCTCTCCAGAACTTCCTTGACGGCTACGAGGTCGTCGGCCACGTCAGGCAGGTCGCTCCAGGCGCCGTCACTGTACGCGCTGTTGCCGATGAGTAGCGCGTGGCTGTCGGTGTAGACCGGCGTCTCGTCGGCCTGCGACTTACCGCGCTCGTCCCTGACGCGCACGCGCACCGAGCCGCCCTTCTCCTGGCAATGCAACCGCTGTGGGCTGAGGCAGATGAGGCTCAGGCATACGAGGCAGGCAAACATTCTCATCGACGGCACTCCGGCAAGAGGTTCGGCGGCGGCGAGGGCCCGCGCGCCATATGCTATGGTTTCTTGAAAAGCGTGGCAAGCTTTTCTTTACTTAACGCGACATCTCGCAAAAAAATTGTCAGCCCGCGACGACTTCGTGCAAGATGGTTGCGAACCCTTTACCGGCCTACGCCGAGTCCTCCACTCTTAGAGGTTTCAAGATGAGTGATGAGCCCAAACTCCAGATTACCCGGCTGTTGCAGGAATGGCAGTTGGGTAACACCGCGTCTGGCGACGAGGTATTCCGACTGGTCTACGACGAACTGCACAGGATCGCCGCCCGCAAGATGCGCAACGAACGGCCTGGGCACCTCCTACAGGCGACGGCGCTCGTCAATGAAGCTTACGAGATTTTGAGCGATCAACACGCCACGTGGCAGAACCGGAGGCAGTTCTACGGGGTCGCCGCGCAGGTTATGCAGCGCATCCTTCTTGACGAGGCGAAGCACCGTAAGCGGCTCAAACGCGGCGGAGACGCGGTCAGGATTGAGATAGAGCACTTGATGCTGGCGGCCGACGCGAACATCGAGGAGCAGATTGAGTTGGAGGATGCGCTTCACAGGCTCAAGGAGGTTGACGCCACGGCGCACGAGGTCTTCATGCTGCATTACTACGGCGGGCTGAAGGTCGCCGAGATAGCGCAAGCCCTCGGCGTATCTAACTCCACGGTGAGTAGAAACTGGCTTTACGCCACGTCCTGGCTCAAACGCGAGTTAGATAGAAAACTGTAGCTGCTCATCAAGCCATCGTAGAAGAGTATCAAGAGCTTCTTCAGCCGTGTGGACGGCGCCGTCTTCGCCGCCCCGTGGCGATGAGCGCGCCGGAGGCACAATTGGAAGAGCCGCCGCTGGATTCGGCATAAGACCCGGACGGAGGAGACCTATTATGACGTACGCGTTGTGGATCGTTCAGGCGCTGCTCGCGCTCATGTTCCTGTTCGCCGGCGGGACGAAGCTCGTTATCCCGCCCGACGTACTGGCGTCGATGGGCTCGCCGAACCAGATCCCTCTGCCGGGGTGGTTCGTGCGCTTCGTCGGCGTGGCCGAGGTGCTCGGCGCGCTCGGCCTGATACTGCCGGGGCTGCTGCGCATCAAGCCTTGGCTCACGCCGCTGGCCGCCGCTGGCCTGGTGGTCATCATGATCGGCGCGGTGGCGCTCACGATGGCGGCCGACGGGGTAGCGGCCGGAATCGTCCCGCTGGTGGTGGGATTGCTCGCGGCCTTCGTCGCCTACGGCCGTTGGCGTCTGGCGCCGCATCTGGCGCGACCGTAAGGGAGAAGTGCTGAACTTGAAGAGCCGGGGCCGATCCGCGAATCCGCGCTCGAGTAAGCATCAAGACCGATTTTTAAGTCATCAATCTTCTTGGGAGGCAGTCCGGCAAGAAATGCTTGAATTCCTTTCTCGAAATCGTTTTTGGGGGATGTTCCGTCCAACCACCGGCGCAGGAATAGCAACAGCATTGGGATGACGGCATCTTTAATCGGCAGTTTGCAACAGAGATTGGCAATCTTAACCTTGGGGGACTGCTTGGGCTTTCTTACGCGAATGTCACTTCCCCCAGGCATTCGCCGCAAAATCTCTAAAATCTGTTGACAGCAGTCCTGATCCTTGCCTCTGCTCCGGGGCGGCTTACGACAAGGGTCGGACGGCTCGGGCTTAGGATTACAACAGTCGCAGGGCGCATGCTGCGTTTCAGGGTCAACTCCGGGCAGACTCCAGGGGCGACACGGATTGTGGCGCTCGTATGGATTCCCGCGCTCAGGTTGGTGATTTGGGTCCTGGCTGGCGACATTGGGCGGTGTTTGGGTGGGCAAAATCTTCTCCTTCGTCAAGAGAACGGTGAAAGGCGGCATGCCACACCTATCTCTTCCGAAGTTACAGCCTTATTGCATTCCTGATGCTGTCGTCGCTGTTCGGGAAGGCATCGGGGACTGCTACGAAGGAACCCGTGGAGGAATCGTGCGTCTGGGTTTGGGTCTTCGTGTCTTGCCGGTTTTCATGATGTTCACATCTCATTTGAGGATCATGTTGACCTACAGATGATAGTCACGCGAGGAACGAGCGGCTTATATGAATTCGAGATTGGGCGGTCTGTGCGGTAATACCCATATGGGACAAAGACCTTGCTGTTCTTACCCTACTCCGCGCCGGAAGGAATCGTGAATCGGAACGTCGAGCCCCGGCCGAGTTCGCTTTCGACGGAGACCCGGCCGCCGTGCGCCTCGACGAACTGCTTGACGATGGCGAGGCCGAGCCCCATGCCGCTTTTCTTCTCTGGGTCGGCCTCCAGTTTGTCGAACACTCTCTCCAGCCGTTCCGCCGGAATCCCCGCGCCGTCGTCGGCGACCCAGCATTCGACGGCGGCCGACGCTTCAGCCGCCCGCGCCCCGACAGTAACTCGACCGTTCGGGGTGTAGTCGATGGCGTTGGAGATGAGGTTCTGGAAGACGAGAGACAGCATGCCCGCGTCGGCGAACGAAGTCAGCCCTTCGGGTATGTCGTTAATCAACTTCAGGCTCGAAGCGTCGGCCAGCGGACGCAGGTCCTTGACGAGCACTTCGACCAGCTCTCGCAGGTTTACTTCACGCCGCTCCACCCTCTCGTTCACCTGCGTCTTCAGATTCGCCTCTTCCTGCACAACCTTGACGACGAGCGAATTCAGGCGCGAGACGTTACGGTGCATGGTCTCCAGTAACATGGCGGCCCGCTCGTCCCTCCCCACGTCGGGGACGGCTTCTTCGAGAAGCCGTGCCGCCATGGCGATGGCCGCGAGCGGAGACCTGAGGTCGTGTGCGACGAAGGTCAAGTGCTCCTCGCGCCGCTGCTGTATCTCCAGGGCCTTTTGCGCGGCGTAGGTCTTCACCGCCAGGCCGATTGACACATCGACGACGCGGTTGATGGTTCGGTTGACCGCCCCGCGCAGTCTCAAGTCATGTCTTTCGATGAGGTCCTGGATGACGCCGCGCAGGGCGTTGTATTCCGCCACGACCTCCTCCACGTCGAACCCGAGGCGGAGCCTGTCCAGCCCGTGGCTCACGGAATTCTCTTTCAGCCCCTCGATCATCGACCCTTCGGAACATGCCTCAAGCTCACAGGCCAACTCTTCAAGCAGGTCGGGGATGTGATCGTTGAGGGTCGGCCCGTCGAGGTTATGCGCCACGGAAAGTTGCCGCACCTCGTGCCGCCACTCGTCGAGTAAGGTGTCGCGCTCCCGCCTGATCAGCGTCGCGAGTTCGTAGAGATTTTCAGTGGACAAAGTGTTACTCCGCCAAGGGTCATTCAGCCTTACTGTCGCGCCCGATGAGGCTCGCCATGACGGCAATCAACTCGGCCAACTCGACCGGCTTGGAGATGTGCATCTGGTAGCCCGCCCGCAGCGCCCGCAGGCGGTCTTCGGTTCTCGCGTAGGCGGTCAAGGCGATGGCCGGTATCTTCCCCCCGCGCCCGGCGGGCAGCGCCCTTACCTTCCGAATCAACTCGTAACCGTCCGCGCCCGGCATCCCGATGTCGCTGATTAACAGATCGGGCCGCGTCTCTTCCAGAGCGGCGAGCGCCTCCCGAGCGGACCCGGCGGTCGCGACCTCCGCGCCGCATTGGCCGATGCTGACCTTGAGTAATTCTCTTGTATCAACCTCGTCGTCAACCACGAGCACTTTCAGCCCGTCCAGTCTTTCCGGAGCGTCGTAGGCGGATTGCGCGTCTCCGGCCGCCGGCTGCACGCGCCCCGCGAGTGTCTCCTTCAGATAGACCGGAACTACGGGGAGCTTAACGACGAACGTTGCCCCTCGCCCTTCGCCCCGACTGTCGGCCTCGACCGTGCCGCCGTGCAGCTCAACCAGGTGGCGCACTATCGCCAGCCCCAGGCCGAGCCCGCCGTGCTGGCGCGTCGTCTTCTGGTCGGCCTGCCGGAATCGCTCGAAGGCGTGCCGCAGAAACTCCGCACTGATACCGGCTCCCGTGTCGCTAACCGCGATCTCGATGTGCGAGTTGACGCGCTCCAGCCTGACCTGCACCCTGCCGCCTTTGGGGGTGAACTTGATGGCGTTGGAGAGCAGATTCCAGACCACCTGTTGCAGGCGCGCAGGGTCGCCCACGACGGAGACCACGCCCGTGTCCAACACCTTCTGAACCCGCACTCCCTTGGCCTCGGCCGCGGGCCTGAGCGCCTCGACGGCCGCCTCGATGAAGGAGCCGGGCGCGACCTGCCTCACGTCGAGCCGCAGGTTGCCCGTAATGATGCGCGACACGTCGAGCAGGTCGTCAATCAACTGCGACTGTGCGTGCGCATTACGCTCGATAGTCTCAAGAGCTTTGGCGGTACTTTGTTCGTCGAACCGTTTGACCCTCAACATGTGCGCCCAGCCGAGGATGGCCGTCAGGGGCGTACGCAGCTCGTGCGAGAGCGTGGCGAGGAATTCGTCCTTGAGGAGATTGGCCTGCTCGGCCTCGGCCCTGGCGGACTGTTCGCGTTTGAGTAGCTCCTCAAGCTGACTTCTCGACTCCCGCAGCTCCGCCTCGGCCCGCTTCCGCTCCGTGATGTCGCGCGTGAAGCAGCGCGTGTGGACGAACCTGTCCTCCTCCCACATCACGTTCGAGTTGATGAGCACGTGGCGGACTGAGCCGTCCTTACATCTCAGGCACGCCTCGTAGTTGTGAAGCGTCTCCCTGTTGGTCAGCCGGCGCAGGATGTCTTTAATCACGTCCTGGTCGGCGTGAAACTCGGTGATCTTGCGCCCGATGTACTCTTCGCGCGTGTAGCCGAGCATGTCCAGCTCGGCCTGGTTGGCCCACAGGATCGCCCCGTCGGCCCCGACCCAGTGCAGGCCGACCGAGGCGTTTTCGATAAAGTCGGCCAGCTCACGCTCGCGCCGGCTATACTATATATGAAATATATGCTAATGCCAGAGTATGGTCATTGGAGTGAGTGGGTTGCATTCAGGCGACTGTAGGAGTTGCCAGACTTTGACGTGGAGGCGTGATGGCCTTTAGCGGTATTCGGTCTCGGACTCGCGATTAATATCCGCCGCGTCCGGCGTCCTGTCGTAAAAGCTGCGGACGATGAAGGGCTGTGTGTAACGGTCCGCGTGGATGCGGCGGGTTACGTCGAGCCCGCGCCCGTCGTCCCGCGACTCGAACGTCACGTCGTAATCGGTGCCCCGGTCGCCCTTCGAGCTGATCACCAGCCGGTCGCCGGTCAGCGTGGAGCGTGCGCGCACCATGCGGCCGTTCGCGATTCTCAAGGAGCGCTCGCGGCCGTCGGCGGCGAACGTGACGCCCGGCGCGTTCGAGGGCGAGATAGTCACAGCCCTCCCGCGCTGTTCGATGACGAGCACGTCGGGCGATTCGAGCCGGGACATCAACCCGCCGAGGATAAGCAGTTGATCTTCCTCCGGCAGGCTGTTCGTGGCCCCGTAGACGGCGGCGTTTGTGTTGTCGCTGCGCGACGTGTTGAGGCGGTAGGTGCCGGCCAAACGAGAATTTTTCACGTCCGGGCGCGCGGCGCGGGCGCGTGGCCGTCGCGGCGCACCCGCGCGCTGCGCCTGCGCGCTCATGCCGACGATTAAGAGCGTGAGCAGAAGAAACACCGAGGCCATACGTTTGAGCGTAATCAAAATCGAGATGATTCGTTTGAAGTTCTTCATACTCTTATAGACCCTTACCCACTCCGACGCTCAAGTCCGCATCTCGACCGTTGTTATGTCGCGTCCCGCACGAGCAGAGAGAGCTGTGTGCGATCTATCAAACGGCCCCGGCTCAGGTTGGTGAAAGGGTCTTCCACCAGCCAGAAGTCCGTTTCACTCGCGCCATCCGGCGCCACGAGTTCCCCGAGCGCGCGTACGTCGAGGGCCACCGGCTTGAAGAGCCGCATCCCCCAGTTGCTGACGCGCGCCATCAACCCGCCCTGCTCGCTGCTGAACAACGGCACTCGAAAGCGTCCGTGTTCGTCGAGCGCGAACCAATCGCCGTTGGCCCGTTGCATGGCAAATAAACTACTCATAGTCGTATCCCTTCAACCACGGCCTTCATCGACTCATCTTTAGTTGGGGCGCGGCACGTCCGGCGTCGGCATGTGGTTGCTCGTGCCTTCTCGCGAACGGTTGGGTGATTGCACCAGCCCATCCCGCGTGTGCGTCCGCCAGAGGTTCTTGGAATAGTTCGAGAAGATGGGACTCTCCGGCAGCCCCACGTCGTCGCCTTCAAACCTCACGGTCTCCGCGTTGTCTTCGTCGTAGCTGCCAACTTCTCCGTTCATTCGTCTCTCCAATCGCGTCGTCTTTGAAGTTATTACATGCCCATCCCGCCGCCCGCCCCACCCGACAACGCGCCGGGATTTTCATCCCCCTGTATCTCGGAGATGAGGGCCTCGGTCGTCAGCATCAGGCCCGCGATTGAGGCGGCGTTTTGCAGCGCGCAGCGCGTGACCTTCGCCGGGTCGATGATGCCGGCGGCGACAAGGTCTTCAAACTTATCGGTCGCGGCGTTGTAGCCGAAGTTGGCGTTACGCTCGGCGCGCACCTTCTCGACGATGACCGCGCCCTCCTTGCCGGCGTTCTGTACGATCTGCCGGAGCGGCTCTTCCAACGCGCGCCGGACGATGGTGACGCCGATCTGCTCGTCCACGTCGCCGCTCACCGCGCCGTCCTCGTCCGGCTCGAAGATTCTGAACTTGTCGAGCGCCTTCGCCGCGCGAATCAGCGCGACGCCGCCGCCCGGGACGATGCCCTCCTCGACGGCCGCGCGCGTGGCGTGCATCGCGTCCTCGACGCGCGCCTTCTTCTCTTTGAGTTCGGTCTCGGTCGCCGCGCCGACGCGAATCAACGCGACGCCGCCGACAAGCTTCGCCAGACGCTCCTGCAACTTCTCGCGGTCGTAGTCCGACGTGGAGTCTTCGATCTGAGCTTTGAGCGTCTTCACGCGACCTTGGAGGTCGTCGGCGTCGCCCGCCCCGTCAATAATCGTCGTACTATCCTTATCAACCACCACCTTCTTGGCGCTTCCCAAATCTTCGAGCTTGACGCTTTCAAGCTTGATGCCGAGGTCTTCCGAGATGACCTTGCCGCCCGTCAGGACGGCTAAGTCTTCGAGCATGGCCTTGCGGCGGTCGCCGAAGCCGGGGGCCTTCACCGCCGCGACGTTGAGCGTCCCGCGCAGCTTATTGACCACGAGGGTCGCCAGCGCTTCGCCGTCCACGTCTTCCGCGATAATCAGTATCGGCCGCGCCTGCTTGGCGGCCTGCTCTAGCACGGGCAGGATGTCTCTCATCGAAGAGATTTTCTTCTCGCTGATGAGGATGACCGGGTCTTCGAGCACGGCCTCCATGCTTTCCGGGTCGGTCACGAAGTAAGGGGAGAGGTAGCCACGGTCGAACTGCATCCCTTCGACAAACTCCAAATCCGTCTCCATCGTCTTCGACTCCTCGACCGTGATGACGCCGTCCTTGCCGACCTTGTCCATCGCCTCGGCGATGAGCACGCCGATGGCCGCGTCGCCGTTGGCCGAGATGGTGCCGACCTGCGCGATCATCTCGCCCTTGACCGGCTTCGACATCTTCTTGATCTCCTCGGTCGCACGCTCGACGGCTTTGTCGATGCCGCGCTTAAGGGCCATCGGGTTCGCGCCCGCCGCGACGGTCTTCACGCCCTCGCGGAAGATGGCCTGCGCGAGCACGGTCGCGGTGGTGGTGCCGTCGCCCGCCACGTCCGAGGTCTTCGACGCGACCTCCTTCACCATCTGCGCGCCCATGTTCTCCATCGAATTTTTGAGTTCGATCTCTTTCGCCACGGTCACGCCGTCTTTCGTAATCGTCGGGCTGCCGTATTTCTTATCGAGGACGACGTTGCGCCCCTTGGGGCCGAGCGTGATCTTGACCGCGTCCGCCAACTGGTTGACGCCGCGCAGAATCGCCGCGCGCGACTCGCCGCCTTGAACTATTTGCTTTGCCATAATCTTTCTCTCTTCTCGAACCAAATCTTGTATTAACGCCCCGGAGGGAGCTTCCGTCGGGGGCTAGGGCCCGTCGGAGAATTACCTGCGGCCCTGCTTGCCCCCGGCCGCCGCGCCCGTGCGACTGATGACGCCGAGAATCTCGTCCTCGCGCATGATCAACAGTTCCTCGCCGTCGATCTTGACCTCGGAACTGCTGTACTTGCCGAACAGGACGCGGTCGCCGGCCTTCACGTCCAACGCCTGGCGCGTGCCGTCCTTCAGGTATTTGCCTTCGCCGACGGCGATGACCTCACCCTCCTGCGGCTTCTCCTTCGCCGAGTCGGGGATGATGATGCCTCCGCGCACCTGTTCGCCTTCGTCAATGCGTTTCACGATCACGCGGTCATGTAGTGGCTTGATGTTTGTCGTCATGGCTTGCGTCGCTCTCCTCGTAGGTCTTCGACGGGTCGGGTTGGCTGTGGGCTTCAGGTGATCCGGAGAATTCCGGAGGAGCTGAGAAGAGAGTAAGCGGACTCGGTTCTGTACGACCTTACGCTAGACAACGATATATGTCAAGTGTAGGATATAGGCCACATCTGAAATATAACGCATGTGAGAAGTCATCAACGTCGGAAGGAGCGTTTTACTTTGATCGAGATCAGGATTGACGCGTTGCTGGAGGAGCGCGGGCGGACTTTCTACTGGCTGGCGAAGGAGACCGGCATCAGCCACACGACCCTATGGCGTCTGAAGAAAGGTCGGGCGGTGGGCATCAATTTCCCCACCCTGGAGCAGATTTGCCGCACCCTGGGCTGTCAACCGGGTGACGTGCTGAAGCTGGCGGACGAGAAGAAGGCGGGCAAGAAGCGGGCGGCGAAGGGCAGATGACTCGTCACGCGCTCATCTCTCTACGAACCCCCGTTGTCGAAATGAACTACGGTCGGAGTTGCTGTAAGGCATTTGAGTGAAGTTTTGTCGTGAAGAAAAAAGCGGCGGGGAAGTTGGGACTTCCCCGCCGCTTGGCCCGCTTCCCGTTGCTGGGTGGGGCGAGCAATTGCAGAGAGCCTAACACCGACGCGCGCCACCTTCTGTGCGATGAAACACATAGTGGCTTTTTTACGGCCGATTCTTGTGTAGCCATATCTTTCGTCTGCTTCGGCCTCACTACGCCGCGGCTTGCAGCAAACGGCTGATAGTGGGAATCAACTCGGACGAGTCCGGCTTGACGAGGTAGGCGTTCGCCCCGGCGAGCATCCCCGCTTTGATGTCGGAAGCGAAACCGTGGCCGGAGAAGATGACGATGGGCGCGCGGGCGTCCGAGGCGCGAATCTGTTCGCACAGCGACAGCCCGTTGACGCCCCGCAGCCCGCCGTCGAGGACGTAGAGGTCGAACCGCTCGCGCTCCATCAAACGGAGGGCGGTGCCCGTGTCCGGCGCGACGACGGCCTCGAAGTCGGACAGGCGCAGTTTCGTCTTGAGCATGTCACGGGTGTCTTCATCGTCTTCGACGCATAGCACACGATAGGCTGGCATGGTTGACTTCCTTACTAAGCTGGCGAGGCAAGGTGGTAAACCGCTTGGACGTTTCGGGCAGGAATATACTCTATGCGCGAGGGGTTGTCCGTGCGATTAAACACATAAGCGACAATTCAGACAACGATGAGGGAAAGGCGCTCAGCCGAGCAGGCGGTCGTACTCGTCCTTGACCACCAGGTAGCATTCGCAGACCGCCGCTTCGAGGCCGCGCCGGTCGAGGATTGTGATGCGACCTCGCATGTAAGAGATCAGCCCTTGTTCTTGTAGCCGCCCGGCCGCGTGGGTGACGCCTTCGCGCCGCACGCCGAGCATGTTGGCGATCAACTCCTACGTCATGATTAATTGATCCGAGTCCAGGCGGTCGTGGCTCAGCAGCAGCCAGCGACAGAGCTGCTGCTCTATCGCGTGGAGGCGGTTGCAGACGGCCGTCTGCGACATCTGGGTCATCAGCGCCTGCGTGTAGCGCAGGCGCAGGCGTTGAAACGCCGCTCCCCGCGCGAACTCAACCCTGCAACACCTTCGTCTTCATCCTGAGGGCCGCGCGCGCTCTGCACGACGGCGCGGTTGGGCACCGTCTCGCCGCCCATGAAGAGCGCGACGACGACCAGCCCCTCTTTACCCGCCACGCCCATCTCGGCGGACGAGCCGTTCTCCATCAGGTAGAGCAGCGAGATGATGGCGGTCGTAGGGAAATAGATATAGCTCTGCCGCCCGCCGGACTCGTAGATGACCTCTCCGAGCTTAAAGGAGACGCGCCCGAGGTGAGGCAGCAGGCGCTCCAACTCCTCCCGTGGCAGCCGGGCCAGAAGCCGGTTCCCCACGGGCTCAACCGCACTCCCGGCCATGGCGACTCTCTTTACACTCTTCACGCACGGAAGTATACGCCTTATATGTGTGCCATAACACAGACGCGCCGAATTATATCGCGTACAGTTGCCGCACCTGTTCTTTCAGAATTCATCTCTCGACATCAGGACTTAGACGCGAAACATCTCCTCTTGCCGTCTGCTGGTTTCAAGACGGGTCACAGTCAAGGAGATACCGCCAAGTGCCCAACAAGTCTCGACCGCCGCCCATCCGCAACCAACTCCTGGCCGCCCTGCCGGGCGAAGATTACGGGCGCCTGCTCCCCCACCTGGAATCCGTCCCTCTGCCGTTCATGGAAGTTCTGTACGAGGGCGGAAGGCCCATCAAGCACGTCTACTTCCCCGACGACGGGCTCATTTCGCTTTTAGTCGTCATGAACGATGGGACGGTGAGGGAGATAGGCGTCATCGGTAACGAAGGGATTTTAGGCGCGGCGGTGGCGCTCGGGATGAAGACGACCCTGACCCGCGCGCTCGTCCAGTTGCCCGGCAGCGCCATGCGCATGAAGGCCGGGGCGCTCAGGGACGAACTCGGACGGGGCGGCGCGCTCTCGAACGTCCTGCGCCGCTATAGTCACGCGCTCTTCACGCAGGTCGCTCAATCGGCGGCCTGCGTCAGCTCGCACGCGTTGGACGAGCGCCTCTCGCGCTGGCTGTTGATGACGCACGACCACGCGCCGGGCGACGAGTTCGAGATGAAGCACGAGTTCCTGGCGACGATGCTCGGCGTGACCCGCTCCGTGGTGACGAGGGCCGCCGGCCATCTCCAGAAGGAGGAGATGATCCGCTACGTACGGGGGCGTGTGAACGTCCTCGACCGGCGCAGACTTGAGGCGACCGCGTGCGAGTGCTACGGGGTGGTGAAGGCATACGGCCTGCGCTCCGGCTTATGAGCAAGGCTTGTCAGAGTAAAAAAACAATGAGCAAGGAAGAAGCATTAAAGACCGCCCGCAGGCTCGTCCGAGAGGCCGTGGACGCCGCCGGCAGGGCCGGCATCGACCCTGCCTCGGTGGTCGCGCCGCACTGTCCGGAGACGGTCGCGGCGCAAGATGATGACGCTGACGGCCTCGGCTCACAAACTCTAATGCTCGGCGAGGTGCCGGCCGTGGTCGATAACAGCACCGAGGGGCTGTTCGAGATGCCCGAGCCCGATGATGATCCCGAGCAGAAGCCCGCTTTTATTGTGACTCAATCGACGGCGGATTTTGTGCGCCAGGATTTCGAGAGGTATAAGCCCTCCCTGGAGCGCATGGCGGAGGATTGGGAGGAGAAGAAGGAGCGCGTTTTGTCGGAGACGAAAGGCAATAAGGAGTGAACGTGCGCGGCCCTTCTCGCCGTTCTCCGGACGTTTAATCTGTCTTTAAAAGGAGCCAGTGATGAGCGAAGACAATAAACAAGTGAACACGAAGTCGGTGGAGTTCAAGCAGGGCGTCGAGGCCGGGCTGAATTCCGACGAAGACACGAAGAACTGGAAGGCCGGGAACGAATTGGGCCGGGAGTTGAAGGAAGAAGGCGAGGACGAGGATGAAAGACAATAAACTGGCCGCCGACGAGGCCCGCCGCGAGATGCAGCACGAGTCCGTCAAGGCGCAGGTCGAGGGCGACGTGAACGCCGAAATCGCCGCGCGCGCCGACCGCACGACGCCCGCCGAGGCTCAGAAGATGGAGCAGGTCGCCGAAGAGTTTCGCGGCAAGGCGATTGACGAGGTCGTCGTCACGGAGCGCGAAGTCGAACGCGCGCGCGGCGTGGCGCGCATCTCGCAGGTCATCGACTATATCTTCTACGTCATCTACGCGCTGCTCGCGGTACGTCTCCTGCTAGCGTTGATGGCGGCCCGTTCGAGCGCGGGGTTCGTGCAACTCATCTACTCGGTGACTGATCCCCTCTACCGGCCGTTTCGCGGAATCGTGGCGAGCCCGACGGCCGAGGGCGGCTATACGCTCGCCCTGCCTATCGTGATTGCCATCATCGTCTACGCGCTGATACACGCCGGCATCAACGGGTTGTTGCGGTTAATCGCGCATCGTAAGACCGAGATTTAACTGATTCGCGTGCGCGACACGCGGGAGGCATTATGAGTGAAGACGTAGAATCCGGCTCGCACAGGTCAACACCCGTTAGCAGGTCAACGCCCTTGTTGCGGCGGTTCATCATCTATGCGGGCGTGCTGCTCGTCGGCTTCCTGCTCGGCTTCGTCCCGATGTGGCTTCAGGCCCGCGCGTCCGCCGCAAGGCTGGCCGACGCGGAACGCCGGTTAACACTCGTCGTGATGCGGGACGACCTCGCCTCGGCGGCGCTCGACGCGCGGCGCGGCGATTACGAGCCGGCCCGACAGTCCGCCAGCCAGTTCTTCACGTCCTTACGCGCGGAAATCGACAAGGGGGACACTTCGTACTTCACACAGGCCCAAAGGGCCGGGGCGCAGCCGTTGTTAGCAGGACGTGATGAGATCATCACACTGCTCGCGCGGAGCGACCCCGCTTCGGCGGACCGTCTGTCCGAATTGTATGTGGCATACCGCAAGGCGGTGGGCGGCTGAAGCGGCGAGATAAAGTCAGAGCCCGATGCAGGCTGAAGAAGAGATGAGCCGGCGGCGCCCTTACCCGCTCAATGTGAAGGTCGATGTCGCCGCGCCCTGCGCCTGCCGTGCGTCTTGCGGTTGGCGGTCCGGTTGGCGGCCTTGACGCTACTCGCCGGCGCGCGGCGCGACGTTGACTTAGCCGAGTCGCGTCTACGCCCCCCGCGACCGTTAAGGATGCCGGCGTTCGGGTTGAACGGCGGCGTCGGTAACGTGACCCTGCCGACTTTACGCCCCTGCCTACCCGTGTACACTCCTATGCCTTGGCCTCGCGCCGGTGCGGGCGACTCCATGAAGAAGACGCACAGCAGGACGGGGACCGTGGACACTGTGGCGAGTCGTTTATACAACTGAGACTCTCCTTACTAACTCGACGAGGCAAGGAGGCCCGGCAGGCAGTCTCGGTAATGCGGGTGCATTACCGAGACTGCCTGCCGGATACCTTTAAGATTCTCCATCATCAGCCCCGCGTTTGAAGCCGAAGACTTCTCGGGCCGCGTTACGGTCGGCCGAGGATGCCGCCGAGGATGTTCCCGATGCCGCTGCCGGTGTTCCTGCGGTAGCCGCCATTGTCACCGGCGTACTGCCGGTAGCCCTGGTCGTAGCCCTGCATGAAACCTTCGCGGAACGCCTGCGAAGAGGCTTCCTTGTAGAAGTGCGACCGCTGCGGGTTGTAGCTCTGCCCGCGCCGCGCGTCGCTCGCGCCGGTGTTCAGGCCGTTCTGGTAGCCCTGGTTCATGGCCGCCTGATTGTAGCCGCCGTTGTTGCCATACCCGTCGTTGCGGCCGTAGGTGCCATAACCGCCGTTGTTGCCGTAAGTGCCGTAGCCGCCGTTGCGCTGCTGCTGCCGCTGGCGACGAATTTCACGGTCGCGCCGGTCGTAGTCGCCGTCGCCGTCGCGGTCGCGGCGCCGGTCGGCGCGGCGGTCACGGCGATAACGGTCATTACGGTCGCGGCGGTCTTGCCGGACGCTCCCGTCCGGGTACTGCCGATACTGCGCCTGCGCCGTCGCGCTCGTGGCGAGAAAGGCTCCGGCCACCATCAGGAGCGTGATGACAGCTCCACCGATACGATTGAAAGACTTCTTCATATTTTTGCTCATCCTCCGTGGCCCGTATGAAGGGCAACCCTTATGCCAACACCCGCCGAAGATGAAATGCCTGATAAAGCACGGATGAATGAGCCGTCGTGCTCAACTCGCGTCCCCATCTCGTGCAGAGGCAGCGCATATGAGTGAAGTTTTCGGCCGTCGCGCACGTATCGAGGGCCAATCACTTCGGCCTCGACGCATCGTCTCAACTTACGGCGCCGGTTTCCTGGCCCGCCGACACTTACGAAGGGCGTAAATGATGCACACCCGTTCGATTATCTGAACGATGACCGTTCCCGCCACATGGCTTGAGCAAAAGCCAAAACTCACTCTTTCAGCATTCTTCGGTTAAAGTCGTCGTCATCCTTCCACATTCCGCCTTGGGCATGTCAGTTGCGACTACACATAAGTCGGATCATTCTGTCGAACTCTCTCCGACGGTATGGCTACAATCAGTCACGGGCGAATGCCGTGACTCAAAATTCTGTACTTGTAAGGGAAGGTCGAGCTATGAAAAAGTTTCTTCTAGTGTGCGCGCTCTGCATGACTTTCGGGATTGCGTCGGACGCGTTCGGGCAGGGTCGCAACGACGGCCGTCGTGATGGAATTCGGCGCGGCGTCCGCTCCGGTGAACTCACGCGCGACGAGGCACGTCAGTTACGCCAACGTCGGCGGCAGATTCGTGACGAGCGGCGCACGTATCGCTCCGACGGCTCCTACACGCGCGACGAGCGCCGTGATGTTCGCAGTGACAGGCGTGAGTTGAGACGTAACGTCCGCCGCGAGCGCCGCGACGACGACCGCAGGCGCGGCAACGGCTACTACCGCCGTGGCGCGGGCTCGTCGAGCCACCCCGTCTTCGGCGACCGCAACCGCCGCCGCAACCGCCGCAACTAATCCGCCGGGAACAGGCGAGGGACGAGGACTATGAATTCAATGAAAAGGTTCAGGCTGGTCTCGGTCGTGCTGGCCGTCTTTCTCTTACTGGGGATGATGGTGGACACGGCGTCGGCGCAGAGGCGTCGCCGCAACCCGCAGGCGGGTAAGGCGAAGGCCGCCAAGCGCATCGGCATCGGCACGGCGGCGGGCGCGGGCGTCGGCGCCCTCATCAACGGCAAGAAGGGCGCGCTCATCGGCGCCGGGGCCGGGGCCGCGGGCGGCACCGCTTACCACGTCCATAAGAAGCGGCAGTACAGACGCCGCCACAGGAACCGCTAGGCAACACCTCAAAACGGTGCAAAGGGTTCACCGACGGCCGAGTTGTGCCGTCGGTGAACCCTTTGCTTTATGACCACCGGATGTTGACGAATCTGCTTATTGATTTCCGGTAGCATAACGCTGGACCCAGCGAAAGTCGGCTACGTCATTGTGTATGCCGGCAAGCGGTCTTGTGCTGATGATGCTCAGCGTCGCGGCGTGCGGGCGAAGAAATATCTTGTAGAGCATCGTGGCGTGGATTGGAATCGAGTAATTTGGAAAGATGCCGGCTTCCTTGTGAAGCCGTTCATAACTCTTGAGGCGCGGATTCGTGGCGCGGAGCCTTATCCTTTCTACCGCCCGCGGTCTTTACCCTTAAAGTAGCGACGCCAGCCGCTTCTATCCTCGCATCTCTTGCGCCAGAATAGTCCGTGACTACAACATAGGCTCTTGGAGGTGTGCCATTATGGATGTTCGTGCCGACAAAGAGGCGCAACAGCAGGTACTTCAGTTCATGACGACCGAGCACTTCACTCTGCAAACGGCGAGGTCCGCGACAATCGCGGAAGCGAACGGTCGTTGCGCACTCTTTATGGGCAGCGTTTCGAGCGCGGTCGTCGCGGTGGCATTTATCGGCCAGGCGTCAGGTCTGAGCGAAGGGTTCTTCCTGTTCGTTCTTGTTCTGTTTCCGTCCCTGCTCTTTCTTGGCATCTTCACTTTCAAGCGAGTATTACAGACGGCGGTCGAAGACATAGTCTATGCTCGCGGGATTAACAGAATCAGGCATTACTATATTGAGTTGGCTCCAGAGGTCCGGCGCTACTTCATCCAGTCAACACATGACGACACGGTAGGAGCATTACGGGGAATGGGCATTGTTCCCACGGACTCAAAATGGGACCTGTTCCAGACAAGCTCAGGAATGGTAGCGGTCATCAATAGCGTGCTCGGCGGCGTCTTCGCGGGCTTGCTTAGTCAGTTTCTATTTTCGTTACCCATCTACGCGGATTTTGGGTTAGGCATTCTGTTTTTCGTGGCGGGTGTACTTGTTCAGCGTCATTACATAGTAAGGAAATTTGTAGATTTGGAGGGCAGATTGAAAACACTCTTCCCTAGTGATTCAACCGGAGGCGCTCTTCCTTATTGATTCAAGATGAGGAAGGGGCAGTTTAAAAGTGTAGAAGTCGCGAAGAAGCGCGTTGAGGTAGACCGGAGGCTCGATCAGCATCGTGCTGTACTGGCGGGCATAAGGAAATCCGAAGTAACGCTCCGCGTCTCGATGAGCTTCCTGCCGCGGATAGAGATCGTTGCTACCCACCAGCTCGCGCCGGAGCGATGCTTCGTTGCGGTACAGCTCGACGGTATCTATCCAGCGCACGCCGTACTCGGGGCGGACGAGCAGTTGGAAGGCGCGGTTGGAAATCCGGCAAGCGAGGCGAAACTGTTCGGTAAACTTCGTTGACGCGGCCTGGGGGTTATAGACCGATGTGGGATACCAGAACCCCCCGGCGATGTTCGAGGTCGTCTCGGGCGGCAGGTCTTTGGCATAGATGGTCACCGTCCCCGGCCCGTCCTGAAAACGGCGTTGCAGCAGAAGCGCCGTCGAGAGGCCGTTGACCCCGCAACCGAGAACGGCAAACCGCCGGTGTGCCGCTGGTCGGGCACGTCGCCCGGGGCGAGACGGACGCGCGCCCGGAAAGTCCCTGGCTAAATCCAATGCCAACGAAGCCGTGCCCCAGGAGAGTGTGATGCCGGCGCCGCCGCCGGGCGCCGCCGCCGGGCCACAAGCTCTTGAGCGAGACGGCCGTCATGATGGCGATTGCGAGGATAGCGACAATTGGCGCGGCGCGGTCTATCGCGCGGGAGGAGGGACGGTTCATGGCGTCGAGGCACGGTCACGTCGTCGGTGTGGAGTCAGGGCGCCGCATTCTAGCAGAAAGCGGCGCGATGCGCCTGACGCGTCGGCGGTGCCGGAAGTTCGAGGTTACCGGCCGCTATTCGAGGCTGAAGAGCCAGATGTTGGCTTCGGAGCGGAGGAGGGTGAAATAGAGGGTGCGCTCGTCGCGCGTGAGGAACGCGGACTGGGCGACGTGGGGCGGGGCGGAGAAGACATCGCGGACGCGCCTGGTCGAGGCGTCGAGCGAGTGGATGCGGCCCGCCGCGTGGAAGAGGAGGCGCTTGCCGTCGCGGAGCCAGACGGGTCTGTCGCCGAAGGCCGTGAGCTGTTCGTAACTCTCGCCGTCGAAGTCGTAGACGTAGATGGAACTCTTCGAGTCGGCGCGGTTGATGCGCGACCCGGCGAGCCGTCGCCCGTCCGCCGACCAGGACCACGCGCGGAAGTGCTCGCCCGCCTGCGGGAGCGGCGGGAGTTGTTGCGGCGTCTGCTCCTGCCATGACTTGTCCGGCTCGATGATGAAGGGCGCGTGATCGCGCTGGTTGTAGATAAGGCGGCTGCCGTCGGGCGACCAGACGGGGTAGATGGCGATGGGGCCGTTGGTGTTGGTGAGTTGCGCGAGCCCGGTGCCGTCGGCGTTGATGACCCAGACTTCGTAGCGCCCGCTGCGGTCAGAGTAGAAGGCGACGCGGCGGCCGTCGGGCGACCAGCGCGGGAAGCGGTCGGCGTGGTTGTCGTCGGTCAACTGGCGGCGGGCCGTGCCGTCCGCCTTCAGCAGGTGGATGTCCTCCTGCCGTTCCCCCTGCGAGCTATAGGCCAGCCACTCGCCGTCGGGCGAGAGGTTGGGTGAGACGACGTGCATGGAGCCCTGCGTGACGGCCTCGGGCTCGCCGATGGTCTTCAGCGTCGCGGGGTCGAAGGCGACGCGGTGCAAATTCTCCGTCTCGGTCTTCTGCACGTATGCCATGCGCGTGCCGTCGCGCGAGAAGCTAAGGTGCTGGCTGTACGAAGAGGGCGTCGTGACGGCCTCGGGCGCGCCCGAGACCTGGCCCGTGCGCTCGTCGAGCGCGACGCGCCAGAAGTTCATGCTGCCCCCACGATGGCTGGCGAAGTAGATGTACTTGCCGTCGGGCGACCAGACCGGGTTCCAGTCGAACGCCTCGTCGTTCGTGACCTCGACGGGCGGGCCGCCCTCGGCGGGTATCGTCCAGATGTCGCGCCGCGCGCCGCCGGCCCGCGTGCCCCAGTAGGCGATGCGGTGGCCGTTCGGCGACCAGCTCGGCTGCACGGCGTCTCCATCGGTCAGCCTGCGCTTCGCCCCGGTCGCCACTTCGACCACCCACAACGCGCTCGGGATGACGCTGCGCGAAGTAGGCTCGGGGAAAGTGTCTTCGCTGACCACCAGCGCCCTACCGTCCGGCGACCACGAAGGGTAGTGACCGAAGTCCGACACGCGCCTCGGGTTCTCGCTCGTCGCCTCCATGACGTAGACGCCCGCTGGCTCGCGCTCGGAGCGGAAGGCGATGTGGTTGCCGTCGGGCGAGAAGGCGGGCTGCGTGTCGTCGGCCCCGGAATCTCTCGTGAGGTTGACGGTGTTCTTCCCGCCCACGCGCTGCCAGTAGATGTCCCAGTTCCCGGCGGCGCGGCTGGCGTAGATAAGCGACCTGGCGTCGGGCGCGAGGCTCGGGAAGTATTCGAGTCCGGCGTCGCTCGTGAGTTGGAGCGACTTGGCGCCCGCCCAGTTCGGCCCCGATGCGGCTGACGGCCTCGGCCCTTCGCGTCGCGCGAGGAAGAACCACGCGCCGAGGGCCAGCACCACGACGACGAGGGCGGCGACCGCGACCGGCGCGGCCCGCGAGTGACGGCGGCGCGAAAAGCTGCGTTGCAGGCGAGTGACGGCGCGCCCCCCGCGCGACCCGAACGGCTCCAACTCGCGCCGCAGCCGTCGCAGGTCGGCACACAGATCGGACGCCGTCTGGTAACGCAGCTCGGGGTCTTTTTCGAGCGCGCGACCGATGACGGCGTCGAGCAGGGGCGGCACGCTCGCTTCCGAGTCCGCGACGGGCGCGGGCGTGTGGTGCAGGATGGCGTCGAGGACTTCGCCCTTGCGCCCCTCGAAAGGCGCGGCGCCCGTCACCATCTCGTAGAGCACCGCGCCGAGGCTCCAGAGGTCCGTGCGCCCGTCCACCTCGACGCCCAGGACCTGTTCCGGTGACATGTATTTAATCGTGCCGAGGATGATGCCCGGCGGCGTCCGCTGCGCGTAGTCGGCCCCCGGCGCCTCCGCGAGCTTGGCGAGGCCGAAATCGAGCAGCTTCACGTAGCCGTCGCGCCTGAGGACGATGTTGTCGGGCTTGATGTCGCGGTGTGTGATGCCCGCGGCGTGCGCGGCGGTGAGCGCCTCGGCCACCTGCGCCGCGACGCGGACGCCTTCGAGCAGAGGGAGCGGCCCCGCGTCGAGCCGCGCGCGAAGCGTCTCGCCCTCGACGTACTCGGTCACGATGTAGTGCGTGCCGTCGGCCCGCCCGATGTCGAAGACCGTGAGGATGTTCGGGTGGTTCAGGGCGGAGGCGGCGCGGGCCTCGGTCTCGAAGCGGCGCACGCGGTCGGGGTCCACGACGAAGGGCAGCGGCAGGAACTTGAGCGCGACGCGGCGACCGAGGCGCGCGTCCTGCGCGAGATAGACTTCGCCCATCCCGCCCGCGCCGAGCAGCGAGAGGATGCGGTAGGGGCCGATCTCGCGCACCGCATCGGCGCGCGCCGCGTCGGCGGCCACGCCGCGCGCGGCCATCTTCATCGCGGGGGTCTCGATAAACACAGAGGCCCGCCCGTGGGCCGCGAGCAGGACTTCGACTTCGCGCTTTAACTCGTCGTCGCCGGCACACCGCTCCGCCAGAAAGCGTGCGCGCTCGCCGTGCTCAAGTTCGAGCGCCGCGCCCAGCAGGTCGTCTATCTGTCGCCAGCGTTCCGCTTCCATAAAAAGAGAACTGATGCCCGACGACCGACGACTACTCCGTCACTCGTCGCCCGCCACGGCGCGGTAGAGCCACGCCTTGGCCTTGTTCCATTCGCGCATGACGGTGGCGTCCGAGACGCCCAGGACCTCGGCGGTCTCCTCCACGCTGAGGCCGCCGAAAAAACGTAGCTCCACGATGCGGCTCTTGCGCGGGTCCATCTCGGCCAGACGGTCGAGCGCCTCATCGAGCGCCACCAGATCGGCGTCCGGCTCGTGCGGCATCTGCAAGGCGGCTTCGAGCGAGACCTGCTGCGCGGGCGCGCCGCCCTCGGCCCTGGGGCGGCGGCGCGCGACATCGACGAGGATGCGCCGCATCATCTGCGCGGCGACGCCGAAGAAGTGCGCGCGGTTCTGCCAGCGCGTGTTCTTCCAGTCGATGAGTCGCAGGTAGGCTTCGTTGATGAGGGCGGAGGTTTGCAGCGGGTGGCCGGGTCGCTCGCGGCTCATGTAGCCCTTCGCGAGGCGGTAGAGTTCGGCGTGGATGAGCGGGGCCAGTTGTTCGAGCGCGGCCTCGTCGCCCCCGCCCCAGGCCGCCAGCAGTTCCGTCACCTCATGGGTCGAGGAACGTGTCATCGCGTTGCCCTCCCGGCGCGCGCAAGGCAATTTATCACACACCGGCCCGCCGAGCCGCCGCCGAAACCCGCCGCCCGAAAAAAATCTTCCAGACCGTGCAAGTTCCCGCGCCCTCCGAACGCTTTACTTAGGGAGAGGCGGCTTTAAGGCGCCGCCCGCGTCAGGTAGAAGCGTTGACCGGGAAGAGTAACGAACGCGAGTCCCGGTTACTTCAAAGGAGATTCAGCATGTTGAAAAGAACCGCCGTCGTCTTCGCCGTGCTCGCCGTGCTACGGGGCAGCGCCCCGGCACGGGAGCAAGGTCCGGCGCCGGCTGTCAAGCTCGTTGCGAAGGTGGCGCAAGCAGACCTGCGCGTCGAGCAGTTCCTCTTCCCGCCAACCAACGAGAAGGCTTTGCGCGTCCGCGTCGCCAACGGCGGGGGCGCGGCCTCGGGCGTCTGCATCCTGCGCCTCACGGTGCGCAAGATCAACGACGTGGCCGTCGGTCGCACCACGGAGATCAAACTCCAACCGCTCGGGGCGGGCAAGGAGAAGTGGGTCGTCATCGACGCCAAGAGCATCCTGCCCGCCAACGTCGCGCTCGAAGCGACCACGTTCAAGCTCAACGTGGACGCCACGGCGGTCGTCGCCGAGTCGGACGAGACCAACAACGAGGCGTGGCACAACCTGTGAAACTGTCCCCCGACGGACTTAATCTAAAAGGAGTTGAAGAGATGTCGAACCTGATGGGCACACGAATTTTAACGCGGAAGATGATCACGAGGGCAAAGGGCTCGCGCGCCCTCGCCGGCTTCGCGCTGGCGTTCGCCGCCATCCTCTGCGGCGCGACGGACGCCGCCGCGCAGAACGAAAAGTCGAAGGGCGTCTACCGCATCCCCTACGAGAACGGCACGACCGTCAAGGTCACGCGCGACCACACCAAGCACACCCCCGTGGGGCGGCTCGACATGGTCGGGACGGGCGCGGCGGACGGCGAGTACAAGATCGTCGCGGCGGCCGACGGCACCGTCCGTTTCATCGAGGACAGCTTCAGCGCGCAGGTGCAGAACGACGACGACGACGAGACGCCGAACAAGCCCTGCACCAACAACTACGTCTGGATCGAGCACGCCAACGGCGAGTGGACGAAGTATTCGCACATGCAGAAAGACTCCTCGACCAAGAAGGCCAAGCTCAAGGTCGGGCAGTTCGTCAAGGCGGGCACCTACCTCGGCGACGAGGGCAAGGTCGGGTGCGCCAGCGGCGACCACCTCCACTTCGAGGTCGGCGTGCCGCGCGCGACCAACCCCGTCTCGGAGGTCGGCGGCTTCCTCGCGGACAACTCCGGCAGCAAGCGCAACCGCGTCCCGCGCGTCTGCAACATCTCCGGCGGCGTCTTCCAGAGTGGCGAGTCCTACAAGGCGGAGAACGTGCCCGGCAACCTGAAGCCGGGCGCGGCCGAGGTCGCGCGGCACGGACTGCCGGCGGAGGACTACCAGTGCATGTTCGACCAGGCCGTCAGCGCCGACTACCGCCTCGAATGGGTTGACGGCTTCAGCGTCAACGGCAAGCTCTTCTTCAACGTCGTCTACCGCCCCGACAATTCGGGGAACTGGACGGCGTCGCATAACCTGACGGGCGCGCAGTATCAGGACGTGTTCGACAAGCGCAAGGCCGCCGGCTTCCGCCTCAAGCAGGTGGACAGCTACCCCGTAGGCAACCAGATTCGCTACGCCGCGATCTTCGTCAAGGACGGCGCCGCGGTCGCGGCCTACCACGGCGTCACCGCCGCCGAGCACCAGAAGAAGTTTGACGAACTGACGGCCGGCCCTTGGAAGCCGAAGAACATCTCGGTCGTCTCGCTCGGCGGCGAGCGCTTCTACACGGCGCTCTACGAGCAGTCCGGGGGTAGCTCGGAGGCGAAGTCTTTTCTGACCGCCGCCGAGTACCAGCAGAAGTTCGACGAGAACAAGCAGAAGGGCCGCCAGCTCGCCTACCTCAACGTCTACGAGCACCAGGGCCAGCCGCGCTTCTCGGCCATCTGGACCTCGTCCGCGCAGGGCGGCTCGAAGGCGCTGCACGGACTGAGCGGCAACGCGTACCAGCAGGAGTGGGAGGACGCGACGAAGGCCGGACTGTTGACCCGCGCCGTGACGGGCTACGAAGAAGGCAACGTCACCCGCTACGCCGCCGTCTGGAGGAAGTAGCCACCCGCCACGCGAGTGCGTGCGCGTAACGACGAGAGAGCCGTGCCGTGGTAGCCGTTCAAGCTACCACGGCACG
>DASVGG010000112.1:0-1543 GCA_036379655.1 Pyrinomonadaceae bacterium
CCATTCCTCGGCAGAAAAACAACGCCGAAGCGTGAACCTCCGAATCAAGTGGACGAGTCGGCGGTCGAGCGGGCCGCGGTGAAGGAGAATCCTCGGCAGTCGTTATTGTGGCCAGACCCACGAGCCTAGTGAGAGGCAGCTCCCGACGAATCATGACCATGACGGCGGCTTCGGCCGATCCTCGAATATCAGCGTGATCAACCGTCGACACAGCCTGCCTCGACCGCCGACTCGTCCACTTGACACCACTCAACTTCAGAAAGGCAATGCGACGTGACACGAAGATGCGAACTTGACAGGTCGTTCCATATCAACGACTGGCGTTAAGCTGCGTGGACTGGAAGGAGCGCAGCGACTGAGGGCCACGGTGCGCCCGGCATGGGCGCGGAATGGAAGGTAATCAGTGAAGTTCGATACGAGCTAAACAAAATCCTTCGAGGACCCTGACGGAGGGAACCTGTCACCCATAAGGCAAGGGCGCCGACCAGAGCACTGGTCGTGGAGGCAGAGAGCCGTCTCGAAGCCAAAGTCCCGCGAGGGGGCGTCTGGTGGAAGCCCAAAGGTGCAGTGCCGAACCGAACGCAGAGTGAAGCGCCTACGAGGCGCGCGACCGCGGGGTGAGCTGGCCGTTGGCAGTGAAGCCCAATATCCGCCGGGCGGCGCGCGTAAAGGCGACGGAGTCGGCACGAGATTCCGCGTTCTTACCCGGGGAGACCTCTCGGCCTCCGCTGCGGAGACGCGAGCGGTAGCTGTGAAGAACGAGAGAACGACATGGCAAAGGGACGAGAGGAGTCGGATGGTCGCATAGTACCGGAAGGCCGGCGAAAGCCGGTCGCAACCGCTGCCGGGCAGCGGGGAGGGAAGGCGACCACGGCCAGCCAACAGGCAGAGCAACTCAGACTGTTTCGCGAGACAGCCGACAGCCCGCAAGGGGCCAACGGCGGAGCGGATGCGGGTCGGTCCGCGTCTGCGCCGCGCGCGGTGCCGAAGTCGCGAACCACGAAGGGGACGACCCTGCCGGCGATGACGACGATGGAGGAGGTGGCGAACGAAGCGAGTCTGATGACAGCATTCGAGAGAGTCGCAGCGAACGACGGCGCGCCAGGCCCAGACCGGCAAAGCATCGAGGCAGTGCGCGGGCAGTTGCAAAAGTTGCTGGCCGAGCTGAGTCGGGAGTTGCTGGCGGGGACGTACCGACCGGGAGACATCCGCCGCGTGTGGATACCGAAACCGGGAGGGCGACGCGGACTGGGGATACCGAACGTGGTCGACCGGATCGTGCAGCAGGCGGTGCACCAAGTGCTCAGCCCGCACTACGAGCCGACGTTCCACGACAGTAGCCACGGTTTTCGCCCCGGACGCAGCTGTCATACGGCCATCGCCGAGGCGCAGAGCCATCTGGAAGAAGGCTACGAGTGGGTGGTTGATTTTGACTTGGAGCGATTCTTCGACCGGGTTCATCATCAACGCCTGCTTGCGCGGCTCGAGCAACGGGTCGCCGACCGTCGGCTGCTCGAGCTCATCCAGAGAATGCTCAAAGCCC
>DASVGG010000113.1:0-25799 GCA_036379655.1 Pyrinomonadaceae bacterium
CCGCCATGAGCGCGTCAGCGCGAATAGAGGGAGACTTTACACCTCAAGGTTGAGGGATAGAGTTTCACGGCTAAGCGTGCTCTTGCACGCTTTGGCGGGCAGGGATGCCCGCGCTCCCGGCGCGCGGTCGCCTTATCCCGATTTGCAAGTCGATATGAGTATGAACTGGGGAGGAATGAGCCGCTGCTTGCCGTGCTTCTGAGCTACGCCCGCGCCGTGAAGGTCAGCACGGACGTTCTGGTTGACGACGAGCTTGATCTACCCGAGAAGCTTTAGCGCGGAGCGTGAAAGCCCCGCCGGTGAGCGGGGCTTTTCCAATATAAGGGCTTTGGTGAATCCGACTCGGAGTTGAGTGCGTGACGGGCGGCGGTGGGGCAAGTGCGCGATACCGCCGCCCGTCGGGTTGAGTTAGAGAGTCAAGAGTTAGCTGGGCTTCTTCTTGGTGGGAGTTTTGCGGTCACTGGAGCGTGTGCCGCCGGCCACCATGTATTCGTCGCTGTCGGGGCCGTAGGTCGCCTCGGTGGCGGCGAGCATGCGGCGGTTCTTCTCGCGGAGTTTAAGCCCGGCGCCGTCGAGCTCGTTGCTTAGCCGGTCGAGGCGCGTGAGCATGTCGTTGTACTCGTCGAGCTTCGCGCTGTAGGCATCGATCTCCTGCTCGTACTGGTCGAGGTCGAGTGCCGGGCCGAAGTTCGGTTTGGGTGTGATGGTCTTGAGGCCGGCCAGTCGTTCCCGCGCCGTCTCAAGGACTGTGGAACCGCGCTTGAGTCTCGCCATGATTTTTTTACCTCCGATGTGAAGCGAGGGTGAGTTGAAGTGTCTGTGAGGTGAACGCGCGGCAGTATATTCATTTCGGCGAATAATTCAAGCTATTTTTTAGTACCCCGCGCCGACCCGGAAGTACCTCGCGGCTACTTTTGGGAACTCCCTGATAATGATGAAGAATCCTGCGGCTGCTTTGGGGTACTCCGAAGTAGTCGTGAGGTACTCCGCGACTACTTGAGAATACCTCGCGACTACTTCGGAATACTTCGCGGTCGTTATTGAGTACCCCGCGATGACTACGGAGTACCCCGCGATAGCCGCGAGGTACTTCTCGGAGGCTTCGCTCAACGTCCCGACGACTCCGGTCTTGATTGTGACTGGCTCGCTCTTAACCGGAGCGGCTTTGCCTTTAATTCGAGTCGTTAAGAGGTAGGCTTTTTGATTGTCTGTGACACCTCTAAAAACTTGTCGAGCGTTACGTCGAGGCCGAAGGCCCAGAAGAAGACGGCGGCGAAGTCCGGGAAGGTGCCGACGAACTTCTCCTGAAATAGGAGGTAGCCGCCGAGCGCGATCAGGAGCCCGAGCAGGATGGTCTGCAAGAGGTTGGCGGCCAGCAGCTCCCTGAAGGTGCGCGCGCGCCCGACCCGCACGAGTTGCACGACCTGTTCGCCGGGCTCGTAGGTGGCCGAGTCGGTGGCGGCGGCGCTCGAATGCGGCACGAACTGCCCGAGGCCGGGGCGGGCCGTCTGCGCGGCGCCCGTGGCGCTGCCGAGAGCGGTGCTTCTCCTCGTCCGAACTATCTGCCGGGCGACGCGCGCCGCCTCGACGTATTGACGCTCGTCGATCAGCTTCAGAACTTCCGTGCCGGGCTCCTTCTTCAGCTCCTCCTCCTTCAGTTGCTCAAGGACCGACGTTTGCCAAGCCTCGTCTAACGCGGCGAGCCGCGCGCGGGTCAGGAGTTGTAGAAGTGCTTCGGGCGTCCGCGAGGCGTCGGCTATCTCGCGCCGGAACGCCTCGACGGCGGAGCTTAAAGCCTGGACCGAGGGCGGCCCCGTGTCGGGTATGGCTTCAAGCGTCTGTTTCAGCTCGTCGAATTCGGAGCCCAGCCACGTGTCCATTCGCCTGACCAGCGGCGCGATGTTCTCGCGCACGTCGGAGACGGCCTGCATGTTGCTCGAAAGCTCCGCGACGCCCGACCCCGGCGGCATGGCGGTCACCTTCGAGAGCGACGCCCGCAGTTGTTCGACCCCCTGTTTCAGGCTCCCGGCGATGCGCGCGGGCAGCGGCACCTCCTCGCCGCCGAGTATCTCAAGTCGGACCGCGACCTCGTTCTTCCAGTTCAGGACGGGTTGACGGACGCTTTCGGCGAGCGTCGCGACGAGTTCCGTCAAATGCCGCTTCGCCTCGCTGACGTTGTTCACCCCGAGGGCCGCGCCCGCCGCGTCCAGCGACGCGACGGCCGGCGTGCGCGCGGCCTTGATGTCGTCAGGGAGGGACCACGTGTTGAAATTTCTGAGGAGCGTGGCGGCCTCCGCCTGGCTCGTCTTCGCGGCGGCCTTGGCCTGCTCCAATCGCGTCAGGGCGTCTTGTAGAGCGGTGCCGGCGTTGTCAACCGCCTGCTTGATTACGTTCTGGTCGCTGCCAGCGGCGGCGTTGCCGACGAGGTTGACGTGTTGCGTGACGCTCTCTCTGAAGCCTGGGTCTTTGTTCTTATCGAACGCGAGCTTCAACTGTTCAAGTCGGTCGTAAGCCTTCAGACGGCTCTCGTTGAGCGCCACGCGCTCCTTGAGCCACGTGCGCAGAAAGTACCCCGCGAGCAGACCGAGCACGATGACGGCGACGATGTACCAGCGCGCGAAGCGTGTGCGGACCTCGAAGTTGACCGGCACGGGTTCGGCGAGTTGGGGCGAGTTGATGAGCGCGGTGCCTTTGGTCGTGCCGGGGTGGAACTCGCCGTTCAGGTTGTAGCTGACCGTCCCGCCGCCACGGGGCGCGAGGTTGAGCGGCAGGCCCGTGAAACTGAGACTGCCTTTCGTCTCGCCGTTCGCCGCGTTGAAGAACCTGACCGGCTCCAACGCGTTGACGACGAGGCGCGACTGCCCGGCCGACTCTCGCAGTTGGAGGGTCGCGCCCTCGACGCTCGGCTCTCTGAAGAACCCGACGACGCGCTCGACGACGAGCGTGCCCGTCGTCCCGAGCTTGGCCGCCGGGTGGAAGATTTGAACGGTCAGCAGCCGTGGCTTCTTCTGCGTCCCCTCCTTCGCGTGCGTCGCCTCGATGAGCAATTCGTACGTGCCCTGCGCGGACGCGTCGGGCATGTGCGCGACAAGCTCGATGGCGGGGCCGTCCTTCGCGTCGTTGCCGAGCGTCTCCTGCACGGAGAAGGCCCCGAGCAGCGACCTGTTGTGGCGCTGCCCGAGCCTCACGTAGAGCCTCCGCAGCCTGACCTCGCCCGGCTGCACGTCTTCGGCCAGCGTCACGGGCACGCGCAGCGGAACCTGTTCGCCGTCTTCGAGCATCTCGTACGTGGGGCCGGCGAGGAGCTTGATCCACTCGTCCGCCTGCGCCTGCGCGCGCGCGGCCGGCGCCGTCGCGGCGAGCGCGACGAGGAGGAGGGCGGCGGTCAGTAGCGGCACGTGTGCTCGGCGGCTGTTCTCTTTCGGCATGGCTTCGCTCAGTTAAGGGGGACGAGTTTGAGATCGACGTTGCCGAAGCAACTGAAGACGAACCCGAGCGGGTTACCGGAGGTGATGAGCGCCTGGTTGAAGTCGAGCACGGCCTGGCCGAGCGTCCTCTTCTCGACCCAGACCTTCTCGGTCACCTCGCGCGCGAACCGCGCGGCGAGGCTTGAGAAGGTCGTGCACTCGGTGCCGACCACGGCGCCCGCGCCCGCGTAGCTGAACGCCTTGACGAGGTCGTTGACCGCGCCCAGCTCGACGGCGTGCGTGGCGCAACCGAGGAGCAGCACGAGCGGCAGGGGTTGCGCGTCCCAACGATGGTATTGACTCTTCCAATCGCTGATCTCCACGTCGCGCAGCCATCCGGACTCGGGGATGGCCTCGGCCTTGGTCCACTTGGCGCGCGGGAAGAGCATGATGCGCGGCCCGCTGGGCTCGCCCATCAGGTCGTTGCGCTCAAGGTGGCCGAGGACGATGAGCACGGCGGGCCGCTGCCCACTGTCCCAGAGCATCGTGTAGATGTCGTCGTCGGGCGTCAGCTCGACGACGGAGTCTTTAATGGCATCCTGAAGCTCGGTCGCCAGCCCGGTCGCCGAGGCGTCGTCGATGCTGGTCGCGAGGCAGATGCCCTTGCGTTGGGGCGGAATCTCGACCTCGTTGACCACGTCGGTCCCTTCCTTGTCGATAATCTGCTCGATGCTGTGGCGCACGCCCCAGAACCCCTGGATGCAGTAGGTCTCGCGGTGCGGGTTGTGCGGACAGCCTCTCGCCAGACGCGGCGGCGTGGCGGGCGCGTCGGCGAAGGGTTGGCCGAGACAGAGGGGGGCCGGGGCCGCGCCCGTCACCTTCGTCGGCAGGCGGTAGTCGTACATGATGGCCCACGGGAAGGCGAGGTTCTGGTCGTGGCGCGTGACCTGTATGGTCTTCCCCGCGCTCCGCTTCACCTCGTCCAGCTTCTTCTCCATCTCGCCCTTCGCGGGGTTGCTGATGAAGTTGAGGTAGTGGTCCCGCCCGAGGTCGGCCAGTCCGCGCACGGTCGTCTCGAAGACCTCCCACTCCGGCGTCCCCGGCTTCGACCCGTCGGTGAATCGCTCGACCTTATCGCCCAGGCTGTCCGTGTAATAAGTCGCCTCTTCGAGGATGAGGCGGAACTTGTCGAGCAGGTTGCGGACGGCCAGGTTGTCGAGCGTGATGGGCTGCGCGGCCACCTCGTCCTTGTAGAGGAAGAGGGAGTGCGTGCGCCCGTCCGGGTTCTGATTCAGGCCGATGGAAAGCTCACGCCCCTTGAGGACTTCGAGGTTGGTGAAACGCTCCGTGCGCGTGTATTCGAGGCCGACCCTGACGGGCCGACTGTTGGGCGTCGCGGTGGGGCCGATCTCGCCTTCGAACAGGAACGACTGGAGCAGGTGGTTTTTGTAGTAGATGACGATGCGCAGCTCCGCCGGCCCCGGTTCGAGCGGGGCCGTCAGCTCGAAGTGGACGGGGGCCGAGCCGCCGAGCGGCGGCAGGTGGAGCGTCCGCACGCGCGGCGTGTGGAGCGTGAAGCTCTTCTCGTAGACGACGACTTGCAGGTCGTGCCCCTCCTGCCCTTCGACCTCGGGCAGCAGCGGGTCGAGCGGGGGCGGCACGCCCGTCAGCAGGCTGTTCTCCATGCGGTGCCCCACGTAGACGCCGAGCCGGTAGCGGGCGCCGGGTTCAAGCTCCTGGTACCTGGAGAACGGCCTGTAGGCCGATTCCTCGTCGAGGTAATCGAGCACCACTTCGACGCTACGACGCTGCGCGTTGCGCAGGATGTTGAAAAGCACAGGGTCGTTCATCGCCGCCGCGAGCTGCGCAATGACGTTGCTGGCGTTGCGCGCCGTCGCCAGCCGCGCCATCATTTCGGCGAGCGGCTTCAGTCCCCACGTCTCGCGCTTGAAGTTGACGGAGAGGCTCCTGGCCCCATCTATGAACGGCGAGGCAAGGTCGCGCTGGCCGGCGGCGAGCTTCAGGAGCCGGCCCAACTCCCCCTCCTGCTGTTCGGGGGGCAGTCGCTCGATGAACGACTCTATGTCAACGACGGCCGTCGAGAGGTCGAGCTTGGCGGCCTCGTCGCGGAGTTCCGCGAAGGCTTCCGACATGCGAAGCTCCTGATTACTTCGCGGGTCCGCGAAGAGCAGGGCTTCCGGGTACGTCAGGCCGGGGCGCATGCGCGCGTTCGCCACCTTCGCGGCCTCGTGTAAGGGCTGGTCGTGGATGATGCCGAGAATGAAGTCTTTGATGAAGGAGATGCTGTCATCATGGGGTTCGAGCGGTACCCACAGCAGCGACATCCCCGGCGGCAGCTTGAAGCCGGTTACGTAGAGCAGGTTGGGGTTGTTGTCCAGAAAGATGACGAGGCGCGGCCCCACGAATTTGCGACCGAGTTTCCCGATGGCGTCGAGCGTCTCCTCGATGAAGTCCTGATCGACGACCACGATGTCCCTTGCTTCCTTGCGTAGCTCCTTCGCGATCTCCAGAGGGTCCGCAAAGTCGATGTGGAGCCCGTAGGCCCTCGTCTCCGCGTTCTGATACCAGGGGGCCGAACGTATCCCCTGAAGAGCCGCGAGGCCGCTGACGCCCACGCCCAACACCCGCAAAGGCAGGCGGAAGGGAGGGCGCTCCGCCCACTTCCGCCGCGCGAGACGAACGAACTCCACCCGTTCAAGTTCGACGTTCAGGAACCGGAGCATCTCCTTGGCGATGTCTTCCCAGGCGTAGCCCGGGTTACTCGCGGGCGGCTCCACGAAGATGGGCAGCGGCGGGACCTGCTCCTGCGGGAGTTGGCCCTCCGCTGCCCGTTCCGCGCTGTAGCCGCCGTACCTGCTCTGGGGCAGGGAGGAGATGGCCTGTTGGACAAGCTCGCCCAGGTCGGAAGGCCACCGGACCGCAAGGGGCCGTAAGCTGTAGTTCGCCGGGAGATCAATACTGAAGACGGGAGGGCTCCACCCGGCGGCGGCTGCTGTGCCGGACTTCGGCGGCGGGTCGCGCCGGACCCCCTCATCATCCTCGTAGGTGACCCAAAGGGTTGTGCCGGTTAGTTTGAATCTGAGCAGCAGCCAGCGCTCAAGGGATCGTTTGGGCATCTTTGTGACTCCCGTCAGGGAAGACCCGCGAGTTCGTGCTCGGGTCGGACGCGACGCCTCCGTGGCGGAACGCTTCTTTAAGAAGTTTATCAGAGCCGGGCGGTGAGGCTGCCGCTCACGTTGAGGAAGGTTCGGGTGATGAGGTTAGACGATAGTGACGCGGCAGGCCGCGCGAAGTTCGTCGCGAGCTTGAAGCGACGCCGGACGGCAATCACTTCACCTCGTGGCGACGCGGAAGCCGACCATCGGCGAGACGGTGTAGGGCGCGTAGCGGTAGCGGCTGGCCGAACGGCAGCGGGTGGCGGCGGAACTCCACGAGCCGCCACGGGCCACGCGCGACTCGTCCTCCATCTCTTCGCCTTGCGGGTCGTCCTCGTCGGCCGGTATCAGCGCCGGCTCGTCCCAGACGCCGCCGTTCGTCGGCGCGCCGTCGTAGTCGAGGTGCCAGTAGTCGGCCACCCACTCCCAGACGTTCCCGTGCATGTCGTGCAGGCCGAAGGCGTTCGCGGGGCTGAGCAGTCCGACCTCGGTCGCCGCGCGGCGCCGGGGGCCGCGCGGGGCCGCGCCGAAGGGGAGCGCCGAGTCGTAGACCGCGAGGGTCGGGGTGATGGTCGGGCCGAAGGCGAAGGCGGTCTCGGTCCCCGCGCGCGCGGCGTATTCCCACTCCGCCTCCGAGGGCAGGCGGTAGACGCGTCCGGTCAGGTTCCGGAGCCGCGCGCAGAACTCGTTGGCCTTGTGCCACGTCACGCCGACGACCGGCATGTTCTCGCCACGCAGGCTCGGCGGGATGTTCGGCAACTCGCCCATGACGGCCGCGTACTGCCCCTGCGTGATCTCGTACTTGCTCATGAAGAAGCCCGGCACGTCCACCGCGTGCTGCGGCATCTCGGAGGTGATGTTGAGGAACTCGTCGTCCTCGATGCTGACGCCCTCGGCCTTGGCCTCCGCGTAGGCGCGCGCCACCTCGGCGGCGCCCGCGCCCATCTTGAAACGGCCGCCCGGAATCTCGACCATCTCCAGCGGGACGCCGCCCAGCGACGTGACGTAACCGCGCGCGCGGCCGGGCTTCTCGCCGACCACCGTGCCGCGCTCGTTGACCTGCGGGACGGTGAAGGTGAGCGGGCGACCGTCGGGCGCCGCCACGGGCGGCTGTGCTTTAGGCGGAGCCTTGAGCGCGACCTCGTCGGGCGTGAAGTAGAAGATGGCCTTGAGCGAGGAGTTAGTCCAGGGCACCTGCGGCCCCCGCTCGCTCTCCGAAAAGCGCACGTCCACCGTCTGGCGCTCGACCTCGATCTGCGTGCGTATGAAAACGTCTTCGAGCCGCGAGGGGCGCATCCGGAGGTTGTTCGCCAGCGCGGCGGTGTAGTAGCTGTTCGAGCCGCGCCCGTCGGCGGCGGGCCTGCCGGGCGAGGTCGCGAAGGCGACGAAACTGCCGGCCGGCGGGTTCTTGAACTCCGTGAACCCAATGCCCGCGTTGGGTATGCAACCGGTGAGGTCGGTGAAGGTGCGGCACGAGTCGAGGACGACGATGGTCAGGATGCTCCTCTGCGCCGGCTCGGACAGCGCGGCGCCCACGTCCCACAGCGCCTTCTCGGGCGTCGTGCTTGAGCAGAGCCTCGACACGTCGATGGGGACGAGATAGTTGCGACCGCCGACCTGTATGCCGTGGCCGGAGTAGAAGAAGAGCGCGACGCCGCCCGGCTGAAGCCGCTGCTTGAACTGGTTGAAGCTCTGCTCCATCTGGTCGCGCTTGAGGTCGAAGCCCTCCAGGACTTCAAAGCCGAGGCCGCGCAGCGTCTCCGACATGAGCCGCGCGTCGTTGACGGGGTTCTTCAAAGCGTCGCGCCCCGGGTAGTCCCTGTTGCCGACGACCAGCGCGACGCGCGAAGTAGGGGCCGCCGGGCTCGGGTTAAGAGCGGCGGGCGCGTTGCTTTTGGCCGTGGAGCGTGGCGGCAGGATTGCGGACAGCGTGAGGGAGGCGAGGGCCAGCAGCAGTGAGACTGGCAGGGCGCGCGTGTATCTCATCGGGCATCTCCGGCGGATAAGGGTGTGGGCGGCGCCGCCCGCCGCTCCGACGGTGGGCGGCGCCGGGAGACGACTCAATCGACCATGGTCACGGCGTCCTTGACGTTCAGCTTGACCTTCGAGGAGACGAGGACGCCGTCGCACGAGGCGGCCTCGATCTTCGTCACCTTGATGCGGGCCATCTCCTCCGTCTGCTGTCGGATGACCTTGTTCGTCTCCGGGTCGCGAATCTCCCTGACGACCTTGCTGATGACGAAGTGGCTGCCGACCTTGACGCCGTGCGACTGGCCGCGATTGATGATGATCGTGTCGCCGTCGATGGCCGCGATCATCCCCTTGACGGGGCCGCTCGGCACCGGCTCGGAGACGTGGACTGGTGATGCACCGTTACCCCCGCCGCCGACGGTCGAGCCGCCCGAACCCTGCGCCAACGCAGGGTCTGTGCCGCCCGTCAGGTTCGTGACCGCCTGCCTGACCGATTCGTTGATGGCCTTCCCGAAGAGTGACTGGAGGAAGTCCGGGTCGTTGGGGTTCAACTCGTTCTTACCCGAGAGGCTCACCTTCTTGTCCTTCGGCGAGACGTACTCGACTTCGGCGGACTTCACGACCCGGCCCGAGGCGATGTCCACCAGGCGCACGTTGAAACTGATGCCCGCCGAGTACTCTTCGTATAAGAACTTGCTGCTCTTCTTCCGCGAGAAGTTCGTCAGGTAGCCGAAGAGGATGTAGTCGGCGCCGAGCAGCTTCCCGGCCTTGGTGAATCGCTCCTGCTTGTACTGCTCGGTGCCGCTCGTGTCCAACTCGGCGAGTATCTCGCGCATGCGTTCGCGCTCGACGACGCCGTAGGCGTCCGTCCGGCTCAGGTGGCTGACCATGACGTTGCCGAAGAGGCTGCCGATGTTCCAGGTGCCCCACCAGTTGGGGAGCCCCTGCGAGTCGAAGTCGGGCACCATGACCAGCTTCCGCTTGTTAGGCTGCGGCGCGGGGGCGGAGGCGGCGGGGCGTGGGGTCGGACGCGTCGCGACGGGCTCGACGGGCTCGGGCGTCGGGGCGGCGGGCTCCGTGGCTTCGGCCTTCGTCTCGCCGGGCTGGGTCAACTGTTTGGTGCCGGCGGCCGGGGTCGGGGTCGGGCGCGGGGCGGGCCTGGTGCGGCCCGTGGACGGCCTCTTTGTCTGCGCGAACGAAGGTCGGCCGACGTAGCTTGAGCAGCAGACGGCGAGGACGATGGAGACGGCCAAGAGGCTGGATGTGGTCGATCTGTAAATCATCTTTGACTCCTCCGCGTGGCTCCGGAGAGCGACGCGACGACGGGTAGATAAGGCGGGTCGGGAAAGTGTGTGGACTTCCGCGATAGAGGCTACGCCCCCTTTACGACCCGGCACTACCGGGGAAGGTCTGAGTTGAAGTTGGAACGAACGTGAGTGGTCAGACTCGCATGCGCGAATCGAGTGTTAGACCGAACTATCAGAACTGCGAGGCTCTAATGAGGAGGGCGGCCCCTAAAGGAAATCCTCCTGAAATAAACGCCGGAGAAATTAACTGCTCATGCCGCACATGTCAAGGAAATTCCGTCCGCGACTGGTCCCACGATTCAAGTTGATAAAGAGAAGGGGACGGGAGGGTCAGCGTTTGCGGCGGGGGTGTCGGAGTTGGCGCTCGTAGTCGCGGCGGATGCGTTCCCGCGTGCGGAACTCGCGGCGGACGGTGACGGTGAGGAAGAAGGCGAGCACGCCGAGGAAGGCGACGAAGATGACGGTGAAAACGTCCATGTGCGTTCAGCCCGTCGCGCTCAGGTCGTGGCGGCCGAGCTTGAGGTAGAGGCCACGGCGCGTCAGCCCCAACTCGCGCGCGGCGCGCGAGATGTTGCCGTTGTGCTTGCGCAGGGCTTCGGCGATCATGCGCCGCTCCAGTTCGGCCATCGCGTCGGCAAGCGTCAAGCCCTGCGCGATGGCCTGCGAGGCGGCCGAGGCCGCGAGCCCCGACGAGGGCGTCATCAGGCTGTTCATGCCCGTTGTGGGCGTCGCCATGCGGCGCAGCTCGGGCGAGAGGAGGTCGGGCGTGATGATGGTGCCGTCCTCCGTGCGCGCGATGATGCGCTGTATCTCGTTGGTGAGCTGGCGGACGTTGCCCGGCCAGTCGCAGACCATCAGGAGGTCGAGCGTCTGCGGCGTGATCTGTATGTCGCGCCGCCCGAACTTGTCGGAGTAGTGGTTGACGTAGTAGCTGACGATGGTCGGTATCTCCGACCGGCGCTCGCGCAGCGGCGGCACGCGCAGGCGGATGACGTTGAGGCGGTAGTAGAGGTCTTCGCGGAAGCGCCCGTCCGCGACCATGCCTTCGAGGTCCGTGTTCGTCGCGGCGATGATGCGCACGTCAACCTTCTGCGGGCGCTGCTCGCCGAGCGGCTGAATCTCCCCCTCCTGCAAGAACCGGAGGAGCTTCGGCTGAACGTCGAGCGGCAGGTCGCCCACCTCGTCGAGGAAGAGCGTGCCGCCCGCGGCCGTGCGGATGACGCCGGCCGAGTCGTTGACCGCGCCGGTGAAGGCGCCGCGCCGGTAGCCGAAGAGGTAGCCTTCGGACAGCTCCTTGGGGACGGCCGTGCAGTTGAAGGGGACGAAGACCTTGCCGCGCCGCGAGGAGAGCGCGTGGATGGCGCGCGCGACCAACTCCTTGCCCGTCCCGGACTCGCCCGTGATGAGCACGGTCACGTCCGACGAGCGAATCTTGTGCACCTCTTCGACGAGGCGCGTCATCGCGGGGCTCGAATGGATGAAGCCCGGCATCAGGGACGCGCCCGCCACGGAGTCCGGCGCCTGCGTCCCCGCGCCCGTCCGCGCGCGCGCGCGCAGGGCGCACACGTCCATGCCGAGTTCGACGACCTTCAGGAGCGGCTCGAAGGGGGCGCCGCCCGGGAGCGTCGAGAGCGCGCGCGGCGCGACGAGCAGCAGCGCGGGCGGCGCGCTCGCCGGGCGGAGCGCCACGAGGCGCGCGTCCTGCGACGCGGCGTAGTGCTCGCGCTCCTCTTCGGTCGTCGCGCGGTCGAGCGCGGCCGCGACCCGCGCCGACTCCGAAGCGTCGTAGCCGTGCGCCACGACGACCTTCGTGTGCCCGTCCTCGCCCGCCTCCGCGACGAGGATGCGCGCGGCGCGCGTCTCCTGGTGGATGACCGCCGCCAGCTCGCGCAGCAGCAGCTCGCGCGAGGCGACGGCCTCGGCCAGTCGCAGCGTCAGGAGTTGCGCGGGCGCGGGCGGCTCGACGTGCTGCTCCTCGGGCGCGTGGCTCTCAAGGTGTTCGACCGACTCTTCGGCCCGCTTGAGGTCGAGCTTGGCGCCGAGCTCGCCGAAGGTGTGGACGGCGAGGCCGAGGTGTTCGCGCGCGCGCTCAGGCTGACCCGACGCGGCGTAGGCGCGGCCGAGCAGGTGGTGCGCGCGCGCCATGCGGTAGCGGTCGCCGAGCATCTCCGAGATCGAGAGGCAGCGGCCGAAGTGGTGCACGGCGAGCGGCGCGTCCTCGCGCACCAACGCGAGGAGGCCGTGGACGCGCTGCGACTCGCCGGAGATGGTGATGTCGGTCGTCGTCGTGTCGGTCTCCTCCACGACGCGCGCGAGGAGCCGCGCGCTCTCGTCGGTCTCGCCGCGCAGCATGCGCGTCTCGGCGAGCAGCATGTTCGCGTCGCAGATGCCGCGATGGTCGCCGACGGACTCGGTCAACTCCAGCACGCGCGTGCCCACGTCGAGCGCCTCGTCGGTGAGCCCGAGCAGGATGTAGCAGCGCGTCAGCGTCCGCATGGCCTGCGACAGATACCACTTCTTGCCGCTCTTGACGCCGTTGGCGACGGCCTTCTCAAGGTACTCGCGCGCCTCTTCGAGGTCGCCGCGCAGCATCCGCAGCTCGCCGAGCGAGTCGTAGACGACGCAGGCCGCGCCGTGGTGCTCGTCCATCTCCATGACGAGTTCGAGCGCGCGCCTGAAGGCGGAGTGCGCGCGGTCCCACTCGCCGATCATGACGAGGTTGGTGCCGAGGTTGTTGTAGGAGGTGGCGGCGTTCTCCTTGTACTCGGTGCGCTCGTTGTAGGCGATGGCCTTCTCAAGGGCGCGGATGCCTTCGTGCGGGCGTTGGAGCCACCAGTAGGCGGCCGCCGCGTTGCTGTAAATCTTCCCCAACAGGAAGGGGGCGGGCCGGTCGCCGACGAGTTGGATGGCCTGCTCGAAGTTCTCCAGCGTCTTCTCCCAGCGCCCTTCGTGCGCGTCGGCCATGCCGAGCCCGAAGTAGCAGTCGGCCATGCCGCGCCAGTCGCCCGCGCGGCGGAACTGTTCGAGCGCCTTGTAGTTGTGATCGCGCGCGATGGAGTATTCGCTGATGGAGCGGTAGACGCGCGCCAGCGCCGTGTAGATGTTGCCGGTGCGCGCGTCGCTGCCGCCCTGCTCGGTGGCCGTGCGCAGCTCCGCCTGCAAGAGCGCGATGGCCTTTGGCGGGTCGCCCGTGTAGTTGTAGGAGAGGCCGAGCTGGATGCGGACGCTGGCGAAGGTCTCGGCGTCGAGCCCACGGCCGGAGTCGGCCGGCTCGTACATCTCGACGGCTTCGAGCGCGTCGCGGTTGCGGCCCAGGGTTTGGAGCGCGGCCGAGTGCAGGTGGCGCGCGCGCGCGAGCATGACGGGCTCGCGCCGCGCCTGAGAGATGAGCTGGCGCAGCCGCGTCTCGGCCGTCGAGGGGAGGCCACGGTCGAGCAGCTCCTGCACCTCTTCGAGCTGCCGTTCGAGGGGCAGCGAGGCCGCGCGGCGCGCGTCCGTGATGTGCGTGACCGGAGTCGAACTCCCGCCCTTAGGCGTGCGTTCGCCCTGATCCGCGTCACCTTGATGAAAGCGTGAACTCATGCGGCCCGTCGTTCGCCCGGCGAAGAGACGTGTCGGCGCTCTCTGCTGTTCGTTTTTGTCGGAGGCTGGAAGAAAGGTGCTTGGCCTCTTACTAACTGCACCCTTCAGAACACTGCCAAAGGCTTGTCGATTCCAGACTTTAGCACAGGAGAGTAGGCAGTAGCCAGTAGGCAGTAGTAGGCGGTAGACAGACGGCAGCAGACAGGCGCCGCTGACGCGGCGGATTCCCGCCGGGCTTTCGACGAACCGCCTACCGACTACTGCCATCTGCCTAATTCCCACGGGCACGACAATTGACATGCTCAGTTTACAGTTGTCAGGCGCGGGCCGGTTTGGTACAAATCAGGGCTTGCAAACAGTTAGTATCGTATCGTGAGGGTACAGACGGGGCGGCAGGTCGCAAGTCCCGCGCGCCCGCGCGCGCCCTCGCGGCAGGGAGGGGCAGATGGCCGAGACGGTAATCCCGCGGGCCGAGAAGAAGCCTGCGGGCTGGCTCCGGCGCTGGTTGCTCAAGGGGCAGCCGCAGGAGATGGAGGGGCCGCACGAGCGCGAGGGGCAGCACCACCAGCACCCCTGGTGGCAGGTGATGTGCCTGACGGGCGTGGACTACTTCTCCACGCTCGGTTACCAGCCCGGCATCGCCTATATCGCGGCGGGCGCGCTCTCGCCGCTCGCGACGCTGGTGCTGGTCATGCTCACGCTCTTCGGCGCGCTGCCGATGTACAAGCGCGTCGCGGAGGCCAGCCCGCACGGCGACGGCTCCATCTCGATGCTGGAGAACCTTCTGTCGCGTTGGAAGGGGAAGCTCTTCGTGCTGGCGCTGCTCGGCTTCGCGGCCACGGGCTTCATCATCACCATCACGCTCTCGGCCGCCGACGCCACGGCGCACATCCTCGAAAACCCATACGTCCACGCCTACGCGCCGCAGCTCAACCACCCCATCGCGGTGACGCTGGTGCTGATCGCGCTCCTGGGCGCCGTCTTCCTCAAAGGGTTCAAGGAGGCGATGGGGCTCGCCGTCGGCATCGTCGCCATCTACCTGCTGCTCAACGTCGTGACCATCGGCGTCAGCTTCTACCACATCTTCAACACGCCGGGCGTCTTCGCGCGCTGGTATCATTCGGCGCTCAACGCGGAGGTGGCCGGCTTTCACATCAACGGCAACCCGCTCATCATGATCGGCGCCGCGCTCTTCCTCTTCCCGAAACTGGCGCTCGGCCTCTCGGGTTTCGAGACGGGCGTCGTCGTCATGCCTTTGGTCAAGGGCGAGCCGGGCGACACGCAGGAGAACCCGCAGGGACGCATCCGCAACACCAAGAAGCTCCTGATGTACGCGGCGCTTATCATGAGCGTGATGCTCATCCTGAGCAGCCTCGTCACGACGCTCCTCATCCCGCCCGAGGAGTTCCACGAGGGGACCGCGACGCAGGAGCCGGGGAAGGCGAACGGGCGCGCGCTGGCCTACCTCGCGCACACGTACCTGGGCGACATCTTCGGCACGGCCTACGACCTCTCGACCATCGCCATCCTCTGGTTCGCGGGCGCGTCGGCGCTCGCGGGGCTGCTCAACATCGTGCCGCGCTACCTGCCGCGCTACGGCATGGCGCCGAACTGGGCCAAGGTGACGCGGCCGCTCGTGCTCATCTACACGGCGATTGCGTTCGTGGTGACGGCGGCCTTTCGCGCCGACGTGGACGCGCAGGCCGGCGCCTACGCGACCGGCGTGCTGGTGCTGATGGGGTCGGCGGCGGTGGCCGTGGCGCTGGCCGCGTGGCGGCGCGGCGAGGCGGCGAAGTGGGGCTTCATCATCGTCTCGATCATCTTCGCCTACACGACCTTCATCAACGTGGTCGAGCAGCCCTCGGGCATCAAGATCGCCTCCTTCTTCATCGGCGCCATCATCTTCACCTCGCTCATCTCAAGGGTCTGGCGCACGACCGAGCTGCGCGTGGAGAAGGTCGTGCTCGACCCGACGGCCAAGGCTTACATCGACGAGCTGATCGAGCACAACAGCGAAATCCGCATCGTCGCCAACCGCCGCGACAGCGGCGACGCCAACGAGTACCGTTTCAAGGAGCGCGAGAAGCGGCAGGACAATCACATCCCGACGCGCGACCCCGTGCTGTTCCTTGAGGTGACGCCCGGCGACGCCTCCGAGTTCTCGGGCGAACTCAAGGTGACGGGCTGCGACATCGACGGCTTCCGCGTCCTGCGCACGTCGAGCCCGGCGGTGCCGAACGCCATCGCCGCCTTCATGCTCTACCTGCGCGACACGACGGGCAAACTCCCGCACGTCTACTTCGGCTGGAGCGAGGGCAACCCGCTCATGTACCTGCTCCGCTACATCGCCTTCGGCGAGGGCGACACGGCGCCCGTCACGCGCGAGATTCTGCGCCAGGTCGAGGACGACCCGGAGCTGCGACCCGCCGTCCACGTCGGCGGCTGAGCCGGTCGCGGAATGAGAAGTTTTGTTCATCGGTTCGATGATGAACTTTCATCAGTCCGCGATCCGAAATCCGCATCCCAGGATTGTTCGCCGGGCGCGACGGGAGTAAGATTCGCGCGTTGACAACTTGTCTGCCGAAGCCGTCCACGGCGCGAATCGTTCGCGCGGGAGGGGCGGCGCGGGGGAACCAACGCCGCGCGATTTTGAAGCGCGGCACGGGGCGTATCGCGGGGCGCGCCAGTCGCGCCACACGTGTAGGACACTTCCAGGTCCGAGCCCGTCAGCTAACCTCGTAGGCTCGATTGGAAGAGCGACGGCCGCGACATTCGAGGGCGCGGAGCGTAATGCTCCGCGCCCTTTTTTCGCGCGCGGCCCACACGAGAGAGGGTGTTGAAATGGTAAAGGCTGCGGCGGCGCGGGGCGGGCGGTTCAGGAACTGGCTGCTCAAGGGTCGCTCCGAAGAGATGGAGGGGCCGCACGAGCGCGAGGGGCAGCACCACCAGCACTCCTGGTGGCAGGTGATGTGCCTGACGGGCGTGGACTACTTCTCGACGCTCGGTTACCAACCGGGCATCGCCTTCCTCGCGGCGGGCGCGCTCTCGCCCATCGCGACGCTCATCCTCGTCCTGCTCACGCTCTTCGGCGCGCTCCCCATCTACAACCGCGTCGCCGCCGAGAGCCCGCACGGCGAGGGTTCCATCTCGATGCTCGAACACCTTCTGGCGCGCTGGAAGGGAAAGCTCTTCGTCCTCGTGCTGCTCGGGTTCGTCGCCACGGACTTCGTCATCACCATCACGCTCTCGGCGGCCGACGCCACCGCGCACGTCATCGAAAACCACTACGTCAACGAGTACGCGCCCTTCCTCGACCATCGCATTGTCGTGACGCTGGTGCTCGTCGCGCTCCTGGGCGCCGTCTTCCTCAAAGGGTTCAAGGAGGCCATCGGGCTGGCCGTCGTACTCGTCGGCGCTTACCTTGTCTTAAATCTCGTCGTCATCGGGCGCGGCCTCTTCGAGCTGTTCTTCATCCACCCGGAGGCGCTGCCGCGCTGGTCACACGAAGTGCTCAACGCCAACGCCGCGGGCTTCCACATCAACGGCAACCCGCTCCTGATGATCGGGGCCGCGCTCTACGTCTTTCCGAAGCTGGCGCTCGGCCTCTCGGGCTTCGAGACGGGCGTCGCGGTGATGCCGCTGGTCAAGGGCGAGCGCGGCGACACCGCCGAGAACCCACGGGGGCGCGTCCGCAACACGCGCAAGCTCCTGCTCACGGCCGCGCTCATCATGAGCGTGCTGCTCATCACGAGCAGCCTCGTCACCTCGACGCTCATCCCGCCCCACGAGTTCCTCGCGCCGCCGGCCGGCGAACACGTCGGCGGCAAGGCTTACGGGCGCGCGCTGGCCTTCCTCGCCTACGAGTTCTTCGGCAACGGCTTCGGCACCCTCTACGACCTCTCGACCATCTCGATTCTCTGGTTCGCGGGCGCGTCGGCGATGGCGGGGCTTTTGAACATCGTGCCGCGCTACCTGCCGCGCTACGGCATGGCGCCCGACTGGGCTCTGGCGCAACGCCCGCTCGTCCTCATCTACACGCTCGTCGCCTTCACCGTCACCATCCTCTTCGAGGCCGACGTGGAGAAGCAGGGCGGCGCGTACGCGACGGGCGTGCTGGTGCTGATGAGTTCGGCGGCGATAGCCGTGACGCTCTCGGTCTGGCGGGGCGGCAAGCGTTGGGTGCCGTTCCTCGTCATCGCGCTCGTCTTCCTCTACACGACCGCGCAGAACGTCCACGAGCGGCCCGAGGGCATCAAGATCGCCTCGTTCTTCATCCTGACCATCGTCGTCACCTCCTTCATGTCGCGCGTCTGGCGCACGACCGAGCTGCGCGTCGAGCGCGTGGAACTCGACGCGCTGGCCCGCGAGTTCATAGATGAACTCATCGAGAAGAACAGCCAGATACGCATCGTCGCCAACCGCCGCGACACCGGCGACGTGGCCGAGTACCGCTTCAAGGAGCGCGAGAAGCGGCTCGACAACCACATCCCGACGCGCGACCCCGTGCTGTTTTTGGAAGTGACGCTCGGCGACGCCTCCGAGTTCTCAGGCGTGCTGCACGTCCGGGGCGTGGACGTTGAGGGCTACCGCGTCCTGCGCACGGAGAGCCCGGCGGTGCCGAACGCCATCGCCGCCTTCCTCCTCCACCTGCGCGACACGACCGGCAAGATTCCGCACGTCTACTTCGGCTGGAGCGAGGGCAACCCGCTGAAGTACCTCCTCAAGTACATCGCCTTCGGCGAGGGCGACACCGCGCCCACCACCCACGAAGTCCTCCGCCAAGTCGAGGACGACCCCGAACAACGCCCCGCCGTCCACGTGGGAGGATAAGTAGGCAGTAGGCAGACGGCAGTAGGCAGTGAAGAAGGTGTGAGCCCCGGAGGGGCGGCATGTTTATAGTTATTACTAATTGCATCTAATTGCATCCGAGCCTCGTCAGGGGCGACATAGACATGCCGCTCCTCCGGAGCTTAGGGGAATTAATAATCACCGCGAGCTATAAACATCATGCCCCTCCGGGGCTCACACCTTCTGCCTGACAACTGCCTACTGCCGTCTGCCTACTGCCTACTATAATGTCTGCTGTGCGGAAAGCTTTGCAGGCTCGGGCCGCCGGTTACCTCTCGGCCGTGCTGGGCGTCGCCGCTGCGACGCTGCTGCTCAAGTCCCTGGGTGGGCAGGTCAACCCGACGACCGTCGCGCTCGCGCTGCTGCTGGTGGTGCTCTTCGTCGCGGCGTTGTGGGGGAGCCGCCCGGCGCTGGTCGCGTCGGCGCTCGGCGTGCTCTGCTTCAACTTCTTCTTCCTCCCGCCCGTCCGGACCTTCACCATCGACGACCCGGACAACTGGGTCGCGCTGGCCGCGTTCCTCATCACGGCCGTCACCGCCGGGCAGCTCTCCGTGCGCGTCAAGCGCCGCGCGGAGGAGGCGGAGGCCGGGCGGCGCGAGATCGAGCGGCTCTACCGCGAGTTGCGCGACGCGTTCGAGCGCGCGAGCCAGGCCGAGGCGCTCAAGCAGAGCGAGCGCCTGAAGTCCGCGTTGCTCGACGCCGTCACGCACGACCTGCGCACGCCGCTCACCGCCATCAAGGCTTCGGCCACGACGCTCCTCGACGAACTGCGCGCGGGCGGGCCGGAGGCTCTGGGCGAGGAGGGGCGGCGCGAGATGCTCGAAGTGATTGACGAGGAGGCCGACCGCCTCAACCGCTTTGTCGAAGGCTTGGTCGAGATGGCGCGCATCGAGGCTGGCGAGCTGCAACTGCGCCGCCGCCGCGCGCCGCTCGGCGAGATCATCGACGCCGCGCTCGAACGCGCCGCGCCGCTCGTGCGCGGCCGTAACGTAGAGGTCGTGCTCGCGGAAGGTCTGCCCCCGGCGCACGTGGACGCGCGCGCCGTCGCGGAGGTCGTCTACACGCTCCTCGACAACGCCGCCAAGTATTCGCCGCCCGGCACGCCCGTCCGCGTCTCGGGTGAGCCCGGCCCCGACGGCTCCGTCAGCCTCGCGGTCGAGGACGAGGGCCGAGGCGTCCCCTCGCAACTGCGCGAGCGCGTCTTCGACAAGTTCTTCCGCGCGATGCGCGACGGCGACGCGGCGGCGCGCGCGACGCCGACGGGGACGGGGATGGGGCTCGCGATTGCGCGCGGCATCGTCGAGGCGCACGGCGGGCGCATACGCATCGAAGACGGACGCGAAGGCCGTGGTTGCCGCGTCGTCGTCACGCTCCCGACGGGAGGAGGGGAACAGGCGTCATGAGCGAGAGGCGGCGCATACTAGTCGTGGACGACGAGCCGCAGTTGACGCGCGTGTTGCGCACGGGATTGACCTCGCACGGGTACGACGTGCGTGTCGCGGCCGACGGCGACGCGGCGCTCCAGACCTTCGGCGACTGGCCGCCCGACCTTGTGCTCACGGACCTCTCGATGCCGGAGACGGACGGGCTCGAACTCTGCCGACGTTTACGTCAGGTCTCGCAGGTGCCCATCGTCGTGCTCTCCGTGAGAGGCGACGAGCGCACCAAGGTCGAGGCGCTCGACGCGGGCGCGGACGATTACGTCACGAAACCCTTCGGGATGGACGAACTGCTCGCGCGTATCCGCGCGGCCCTGCGTCGCGCACCCGAGTCGCGTGAAGGGAGCGAGGCGGGCGTGCTCGAAGCGGGCGACTTTCGCGCGGACCTTCTCGCGCACAGCGTTAGAGTCGGCGGGCGCGAAGTCCATCTCACGCCGAAGGAGTACGACCTGCTCGTCTATCTCATGCGCAACGCCGGCCGCGTCGTCACGCACCGCGCGCTGCTGGCGGCCGTGTGGGGCGGCGACAGCGTCGAGCAGACCGAATACCTGCGCGTCTTCGTCGGCCAACTCCGCAAGAAGATCGAGCCGAATCCCGCCGAGCCGCGCTACGTCCTCACGGAGCCCTGGATCGGCTACCGCTTCGACCCCGGCCCCTGACGCGCGCCCTTATGAAATCTTTATAAACTCTTTACCCCACCTTTACGTCGCGGCTCGTACAATCCGTCTGTTGATAATTCGTCTGCCGAAGCCGCCCACGGCCACAGCGCGAGAGGGGCGGCGCGGGGGAACCAACGCCGCGCGGAAGGGAAGCGCGGCACGGGGCGAATCGCGGCCGCGAGGGCGTCAGGACTTAAGACGCCCGAACGCCGCGTAGAACACTTCCACGTTCGAGCCCGTCAGCTAACCTCGCAGGCTTGTTTGGGAGGGCACCGCCGCGGCGCATTTAAAGAAGGGCGCGGGAGCATGTCTTTGCTCCCGCGCCCTTCTTGCCGCGCGCACAGAAAAGGATTGAAGACGGTGGTCAGAGAGATTTCGAGGCGGAAGGTGGAACTAACACGAGGGCTTAATCTGAGGCCGCAGCCGGGGACGCCGAAGGTCGGCTGGACGGGCTTGAGGGCGATGGAGGCGTTGGGGCTCGGCGGCGGCGTCGCGGCGCTCTTCCTGGGACTGGTGCTGTGCGCCGTCGGCTGGGCCGAAGGGTCGCGCGAGGGCGCGCATATTTTGTTCGTTGGTGGGACCGCGCTGCTTCTGTTCGCCGCCCCGCTCCTGCTGCTCGGCGCGCACTGCCTCGACGTGGAGGAGAGTCGCGCGCGCCGCGCACGCAACGCGCCCAACACTTCAGGCGCGGGCGGGGAGGAACTGTGAGCGCCGCCGAGACGTTGGAGAAGACCGTGAGCGGCGTCGGTCGTGTGCGGGTCGTCGTCGCCACGTCGGTGATGCTCTCGTTCATCTCCTTCTGGCGCGCGGCGGCGATAGTCTTGAACGACCTCGGCTCGTCGGCCTACTACGTCGGCGGCATCGCGGAGCAGGCCGTGGGCCACGCCGCGCCGTGGTTCATCCTCGGCGTGATGCTCTTCTCCTACGCCGTGCGCGCCGTTTACGTCGAGTCGTGCGCGATGTTCACGCGCGGCGGCGTCTACCGCGTCGTCAAAGAGGCGATGGGCGGGACGCTCGCCAAGCTCTCGGTCTCGGCGTTGATGTTCGACTACATCCTGACCGGCCCCATCTCGGGCGTCTCCGCCGGCCAGTACGTCGTCGGCCTCGCCGCGCGGACGCTCACATACTTCGGCCACCCGTGGCATCCTTCGGCCGAGACGACCAACCTCATCGCCGCCGGGCTGGCGGCGCTCGTCACGATCTACTTCTGGCGGCGCAACACGCGCGGCCTGCACGAGTCGTCCGACGACGCGCTGCGCATCATGTACGTGACGACCGTCATGGTCGTGCTGCTCATTCTGTGGTCGGGCTACACCATCCTTACGCGGCCCGACAAGCAGAGGCTCCCGCCCGCGCCCTCCGTCGCAAACCTGACCTTCAACGAGGACGCGGCCGGGTGGATGCCGCGCATCATCCCCGGCGCGCTCCGCGAGGTCGAGGCCGAAGAGTCCGCCGCGCTCGACGAAACGCAAAGAACTCCGGACGGCGCTTCTTCAAGCGCGACCGAGGTCGCGACGCATTACAAGTTCATCCCCAACGCGGGCGCGCTGCTCGGGCTCGTCGGCATCCTGATGGCCTTCGGCCACTCGTTCCTCGCGATGTCGGGCGAAGAGTCTCTGGCGCAGGTCAACCGAGAGCTTGAGTACCCGAAGCACAGGAACCTGATGAAGGCGGGGCTCGTCATCTTCCTCTACTCGCTCTTCTTCACCTCGCTCGTCTCCTTCTTTGCCTACGCGCTCATCCCCGACGGCGCGCGGCCGCTCTACTTCAACAACCTCATCGCGGGCATCTCGCTCCACCTCGCGGGACCGCTGCCGCTGCGTCTCATCTTTCAGGCGTTCATCGTCGTCGTCGGCTTCCTGATGCTCGCCGGGGCCATCAACACCTCGATCATCGGGGCGAACGGCGTGCTCAACCGCGTCAGCGAAGACGGCGTGATGACCGACTGGTTCCGCGCGCCGCACAGGCGCTACGGCACGACGTACAGGATGATCAACCTCGTCGTCATCCTCCAACTCGTCGCCATCGTCGGCTCGCGCGGCAACACCTACACGTTGGGCGAGGCGTACGCCTTCGGCGTCATCTGGTCGTTCGCCTTCAAGGGGCTGGCGATGCTCGTGCTCCGTTTCAAGGACCGCGCCCCGCGCGAGTGGAAGGTGCCCTTCAACCTCAACCTCGGCGGCAACGAACTCCCGCTCGGCCTCGGGGCCATCGCCGCCATCCTCTTCTCGATTGCCGGCGTCAACCTCGTCACCAAGCAGGTCGCGACCGCGAGCGGCATCGCCTTCACGCTCGTCTTCTTCACTATCTTCCTCGTCTCGGAGAGACTCAACGAGCGCAGGCGCGGGGGCGTCGCGCACGGCACAAGCGTCGATCAGTTCCGCGTCTCGGCGCAGGAGGCGGTCACGAACGAGACCGTCGGCGTGAGGCCGGGTAACACGCTCTGCCTCGTGCGCGACTACAACACTTTGGAGCACGTGCGTCGCGCGCTTGAGACGACGCACACGGGCAAGCGCGACCTCGTGATGATGACGGTGCAACTGCTGCGCGGGCCGGACACGGGCTACGAGGAGATCGGCGAGCGGCACCTCTTCACCAATTACGAGCAGTTGTTATTTAGCCGCGTCGTCGCGCTGGCCGAGAAGGCGGGCAAGCACGTGGACCTGCTCGTCGTGCCTTCGTCCGATGTCTTTCAAGCCATCGCGCACACGGCGGCGCAACTCGACTCGGCGGAGATCGTGGCGGGCCGCTCCTCCGTGTTGACGCCCGTCGAACAGTCGCGTCTGCTCGGCGAGGCGTGGGAGGCTCTGCCGAACAGACCCGCGCGCCGCGTGCTCTTCCGCGTCGTCGAACCCGGCGGTGTTGAGCACGACTTCGACCTCGGCGCGGAAGCGTAAAACGTGAACCGTGACAAGAAGGATGTTCTCCTCTCGTCACGGTTCACTGTTTACGGTTTACGTACGAACAGAGCTGTCCGCCGTGGCGGGCGCACCGGGGAGGGGCGTTACCGTGTTGGCCTATCGGGATGGGGCCTGTCTGTGTGCGGCTAGTAGTCGTCGCCGTCGCGGCCGCCGAGGAAGCAGGAGCGGCAGAAGACGGGGCGGCCCTGTGACGGGTAGAAGGGGACTGTCGTCTGCTGGCCGCACTGCGCGCACAGCACGGAGACCTCGATGCGCTGGCGAACGCCGGTCGCCTGCGCCGCCGCGATGGCGGCGAGCCGCTCGTTCTTCGCCTGCTTGCAGGGCTTGCAACGCTTCGGCTCGTTTTTCAAACCCTTGTCGTGGAAGAAGAGCTGCTCGCCCGCCGTCCAGTTGAACTCCTGGCCGCAGTCTACGCAGAGGATCGAACGATCCGCGAACTCAATCTCCACCTCTACCCATTCTCCTTTGGCTTTGGCGGAAGAAATCTCGGCAGTTTGAACCTGTGACATTGTTGCCCATCCTTGTGAAATGACTTCCGCCGCGGCGTGCGGGGCTCCTTCCGACGGAAGACCGATATCGACGGTTACTACGAGGGAAGCTTCTTCAGAGCGAGTGCCTGCAAACAGGGGCGGCGGCCAGAACCTTTGCGAGGGGTCTGTAGAAACGTGTAAGCGCGGCTGAAATCAAACGTCTCGGCGCTTCAGGACCGCCTTTGACTCAGCACGGTACATATATCACGAATATGTGTCAAGAGCTAAGAGAAAGTTTCACCACTAAGCTTGACGGCTTTGCCCAAAATGTGGAAATCTCACGCCCCTTTTTGGGCAAGCTATTCTTTTGCCCAAAAATTGGGTTTGACCCCAAGTTCGTACATTGACTGTATGACGCAACAGATGTTGTGACACAGCACCTTACATAGCGCCTCATTCTTTTGCGCCTCTCTCGTCTTGCTCCACAGTCGGTCGCCGAACTTCGCCTTAATCATTGAGAAGGTCGTCTCGACGTTCGACCGCCGATGATAGTGCTCCATGAACTCGTCCTGATGCAGACAGTAGTAATGAAACATCTGCTTCCAGATCGGTGGACTGTTTTTGTCCTTGTTCGAGGCGTTCGAGCGAAAGGGAATGTATGGTACGGCGTTCTGCTTCTCGACTAAGCGCAGGTTCTCCCAGCCGGAGTAAGCCTTGTCAGCCGAGACTTCCGTCATGTTGAAGTTAGCTGCCGTGGCTTTGACCAGCGGCGCGAAGTAAGGGCTGTCGCCAGCGAACTGTCCGGTGACTTCTACGCTGGTGACGACGTTGGTTCTGACGCCGCAGATCAGGTGCAGCTTAAGCCAGCCATGATTATTGTGCTCTGTGACCTGCTCATACTTGGTGCTGTACCAGCGCATGAACCGGCCGGTGCTGAACCCTGACGAGTCAACGGCGAACCGAGTCTCCAAGGCTTTCAGCGGCAAGCTGCTTCTCGTAATCATCTCCCGCAAGTATGGCATCAAGTCCGACATCTCGAAGTAGTTAAAGATCGAGTTGTAATGTGGGACTCTTCCGATGTAGCCGCCGGCGTGTGCTTCGCGTAGGTCGGTGATGAAGCGACGAGCCGAGACTGTAGAATAAACCTTGAGTGCCGCGCAAAAAATCATATCTCCGAGCGGCAGTCGTCGTCGCCCGCACGTTTGCGTGGGAGGCTCCACGCCCTGACAAAGCTCGTACAAGAGCATCTGGAACTTCGCCTTCTCATTGGTCTGAGCGGCGTTGTAGGCGGGCCATTCTTGGCGGTAGGTGCGCTTCTCCGGCTTCGGTATCTCTGGAGGCTTATCGCTTTTTTCGTGTCGGGCGATAAACTCCACAGCGAAGATGTGCTTACACTTTACCCCGTTGGTTTCATAGTCGGGGCAGGTGCAGGTCGGCAGCTTACCGTTAATATCAACCGTGTAAGTCTTCCTGCCGCGTTGGGAAGGGACGAGCCAAACCTGACCGTTGCAGGTGATATGTGAGTTGGCGGCAATCTCCAACCCTCTGACTTCTCTCGCATGCATGTCACACCCTTGCTTTCTCCAACGCGGGTGCGACACAATAGAGTCCTCAGCGACCTCAGCGTGCTCAACCACGTTGGGGTTACGGGCCTCGTCGGTTGTTAGCGCAACCGGCGGGGCTTTTCCATTTATTTGTTGTCCGCATTCTACTCCCCTATCCTTGCAAATGCAAGAAAATAAAGCACTTGGTGACGTATTGAAGAGGCGCAGTTGTTCGCTCATAATTACACTTGAGCGACAGGCGGGCGTGTGGTATAAGCACACATTAAGCCTGCCGCCGAAGGCGGTTAGCTGAAACGGAGCGTTGGCCGCTAAACCTTATCGCTCCGCCATCACAAGTAGGCTTTAGTTCTGAGGTCTGATAGTTGGCAGCTATCAGACCTCTTTGCTTTTCCTAGCCTCCATTCTAAGCTCATAAAAACCAAAAACTCGCCGCGCGGAGACAGACACGTAGGAC
>DASVGG010000114.1:0-72341 GCA_036379655.1 Pyrinomonadaceae bacterium
CTGCTCACCGCTCACCGCTCACCGCTCACTCATAAGCTATGAACATCCTCGTTTGTCTCAAACAGATTCTCGACCCGGAGGTGCCGGCGCGCGACTTCCGCGTGGACGCGGCGCGGCGCGAGGCCGAGCAGGGCTCTGCGAACCTCGTGACGAACATCTTCTGCGAGAACGCGCTGGAGACGGCGCTGCAACTGCGCGAGCGCGCGGGCGGCGCGAAGATAACCGTGCTCTCGTACGGGCGGCCGACCGCCGAGGACTCTCTGCGGAAGGCTTTGGCGATGAAGGCGGACGCGGCCGCGCTCGTCGTCAACGAGAATGAGGGGACGCCCGACCCGCTGGCGGTGGCGAAGGTGCTTGCGGCGGCCGTCCGCAGGCTCGGCGCGTTCGACCTCGTCATGGTTGGCCGCGAGGCGGGCGACTGGGGCGCGGGTCAGACGGGCGGGCTGCTCGCGGAGGAGTTGGGGCTGCCCTGCGTCTCCTTCGTGGACACGATTGAGCCGGCGGGCGCGGGGCTGCGTCTGAAGCGGCAGACCGACACCGGCTGGGAGGTCTTCGAGGCCGCGCCGCCCGTCGTCGTCACCGTCACCAACGACGAGCACAACGTCCCGCGCATCCCGAAGGTGCGCGACGTGATGATGTCCTACCGACAGCCGCTTACGAAGTTCACGCTCGCGGACCTCGGCCTCGCGTCCATTGGTAATGACTACTACGAGGTGGCCGAACTCTCCATCCCACGGAAGGAGACGCGTTGCGACTTCGTCTCCGGCGACACGCTCGACGAAAAGGTCGAAGCCTTCGCACGACGAATAGTCGAAGTGACACGGGGCATGTGATCCATCTTATGAACGACGTTCTCATTCTCCTTTTTGGCGCGAACGGATTCGACAAGGGCGCGCAGGGTTTGGCGGGCGCGGGGCGGCGCCTGGCGGACAAGTCGGGCGGGAGCCTGCGCGCGGTCGTGTTGGGGGAAGGCGCGGAGGCGGTCGCGGGCGAGGTCGCGCGCGTGGCGGACGCGGTCGTGATAGTTGACCAGGCGGAGCTGCTTGAGTACCAGCCGGAGACATATCTCGCGGCGCTCGCGCAGGTCTGCGGCGAGTCGAGGCCGCGCGCGGTGCTGTTGGGTAACGACACGTACAGTCAGGAACTCGCGCCGCGTCTGGCGTACCGTCTGGGCGGGAGCGCGGCGGGCGACGGCGTCGAGGTGCGCGTCGAGGGCGAGGCGGTGCGCGTCGGCCGGCAGGTCTACGGCGGCAAGGCGCAGGCGTTGCTTGAGCTGAAGCGCGCGCCCGTGGTCGTGTGGCTGCGCGCGCGCTCGTTCGCGCCAGCGGCGCCGCGCGAATCTGTGGGAGAGGTGACGCGCGCGGCCCTTAATATTCAAACAGACGCGCGCACGCGCGTCGTCGAGCGCAGGCGCGAGGCGGGCGGCGAGACGCGGCTCGAAGAGGCGCGCGTCATCGTCTCGGGCGGGCGCGGCATCGGCGGGCCGGAACCGTTCGAGACGGAACTGCGGCCGCTGGCGGAACTGCTCGGCGCGCAACTCGCGGCGTCGCGCGCGGCGTGCGACGCGGGCTGGGTTCCGCCCACTTGGCAGGTCGGCCAGACCGGCAAGAAGGTGACGCCGGAACTCTACCTCGCCATCGCCATCACCGGCGCGAGCCAGCACATGGCCGGCATCTCCGAAGCCAAAACCATCGCCGCCATCAACACGGACCCCGACGCCCCCATCTTCAAACACTGCCGCTTCGGCATCGTCGAAGACTACCGCAAGGTCGTGCCGCTGCTGCGGGAGAAACTTAAGAAGGTGATAAGTGATGAGTGATAAGTGATGAGAGAAAGATAGCGGGCCTTGTTTCTTTCTTATCACTCATCACTTATCACGGCCTTATCAATGGACGCCACGCGCCAGATTTACTGGAACGTCTCGCAGGTGTGGGCGATGTACGCGCTGCTTGTGCCGACGGCGCTGGTGGCGGGTTACGGCGTCTATATGCATTGGAGCCGTTGGCGGCGGGGGCGGGCGGCGGAGCGGTTCGATAGGCCGTGGGGGCGCGTCAGGCTTTTGCTCAAGCACGCGGTCGCGCAGCGGCGGACGGCGCGCGCGCGTTACGCGGGACTGTTCCACGCCTTCATCAGCTACGGCTTCGTCGTGCTGACGATAGCGACGACCGTCGTCGCGCTCGACGCGGACTTCGGCACCGCCATCATGCGCGGGCGGTTCTATCTCTACTTCCAGTCGTTCGTCGTTGATATCTTCGGCGCGCTCGTGATGGTCGGCGTGTTGATGGCCGTGGCGCGGCGTTATTTGAAGCGGCCGCGAAAACTCGTCCACACGGACGAGGCGGCGTTGATACTGGCGGCCGTCTTCCTTCTCTGCCTGCAAGGTTTCCTCGTCGAGGGCTGGCGCATCGCGGCGACCGACGACCCCTGGGGCGCGTGGTCGCCGTTCGGCAACCTCGTCGCGCGCGCATCGCTTCAGTTGATGAGCGTGGAGACGATGCGGGGCGCGCACGTCTTCACGTGGTGGTTTCACCTCGTGACGAGCTTCGCCTTCATCGCGTGGCTGCCGTATACGAAGATGGCGCACGTGCTGACCGCGCCGCTCAATATCTACACGGCCAACCTCGCGCCGATTGGAGCGGCGCTCAAGAACATCGACTTCGAGCAGACAGAGTCGTTCGGCGTCAACTCGCTCGCGGCGTTCACCTGGAAAGACCTGCTCGACCTCGACGCCTGCACCGAGTGCGGCCGTTGCACGGCCGTCTGCCCCGCGCACGCGGTCGGGAAGGAGTTGTCGCCGCGCGACATCATCTTGCAGCTACGCGACGTGATGCACGAACGTCCGCGCGAAGCCTTCGGACTCGTCTCGGCGAACGGCGGCGGCGTTACGCCCGTGGACAAAGAGCCGACGGCGGACGTTGAAGCACGAAAACCTTTGCCCATCATCGGCGCGGTTCCGGCGACACGGCCTGTGCCTCTGTGGCAGTGCACGACCTGCGCGGCGTGCGTCGAGGCGTGCCCGGTCTTCATCGAGCAGATGCCGAAGATCGTGGACATGCGCCGCTTCCTCGTGATGGAGGAGGCGGAGTTTCCCGACTCGATGCAGGAGGCGGTGATGTCGCTCGAACGTCGCGGCCATCCCTTCAGCGGTACGCAGGCGACGCGCATGGACTGGGCCGAAGGGTTGAACGTCAAACAAGTCTCCGACGCGAAGGACGCGGAAGTCCTGCTCTGGGTCGGCTGCGGCGGCGCTTTGATCGAACGCAATCAGAAAGTCACGCGCGCGACGGCGCAACTCCTGGAGCAGGCGGGCGTGAAGTTCGCCGTCATGGGCCGCGAGGAGAAGTGCTCGGGCGACCCGGCGCGCCGCATCGGCAACGAGTTCCTCTTCGAGCAACTGGCGCGCGAGAACGTCGCGAACCTGAACCGGCATAATGTCAAGAAGGTCGTCACGGCCTGCCCGCACTGCTTCAACACCTTCAGGAACGAGTACCCGCAATACGGCGGCGCGTTCGAGGTCTTTCACCACAGCGAGTTTCTCGCGCGGCTGGTCGAAGAGGGTAAGCTGAAGCCGCTCGCGGACGCGGGCAGGAAAGTAACCTTCCACGACCCCTGTTACCTCGGCCGGCAGAACGGCGTCTACGACGCGCCGCGCGCGCTCGTGCAAATCTCTTCACGCGGGAACGCGGTCGAGATGTCTCGCACGCGTAACAACAGCTTCTGCTGCGGCGGCGGGGGCGGGATGAGCTTCGTGGACGAGCCGCCCGACAAGCGCGTCAACCAGGAGCGCGCGCGCGAGGCGCTCGCGACCGGCGCGGACGTGCTCGCCGTCGGGTGCCCCTTCTGCATGACGATGTTGGAGGACGGCGTGAACGCTCGCCGTGGAGACCGCGTCATGAAGGTCATGGACGTGGCCGAGTTGCTTTGGGAGGCTTCGCGCCCGGACTGAAGCTTTCAGCTTTAAGTCCTTCGTGACCTTTGTGCATACCTTCGTGACCTTTGTGGTTGAGTGAGACGTGCTTAACCACAAAGGTCACGAAGGTATGCACAAAGGTCACAAAGGGGTTGACTTAAGCTGAACGCCGACCGTTGACATCTTAGGAGTCATCATGGATTTGAACTTAACACCGAGCGAGCGGCAGTTCCGCGACGAGTTCCGCGCGTGGCTCGGCGAGAACGTGCCGGAGGAGTGGGCGGGCGGCGGGACCGGGTCGGAGGACCGCGCCGAGTACGTCGAGTATTTGCGCGCGTGGCAGCGCAGGCTCTACGACGGCGGGTGGGCAGGCATCTCGTGGCCGAAGGAGTTCGGCGGGCGCGGCGCGACGCTGGTCGAGCAGGCCATCTTTCAGGAGGAGCTGGCGCGCGCCAACGCGCCGCAGTTGATTGGCACCATCGGCCTCTCGCTCGTCGGCCCGACCATCATCGCGCTCGGCACCGAAGCGCAGAAGGCGCGCTACCTGCCGAAGATTCTTTCGGGCGAGGAGATTTGGTGCCAGGGTTTTTCTGAACCGAACGCCGGCAGCGACCTCGCCGCGTTGGGGACGAAGGCGACGAGAGACGGCGAAGACTTCGTCGTCAACGGTCAAAAAATCTGGACGAGCTTCGCGCAGATGGCCGACTGGTGCCTGCTGCTCGTGCGCACCGACTCCGAAGTGCCGAAGCACAAGGGGCTCACCTGCCTGCTCGCGGACATGCACGCGGAGGGCGTCAACGTGCGGCCCTTGAGGCAGATGTCGGGCGACTCCGGCTTCAACGAGGTCTTCTTCTCGAACGTGCGCATCGGCGCGAGCCAGGTCCTCGGCGAGGTCAACAAGGGTTGGACGACGGCCATCGCCGCGCTGATGAACGAGCGCGCCAACCTCGGCTCGGGCATTCAGGTCGTCTTCAAGCGACAGCTCGAAGCACTCATCGCGCGCTCTAAAACCATCGAGCGCGACGGCCGCCCCGCGAGCGAAGACCCGCTCGTCCGACAGAAACTCGCGCAGGCTTATCTCGAACTTGAGATACTGCGCCTCAACACCAACCGCGCCTTAACGTCGCTCTCGAAATCCGCCGTCCCCGGCGCCGAGGGCTCGATTCAAAAGCTCTACTGGAGCGAGATGAACCAGCGCACGCAGCAGGCCGCGCAGGAGATACTCGGCCCCTACGGCCAACTCAAAGAGTTCGACAAGGGCACGTGGGAGTACGCCTACCTCCGCACGCGCGGCAACACCATCGAGGCGGGCACCAGCGAAATTCAACGCAACATCATCGCCGAGCGCGTGCTCGGCTTACCGAAGAGCTACTGACACTTCTCATCATGGACTTTGACTTAAGTAAGCCGCAGAAGTTGTTGAAGGAGTCGGCGCGGGCGCTGCTCGGGCGTGAGTGCGGGGCGGGGCGCGTGCGCGAGTTGATGGAGACCGAGACGGCGCACGACGAGGGGCTCTGGCGCGCGTTGGCCGAGCAGGGTTGGACGGGACTCGTGGTGCCGGAAGGTGTGGGCGGGCTCGGGCTCGGGCTGGTCGAGATGGCGGCCGTGGCCGAGGAGATGGGGCGCGCGTGTTTGCCGGGCGCGTTCCTCTCGACGCTGTTCGCGGCGGCGCTCGTCGAGCGCGCGGGCAACGACGAGCAGCGCGCGAAGTATCTCGAACCGATTGCGGCCGGGGAGTTGAAGGCGACGGTCGCGCTGCTCGAAGAGGGCGCGAGTTGGGACGTGGACGCCGTGAAGTTGGGAGCGTCGCGCGACGGCGGCGGCTTCAACTTGAAAGGTCGGAAGCTGTTCGTGCCGGACGCCGAAGTCGCGGACTTGATCGTCTGCGTGGCGCGCGACGGCGACTCGCTGGCGCTGCTGCCGGTTGAGCGTAAGGCGGAAGGGTTGAGCGTTAAAGCAATGCCTTCGATGGACGCGACGCGGAAGCTTTACGAGGTTAACTTCGAGGGCGTGAGCGTCGCGGAGTCGGCCGTGTTGGGCGCGGACGGTGACGCGCGCGGGGCGTTGCGCGGGGCGTTGGAAGTTGCCACCGCCATTCTATGTGCGGAGATGGTCGGCGGGATGCAGTGGGTCCTGGACACGTCGGTCGAGTACGCGAAGACGCGGCAGCAGTTCGGCCGTCCCATCGGTTCGTTCCAGGCCGTGCAGCACATGTGCGCGGACATGCTTTTGATGACCGAGAGCGCGCGCTCGGCCGCGTACTACGCGGCGTGGGCGCTGACCGAGAACGACCCGGCGGCGCGCGCGGCCGTCTCGGTCGCGAAGGCTTATTGCTCGGACGCCTACCGCGAGGTCGCCAACCGTGGCGTGCAGGTGCACGGCGGCATCGGCTTCACGTGGGAGCACGACCTGCAACTCTATTACAAGCGCGGCAAGTCGTCCGAGACGCTCTTCGGCGACGCCAACTACCACCGCGAGCGCATCGCGCGCCTCGTCGTGGACGAAGGTTAAGATGACAAGACACGTGAAGGAACTGTTCGACCTCTCGGGCCGCGTGGCGGTCGTGACGGGCGGGTCGCGCGGTCTGGGCAAGGAGATGGCCGAGGGTCTGGCGGAGGCCGGCGCGTCTCTGATGTTGTGCGCGCGGCGCGAGGAGTGGCTGTCGTCCACCCTCGAAGAGTTTCGTGGGCGCGGCTTCAAGGCCGAGGGGATGCTCTGCGACGTGGTGAAGCAGGAGCAGGTGCGGGCGGTCGTCGATAAAACGGTTGAGACTTACGGCCAGCTCGACATCCTCATCAACAACGCGGGCGTGTCGTGGGGCGCGCGCCCCGAAGAGATGCCGCTCGACAAGTGGGAGCGCGTCATCGGCGTCAACCTCACCGGCGCGTTCCTCTTCGCGCAGGCCGCCGGGCGCGAGATGTTGAAGCGCGAGTACGGGCGCATCATCAACGTCTCTTCGGTCTCGGGCTTGCAGTCTTCGGCCGACGGGCCGCACTACGTCGGCTACGCGGCGTCGAAGGCGGGGCTCTTCGGCCTGACGCGCGAGTTGGCCGCGACGTGGGGCCGGCAGGGCATCCGCGTCAACGCCATCGCGCCCGGCTTCTTCCACTCGCGCCTCGCCGACGCCGTCATCGAGCAGGCCGAGGCATCCATCAAGGCGCGCGGCCCCATCCCGCGCGTCGGCCTGGCGGGCGAGCTGAAAGGCGTCGCCCTCTTCCTCGCCTCCGACGCCTCGAACTACATCACCGGACAGACGATAATTGTTGACGGCGGGCGCACAATTGTTTGAATGATCGTACATGTTCTGCCATAAACTCTTTGTGCCCCTGGTGAATGCCTTCGAGTCCTTTGTGGTTAAGCTCGGCGAACTTTAACCACAAAGGACTCGAAGGCATTCATCAGGGGCACAAAGGAATTGCAGCAACTCCTGAAGGGAAGTTTGATGACTAAACCAACGGCGGAAGCGAAGTCGGCGTACGCGGCGCGGCCTTGGCTGGAGCGTTACGATTATTGGGTGCGGCCGCGCATGAACTACCCACGGCGCCCTCTGCACGAGATTCTGCGGCTGGCGGCGGCGGAGGTGCCCGACCGGCCGGCGACGGCCTTCCTCGGCGCGCACATGACGTTCGCGCAGGTGAAGGAGCAGTCGGACAAACTCGCGGCGGCGCTGCGGGGCCTGGGCGTGGGGCAGGCCGACCGCGTCGGCATCATGCTGCCGAACTGCCCGCAGTACCTCATCGCGGCCTTCGCCGTGCTGCGCCTCGGCGCGGTGGTCGTCAACGTCAACCCGCTCTACACGCCGCGCGAGGTCGCCGTCGTCGCGAAGGACTCGGGGATGCGCGCGCTGCTCACGCTCGACGTGCTCGCGCCCGTCACGCTCGCCGTGAAAGACCAGACCGGCATCGAGCACGTCGTCGTCACTTCGGTCATGGAGTACTCGGCCGCCAAGGCGCCGTGCCCGACGGTCGAGGGCACGCAGAGACTCGCGGACCTGCTCGCCTCCGTCGAAGAGCCAGACCTGCCTTCGGTAGAGATCGAGCCCGAGGACGTGGCCGTCCTACAGTACACGGGCGGGACGACGGGCGTGCCGAAGGGCGCGATGCTGACGCACTACAACATCTTCGCCAACGTCATCCAGACCGGATGCTGGGGCCACGTAGAGCTGCGGCGCGGCGAGGACAGCTACCTCCTCGTCATTCCCTACTTCCACATCTACGGCTTCACGGTCGGCATGATGGAGGGCGTCTGGCGCGGCGCGCAGCAAATCTTAATCCCGAAGTACGACGTAGAGATGCTCTTGAACGCCATCAGGGATTACCGGCCCACGTTCTTCCCGGCCGTCCCGACCATCTACATCTCCCTGCTCAACCACCCGAAGGCGAAGGAGTACGGCCTCGACCGCATACGCAACTTCAACAGCGGCTCGGCGCCGCTACCCGTCGAAGTCATCGAGCAGTTCGAGCGCCTGACGGGCGGCACGCTCAAAGAGGGCTACGGCCTGTCGGAGGCTTCGCCAGTCACGCACACGACGCCCGCGCTCGACCGGCGCAAACCCGGCAGCATCGGCCTGCCACTGCCCGACACCGACATCAAGATTGTTGACCTTGAGACAGGCGAACAGGAAGTCCCGGTCGGTCAAGAGGGCGAGCTGTGCATCGCCGGCCCGCAGGTGATGAAGGGCTACTGGAACCGCCCCGACGAGACGGCCATCGCGCTCAGGCAGGACGCCGACGGGCGCACGTGGCTCTACACGGGCGACGTGGCGCGCATGGACGAGGACGGCTACACGTACATCGTCCAGCGCAAGAAGGACATGATCATCGTGAGCGGTTTCAACGTCTACCCGTCCGAGGTCGAGGGCGTGCTCTACGAACACCCGGCCGTCATGGAGGCCGCCGTCATCGGCATCCCCGACGCCTATCGCGGCGAGACCGTCAAAGCCTGCGTCGTCCTCAAACAGAATGCTTCGGCCGCGCCCGCGGAGTTGACCGAACACTGCAAGCGCGGCCTCGCCGAGTTCAAAGTCCCCACCAAAATCGAGATACGCGACAGCCTCCCCAAGACGGCCGTCGGCAAAATCCTCCACCGCGTCCTGCGCGAGGAAGAACAGGCGAAGGGATAGTTATGCAGTTGTTAGAAGGCAAGGTCGCCATCATCACCGGCGCCGCGCGCGGCATCGGGCGCGCATGCGCGGAACTGTTCGCGGCGCACGGCGCGCGCGTGGTGCTGTCCGACATCGACGAGGAGCCCGCGCGCGCGGCGGCCGATGCTTTGAAGGGCGCGGGCGGCGAAGCCCTCGCCGTCGCGGGTGACGTGACGGCCGCCGAGTTCGGGCCGCGCATCGTCGGGGCTGCGCTCGACGCGTACGGGCGGCTCGACATCATCGTCAACAACGCGGGCTACACCTGGGACGGCACGGCGCACAAGATGTCGGACGAGCAGTGGCAGGCGATGCTGGACGTGCACCTGACCGCGCCGTTCCGCATCATCCGCGCCGCGTCGAGCTACCTGCGCGAGACCGCGAAGCGCGAGCGTGAAGAGACGGGCCGCGCGCGGGCGCGCAAGATAGTCAACGTCTCTTCGACCTCGGGCACGCGCGGCAACGCGGGTCAGGCGAACTACGCGGCGGGCAAGGCGGGCGTCGTGGGTTTGACGAAGACGCTCGCGAAGGAGTGGGGGCAGTTCAACATACAGGTCAACGCCGTCGCCTTCGGCTTCATCGAGACGCGGCTGACGCAGGCGAAGGAGGCGGGCGAACGTGTCACGCGCGAGGCGGCCGACATCGCGCTCGGCATCCCACAGGCCAACCGCGACATCGCTTTCAAACTCATCCCGGCGGGGCGCGGCGGCACGCCCGAAGAGGCGGCCGGCGCCGTCCTCTTCTTCGCCTCGCCTTTGAGCGACTACGTCTCCGGCCAGGTGCTCGAAGTGACCGGCGGACTTTAGCCGATTGCGGAATGCGGATTTCGGATTACGGATTTAAAATGCAATCCGTCTTAACAATCCGCAATCTGAAATCCGAAATCCGAAATTGATATGGCTGACCACGAATCCATCAAGTTCGACATCTGCTGCGCGGCGCGTCTGCTCCACCGGCAGGGCTTGAGCGTCGCCAACGCGGGCCACCTGAGCGTCGCCGTCGGCCCCGACGAGATGCTCGTCAACCACTACGGCCCCTCGTTCGCGACGCTGCGGCCCGAGAACGTCGTGCGCGTCAACTTCGCCGGTCAGGTTCTTGAGGGTGATGCATACGTCAACGACACCATACGCCTGCACGGCATCATCCACCGCGAGAACCCGCGCGCCGTCGCCGTCGCGCACACGCACCCGCCGGCCGTCGTCACGCTGAGCGCGCTGCGCGTCGTGCCAGAGGTCTACGACCAGGAGAGCTGTCTCTTAGTCGATGACGTGGGAATGGTGGAAGACGACTACGAAGGCATCGCGGCGGAAGAGGAGCGCGTGATGCCCGTGGCCGACGCGTTGCGCGAGCGGCCGGTCGTCATCCTGCCCAACCACGGCGCTATCACGACGGGCGAGAACATACAACTTGCGTTCGTGCGCATGGTCCTGCTCGAAGGGATGGCGCGGCGCAACCTCTCCGTGGCGCAGGCCGCGCGCGACCTCGGGCGCGAGCCCGTCGCGATTGCGCCCGCCGCCGCGCGCCGCGCGAAGGCCGAGATCGGGCGCATCCCCGTCCTGCCGCTGCTCTGGCAAGACTTCCTCAAGCAGTTGCGCGTGACCGACCCCGACCTCTTCGAAGGACGTGAGAACTAGATGAGCTACACGATCAAAAGCGTCGTCGTCATCGGCTCCGGCACGATGGGCGGCGGCATCGCCGCGCACGCCGCCAACGCGGGCCTGCGCGTCTACCTGCTCGACGTGGCGCCGAAGGAGTTGACGCCCGAAGAGGAGAAGAAGGGGCTCAAACTCGAAAGCCCGCAGGTGCGCAACCGCATCGTCGGCGCCGCGCTCGAACGTTTGAAGAAGTCGAAGCCGGCGGCCTTCTTCACGCCCGAGGCGGCGGAGCTTGTGACGGTCGGCAACCTCGAAGACAACTTCGAGTGGGTATCGAAGGCCGACTGGATCGTCGAGGCCATCGTCGAACAGCTTGAACCTAAGCGCGAGTTGTTCGCGCGCATCGAGCGCGTGCGTAAGGCGGGCAGCATCGTCACGAGCAACACCTCGGGCCTCCCCATCCACTCCATCGCCGAAGGGCTCTCGGAAGAGTTCCGCGCGCACCTCCTCGGCACGCACTTCTTCAACCCGCCGCGCTACATGAAGCTGCTCGAAGTCATCCCGACGGCGGAGACGAAACCCGAAGTCGTCGCGTTCATGAACGAGTTCGCCGAGCGGCGTCTGGGCAAGGGCGTCGTCGTCTGCAAGGACACGCCGAACTTCATCGCCAACCGCCTCGCCTCCGTCCTCGGCGCCTCGACGCTCGGGTTCGTGCTGGAGAACGGCTACACGGTCGAAGAGGCCGACGCGATTTTGAGCCCGCTCATCGGCCGGCCGAAGACGGGGCTCTTTCGCCTGCAAGACCTCGTCGGTCTCGACGTGTCCAGCGCGGTCGGCGAGAACCTCTACCAACTCATCCCCGACGACGAGACGCGCGAGGTGCTGCGCAACCAGAACCTCGGGAGCCTGCGCACGACGCAGATGGAGCGCGGCCGCCTGGGCGACAAGACCGGTCAAGGCTTCTACAAGAAACCGCCGAAGGGCGGGAAGGCCGACATCCTCTCGCTCGACCTTGAGACGTTCGAGTACCGCGAGCGGCGCGAACCCGACATCCCTTCAATCAAAGAGGCGCTCAAGCTTAAGTCGCTGCCCGAACGCCTGCGGTTCGTGCTCAAGCAGGACGACAAGGCCGGGCGTCTCGCGCGACACGCCGTTTACCACACGCTCGGATACGCCGCGCGCCGCGTGCCCGAGATAACCGACCGCATCGTTGACATCGACCGGGCGATGCGTTGGGGCTACTCGCACGAACTGGGGCCGTTCGAGCTGTGGGACGCGCTCGGCGTGCGCGAGACCGCCGACGCGATGGAGCGTGAGGGCGTCGCGGTCGCGGACTGGGTGCGTGAGATGCTCGACGCCGGTCACGAGACTTTCTATCGCGAGTCGGAGGGCGCGCGTTCTTACTACGACCCGGCGCGCAGGGCTTATGCCTTCGAAGCGTCGGACGAGTTGAAGATAGAACTGGCGCGGCTGAAGTCTTCGGGGCGCGTCGTGCGCGAGAATCGCGGCGCGTCGCTCATTGACCTGGGCGACGGCGTGGCCTGTCTTGAGTTCCACACGAAGATGAATACGCTCGACGCGGACGTGGCGGAGATGTTGCGCGCGTCAATCGAAGAGGTCGAATCGGGCGACTGGCGCGGCCTGGTCATCGGCAACGAGGCCGCCGACTTCTCGGTCGGCGCGAACCTCGCGGGCGGCGTGAGCGACCCCGCCATGATTGAGAAGGCCGTGCGGGGGATGCAGGACGCGCTCACGGCCGTGCGCTTCTGCTCGAAGCCGGTGGTGACGGCGCCCTCGGGACGGGCGCTCGGCGGCGGCTGCGAGGTCTCGATGGCGGGCGCGCGCGCGTTGGCGGCAGCCGAGACGTACATGGGGCTCGTCGAGGTCGGCGTCGGACTGATACCGGCCGCGGGCGGCTGCAAGGAGTTCGTGCGCCGCGTCGTCTCGCCGCCGATGCGCGCGGCGGGTAACGCGGACCCCGTGCCTTTCCTGCAACAGGCGCTTCAGACCATCGCCACGGCGAAGGTCTCGACCAGCGGCGCGGAGGCGCGCGCGTTCGGGTATCTGACCGACGCGGATTTGATTGTGATGAACCGCGATCACCAACTCGCGGAGGCGAAGCGGCTCGTGCTCGAACTCGCGGACGCGGGCTACGTGCCGCCCGTGCGCGGCGCGAAGAGCTGTTACGCGGCGGGGCGCGACGCGCTCGCGGCGCTGCGCGCGGGGCTCTACATCATGCAACAGGGCGGCTACATGAGCGAGTACGACCTGCACGTGTCGGGGAAGGTCGCGTGGGTCCTGTGCGGCGGCTCGGTCTCTTCGGCGCAGTGGGTTGACGAGCAGTACTTCCTTGACCTCGAACGCGAGGCGTTCGTCTCGCTCTGCGGCGAGCCGAAGACCATCGAGCGCATCACGCACATGCTTTCGACGGGGAAGCCTCTGCGGAATTAGACTGAGGGGAACAGATGACGCGCACGGCCGAAGACGAGAAGGACGAAGACAGGGCGGAAGAACGTCGCGCCCTGAGCGGGCTCGAATACATGCGCCAGCTCATGACGGGCGAGCGCGAGCCGTCGGGGATGGCGCGTCTGATGAACATGCGTCTTGTCGAGGTCGAGGAGGGGCGCGCCGTCTTCGCCGTCGAGCCGGACGAGCGCCACTACAACGGCCTCGGCATCGCGCACGGCGGACTCGCGGCGACGCTGCTCGACTCCGCGTTGGGCTGTGCCATCAACACGGTGATGCCCGCCGGGCGCGTCTTCACGACCCTTGAGATGAAGGTCAACTACGTCCGCCCGATGCGGCGCGAGACGGGCGAGGTGCGCTGCGAGGCGGAGGTGCTGCACGCGGGGGGCCGCGTCGCCACGGCCGAGGGGCGCATCGTGGACGCCTCGGGCAAACTCTACGCGCACGGCACGGCGACGTGCATGCTGTTCCGCGTGCGTTGAATGGTGAGGGCTCCGGAATGAAAGTCGGCGACGTGATGAGTTGGGAGCGCACGTTCACGTTGGAGGACGTGCGGCGGTTCGCGGAGTACTCGGGCGACGAGGGCGAGCACCATCTGCAACCGGACGAGTCAGGGCGCTTGATGGTGCACGGGCTGTTGACGGCGACGCTGCCGACGAAGGTCGGCGGGGACATCAACTTCATCGCGCGGCAGTTGACGTTCCGCTTCCACCGCCCCGTCTACACGGGCGACACCGTGCGTTGCGAGGTGAAGATTGAAGGGCTGAACGAGTCGGGGCCGTACACGCAGCTCAAGTCGTCATGGGTCTGCCGCAACCAGCATGGCAAAGAGGTGATGACGGGCGAGGCCGAGGGAGTCATCAAGATTTGAAATTTCAAAGTTGAAATTAAGAGGGTTGAGTAAGGAAGGGTCGTTATGAGAGAAGCAGTGATCGTGGCGGGCGTAAGGACGGCGGTCGGCAAGGCGCCGCGTGGGAGCCTGCGGACGGTGCGGCCGGACGACATGGCGGCGGCCGTCATCGAGGATTTGTTGAGACGTGTGCCGGGGCTGCCGCCCGGTTCGATTGACGACGTGATCATGGGGTGCGCGACGCCGGAGGGCGAGTCGGGGACGAACGTGGCGCGCATCGCGGCGCTGCGCGCGGGGCTGCCGAACGAGGTGCCGGCCGTGACCGTGAACCGCTTCTGCTCTTCGGGGTCGCAGACCATCGCGATGGCGGCGGCCTCGGTCATGGCGGGCATGGCCGAGTGCGTCGTCGCGGGCGGCACGGAGTCGATGTCGATGCTGCGCGGCAACACGAAGTTTCGGCCGAACCCGCACCTCGTCGAGCACCGGCCGGGCGTCTACCTCTCGATGGGCCTGACGGCCGAGAACGTCGCGCGCCAGTACAACGTCACGCGCGAGGAGGCGGACGCCTTCTCCTACCGCAGCCACCGGCGCGCGCTCGCGGCGATTGAGGAAGGGAAGTTGAAGGACGACGGCATCGTGCCGCTCGAAGTCGAAGTGCGCGAGGCGGGCAGCGGGGAAGTTAAAGAGACGCGCTTCACGTTCGACACGGACGAGGGGCCGCGCCCCGACACGACGCCCGAAGGGTTGGCGAAGCTGCGGCCGGTCTTCCACGTGAAGGGGGCGGTGACGGCGGGCAACTCAAGTCAGACTTCGGACGGCGCGGCGGCCGTCGTCGTCATGTCGCGCGAGCGCGCGGAGGAGTTGGGGTTGAAGCCGCTGATGCGCTTCGTCTCATACGGAGTCGGCGGCGTGCCGCCGGAGATCATGGGCATGGGGCCGGTGGCGGCCGTGCCGAAGGCGTTGAAACTAGCGGGGCTCAAACTCGACGACATCGACCTCATCGAGTTGAACGAGGCGTTCGCGTGTCAGGCTATCGCGGTGATGAGGGAACTCGGGATGGACGACGAGCGCGTGAACGTCAACGGCGGCGCGGTCGCGCTCGGCCACCCGCTCGGCGCCTCGGGCGCGAAGCTGACCGTGCAGTTGATGGGCGAGATGCGCAGGCGCCGCTCGCGCTACGGCCTCGTCACGATGTGCGTCGGCGGCGGACAGGGCGCCGCGACGGTGTTCGAGAACCTGCAAACGTAGTCCGCGGCAAGAAGAATTAACAGGGATGGACAGGATGGATAGGATAAAGCAATTTCAGGTTTCAAATTTGAAATTTCAAATCTCAAATCCTGCTTATCCTGTCCATCCCTGTTAAATATTCCTCACGCAAAGGAGCTTCGATGAGCGTTGACGACCCCTACGTCGGCTTTCAGGTCTCGCCGCGCGCGAAGGAGATTTACGGGCGGCTGCGCGAGTTCATGGAGGCGCACGTCTACCCGAACGAGGGGCGTTTCCAGGAGGAGATAGAGACGGGCGAGCGGTGGCGGCCCGTCGCGCTGATGGAGGAGTTGAAGGCGCGCGCGCGGGCCGAGGGGTTGTGGAATCTGTTCCTGCCGGAGAGCGAGCACGGCGCGGGGCTGTCGAACCTTGAGTACGCGCCGATGGCGGAGTTGATGGGGCGCTCGGTCCACTTCGCGCCGGAGGTCTTTAATTGCAGCGCGCCGGACACGGGCAACATGGAGGTGCTCGTCCGCTACGGGTCGGACGAGCAGCAACGACGTTGGCTGCGGCCGTTGCTGGACGGAGAGATACGCTCGTGCTTCGCGATGACCGAGCCGGAGGTCGCGTCCTCCGACGCCACCAATATCCAGGCGAGTATCAAGAGGGACGGCGACGAGTACGTCGTCAACGGTCGGAAGTGGTGGACGAGCGGCGCGGGCGACCCGCGCTGTAAGGTCGCCATCTTCATGGGCAAGACCGACCCCGACGCGCCAAAGCACAGACAGCAGTCGATGATCCTCGTTCCGTTGGACGCGGAGGGCGTGCGCGTGCGTCGGCTGCTCACGGTCTATGGCTACGACCACGCGCCGCACGGGCACGCCGAGGTGACGTTTGAGAATGTGCGTGTGCCCGCGTCGAACATCCTGCTCGGCGAGGGGCGCGGCTTCGAGATCGCGCAGGGGCGTCTCGGGCCGGGGCGCATACACCACTGCATGCGTCTGATTGGGATGGCCGAGCGCGCGCTCGAACTGACGTGTCGCAGAGTCAACGCGCGTGTAGCTTTCGGCAAGCCTCTGTCCGCGCAGGGCACCGTCCGCGCCGACATCGCGAAGTCAAGAATTGAGATCGAGCAGGCGCGGCTCCTCACGTTGAAGGCGGCGCTGATGATGGACACGGTCGGCAATAAGGCCGCGCGGCGCGAGATCGCGATGATAAAAGTCGTCGCGCCGAACGTCGCGCTCGCCGTCCTCGACCGCGCGGTGCAGGCGCACGGCGGCGCGGGCGTCAGCGAAGACTTCCCGCTCGCCTCGATGTGGGCCAACGCGCGCACGCTGCGCCTCGCCGACGGCCCCGACGAAGTTCACACCGAAGCAATCGCGCGGATGGAGTTGAAGCAGTACGAAGGAGCCGCACATGACTGAGGTCGAGAGCGTGGCGAAGCTCGCCGAGTTCGTCGGGCGCGAGGTCGCGTTGAGCGAATGGCTGGAGGTCTCGCAGGAGAGAATCAACCAATTCGCGGAGGCGACCGAGGACCGGCAGTGGATTCACGTTGACCCCGAGCGCGCGGCGCGTGAGTCGCCGTTCAAGGAAACAATCGCGCACGGCTTTCTGACGTTGTCGCTGCTGAGCGAACTGGGTCGTACGGCGATGTCGGTGGGCGGCGTGCGGATGGGCGTCAACTACGGACTCAACCGCGTGCGCTTCGTCGCGCCGGTGCCCGCGGGCTCGCGCATTCGGGGCCGCTTCACGCTGGCGGCGTTCGAGGAGATTAAGGGCGGCGCGCAGGCCACGTGGAAGGTCTCGGTCGAGCGCGAGGGCAGTGACAGGTCTTGCTGCGTCGCGGAGTGGCTGGTGCGTTACTACGTCTGAACAAGGGACACGATGAGCGAAGGAAACGACAACGGCGGGCGGACGCGCACGGTTAGTTGGGAAGACCCGAAGGCGCTGGCCGAGGCGGCGCGTGGGCTGACGGGGTTGGAGTTCCTGAAGAAGGTCGTGTCGGGCGAACTGCCGCGACCGCCCATCAGCGCGCTGCTGGACTTCGGGCTGGCGGAGTTGGAAGAGGGGCGCGCGGTCTTCACGGTGCGTCCGGCCGAGTATCACTACAACCCCATCGGCGTCGTGCACGGCGGGTTGGCGGCGACGCTGCTCGACTCGGCGATGGGGTGCGCCGTGCATTCGACGCTGCCGGCCGGGGCGGGTTACACGACGCTTGAGATAAAGGTCAACTACGTGCGCGCGCTGACGGCCGAGACGGGCGAGGTGCGCTGCGAGGCGCGCGTCATACACGTCGGCGGTCGCACCGCCACGGCCGAGGGCAAGGTGCTCGACGCCACGGGCAAGCTCTACGCGCACGCCACGACCACCTGCATCATCTTCAGGAATTGATTCATCGGTTCATCGGTTCATTGATTCATTTATGGATTGAACAATGAACCGATGAACAAATGAACAGATGATTCAATCGCCCGACACGAGGCCCGTGCGCGAGAGCGAGCAGCTCGACTGGGAGTCGCTCGGCGCGTACCTGCGCGCGCGTTTGCCGGAGGTCGTCGGGGATGAGGTTGACTTAAGCTTACCGCTGACGGTCGAACAGTTCCCGGGCGGACACTCGAACCTGACGTACCTGCTGCGCTTCGGCGCGAGCGAGTTCGTACTGCGGCGTCCGCCGTTCGGCCCCGTCGCGCCGAAGGCGCACGACATGGCGCGCGAGTTCCGCATCCTCGAAGCGCTGCACACGGTCTTCCCGCTCGCGCCACGGCCATACCTGCTGTGTGAAGAGACAGAGGTCGTCGGCTCGGTCTTCTACCTGATGGAGCGGCGGCGCGGGCTCGTCGTACGCGCGGAGGAGCCGCCGGAGCTTGAAGACAGACCTGCGGAACGTCGTCGCGCGAGCGCGGCGTTGGTGGACGCGTTGGCAGACCTGCACGCGGTGGACGTGCATGCGCACGGCCTCGACTCTTTGGGGAAGCCCTCGGGGTTCGTCGAGCGGCAGGTGCGCGGCTGGGCCGACCGCTGGCACCGTTCGCGGACGGACGAGTTGGCGGAGATGGACGAACTGGCCGCGTGGCTCGCGTCGCGTCTGCCGCCCGACCCGGCGCGGCCGACGCTGGTCCACGGCGACTACAAGTTAGACAACGTGATGCTCGACACGTCGGACGTGGGTCGCGTCGTCGGCGTCTTCGACTGGGAGATGAGCGCGGTCGGCGATCCCTTGATTGACCTCGGCATCTTGCTCGGCTACTGGGTGCACACGGCCGAGGGCGGCGGGCGGCGCGACAGCGTCTCGGCGGTGACGAACCGCGAGGGCTGGTTCACGCGCGAAGAGCTTCTGGAACGCTACGGCGCGCGCACGGGGGAAGACTTATCCAACGTCGGTTTCTACGAGGTCTTCGCGGTCTTCAAACTCGCGGTCGTGCTTCAGCAAATCTTCTTCCGCTACCGTCGCGGCCAGACCGATGACCCGCGCTTCGCCATCTTAGGCGAGCGCGTTTCGTGGCTCGCGCGCATCGCCGCGCAACTCGCGGGGAAGACTTAGGGGCTCTTTGTCGATGAACATACAAGCGGCAATCTTGTGGGAGCAGGGCGCGCCTTTGTCGGTCGAGGCGGCGGAGTTGGGCGGGCCGCGCGCGGGCGAGGTGTTGGTGGAGTTGAAGGCCGCGGGCGTGTGTCATAGCGATCTGCATCCGGCGCGCGGAGAGTGGCCGGTGCGGACGCCGCTGGTGCTCGGGCACGAGGGCGCGGGGGTCGTGCGCGAGGTCGGCGAGGGCGTGGAGAAGGTTAAGGTGGGCGACCGCGTCGTCTTCTGCTGGGCGCCGCCGTGCGGTGTGTGCGCCCCTTGTAGAGAGGGGCGGCCCGTGCTGTGCGACCGTCTGGAGCGGACGACTTATCGCAATCGTCTGCCGGCGGGCGACACGCTGTTGAGCGCGCGCGGGCAGAAGGTCTCGCACTACAACGGCACGGCCTGCTTCGCGGACTTCGCGGTGGTGGCGGAGGAGGGCGTGATTGCCGTGGCGGAGGACGTGCCGTTCGAGGCTCTGGCGACGCTCGGGTGCGCGGTCGTGACGGGCGTCGGCGCGGTTCTGAACGCGGCGCGGCCCGAGGCGGGCGCGAAGGTCGCGGTCATCGGCGTGGGCGGCGTCGGCCTCAACGTCGTGCAGGGCGCGCGGCTCGCGGGGTGCGAGAGCATCGTCGCGCTCGACACGCGCGCGGAGCCGCTCCGTCTCGCGCGCGAGTTCGGAGCGACCGACTGCGTTGACGCTTCGGGCGAGAAGGTGGCCGAGCAGTTGCGCGAGTTGACCGACGGGCGCGGCGCCGACTACGTCTTCGACACGGTGGGCGCGCCCGCGACGCTCGCGCAGGCGCTCACGTTCGCGCGCAAGGGCGGGACGGTCGTCGTGACAGGGCTCGCACGTCTGGACACGCTCGCCGCGTTCCCGCTCTTCCCCTTCGTCATGCAGGAGAAGCGCCTCCTCGGCTCGCTCTACGGCTCCGGCCAACCGTCGAGGGATGTCCCGCGCCTGGTCGAACTCTACCGCGAAGGCAAACTCAAACTCACCGAACTCGTCACGCGCACATACAAACTCGAAGGCGTGAACGACGCGCTCGACGCGCTCGCCGGGGGCGAAGGCGCGCGCGGAATCATTCGTTGGGAATGAAAGGGTAAAGTGGAAAGGGGAAGGGGAAGCAGTCCGCTCACCCTTCCCCTTTCCACTTTACCCCACCAGCAGGACTTTGCCGCTGCGGCCGGGGCGCTCGGAGTGTTCAACGGCGGCGAGGATTTCCGTTAGCGGGTATTCGGCCTCGACGGGCGGGACGATCTCCTGCGTCGCCATCGAGCGGAGCATCTCGCCGGTGACGGCCTGCTGGCGCTCGGGCGGGGCCGAGCGCATCCACTCGCCGAGCCAGAAGCCGCGCACCGTCGAAGAGGTGAAGATCATCTGGCCGCTGTCAACGGGCATCGGTCGGCCCGAGAGCAGGCCGTAGACGAGCAGCACGCCGCCGCGCGCGAGCGCGCTCACGACCGCGCCGCCGGTCTCGCCGCCGACCGCGTCGATGGCCTTCTTCAAACCCTCCTTGCCCGTGATCTCGCGGACGCGCGCGGGAATCTCCTCCTCGTCGGTGCAGATGATCTCGTCGGCGCCGAGCGCCTTCAACTCCTCGCCCTGCTCGCGGCGGCGCACGACGTTGATGGTCTTGAAGCCGCGCCGCTTCGCGATCTGCAAGACGACGCGGCCGAGCGTGGAGCCGGCGGCCGTCTGCAAAAGCCACTCGCCGGGCTGAAGCGACAACTCTTCGACGGTCATGATCCAGGCCGTCAAGGGGTTGACGACAAACTGCGCGGCCGTCTGGTCGCTCACGGAGTCGGGCACGGGGATGAGCTGCGCGGCCGGCGCGACGACGTACTCCTGCCACGTGCCCGCCACGCCGAGCGGGATGACGCGCTGCCCCGCGCGCAGGTGCGTGACGCCCTCGCCGACCTCCGCGACCTCGCCCATGCCTTCGAGCCCTGGCGTCGCGGGCGGCACGGGCAGAGAGCCGTAGAGGCCGCGCACCGTCAGCAAATCTGATGGGTTGATGGGGCGCGCGCGCATCTTCACCAGGACCTGCCCCGCGCCCGCCTCGGGCCTTTCAACTTCTTCCACGCTCAGAACCTCGGCCGGGTTGCCGAACCGTTGAAACCTGACGCTTTGCATATTGTGTCTCCTCAAAAGAAAGTAGGCAGTAGGCAGATGGCAGTAGGCAGCCGCTCCGCTTTACGACGCTGAAAGATTAACTCGGACTTTCCGTCAACAGGGTTTTTAACTGCCTACTGCCATCTGCCTACTGCCTACTGTCCCCTTCCAGCGCGGCGCGCAGGGCCGGCGGTATCTCGACGGGCGCGCCGTGCTGCATGACGACGACGGTCATCGTGCCCTCGATGGCGAGTTCTTCCGAGGCGTCGAAGACCTTGTAGTCGTAGCGGATGGACGTGCGTCCGAGCCGGCCGACGGTGAAGAGCATGCGGAACGGCGCGTCGAGTTCGAGGATGCGTTTGAACTCGCACTCGACGTGGACGCGCGGGAAGTCGTAGGCGCGCTCGCGCAGGTTCAGCGGTCGGCCGAGTCCGCGCAACAACTCGCCCTCGGCCTCCTCGACGATCTCGAAGATGCGCGGGAAGTGCAGGCGCCCGGCCGCGTCCGCGTCGGCCCAGCGGAGGCGGCGGTTGAACTCTACGGTCGGCGGCGGCATGTGCGCGAGTGTAGCAGAGAATAAATTAACCACGGAGACACCGAGACACAGCCTGATGACTTATGTCTTCAAAGCTGTGTCTCCGTGTCTCTGCGTCCGCGATGATTAACTCTTAAAAGTTGAAGCGGACGCCGAACTGCAACTGTCGCGGGTTGGCGGCCGAGGTGAAGCCGAGCGGTCGCGTCGGCGCGGCGTTGCGACGGCCGCGCGCGCGCTCGGAGGCGAGCACGCGCAACTGGTCGGCGGGCAGGCCGCCGCCGACGTTGTTGACCCCGGCGAGGTTCGTCCGGTTGAAGAGGTTGAAGCCCTCGAACGTCAGCTCAAGGAACTTGTCCTCGTCGAAATGGAAGCGGCGCGCGAGCCGCGCGTCGAAGCTGTAGAAGGGTTCGCCAAGGCCCGTGTTGCGCCCCAACGTGAACGGGCGGTCGGACTGTGAACGGCCGTCGTTGTTGGCGTCGAACCCGAGCAGCAGGTTGAACGGGCGGCCCGACCCCGCGATGAAGATGGGCGAGAAGACCCAGTCGCGGAAGACCTTGTCCGCGAACGAGTCGCCGTCGAGCGGGCTCGCGAAGACGCCGCTGAAGACGGCGCGGTGGCGCTGGTCGAAGGCCGAGACCGCGCGGTCGGCGCGCACGTTCAAAGGGTTCTCCGCCGACCAGTCGCTGTTGAAGTCCGTCACCTCGTCGATGGACTTGGCGAAGGTGTAGTGCGCGTTGAGGCTGAAGTGGTTGGCGAAGCGGCGCTGCACCGAGATGGTCGCCGCGTGGTAGAACGAGTTGGCCGACGACTCGTAGACGTTGTCCTGAAGCCTGAGCGGGTTGATGAAGTCCGAAGACGTGGCCGTCCCCGTGCACGTCGCGGGGTTGGCGCCGAGGCGGAAGAAGCAGGGCTCGTTCGTCCCCGCCACCACCAGCGAAGCCTTGGACTGGTTGATGTCGCGGTTGCGCGTCAGGTGCAGCCCGCGCGTGAAGAGGTAACTCAACTCAAGCGAGATGCCGCGCCCCACGTCCTGCTGTAAACCGGTGCTCGCCTGATAAGTGGTCGGCGTCTCGTAGTTCGGCTCGACGCGGAAGCGGACTTCGAGCGGCGCGTTGGGGCGCGGCGTGATGCCGAACTGCGCGAGGTCGGAGGCGAGGATGGTGCGGTTGCCGATGATGCCCTGCGCGAGCAAAGTCTGGTAGATGGTGAACGACGAGGGCACGCCGAGCGCGGCGGACGTGGCCGTCGAGAGCACGATGTTGATGGGGTCGCCCTGAATGCCGCTCAAAGTCTTCGTGACGTTGGCGACCGAGTAGATGGTGTAGCCGGTGAACAGACCGGCGCCGCCGCGAATGACCGTCCGGCCGTTGGCGAACGGCGACCAGGAGAAGCCCGCGCGCGGCTGAAAGTCGTTCTTGTCGAGCGGCATGTAGAACGGCTCGTCGCTGATCGAGTAGCGCAGGCCGTAGTTGAGCGTCAGGTTCGGCCGCACCTTCCACGTGTCCTGCCCGAAGAGCGCGTAACGATACGTGTACGAGTTGACCTCGGGCAGGCCGAAGCCCTGCTGGTAGACGATGGGCAGGTTGAGGTTGAAAGCCTGCAAGGCGTTAATCGGCGTGTTGATGTCGCCGAGGAGCGTCGCGCGCTGATTGGCGTCGATGACGTTGGCGTTGATGAAGCCGCGCAGTTGCGTCAGCGTCGCGGCCGGGATGATGTTGGCGAGCGGGATGTTCGGGCCGAAGTTGAAACGGCCGCCGAAGAAGGTCTCGTTGCCCGACGACACGTCCGACGCCTGAATCGCGCCGCCGAACTTCAGCGTGTGCGCGCCGGTGACGTGCGAGACGTTGTCGATGATGTCGTAGTCGCGCTGGATGGTGTGCGACGGCAGGAAGATGTCGCGGTTGAAGAAGCCGAAGCCCTCGATGTTGAACTCGGGGCCGACCGCGTCGTTCGGGATCACGTCGAAGTCGAGATAGCGCCACTGGAGCTTCAACTCGTTGAAGGTGGCGGGGCCGAACTGGTGGTTCTCGGAGAAGAGGATGCCGCCGTTGAGCGAGTCGAGCGTGCGCCCGCGCGAGACGGCGGTGAGCGCGCCGGCCGCCTGGTTCTCGAACTTGGAATCGTTGAGGCTGAAACGCAGGTACGCCAGGTCGCGGTCGCTGAAGTTGTGGTCGAAGCGCGCGCCGAAGGTGGTCTGGCTCGACTCGAAGGGGAACTGGCCCGACGCGTTGTTGAAGAGGTTGACGGTGCGCGGGAAGTTCGCCGAGGTCGTCGTCAGCGTGCCGCGCAGAGAGGTGGCGAGCGCCGCGAAGGGCGTCGTCGCGACGTAGTCGAAGAGTCGCCCCTGCGATTCCGTGATGCGGAAGACGTTCGGGTCGTTGAGGAGATTGACGAAGGTCGTCTCGTCCTGCGTGAAGCGTTCGAGCGAGGTGAAGAAGAAGGTCTTGTCCGACTTAATCGGGCCGCCCAAAGAGCCGCCGAACTGCTGGCGGCTGAAGGGCGATTTGTTGTTCGGGTTGAAGTCGAAGGCGTAGCGCGCGTCGAAACGCTCGTCGCGGAAGAGGCCGAAGATGCTGCCGTGGTAGCGGTTCGAGCCCGACTTCGAGACGATGTTGACGATGCCGCCGGAGGAGCCGCCGAACTCCGCGTTGTAGCTGTTGCGCAGGACTTGAAACTCCTGCACGCCCTCCTGCGCGATGGTCGCCTCGACGCCGCCCGAGACGGTGTTGGTGCTGCCGCCGTCCACCGCGACGAGGTTGCCGCGACCGTTGTTGCCGCCGAAGGAGAGGCCCGAGTTAGGCGTCTGCGCGACGCGGAAGTCGGAGGCGTCGGCGATGTTGTCAGCGTCGCTGACGCCCGGCGTCAGCAGCGCGTAGTCGAGGTAGTTGCGGCGGCTGATGGGGAGGTTCGTGATCTGGGCCGCGCCGATGACCGACGACTGCTGCGTGCGGTCGGTGTCCACGACCTCGCCGCCGGCCACGACCTCGACCGTCTCCTGGAAGCCCTTGGCGCCGAGCTGTAAGGGGATGTTGGCCTGCTGGCCGACCGTCAGCTCGACGCGCATCGTGCCGGGCGCGAAGCCGCCCGACGCGGCCGTCACCTTCAGCTCGTAGGAGCTGGGGAGCAGGTTGAGGAAGACGTAGTTGCCCTCGGCATCCGTCTGCGTCGTGCGGCTGGTGCCCTTCGAGAGGTCCGTGATGGTGACGGTGGCGTTGGGGACGGCCGCGCCCGCGGAGTCGGTGACTTGACCGCGCAACTCCGCGGTCGAGCTCGACGCCTGCGAGAAGGCCGGGGAGACTCCGAAGGCGAACAGGAGGAAGGCCGCCAAGACGAACCGGGTCAGGCTTCTCATAGCAGTGTTATCTCCTTGAAGCGAAGTGTTGACGGTCGAGCAGCCAAGACCCCAAGACGCGGGGCTCGGGCGAGGGCGTCGAGGCGTTGAGCCTGCAAGAGACCTAAAGGGAATTGACCTGTGCCCGAGAGTTGGGCGATTGGCTACCGAACGGTCGGTAAAGTATCACCGGGCCTAATAAACGTCAATGTTTTTGTTACCGGCGCGCGGGCGCGTTTGTTGGCGGCCCGAACAATTCGCGCGGTCGTGATGAGGGTCGCGGAGGCGTGACCCGCGTCGTCATGCGCGCGGGTCGATGAGCGCCTTGACGACGCGCGCCGAGGCGACGGCCGCGAGCGCCTCGCCAGCGCGCGCGAGCGGGTACGTCTGGAGTTCGAGCCGCGACCACGGGGCCGAGCGCGCCGCGTCGGCCATGAGCCGCGCGCCGCGATAGAAGTGTGAGAAGTCAGAGCCCCAGCAGCCGCGCACGTCGAGGTGTTTGCGGTTGAGGTCTTGGTGCGGGTTGAAGGCGACCTCGCCGTGGTCCGTGTACTGCCCGACGACGACCACAGTGCCCGCGTCGCGCGCGTAGCGCATCGCCTCGACGACCGCGCCGGGCGAGCCCGTCGCCTCGATGCACACGTCGGCGCCGCGCCCTTCAGTCTCGCTTAAGACCCACGCGGCGCGCTCCTCGGGCGTGTGAGTCGTTACGTCGAGCGTGGCCGTGGCGCCCATCTCGCGCGCGGACGCCAGCCGCAACGCAGGTGCGCCCGTGCAGATGACGCGCGCCGCGCCGCGCATCAGCGACAGCGCGACGGCCGAGAGCCCGACGGGGCCGGAGCCGAGGACGAGCACCGTGGAGCCGAAGGGGATGTCCGCGCGCTCGACGGCGTGGAGCGCGGTCGGGAGCGCGCAGCCGCCGGCCATGAAGCGCGCGGCGTCCACGCCCTCAAGCGGGATGCAGCGCGTCCCGGGCTTCAGGTAAATCTTCTCGGCCCACCCGCCGGCCAGCGTGTCGGCGAGACCATAGGTGATGCCGTAGACCTTGCGCGCGGGGCAGCGCGTCGAAGCCTTGGCGACAAGACAATGCCAGCAGGCGTGGCAGGTGCGATGCACGTCGAGGAAGGTGACGCGGTCGCCCTCTCGGAACTCGCGCCCATCAACGTCGAAGAGCCGGCCGCGAATCTTTTCGAGCCGCCCGACCGAGACGTGGCCGGGGACGAGCGGGTACGGCACGCCCGCGAGCCGTCCCTGCTGCAAGTGCACGTCCGTCCCGCAGACCTCGCTCAGCTCGACGGCGAGCAGCGCCGAGTCCGGCTCCAACTCCGGCTCCGCGACCTCGCGCAACTCGACCGGCTCGCCCGGCCCCGGCATCAACGCCACAAGCACTCCGCCCATGCGCACATTATTAACACGGCCGCCGGCCTCCGTTGAACTTTCGACACGCGGGCACTAGAATTTCGGCGCGGACAATCCTCTTAAAATTCAACCCCGCGCGAGGAGTGAAGGTGAGTGAGACGCAGGTGAAGGCGCCGACGCTGGTCTTCGTCTACAACGCCGACAGCGGCGTCTTCAACACGCTGGCCGACGCGGCGCACAAGATATTTTCGCCGCGCACGTACGCGTGCAACCTCTGCGCGCTCACGCACGGGGCCGTCCGCATGCGCGGCGAGTGGAAGGAGTTTCTTGAAGGGCTCGGCCGCCCGCTCGAATTCCTGCACGCGGACGAACTGGCGGCGCGCTACGGGCTGAAGGGCGTCAGGCTGCCCGTGGTCTTCACGAAGGACGGCGGCGGACTGTCGGTGCTGGCCGGCGCGGACGCGGTCAACGGCTGCCGCACGCTCGACGAACTGAAGCGCCTGATACTCGAAGGGCTCGCGGGCGGGGGCGTCCCGCCGCCTGTTTTGTAGCGCCCGGCGCGCGCGGGTATAATGCGCCGCCCGGGGGCATATAAGGTATAAATGAGGTGAAGCGGGAGGGGGAGTCTGACGGCTCCCCCTTTTCGTTTCGTGTGCGTGCGCGAGGGCCGCGCAGGCAAGCTCAGACAGGTTGAGGCGGCCGGGGCGGTGAGCCCGGCCGTTTTTTTTGAACTTTATCGGCGGCGGGTCGTAACTATGCCTTGCACTTCTACATGTGCGGGTGTTATATGTAGAAGTCGGAGGTAACGTGCATGACCCCGACCAAGTCGGACCTGCCGCAGGGCACTTTGGACCTGTTGATCTTGAAGGTGGTGGCGCTCGGGCCGGTTCACGGCTACGCCATCGCGCAGCGCCTCGACCAGGCGTCGCGCGGGGTGGTGCAGGTGCCGCAGGGCTCGCTCTACCCGGCGCTGCACCGCTTGGAGAATCGCGGCCTGCTCGCCGCCGACTGGCGGGCGACCGAGACCGGGCGCGAGGCCAAGTTCTACAAGCTGACGCGCAAGGGTAAGACGCAGCTCGAAACCGAGGCCGCGGGCTGGGCGCGGTTGGCAGAGGCCGTCACCCTCATCCTCAACCTGTCTGAAGCATGACCCCACGAACTCTCTGAAGGAGAAGACCCCCCATGAAGTGGTGGCAACGCCTGTTCCGCCGGAGGAGGCTCGACGAGGAGTTGGAGAAGGAGTTGAGCTTCCACCTTGAAGAGCATACGAGCGACCTTGTCGCGCAGGGCCTGAGCCCGGAGGAGGCGCGGCGGCGGGCGCGGATCGCGCTGGGCGGGCCGGAGCAGGTGAAGGAGTTGTGCCGGGAGGCGCGCGGGACGCGGTGGCTCGACGACCTGGGGCGCGACCTGCGCTACGGCGTCCGCATCCTGGCGAAGCAGCCGGGCTTCACCCTCGTCGCCGCGCTGACGCTGGGCTTAGGGATTGGCGTTAACACGGCCATCCTGAGCGCGGTTAACGGCTTTATCCTGCGGCCGCTGTCGGCGGACAAGCCTGAAGAGTTGATGGCCCCGTACTGGGGGAGGAAGGCGGACGCGCAGGTCTGGGACCGCTTCTCCTACGCGAATTACCTCGACCTGCGCGAGCAGAACAAGAGCTTCACGGACCTGTGCGCGTTCACGTGGGCGGCGGGTGGCATGAGCGGCGGCGAGAGCCACAACGCCGTCGAAGGCTCCCGCGCCGAGGTCGTCTACGGCGAGTTGGTCAGCGGCAACTACTTCGAGGTGATGGGCGTCAGGCCGATACTCGGGCGCGGCTTCCTGCCCGAAGAGAACCTGACACCGAACACGCACCCCGTCGTGGTGCTGAGCCATCACTCGTGGCAGCGGCGCTTCAACGCGGACCCGGCCATCGTCGGCAAGTCGGTCTTCCTCAACGGCACGGCGTTTACCGTCGTCGGCGTCATGCCCGAGTCGTTCCTCGGCTCGGTCTTCTACTTCCGGCAGGGCTTCTGGGTGCCGATGATGATGGCGCAGAAGTTCAGCCGCCGCCCGGAGTGGAGGATGGATCGCGCATACCAGACGGTCAACCTCTACGGGCGCCTGAAGCCGGGCGTGACGATGGGACAGGCCGAGGCGGACTTGAACTTAGTTAACGACAACCTCGCGCAGCTCTACCCGAAGGAGAACGGCGACACAAGGGTTCAACTGAGAACGGAGTTGGATGGGCGCTACGAGGGCGCGACGAGGGTGATGAGGTACGGCGGCGTGCTGGCCCTGTGCGTTTCGTGCCTCGTGCTGCTGCTGGCCTGCGCCAACGTGGCGAACCTGATGCTGGCGCGGGCGGCCATGCGCGGGCGTGAGATAGGGATTCGACTGGCGATAGGCGCGAGCCGCGGTCGCATCATACGGCAACTGCTGACGGAGAGTCTGCTGCTGGCGTTGGTGGGCGGGCTGCTGGGTTGGGCGTTCGCGTACCTCGGGGCGGGGTGGGCGCAGGCCACGTTCCCGCCGGTGCCGTACCCGGTCAACTTAGACCTCGCGCCGGACTCGTACCTCTTGAAGTGGATGCTGGCGGTCTCGATGCTGACGGGCGTGCTGTTCGGGCTGGCCCCGGCGCTTTTGGCCTCGCGGACCGACTTAATCAGCGTCATCAAGAGCGGGGTGGCGAGTCCTTCGTACGGGCGGCGGCGCTGGAACCTGCGCGGCCTGCTGGTCGTCGCGCAGGTCACCATCTCTCTCGTCATACTCATCTGCGCGGGGCTCTTCATCCGCAGCCTCGGCATGGTGCGCGGGACCGACCCGGGCTTCCAGACCGAGAACCTCGCCACGATGATCATCAACCTCGATTTGCTGGCCTACGAACAGCAGGCGTCTCTGCGCTTCTTCCCGGAGCTACAGCGGCGCGTCGAGGCGCTGCCCGGCGTGCGGACGGCGGCGCTCGCCAGCGAGATGCCGCTCATGGACAGCCGCCAGTCGCGCGGCCCCGTCGTGAAGGAGGGCGAACTCGACCCGCCGCCGAACCAGGGCGTCATCTCGGAGTGCAGCATCGTGACGCCGAAGTACTTCGAGACGCTGCGGATGCCCTTGGTGCGCGGACGCGACTTCACCGACCGCGACGACCTGAACGCGCCGCGCGTCGTCATCGTCAACCAGGCTTTCGCACGAAAATTCTACGGCGGCGAAGAGGAGGCGTTGGGGCGTCGCTTCCGCTTCGCGCAGGGGACGCCGCTGATGGAGATCGTCGGCATCACGGAGGACGGGCACTACGATTCGTTATATCAGGACCACCAGATATACATGTTCCTGCCCGTCTACCAGCACCCGCGCGGGCGGATGACGCTGTTGGTCGGCGCGCAGTCGGCCGACGACCTGCAAGGGTTGGTCGAGCGCGCGCGCGGAGAGATCGCGCGGCTGGACGCGCGGCTGCCGGTCTTCGGCGTGATGATGGCGGAGGAGAATCTGTCTTTGGCCTTCTGGGGGCCGCGCGTGGCGGCGGGGATGGCCACGACCTTCGGGGTGCTGGCGCTGGTGCTGGCGACGATGGGGCTCTACAGCGTGATGACCTACACGGTTAGCCAGCGCACGCACGAGATCGGCATCCGCATGGCGCTCGGCGCGGCGTTGCGCGACGTGGTGCGCCTCGTCGTGGGGCAGGGGATGAAGATGGCGCTGGTCGGGGTGGCGCTCGGGCTCGGGGGCGCCTTCGCGATGACGCGCGTGCTGGGGAGCCTGCTGCTCGGGGTCGGCACGACCGACCTCGTCACCTTCGTCGGCGTGCCCCTCCTGCTCGTCGTCGTCGCCCTGCTGGCTTGCTACATCCCCGCCCGCCGCGCCGCCCGCGTCAACCCGCTCATCGCCCTGCGGCACGATTAGGAAGTAGGCCGGGAGCGCGTCAGACGGCGGCGGCTTGCGGGAGCGGTTTGGCCTCGTCGCGGCTGCGGATGCGTTTGTAGGTGTCGAGGAGGACGGGGAGGACGGCTTCGGGCGAGTAGGTCGCTTCGTAGCGGGCGCGGCCGGCGCGGCCGAGCGAGGCGCGCAGGCGTGGGTCGCACGCGAGTCGGAGCATCGCGTCGGCCAGCGCGCGCGCGTCGCCCACGGGGACGAGCAGGCCGGCGCCGCCGCCGAGCATGTCGGGGATGCCGCCCACGTCGGTCGCGATGACGGGTATCGACTGCGACATCGCCTCGATGATGCTGTTCGGCGTCCCCTCCGTGTGGCTCGGCAGGACGAGCACGTCGATCTGGCGCAGGAAGTCCGCGCGCCCCTCGGGGCCTTCGTAGACGCCGAGGTGTTTGAAGCTCGGGCCGGCGCCGAAGCCTTCGGCGCGCTCGAACATCTCGCCCACCTTCGAGCCCGCGCAGGCCGCATAGAGGCGCACGCCCTCGTCCTGCTGACGCGCGAGCCCGAACGCCTCCATCAACTCCGACACGCCCTTCAAAGTCTCCGCCCGCGCCGCGAAGCCGAAGACGACCCCGCCCTCTTCCCGCGCCTGCCGCGACGTAACGTCGTCGGCCATCACGGGCAGCACGCAGACCGGTTTGCCCGGCGGCACCACCGCGCGGCACATCTCGGCGAGCGCCGGCGAGAGCGCCGCGACCTCCGCGCAGAGCGGCAGCGCCGTGGTGAAGTGCTCGTAGTATGACTCGTAGCCGGGCGGGTGGAAGGGGATGCCGACCTCCTGATAGAGCACTGGGACGCCGAGGTCGTGGCCCGCGCGGATGAAGACGACGGAGGCGGGGTCGGGCGTGATGACGTGGATCACGTCGGGTTTGCGGCGCTCGATCTCTTCGCGGCAGCGCGCGTAGTAGCGCTCGGCGACGCCGCCCGAGACCTTGCGGCTCCCGCGACGGATGAACTGCTGCGTGCGCGGGATGGCCGTCAGCAGTTTCGACGCAAGTCTCCGCCCGGCCTGCATCGCCGTGACGGTCGCGCCCTGCACGATGCCCGTGACGGGCACGCCCGCGTCGCGGAGCCGGTCGTAGTATGTGTCGCCGGGGTGAGGGAACATCAGGAGCACCGAGACGCTGGCGCCGGCCTCGCGTAGACGCGTGGCGTAGGTGACGAGAATCTCGTCCGCCCCACTGATCGGCCCCATCGTCTGGCCCTTGCAGAAAAGTACCTTCATGTCTTCGAGTGCTGGCCGAAGTCTTCCCTTACTTGAGTATGAAGGCGTCGGGTAGCCTCTCAGCACGGCACGCCCTCGTCCGTCGAACCACTCGCGCGTTCGGCGTAGAGCTGCCGGCCAGTCGTTCCTCGCTGAATTGAACGATTTTTGCACGCGTCCGCCGAAAGTCACAAGCACGGCGGCTTACGCGCGCGCGAGTTTTAGTGTGGGGGAGCGTACAGAGTCGGCCGGCAGTCTCAAGCCTCTTCAGACCTCGGGCGCAACTCGTCCGCGGTCGGCGGCTCGAAGACCTGCCACCACGCGTCGAGCTGCACGTCGGTGACGGGGAAGGTGCCGGGAGGCGCCGCCGCGCCCGCGCGCTCGGCGACTCGCATAGACAACTCCGCGCGCGGCACGTCGAGAAAGTGGACCTCGGAGCCTGCGCCGAGCGCGGCGGCGCGCGCGCGGAACTCTTCGCGCTCGGCGCGCGACCAGAAGCCGAAGTCGAGGATGACGTTGACGCCGAGCCGCAGCGCGCGCTCGGCCACCTCCCACTGCAACGACTCGACAGGGTCGCGGCACCAGTCGAGCGCGGGCGGCGTCAGGCTCCGCCCGAAGAGGCGCGCGATCCACTCGTCGGGCGTCAGGCGCAGCGCGTCGCGCTCGCGCTCCAGACGCTTCGCGAGCGTCGTCTTGCCCGCGCCCGGCAGCCCGCACATCAGGAAGAGCGTCGCCACAGAGCACCTCCACCGTCTAACTAATCGGCTGATAGCCTTGAGCAGCTTACCACTAGCGGCGTTGACATAAGTGGGCCTTCTTTCGCCGGGAGCGCGGGCATCCCTGCCCGCCAAAGCGTGCGCCAGCACGCTTAGCAGAGAAACTCTATTCCTCAACCTTGAGACATAAAGTTTCCCTCTATTCGCGCTGACGCGCTCATGGCGGGCAGGGATGCCCGCGCTCCCGGCAAAGAGGTGGCGTTTGAATGACGCGGCTGAAGAAAACCGCTTTACTTCTGTGCGGCGGGTGGCTGTACAATGGCGGCACAATGAAACTCTGGAAGGTTCTTCCGGCCGGGCTCCTGCTCCTGGCGGCGGCGCTCGTCTGGCCCGCGTCGGCGCGGACGCGCGCGGGTCGGACGCTGCCGCTCGCGGGCGTGTGGCGCTTCGCGCTCGACCGCGCGAACGCGGGGGTCGGCGAGCGTTGGTTCGAGCGCGACCTGCCCGAGACGATAAAGCTCCCCGGCGTCCTACAGTCCCAAGGCTACGGCGACGAGATAAGCACGCGAACGCCGTGGGTGCTCTCGCTCTACGACCGCTTCTGGTACCTGCGCGAGGACTACAAGGCTTACACGCGGCCGGGCGCGGTCAAGGTGCCTTTCCTCTCGCAGCCGCCGCGCCACTACGTCGGCGTCGCGTGGTATCAGCGCGACATCGAAGTCCCGGAGACTTGGCGCCGCCGCCGCGTCGTGCTCTTCATGGAACGGCCGCGTTGGGAGTCGAGCGTGTGGATTGACGACCGGCGGGTCGGCTCGAACAACAGCCTCGTCGCTCCGCACGAGTTCGACCTCGGGGAACTGACGCCGGGGCGCCACCGCCTGACCGTGCGCGTTGACTCGTCGATGCTCATGCCCTACCGGCCGGACGCGCACAGCGTCTCCGACTCGCTCGCGGGCAGTTGGAACGGCATCGTCGGGAGAATCGAGTTGAACTCGACGGGCGGCGTGTGGATAGACAATGCGCGCGTCTTCCCGAACGTTCGGACGAAGGCCGCGCTGTTGAAAGTTCAGGTCGGCAACGCGACGGGACGCGCGGGTCGCGGGACGTTGTCGGCGGGCGGCGTTAACGTCCCGATTGCGTGGGATGAGAAGGGCGGCAAAGCACAACTCGAAGTGCCTCTCGGGCGCGACGCGAAGACTTGGAACGAATTCGGCCCGGCCTTACAGAGATTGACGCTCAGGCTTCAAGGCGAGTCGGTTGACGAAACCAAGGAACTCTCCTTCGGCCTCGTCGAGTTCAAGACCGAGGGCAGCGACTTCGTCGTCAACGGTCGGAAGACCTACCTGCGCGGCACGCATCACGGCGGCGACTTTCCGTTGACGGGCTACCCGCCCACGGATGTCGAATACTGGCGCCGCATCCTCCGCATCAACAAGGCGTGGGGCATCAACCACGTCCGCTTCCACTCCTTCTGCCCGCCCGAGGCCGCCTTCACCGCCGCCGACGAGCTCGGCATCTACCTTCAGCCCGAGCCCGGCATGTGGAACGAGATCAGCCCCGGCACGCCGTTGGAGAAGATGTTGTATGAAGAGACCGAGCGGATGATAAAGGCTTACGGCAACCATCCCTCGTTCGTCATGCTCTCGGCGAGCAACGAGCCGAAGGGTCGCTGGAAGCAATCGCTCCCACGTTGGGCCGAGCACTTCCGCCGCGAAGACCCGCGCATCCTCTACACGACCGGCACCGGCCACACCGACCGCGAGATTCCAGACCCTGAAGAGGGCGCCGACTTCCTCGTCGTCCAACGCCTCGGCGAGAAGATGCTGCGCGGGCAGTCGGCCTGGTTCGGCCGCGACTACCGTGAGTCGCTCAGGGACATAAAGATTCCCGTCCTCTCGCACGAACTGGGCCAGTGGGTCGCTTACCCGGACTACTCCGTCATCGACAAGTTCAAGGGCTACATGCGGCCCGGCAACTACGAAATCTTCCGCGACTCGCTCGCGGCGCACGGCCTGTTGGATAAGCACAAACAGTTCGCGTGGGCCTCGGGCCGCTACCAACTCGCCTGCTACAAGGAGGAGATCGAAGCCAACCTGCGCACGCCCGGCATGGCCGGTTTTCAACTGTTGGACCTGCACGACTACGTCGGACAGGGGACGGCGCTCGTTGGCCTGCTCGACCCCTTCTGGGAGCCGAAGGGCTACGCCGACGCGGCCGAGTTCCGCCGCTTCAACTCCGAGACCGTCCCGCTCGCGCGCCTGACCCGGCGCGTCTTCACGAGCGACGAGACGTTGGAGGCGGAGGTCGAGGTCGCGCACTACGGCGCCGCGCCTCTCGGCAATGCCGCGCCCGTCTGGAAGGTCTTGGACTCGCGCGGCGCCATCGTCGCGAGCGGGCGCTGGCCCGCGCGGACGATACCCGTCGGCAAGAACATCGCGCTCGGCCGCGTCTCCGTTGACCTCTCGAAACTCGCCGCGCCGCGTCGTTACAAACTCGTCGTGGGACTGAGGGGCGCGGCGGCCGAGAACGACTGGGACTTCTGGCTCTACCCTCCAGACGACGAACGTGACGAGCCGCGTGATCTCTTGATAACAAGGTCCTGGGACGAGGCCGAGGCGAAGTTGAGAGAGGGCGGTAAGGTTCTCTACCTCCCGCGCCGCGCGGACCTCGACTGGACGAGCCCGCCGCTCGACGACGTGCCGGTCTTCTGGAACCGCCTGATGGGGCCGGCGTGGGGCCGCATGCTCGGCCTGCTGAACAACGCGCGCCACCCCGCGCTCGAACTCTTTCCCACCGACGCGAACTTCGACTGGCAGTGGTCCGAGATTGTGCGCGGCGCGCGCGCCGTCAACCTCGACCGTCTGCCGCGCGCGCTTGAGCCCGTCGTCTGGGCCATCGACGACTGGAACCGCAACTACAAGCTCGGCCTCGTCTTCGAGTGTCGCGTCGGCCGAGGACGCCTGCTCGTGAGCGGCGCGGACCTCTCGACGGGGCTCGACACGCGCCCGGCCGCGCGTCAACTGCGGCGCTCGCTTCTCGCCTACATGGCCTCGCCGCGCTTCCGCCCGACGGTCTCCGTACGTCCTGAAGAACTGCGCGGGCTGCTCTTCGACACGCGCGTGATGAAGAAACTAGGGTCTGAAGCCAAAGGTGAGTCGCAGCCGTCGAACCCCGCCGCGAACGCCGTTGACGGCGACCCCAACACCTTCTGGCTCGCGGGCGACGCGCGTAAGAACTTGAAGCACCCGCACACTCTCATCATCAATCTCGCCAGTCGCGCCGACGTGATGGGACTCGTCTTCATGCCGCGCCAGAATCACCGCGAGCACGAAGGCGACATACGCAGCTACGTCGTCGAGGCGAGCGACGACGGCAACAACTGGCGCGAGGTCGCGCGCGGCGAACTCCTCTCGACCTTCGAGCCGCGGCGCGTGACCTTCCCGCGAACAATCAGCGCGCGACACCTTCGTCTCACGGCGCTCAGCGGCTTTGGCACGGACGTGACGGCCGCGCTCGCGGAGCTGGCCGTCGTCTACGCCGGACCCAAACTCCCCGACGAGGCCGACGACGCGCCCGAATACAAGCGCACACGCACCGCCACGCCCGACATAGACGAAGGCACGCCCGCCGCGCAGCCGACCCCGACCCCCGCGCGCAGACCGAGGCCGCCACGCCGTCGGCCCCGACCGTAAACGAGAATGAAGATTAAACACAGAGACACGATGACATTAATTTCAAACTTCAAATTTGAAATTTCAAATTGTCTGAGCCGTGTCTCCGCGTCTCCGTGGTTAAAGCTTCTGCTGCTCCTGCTTGTATGCGTAAGGCCGGCCGTCGCGCAGGAGTCCGGATGGGTGAGGGACGAGCATCGCGCGGGCGACTTCGAACTTGTGCGCGGCGGGCGCGCGGCCGACGTGTTCGTCTCGGCCGATGACTATAAGGTCGCGCGTATCGCGGCCGACGACCTGACGGCCGACGTGGAGCGCGTGACGGGTGTGCGGCCCGCCGTGCGAACGGAACTGACGGGTCTGTCTCGGCACGCGGTGTTCGTCGGGACGCTCGGCAAAAGCACTCTCATCGACAAACTCGCGCGCGAGGGGAAATTCGACGCGTCGGCGCTGCGCGGCAAGTGGGAGAGCTTCGTCATCGCCACGGTCAAAGACCCCACGCCCGGCGTGCGCGTGGGGCTGGTCGTGGCGGGGAGCGACCGGCGCGGGACTGCCTTCGGCGTTTATGAGTTGTCGCGGGCCGTCGGCGTCTCGCCGTGGTACTGGTGGGCCGACGTGACGCCGAAGCGACGCGGCGAACTCTTCGTCGCGGCCGGCACGCGCGCCGCAGGGCCGCCGTCGGTGAAGTATCGCGGCGTCTTCCTCAACGACGAGGACTGGGGCCTGCAACCGTGGGCGGCGAAGACGCACGAGCCCGAGACGGGCGACATCGGGCCGAAGACCTACGCGCGCCTCTTCGAGCTGATGCTGCGGCTCAAGGCCAACACGGTCTGGCCCGCGATGCACGAGGTGACGCGCGCCTTCAACGCCGACCCGCGCAACCGTAAGGTCGCCGACGACTACGCCGTCGTCATGGGCTCGTCGCACGCCGAGCCGATGTTGAGGAATAACGTCGGTGAGTGGAAGGACGACCCGAAGAGTTACGACTACACGAAGAACGCGGAAGGCGTGCGCCGCTACTGGGAGGAGCGCGTCCGCGAGAACGGACAGTTCGAGAACATCTACACGCTCGGCATGCGCGGCATCCACGACAGCGCCATCCAGGGGCCGAAGACGCAGCCCGAGCGCGTCAAACTTCTCGAACAAATCTTCGCCGACCAACGCGCCATGCTCGCGCGCCACGTCAACCCGGACGTGACGCGTGTGCCGCAGGTCTTCATCCCTTACAAAGAAGTCCTCACGGACTACCGCAAAGGTTTGAAGGTGGCGGAGGACGTGACGGTCGTCTACACCGACGACAATTTCGGTTACATCCGCTCGTTCCCCACGGCCGAAGAGCGGCGGCGGCCGGGCGGCTTCGGCGTCTACTACCACGTCTCTTATCTGGGTCGGCCGCTCTCTTACCTGTGGCTCGACACCACGCCGCCCGCGCTCGTCTGGGAGGAGATGTCGAAGGCGTACCGCCACGGCGCGCGCCAACTCTGGGTGCTCAACGTGGGCGACCTCAAGCCCGCCGAGTCCGTCACGGAGTTCTTCTTGCAGATGGCGTGGGACGCTTCGCGCTGGCGCCGCGACAACCTGCAAGACTTCCTCAAGCAGTGGGCGGCGCGCGAGTTCGGCGAAGGCATGGCCGAAGAGATAGCTTCGATTAAAGACGAGTATTACCGGCTCGGCTTCGCGCGCAAGCCCGAGCACTTGCAGTGGTACATGCCGGGCGAGCCTTACCGTCCGAGCGACTTCGCGCACTTCGCTTACGGCGACGAGGCGCAGGCGCGTTTGGACGCTTACGACTCGCTGATGGTGCGCGCCTCGAATCTTTATCCGAAGATTCCGCCGCCGCTCCGGCCCGCCTATTACCAACTGGTTCTCTATCCCGTCCGCTGCGCCTCGTTCGCCAACCGGCGCGTCCTCGCCGCCGAGAAGGCCGCGCTCTACGCCGCGCAGGGCCGCGCCAGCACGGCCTGGTGGGTGAAGCACGCGACCAACGCCGACTGGCTCGCAGACTCCGAGACGTACAACTACAACGAGAGGGTGTCGGGCGGTAAGTGGCACCACATCATGTCGCGCGAGATGGGGCCAGGGCAGTGGAAGAGCATGCGGAGCACGGCGCCCGAAATCCCGCCCGAAGTCTTGAACATGAAAGTGCCGGAGGCGGCCGGCCTCGGCGTCGCGATAGAAGGCCGCGCCGAGTCTTTGAAAGATGGAGAGACGGACGCGGCGCTGCCCGCCCTGGACGTTTACACGCGCGGCGCGCGTTACATCGACATCTTCGACACGGGCCGCGCGCCGGTTGAGTGGACCGCGCGCGCGAAAGAGGACTGGCTTAAGTTGAGCCGTACGCGTGGCGTCGTCGGCCGAAGGACGAACGTGGCGGAGGGCATTCTGCGCGAGGACGCGCGCGTGCTCGTCTCAATCGATTGGTCGAGGGCGCCGAAGGGCGAAAGGGTCGAGGGTACGATTGAGATTGAGGGCGCGGGCGCGAGGCGTGTTGTCAGGGTTCCCATCTTCAACCCGCGTGCGCCACGGCCCGAGAGCCTCAACGGCTTCGTCGAGTCGAACGGCGTCGTCTCGATGGAGGCCGAGCACTTCACTTCAAAGACCGACCGCGCGGGCGCCGCGTGGCAGGTCATCAAGGGCCTGGGCCGCACGGGCGACTCGGTGGCCGTCTTACCGGAGGACGCCCCGAGCGTCGAACTCGCGCGGGCCGCGAGCGACGCGCCCGCGCTCGAATACACGATGCACCTCTTCCGCGCGGGCGAGTTCGAGCTGACCTTCTACCTCGTGCCGACGCACCCCGTCCGTGGCGCGTCGGGGCTGCGCTTCGCCTGCTCGTTCGACGGCGCGCAGCCGCGCGAACTGGCGGCGAGCGCGGGCGTCGAAGTCACTTCGAAGGAGTGGTCGCGGAACGTCCTGAACGCGACGACGAAGGTCACGACCACCGTCAAACTCGACGCCCCCGGCGCGCACGTCCTCAGAGTCTACATGCTCGACCCCGGCGTCGTGCTCGACAAGGTCGTGCTCAACACCGGCGGCCTGCGCCCGAGCTACCTCGGCCCGCCGGAAACGAGGGTCGTGTCGAAGTAAGAGTTAACGCCAACGAGGAACAATGAATGATGAGAGTCGTGCTGTCACACCTCGCGCTCGTCGCGTGCGTCGCCTTCATGTTCGCGGGAGCGGTCGTGGCGCAGGTCTCGCCGCGCAGCCGCGAGTCGTTCAGCGAGGGGTGGCGGTTTCAGAAGGACGACCCGCCGGGCGCGGAGGGGCGTCTGAGTTACGAGAAGATTAAGGGCGGCGTGACCGCGACGGGGCAGGAGTTCGTCGCGGGCGCGTCGAAGAGTTCGAAGGCGGACGAGGGGCTCGGCGCCGACGTGGCCTACACGCGGCGCGACTTCGACGACCGTGGCTGGCGGCGGCTCGACCTGCCGCACGACTGGGGCGTCGAGGGGCCTTTCCGACAGGAGTACCCGGGTGAGACGGGCAAGCTCCCCTGGTGGGGCGTCGGGTGGTATCGCAAGCACTTCAACGTGCCGGCCGCCGACAGAGGCAAGCGGCTCAACCTCGTCATCGACGGCGCGATGTCTTACGCGACCGTCTGGCTCAACGGCCGCTTCGTCGGCGGCTGGCCGTACGGCTATTCGTCTTTCCGTCTGGACCTCACGCCCTTCGTCGAGTACGGCGCCGAGAACGTGGTCTCGATTCGGCTCGACAACCCGCCCGACTCTTCGCGCTGGTATCCGGGCGGCGGCATCTATCGCAACGTCTGGCTTGAGAAGACCGCGCCCGTCCACGTCGCGCAGTGGGGCACGTACGTCACGACGCCCGAGGTGAGCCCGCGCGCGGCGACTGTCAACGTCGAGGTGACGCTCGCCAACGACTCCGGCGAGGCGGCGGAGGTCAGGGTCGAGACGGTTGTCTTCCCGCTTGACCCTGACTGGACGGCCCGAGGGGGGGAGGGAGTTGCGACCGAGATGGGGGCGGAGGGAATTGTGACCGAGACGGCGCGGCTCGGCGTCGGCGCGGGCACCCGCGCGCGCGTCGCGGCCAGCGTCCGCGTCAACAACCCGAGGCTGTGGAGTCCGAAGAGCCCGAACCTCTACCTCGCCATCACGACGGTCGAGCAGCGCGGCAAGACCCTGGACGTGTACCCGACCGTCTTCGGCGTCCGCACCATCAAGTTCGACACGGCGCGCGGGCTGCTCGTCAACGGCGAGCCGGTTGAGATAAAGGGCGTCTGCAACCACCACGACCTCGGCGCGTTGGGCGCGGCGGTCAACCGGCGCGCGCTCCAACGTCAACTCGAAATCCTGAAGGAGATGGGCGTCAACGCCATCCGCACGAGCCACAACCCGCCCGCGCCCGAGTTGCTCGACCTCGCCGACCGCATGGGCCTGCTCGTAATGGACGAGGCGTTCGACGCGTGGCGCCGCTCGAAGAAGAAGAACGACTATCACCTCCTCTTCGACGACTGGCACGAGAAGGATTTGCGCGCGCTCGTGCGGCGCGACCGCAACCACCCGTCGGTCATCCTCTGGAGCACGGGCAACGAGATCGGCGAGCAGGGCACGCCCGAAGGGCACAAGCTCTCGCAACGTCTCGCGGACATCGTGCGCGAAGAAGACCCGACGCGTCCCGTCACCGCCGGAGCGAACAACGTCAACGCGGGCTACAACGGTTTTCAGAAGACGGTGGACGTGTTCGGCTACAACTACAAGCCTCGGGAGTACGGCAAGTTCCGCGAGAAGAATCCTGCTCAACCGCTCTACGGCAGCGAGACTTCATCGACCGTCAGCACGCGCGGCGAATACTTCTTCCCCGTCGAAGAGGATAAGGACAAGGGCAAGTCCGATTTTCAGGTCAGCTCCTACGACCTCTACGCGCCGCGCTGGGCGACGACGCCGGACAACGAGTTCAAGGGGCAGGATGAGTTTCCTTACGTCGCGGGCGAGTTCGTCTGGACGGGCTTCGACTATCTCGGCGAGCCGACGCCCTACAACGCGGACGTGTCGAACCTGCTCAACTTCACCGACGCGGCGGCGCAGGCGCGCATGAACGAGGAGTTGAAGGCGCTCGGCAAGATTCGCGTGCCCTCGCGCAGTTCATACTTCGGCATCGTAGACCTCGCGGGGTTTAAGAAGGACCGCTTCTACATCTATCAGGCGCGTTGGCGCCCCGAACTGCCGATGGCGCACGTCCTGCCGCACTGGAACTGGCCGGGGCGCGAGGGGCAGACGACGCCCGTCCACGTCTACACCTCGGGCGACGAGGCGGAGCTGTTCCTCAACGGCCGCTCGCTCGGGCGGAAGAGACGCGGCGCTCTCGAATATCGTCTGCGCTGGGACGACGTGAAGTACGAGCCGGGCGAGGTGCGCGTCGTCGCTTACAAGAACGGGAAGCGTTGGGCCGAAGACGTTGTGCGGACGACGGGTCCGGCCGAGCGCCTGACGTTGAAGGCAGACCGCGCGAACATCGACGCCGACGGCTCGGACCTCTCGTTCGTCACGTTGAGCGTGGTCGATAAGTCGGGCCTCGTCGTCCCGCGCGCGAAGCACCGCGTTCACTTCGAGGTCTTCGGCCCCGGCGAGATCGTCGCCGTGGACAACGCGGACCCGACGAGCCACGAGTCCTTTCAGTCGAAGGAGCGCGCGGCCTTCAACGGCCTCTGTCTCGTCGTCATCCGCTCGAAGTCCGGCGCGCCGGGGAGCATCAAGCTCCGGGCCTACGCCGAAGGTCTGAAGTCGGCCGACGTGACCGTCCGAAGCAGGCGCGCGCGTTGAATCGCACAAGGTCAAAGATGAGAATGGTCGGGCACGGACTGAAGACGACGACGCGGGTCTTAATCATCGCCGTCGCGCTCGCGGCGTTGACGGGGCTCTCCTTCTCGCAACGCGCGCCCGCGTCGGCGGCGGTTGAAGACGAAAGGATTCTCATCGACTTCTCGCACGCGGGCTACGGCTCGGGCGGCGTGGCGCGGCCGGAGGTGCCGGCCGCGTTGCGCGTGCGGCCGACGGGGGGCGACGACACGGCGTTGATACAGGCGGCGCTTGAACGCGTCGCTTCCAGTCCAGCGGACGCGCGGGGCTGGCGCGGGGCCGTGCTGCTCGACGGCGGCACGTTCCGCGTCGCCAGACAACTCCGCCTGCGCGCTTCGGGCGTCGTGCTGCGCGGGCGCGATGTGAAATTGACGACCGTGGTCGCGACGGGGCGGTCGCGTCGCGCGCTCATCGAGGTCGGCGGGGAAGAGGCGCCCACGGTCGGCGCGTCGTTGCGCGTGGTTGACGAGAAGGTGCCGGCGGGCGCGCTTACACTTACGCTTGAGAGCGTTGAAGGGCTCGCGCCCGGTGACCGTGTCGTCGTCCGCCGGCCAAGCACGAAGGAGTGGATCGAGGCGCTCGGCATGAACAGGGCCGAGGGCGCCTTCGCGGACCAGCGCCTCCATTGGACGCCCGGCTCGCGCGACCTCGTCTGGGACAGGACGGTCGCGTCCGTGGACGCGGGCTCGAAGCGCGTCACGCTCGACGCGCCCATCACGACGGCGCTCGAACGCCGCTACGGCGGCGGGACGCTCGCGAAGGTCACCGCGAACGAGCCGGTGCGGCAAGTCGGAATCGAAGACTTAACGTTGGTGAGCGAGTTCGACAGGTCGAACCCAAAGGACGAGGAGCACGCGTGGATTGGCGTTAAGCTCGACAACGTCGAAGACGCGTGGGTGCATAACGTGACGGCGCGACACTTCGCGGGCTCGGCCGTGCGCGTCGGCCCGCGCGGGCGGCGCGTGACCGTTGACCGGTGCCGTTACGAGGCGCCCGTCTCCGAGGTCGGCGGCTACCGGCGGCAGGGCTTCTTCGTCGAAGGGCAGCAGGTCTTGGTCCGCTCGTGTCGGAGTGAATCGGGTACGAACGACTTCGCCGTCGGCTTCACGGCCGCCGGCCCGAACGTCTTCCTCGACTGCGAGTCGAAGAACTCGCTCGGCCCGAGCGGTTCGTTCGAGAGTTGGGCCTCGGGCGTCCTCTACGAGCGCGTGCGCATTAACGGCGCGGCGCTGCGGGTCACGAAGGACATGGCGCGCTCGCAGGGCGACGGATGGACTGCGGCCAACTCGGTCGTCTGGAACTGTGAGGCACAGCAGATAGAAACGTGGGGTCCCGATGACGCGCCCAACGTCGTGAAGAGGTCAACGCAGCCGCTCTACGAAACGCAACAGTCGAAGCGACTCGACGTGGCGATTGCGGACTTGGGATTGCGTATCGCGGATTCCAAAAGCGGCCGAACCAACGGCCGGCGGCCCGTCAAGCTATTTTCAACCCGCGCTCCTTCATCAATCCGCAATCGGCAATCGCAAATCCGCAACCGAAGGCCGCTCGACATCGTGAACGGCAGGTTCGTGATCGACGGCCGCGCGGTGTGGGGCGAGATGCTGAACGGCGCGTGGTGGAAGGGGCAGGTCTCGCCGTTGGTCGCGCGTCAGGCGAGCGGCGCGAGCATCACGCGCTTCGTGCCGGGGCGCGTCGGTGCGGGGCTCACGGAGGACCTGGAACAACTTGCAGAGCGGATGTTGAGGGAGGGCACGCCCTTCTACAACGGCGGCCCCGGTCTCTGGTACGAACGGCGCCGCGACGCGCACACCATCACGGCGCAGCCGGACGCGAACGTCTGGGCGCCCTTCTACGAGATGCCCTGGGCGCGCTCGGGGAAGGGGAAGGCTTGGGACGGCCTGAGCAAGTACGACCTGACGCGCTTCAACCCCTGGTACTTCGAGCGCACGCGCGAGTTCGCGCAAGTTTGCGAGCGCAAGGGGCTCGTCTACTACCATAGCCTCTACAACACGCATAACCTTCTGGAGACGGCGGCGCACTGGGTTGACTTCCCCTGGCGGCCCGCGAACAACGTCAACGACACGGGGCTGCCCGAGCCGCCGCCGCTCGAAGCGCGCAACACCGTCCACGTCGCCAACCAGTTCTACGACGCGAAAGACCCGCGCCGCCGCGCGCTCCACCGCGCCTTCATCCTGCACACGCTCGACGTGCTCGGCGAACGTCCGAACGTCGTCCTCACGCTCGGCTTCCAGTTCGCGGGCCCGCTCGCCTTCCAGCAGTTCTTCCTGGATACCGTCGCCGAGTGGCAACGACGAAAGGGCAGGCGCGTCCGCGTCGCGCTCATCACGTCGAAGGACATCACCGACGCGATTCTCGCGGACCCCGCGCGCTCGCGGCTCGTCTCCGTCATCGACGCGCGCTACTGGCAGTACAGGCCCGACGGAAAACTCTGGGCGCCCGAGGGCGGTCGCAACCTCGCCTTCCGCGAGATGATTGCGGCGGAGTTCAAACGCTCGGGCGACGCGCCGCCCGACACGACTCCGGCGCAGGTCTACAGGCAGGTTCGCGAGTATCGCGACCGCTTCCCGGAGAAGGCGGTCGTCGCATGGCATTCGGGCGCGGGGCCGATTCCGATACTCATGGCCGGCGGCGCGCAGGCGCTCATGCGCAACCCAGCGGCCGGGCAGTCGCAGGGCCAGCGGTACGAGAACCCTCTGCTCGACGCGTTCGCGCGGGAGCACCTGTCATCAATATTAATGAGGATGTCGCCGCGCGACGGACTGCTCGAAGACGCCGCGAACAATTGGTGTCTCGCGGACGCGCGCGGCGACTCGGTACTTGTCTACACGCTCGCGGGCGCGTCCTTCACGCTCGCGCGCGCACTCCCGCGACAGACTTACGTGGGCCTCTGGTTCGACCCGCGCACCGGCAGGACGAGCCCGCTCGACGCGACGCACTCGTGGGACAAAGGGACGACGGTCAGTAAGCCTTCGGGTGAAGATTGGTTGTTGCTGTTGACGACAAGATAGGGGAGGGAATCATGCTCGCAAGACTCGTCTGTTCATTCATGCTGGCGGGGTTCGTCGTCGCCGTCTGCGGTTCGTTCAAACAGGCGCGCGCGGCCGAGCCGTTTCCGCTGTGGCCGCAGGGTGCGCCGGGCGCCGTGGGGAAGGAGCCGGAGGACGTGCCGACGTTGATGCCCTACCTCGCGCCGAAGGAGCGCGCGACGGGCGCGGCCGTCATCGTCTGCCCCGGCGGCGGCTACGGGCGCCTCGCGGACCACGAGGGGCGGCCCGTGGCCGAGTGGCTCAACACAATCGGCGTCACGGCCTTCGTGCTGAAGTACCGGCTCGGCCCGCGTTACCATCATCCGTCAATGTTGCAGGACGCGGGGCGCGCGATACGGACGGTGCGCGCGCGCGCCGCCGAGTGGGGCTTAGACCCCGAGCGCGTCGGCATCCTCGGCTTCTCGGCCGGCGGCCACCTCGCCGCGACCGCCGGCACGCACTTCGACGCGGGGCGTGCCGACGCGACCGACCCGATTGAACGAGTCAGCTCAAGGCCGTCCGTGTTGATACTCATCTACCCGGTCATCACAATGAGGGAGAAGACGCACGCCGGCTCGAAGAAGAACCTGCTCGGCGACAACCCGACTCCCGAACTCGTCGCGCTGCTCTCGAACGAGGAGCAGGTGACGAAGGAGACGCCGCCCGCCTTCGTCGTCCACACCGTCAACGACGCGGGCGTCCCCGTCGAGAACAGCCTCATGTTCGTCTCGGCCCTGCGCAAGGCCGGCGTCCCTTTCGAGCTGCACCTCTACGAACGCGGCCCACACGGCTTCGGCCTCGGCACCGCGCGCGGCAACAACCCGGCCGACCCCGTCCTCTCGACCTGGCCCGCCCACGCCGCCGACTGGCTCCGCCTTCACGGCTTCGCCGCGAAGCAGTAGGCAGTTATACCGACTTGCGAGATGAAATAAGGCGACTCCGCGCCGGGAGCGCGGGCATCCCTGCCCGCCAAAGCGTGCTGAAGCACGCTTAGCAGTGATGCTTTATCCCTCAACGTTGAGGTGTAAAGTCTCACTGCAATTCGCGCTGACGCGCTCATGGCGGGCAGGAATGCCCGCGCTCCCGGCGTAAGACGGCCTTATTTTGTTTCGCAAGTCGGGATGGCTACTGTCTATTTTCCTCAATGCGTCGTCGCCTTCTCGGCGCCGAGTCCGGTGTTGGCGCGGACGACGAGTTCAGTGTATTTGGCTTCGGCCGAGGGCTCGCGCCCCGTGAGCGTGCCGAGGAAGGCGCCGAGGAAGCCGAGCGGGATGCTCAGTATCCCCGGGTTCTCCAATGGAAAAATCGGCGGCGACTGTATCAGGTGGCGGGCGGCGCCGGTGACGGTCGGCGGGTCAACGGTCATGATGCTCGGGCTGATGAGGATGAGCACGATGGAGGCGAGCAGGCCCGTCGCCAGGCCCGCCACCGCGCCGCGCGTGTTGAAGCGTTTCCAGAAGAGCGAGAAGACGATGACCGGCAGGTTCGCCGACGCCGCCACCGCGAACGCGAGCGCGACGAGGAACGCCACGTTGGCCGTCGGCCCTAACACGATGGCGAGCACGATGGAGGCGCCGCCGACGACGAAGGCCGTGATGCGCGCCACCTTCACCTCTTCACCCGGCGCGCGCTCGGTGCCTCGGTGGATGACGTTCGTCCAGAAGTCGTGCGCGAAGGAGGTTGAGGCGGAGATGGTCAGCCCCGCCACGACCGCGAGGATGGTCGCGAACGCGATGGCCGCGACGAAGCCGAAGAAGACATCGCCGCCGAGGTGCTGCGCCAGCAGCGGCGCGCTCATGTTCGTCCCGCCGTTCTTCGCGATCACGTCGCGGCCGACGATGGTCGCCGCGCCGAAGCCGAGGAAGGTCGTCAGGATGTAGAAGACGCCGATAATCGCCATCGCCCACACGACGCTCGCGCGCGCCGTCTTCGCGTCGGGCACGGTGTAGAAGCGGACGAGGATGTGCGGCAGCCCCGCCGTCCCGAAGACGAGCGCCGCGCCCAAAGAGAGCAGGTCGAGCGCGCCGTAGGGCGGCTTGTAACGCAGGCCCGGTTGCAGAAAGTCCTGCGTGATGGGCCGTCCATCGGCGCCCGTGTAGGTGACGTGGCGCACGGCGTCGAAGAAGGCCGCGAAGCTGAAGCCGAAGTGCGCGAGCACGAGCATGCTCAGCAGAATCGTGCCCCCCATCAACAGCACGGCCTTGACGATCTGCACCCACGTTGTCGCCAGCATCCCGCCGAAGACGACGTAGACGATCATCAGCACGCCGACGCCGATGACCGCCGACTGGTACGTCACGCCCGAGTCCTTCAACAGCAGCGAGACGAGCGCGCCCGCGCCGACCATCTGCGCGATCATGTAGAAGGTCGAGACGGTGAGCGTGCTTAAAGAAGCCATCGCCCTGACGGGGCGCGGCTTCAGACGGTAAGCGAGCACGTCGGCCATCGTGTACTTGCCCGCGTTGCGCAGAGGCTCCGCGACGACGAGCAGCACCGTGAGGTACGCGACGAGGAAGCCGACCGAATACATGAAGCCGTCGTAGCCCTGGAACGCGATGATGCCCGCGATGCCGAGGAACGAGGCGGCGCTCATGTAGTCGCCCGCGACGGCCACGCCGTTCTGCCAGCCCTTGATGGAGCGGCCGGCGGCGAAGTAGGCTGAAGAGCCCGTCGAGCGCCGCGCCGCCCAGTAGGTGATGACGAGCGTGATGGCGACGAAGACGAGGAACATCAGGAGCGAAGTCGTCAAGGCGCTTACCCTTCCTTCCGGTCCGAGTGAACACGCTCGATGACGCGGCGCGCGGTCTTGTCCCACCCGCTCGCGGCGCGCACGTAAGCGGCGGCCACCGCCCACGCCATGAAGAACTGCGAGAGCGCGAAGAGGTACGCGACGTTGAGTCCGAGCACGCGCGTCTCCATCAGGCGCGGCGCGTAGCCGACCAGCACCGGCAGCGCGAAGTAGTAGACGACGAAGAAGATTGTCGCCGGCACGATGAAGCGGCGCTTCGATGCAAGCAGCCCCTTGAACTCCTCCTGCGCGGCGACGCTGTCCCAGTCGGCAAAGTCCGCCTCCTCGTCGGCCGTCAACTCGTGCGCGGGCTTCGCCTGGCCACGCCCCAGCGGCGCCACGTCGGTCGCCGAACCCACCTCCGGCGTAAAGTCGCCCGGCTCCGGCTCCAAGTGAATCTTCGGCGGCATCGGTTCTCCTTACGGAATCTGTTTGAGAAGCCTCTTCATCTCCCGCACGGTCCGCGCGTGGGCGGGGTCAGAGGCTAGGTTCTTCAGTTCGTGCGGGTCCTTGGTCTCGTCGAAGAGCATCGCGCCCGCGCGGCCCTCGTCCCACTCGGCGTAGCGGAAGCGCCCGGTGCGGACGGCGCGGCCGAGCTTGTTCTGGAACATCGTGACGGTGTGGGCCACGTCGTTGTTCCAACGCGCGCGCGGGTTTTTAATAAGCGGCGCGAGGCTGCGGCCACGGACGCCCGTGGGCGGGCGCGGCAGACCGCAGAGGTCGGCGAGCGTTGGGTAGAGGTCTTGCAGTTCGACGTTGCGCGTGGTGGCCCGCGCGCGGCCGCCGGGGACGGCGATGATGAGCGGGACGCGCGTGCCGACCTCGAAGAGCGAGTAAGCCTTCGACCACTTGCCCTTCTCGCCGAGGTGGTAGCCGTGGTCGCCCCAGAAGACGACGACGGTGCTCTCTTTGAGCCCGAGACGTTCAAGCGCGTCGATGACGCGCCCGACCTGCGCGTCCATGAAACTGGTCGAAGCCCAGTAGGCGCGCGTCATCTCGCGGGCCTGTTCGGGGCTCGCGTCGCGGCCGATGAAGAGGTCCGCGTTGCGGCGCGGCACGGACGATTCGGGGAAGCCGGGCGGCGGCCCGGGGCGCGGCGCGAAGTCCACGGGGAGCGGGACGCGCGACACGTCGTAGAGGTCGAACATCTTGCGCGGCGCGGTCGGCGGGCTGTGCGGCTTGACGAAGCCGACGGCGAGGAAGAAGGGCTCGTCCCCGTGACGCTCAAGGTAGTTGATGGCGCGCGTGGCCGTGCGGTAGTCGCCGTGGTTCTCGCCGTCGCCTTCGAGCACGACGATGCGGTCGGAGGCCGCGCGCCTGCGCTCGCCCTCGTTGGCGGCGCGCACTTCGGGTTCGCCCTCGGAGGCGTCGGGGTCGCGCGGTCTCTGCGCCGGTGGCGCGTTGGAGCCACGGTTGACGATGGCGGGGTCTACGGGCTCGCCGCCCTCGGTCCAGGAGGGCTGGTCGTCGATGCCGCCGTGAAAGATTTTGCCCGTGCGCAGCGTCGTGTAGCCGTTGTTCTTGAAGTGCTGCGGCAGCGTCACCCAGTCGGGATGCTCGGCGCGGAAGTACTTGTTGTTATCCATCACGCCCGTCTCGGTCGGGTAGCGGCCCGTGAGCAGAGACGTGCGCGAGGGGTTGCAGAGCGGGTACTGCGTGTAGGCGCGGTCGAAGCGCGTGCCGCGCGCGGCGAGGCGGTCGAGGTTCGGCGTCTTGACGAAGGGGTGGCCGTACGCGCCCAGTTCGGGCCGCAGGTCGTCCGCGATGAGGAAGAGGACGTTGAGCCGCTTCTTCGGCGCGCGCCGCTGCCGCGCGGCGGCCTCGCCCGCGGGCAAGACGAACTGAAGCAGCAGTGCGAGCGCGCAGAGCGCGGCGCGTAGTCTCAACGTGTGCCTCCTGAAAGAAGTAGGCAGTAGGCAGATGGCAGTAGGCAGCCGCTCCGCGTGACGGTAGTTGAAAAAAAAATAAATCGGCGTTCTCGACAGCGATGCTTTCAACTGCCTACTGCCATCTGCCTACTGCCTACTGCTCGGATTACGCTGAAAGATTTGTTCTGCATTAAACTACACGCGCAGGGAGGGGGACAAGCGACGGATGAGATTGGGCGGGAACGAGCGTCGGCGGTTCTGTATCGTCGTCACGTGTGCGTTGCTCTTATCATGTGCGACGCTCGCGCCCGCGCGGTCGGCGCGAGGCACGAAGAGTCAACGCCGTCCCAACATCATCCTTATCGTCGCCGACGACCTCGGACGCGGCGACCTCGGCGCGTACGGGCAGCGGTTCATCAAGACGCCGAACCTCGACCGCATGGCGCGCGAGGGGCTGCGCTTCACGGACGCGTACGCGCCGAGCCCTGTCTGCGCGCCGTCGCGCGCGAGCTTCATGACGGGCTTGCATCAGGGGCACGCGCGCATCCGTGGCAACATGAATCGGAACAACGAGCGCGTGCCGCTCAAGTCCGAGGACTTGACGGTCGCGGAGGTCTTGAAGGGCGCGGGCTATCGCACGGGCGTCGTCGGCAAGTGGGGCTTAGGCGAGCCGGGGACGACGGGCGTGCCCGGCCGTCAGGGCTTCGACTACTTCTACGGCTACCTCAACCAGAACCACGCGCACAGCTACTATCCCGAATACCTCTGGCAGAACGACGAGCGCGTCACGCTTCGCGGTGGCACGTACGTTCACGACCTCTTCACGCGCGAGGCGCTCGCCTTCGTGCGGCGCGAGGATGAGCGCCCCTTCTTTCTCTATCTCGCGTACACCCTGCCGCACGCCAACAACGAGTTGACGCGCGGGACGGGCAACGGGATGGAGGTGCCTTCGGACGCGCCGTACTCGCGTGAAGCGTGGACGCCGCAGCAGCGCAACTACGCGGCGATGGTCACGCGCCTGGATGCCGACGTGGGGGAGTTGATCCGGCTGCTGAAGGAGATGGACATCGACCGCGAGACGCTCGTCGTCTTCACGAGCGACAACGGGCCGCAGGGTAAGGATGAGGGCGGCTACGACCAGACGCTCTTCGACAGCAACGGCCCGTATCGCGGCTTGAAGCGCGAACTCTACGAGGGCGGCATCCGCGTCCCGCTCGTCGCGCGGTGGCCGGGGCGCGTGCGCGCGGGGGCGACGAGCGCGTTCCCCATCACGCTCTGCGACCTCATGCCGACGGCCGCGACGCTCGCGGGCGCGCGCGCGACGTTCAAGACGGACGGCGTCTCTCTGCAAAGCCTCCTGCTCGGCGGGCGCGCGCCGAGTCGTGGGGCGCTCTACTGGGAGTTCCACGAGGGCGGCTTCGCGCAGGCCGTGCGCATGGGGAGTTGGAAGGCCGTGCGGAAAGGCTTGAACGGCGCGGTCGAGTTGTACGACCTGGAGACCGACCCCGGCGAGACGCGTGACGTGTCGGCGCGAGCACCCGGGTTAGTCCGCCGCGCCGAAGAGATCATGCGGCGCGAGCACGTCGAGTCGGAAGACTGGCCGCTCTCCGCGCCGAACAGTTCGAAGTGAAGTCTCGATGCTGACAAGGATGTTGACGAACGGAGTTTGCAAAGTCTCACTCCTGCTGTCGTGCGCGCTCGCGCTCGTACCCGCGCAAGGGTGCAAGAGGGGAGAGCCGGGCGGCGCGTCTCCCGAAAGAGTCTCGCGGCCGGGCGCGACGGTGCGCGTCGTGCGCGACGGGATGGTTCTTATTAAGGGCGGAACGTTCCGCATGGGCGCCGACGACGAGATGCCGGACGAGGCGCCCGCGCACGAGGTCGGCGTCGAACCGTTCTGGATGGACGCGCGCGAGGTGACGGTCGCGGAGTTCGCGAAGTTCGTCGAGGCCACGGGCTACAAGACAGACGCGGAGCGGTTCGGCTGGTCGGGCGTCTTCGACAGAGAGACGGGCGACTGGGTCAGGATGGACGGCGCGGACTGGCGACACCCCGAGGGGCCTTCGTCTAACGCCGCGCCAGACGAACCGGTCTGTCAGGTCTCGTGGCGCGACGCGTCGGAGTACGCGCGTTGGGCGGGGAAGCGTCTGCCGACTGAGGCCGAGTGGGAGTACGCGGCGCGCGGCGGACTCGCGGGCAGTCGTTATGCGTGGGGCGACGAGTTGCGGCCGAAGGGTCGGCCCGTGGCGAACTGGTGGCAGGGCGAGTTCCCCGCGCGCGACACGGGCGAGGACGGCTTTCGTGGGCGCGCGCCCGTGGGCAGTTTCGCGCCGAACGGCTACGGGCTCCACGACGTGGCGGGGAACGTCTGGGAGTGGTGCGCGGACTGGTACGCGGGCGACTACTACGCCGCCGCGCCGCGCGCGAACCCGTTGGGGCCGGGCGCGGGCGAGGAGCGCGTCATCCGTGGCGGCTCGTGGATGTGCGCCGAGAATTTTTGCAGCAACTACCGCGTCGCCGCGCGCAGCCACGCCACGCCCGACACGGGGCTCGACAACCTCGGCTTCCGTTGCGCGCGGGACGAAAGCAGTGGTCAGGAGACAGTAGACAGAAGTCAGTAGCGCCCCGCGTCGCGGTCGTTGAGGATGACAATCGTAGGGTCCGAGCGTCGAAGGTTCTTCTATCGACTACTAACTACTGACTGCTGTCTGCTGTGTTATATAATTCGCGGCCGTGATGACGGCGGCCGGCGGACTTGCGAAGCTCCGGCCGAATCCCTCCCCCGTTTTGGTTCGCACTCCTCCTGAGGTTTCGAGATGAAGAGAACGCTCACGCGCCTGCTCACGATCCTTCTTACGTCGCTGCTGGTGCAGGCTCCGGTCGCCGTGGGTCGGCAGCAACAGACTCCCACGCCGACGCAGGCGCCGACCACGCAGGACGTGCCCGACTGGTTGAAGAACCTGCCGGCGGCGCCCTCGCGGGTCGTCCCCATCGTGCCGCGGGGCGTGCCCGCCACCGTCGAGCACGACGAGGACGACGTGGTGCGCATCACGGCGAACCTCGTGCAGATCGACGCCGTGGTGACCGACAAGAAGGGGCGGCAGGTCACGGACCTCAAGGCCGACGAGTTCGAGATACTCGCCGACGGCAAGCCGCAGCAGATCACAAACTTCTCTTACGTCAACAACGTCCCCGACCCCGGGCCGACGCCCGCGCAACTGGCCGAGGACAAGTCGGGCGTGACGGCGCCGCCGCCCGCGCGCCTGCGCCCCGAGCAGGTCAGGCGCACCGTCGCCTTCGTCTTCAACGACCTTGAGATGAGTTGGGAGAGCGTCGTCTACGCGCGCCGGGCCATCAAGAAGTTCGTGGACGAGCAGATGCAGCCGGGCGACTTCGTCGCCATCCTCCCCGCGAGCGGCGGCAGCGGCGCGCTGCAACAGTTCACCAACGACAAGCGTCTGCTCGCCGCCGCCATCAAGAACCTGCGCTGGCAGCCGCAGTACGGCCAGGGGTTCGGACGCGGCGTCCGCCCCTTCGAGGCGCCGGACTTCAGCGACACGGCCTACGCGGCGTCGGAGGGCGAGCAACTCTTCTTCGCGCGGCGGCGCGAGCGCTTCAGCATCGGGACGCTCCACGCGCTCGACGCCACCGTCGGCGCGCTGAGCGATTTGCCCGGGCGCAAGTCGCTCGTGCTGCTCTCGGACGGCATCCCCATCCCGCCGCCCGAAGAGGACTCGGGGCGCGTGCTCGCCGGCATCAACCGCGTCATCGAGAGCGCCAACCGCGCCTCCGTCATCATCTACACCGTGGACTCGCGCGGCCTCCAGACCCTGAACCTCTACGACGCCGCCTCGGCCGGCACGCCGAGCATCAAGCAGTTCTCCACGCTGATGCGGTCGCGCGGCAACGAACTCTTCGACTCGCAGCAGGGCATGCGCTCTCTGGCCGAGGAGACGGGCGGCGTCGCCTATCTCAACTCGAACGACATCGGCGGCGGCGTCCGCCGCGCGCTCGACGACCAGAAGGGCTACTACCTCATCGGCTACCGCCCCACCGAGGAGACGTTCGACCCGGCCACGGGGCGCATGCGTTACCACAAGCTGACGCTCAACGTGAAGCGGCCGGGCCTGAAGGTGCGGACGCGCCACGGCTTCTTCGGCTTCACGGGCAAGTCTTTGACGCCGTCGCTCGTGCCGCGCACGCGCACGCAGCAACTCCGCGCCGCGCTCGTCTCGCCCTTCCCGGCGGGCGGCGTCGGGATGCGGCTCACCTCCTTCTTCGGCCGCGACGCCAGGCAGGGCGCCTTCGTCCGCTCGCTCGTCCACATCGACGGCACCGACCTCACTTTCAAGAAGCAGCCCGACGGCACATACAAGTCCGTCATCGACGTGGTCGCGCTGACCTTCGGGGTCAAGGGGCAGGTCGTCAACGAGGCCAACGTCACGCACACGGTGACGGTGTCGGAGCGGGCCTACAAGCAGTTGCTACAGACGGGCATCCTCTATCACATGGTCGTGCCGACGAAGAAGCCGGGCGGCTATCAACTCCGCATCGCCGTGCGCGACACGGACAGCGAGCGGACGGGCTCGGCCAGCCAGTACGTCGAGGTGCCCGACGTGAAGAAGGCGCGGCTCGCGCTCTCCGGCATCGTGCTCAGGTCGTTGGCGAACTCGCTCGCGGACCAGCCCTCTGCGGCCGTGCCCGCGTCGAAGCCGAAGCCCACGGCCCCCGCCGAGCCCGCGACGGCCGCCGCCGCCGAGAACGTGCCGCCGCCCTCGAACGTCGCACACGACGACCCGCCCGACGGCCTCGCCTCGCCGCCCACCGACCCGCAGGGCAGCCCCGCCCTGCGCCGCTTCCAGCGCGGCGCGACGCTCGACTACGGCTTCTTCATCTACAACGCGAAGCCCGACCGCGCCGACGGGAAGCCGCGCCTCCAGACACAGATGCGCCTGTTCCGCGACGGCAAACTCGTCTACGAGGGGAAGCTGCTGCCCTTCGCCGCGCAGCCCGTCAACACCCTCGGCGACGTGGGCGCGGGCGGCAGGCTCCAACTCGGGACGGAACTCGTCCCCGGCGAGTACGCCCTCCAGATGATCGTCATCGACCCGCTCGCCAAAGAGAAGCAGCGCGTCGCCTCGCAATGGATCGACTTCGAGGTTGTGGAGTAATCGCTCCCGGCGCTTATTTCTTCATCACCTCCGGGCTCTCGACGTTCACGGCGTTCGTCAGCTTCACCGGCTCGCCCTTCGGAGTCCTGACCCTGACGTTCGTCATGCGCCAGTCGCGCGCGTGCTCGATGAAGCCGGCCTCGTCGCCTTCGGCCGTGACGTTGACGAAGGTGACGCCCACGATGGGCTTCTCCGCCAGCCCCGAGACAGAGAAGACGCGCCGCGCCCCGACGACCTCCACGTTCTCGATCCTGATGTTGCGGAACTCGCAGTAGCCGCGCTCGACGGGCAGCACCGGCGTGTTCATCACGACCCAGTGCGGCGGCGGGTTCGTGATCTCCTTCGGGATGGTCGCGTATGAATAACTCGGGTTCCAGTTCAGTGTGAAGGTGAAGGGGAGCGGCACGTTCTCCATCTTCACGTCGCGGACGAGCACGTCCGAGACGTAGCCGCCGCGCGTCTTCGCGGACTTGAACCGCAGCCCCTCGCTCGTCCCGACGCCGCGATTGCGGTAGGCGACGACGTGGCGGATGCCGCCCGAGGTCTCGCTCCCGAACGAGAGCACGCCGCCGCCGCGCCGCGTCAGGTTGTCGCGCACGACGACGTACTCGGTTGGCCGCGCCACCCGCAGCCCGTCGTAGTCGCGCCCCGCCTTCAGACAGATGTCGTCGTCGTTGTTGTCGATGTCGCAGTGCTGCACGAGCACGTGCGACGAAGAGTCGATGTCAACGCCGTCCGTGCTCGGCCCGCCGTTGTCGCTGATCTTGATGCCATCGACCGTGACGTGGTCGGAGTAGACGACCTGCACGGTCCAGAAGCCCGAACGCTTGAGGGAGAGGTTTTCGACCGACACGTCCGAAGACTTCCAGACGACCATCAAACGCACGCGCTCGGCGTCGTAGTCGGAGGCCCAGCGCAGGCCGCGCGGCTCGTAATCGTTGCGGCGCAGGTTCCAGTAACGGTCCCACCACTTCTTCCCGCGCCCGTCGATGGTGCCGCCGCCGGAGAGGCGCACGTTGCGCTGGTCGTTGACGTTGACGAGCGCCGCCGGCCATTTCATCTCGATGCCCGCGACGCGCGTGAAGATGGAAGGGTAGTCCGCGTCCTCCTGACTTCCGAGCAGCGTCACGCCCTGGCCGACGACTAGATGGACGCCCGACTTGACGAAGAGCGCGCCCGTCACGTACTCGCCCGGCTTAAACTGGACGACCCCGCCGCCCGCGCCCGCGCAGGCGGCGATGGCCTTCTGAATCGCCTTCGTCGAGTTGGTCTGGCCGTCGCCGACCGCGCCGTAAGCGTTCGCCTCGCAGACCTTCTTCCTCGTCGGTTTCCGCCGCGCGCCCACCGTCTTCACCCACGCGGGCAGTCCCGCCTCGGAGGTCTTCGCGGTCGTCTGCGCGACCGCCTCCGTCCCGCAGGCCGCACATAAAAGAAAAGCAAACGCCGCGACGACCGTCCGCAACCCCTTCAACATAATCCCCCCAGTCTGACCGTTAAGCCTCTAAAACTTCTTCGACTCCGTCCGCTCGACGCGCGTGTCGGGGACGGGGCGCGAGTCGCGGACGCTGAAGTCTTCGACGTTCTTGAGGACGAAGGTCGGCACGTCCGCCGCCTTCTGCGCGGAGACGCCGAGGAAGGTCGCCCCGCGCACGTCTTCGAGGTGGAAGGCGGGGCGCAGGTCTTCCGTCATAAACCTGACCTCGACGTTCGACAACTCGACGCCGCGCGCGTGGCGGATGAAGAAGCCGTAGGCAGGCAGGTCGCCGAACATCGAAGGCTCGGGGTAGTTCGTCTCCTTCTCGGGCGGGTTGACGGCGGCCTGCTCGCGCGTGCCGCCGCCGCGATAGAAGATGCGGATGTTGCTCAGTCGCACGTCTTCAATCGGATGGCCCGGCAGGCCGGCGATGATGGAGGCGTAACGCGGGTCGGCGTTGTAGGCGACCACGTTGCTGATCTGCACGCGTCGCAGGACGCTCGGGGCCGCGCCCGCCGGGCCGCGCATGCGCGCGCCGAGGCGGAGGAAGATGGGCGCGGTCGTCACGTCGCGCATCGTGATATTCGAGACCGTCACGTCTTCGAGCGGCCCGCCGTCCACTGTCTCCAACGCGAGCCCACGGCAGTGGTCGAAGACGACGTTCGAGATGGTGATGTTCTTAAATCCACCGTTCGACTCGGTCCCGAACTTGACGCGCCCGGTCGGCCCGTCCTTGTCGGGCGCCTCCTTGACGTTGCGTTTGTATGTGCCGTCGAGCAGCGAGCCGATGTCGTAGCCGCTCACGAAGCAGTTCGTGATGGTCACGTTCTCCGTGGCGCGCGCGAAGCCGAGGCCGTAGGAACTCTTGAGGACGATGGCGTCGTCGTTGGGGCTGTTGACCGAGCAGTTCGAGATGCGGACGTTGCGGCACGAGTCGATGTCGAAGCCGTCGCGGTTGGTGTCAACCTTCAAATTATCGATGGTCAAATTGTCCACGCCCGTCGCGAGCAGCGCGAAGTGACCGCCGTTGAGGATGGAGAAGTCGCGCAGCGTGACGTTGCGCGAGAGCTTGAGCGAGATGGCCTTGTTGCCGAGGCCAGCCATCGCGCTGTGCGGCAGGTCTTCGCCGAGCGGCGCGACGGGGCGCGCGGCCTGTCCGCCGCCGAGCGAGGTCGGCGTGTCGCCGGCCTGGAGCGGGCGACGCGGGCGCGGGCTGCGGCGCGTTAAGCCCCGCCCGTCGATGAGGCCGGGGCCTGTGATGGAGACGTTCTCGACGCCGATGCCCCAGATGAGACTGTTCTGCCAGTGCGAGTGGCCGAAGTCCTGATACATGTCCCACTCGTTCGGCTCGGGCTGGTCGTAGCTGCCCCTGTCCTTCTCGGGGTCGGCCGCGAGGATGATGGCGCCGTGGTCGAGGTGGAGCGCGACGTTGCTCTTCAGACGAATCGAGAAGCACAGGTACGTGCCAGCGGGGAAGTGCACCGTGCCGCCGCCCATCGAGGCCGCCGCCTCGATGGCGCGGTTGACGGACGGCGTGTCCACGGTCTTCCCCTCACCGCGCGCGCCGTAAGCGCGCACGCTGTAGACGACCGCGTCGTTGGGCTGTGCCCGCGTCGCCCTTCGTTGCGCGGACGCGTTGTTTTGGACAGCGGCCAGCGCAATCAAGGAGGCGAGGCCGAGCAGCGCGGCGTAAGCCCGAACGTGTCTTCTAAGTTTCATCACAATCCCTCCGTTCGCGGCTAACGCAGCAGCGCCGTCGCCGTCCAAAGGATGGGGGCCTGGCCGTGTAGGTCGCCGGTCTTGCGCGGGCGGTCTAGGTAGAACTTGAGCTGCGTGTCGAGGTCGGGGCCGACCTCCTGAAACGCCTTGTTGGTCCCGATGCAGACCTCGCGCACGTTCGATTGGTCGTCGAGGTGCTTGACGAGGCCGAGCCAAGCCTTGCGCGCCGCCGGGCCGTAGGTCTTCGCGTCGAGCCAGCCCTCGCGCACGCCCGTCACCAGCGCGAAGGCGAACATGCCCGTGCTCGAAGTCTCGGCCCACACGTCGGGGCGGTCAACGAGTTGACGCCAGAGTCCGTCCTCCGCCTGATACTTCAGCAGCGAGGCCATCATCGTCTTGAAGCCCTGCATGATGCGCGCGCGGCGCGGGTGCTTCTTCGGCAGCGAGCGCAGCAACTCAGCCATGCCGGCCGCGTACCAGCCGACGCCGCGCCCCCAATAGAAGGGCGAGTCGGCGGCGTGGAAGAAGAGGCCGTTGGGCTGTTGCAGCTTGTCGAGATAGGTGGCCGTCGCCAGCGAAGCGCGGTCGAGGTACTTCACGTCGCCGGTCGCGCGGAATGCCTGCGCCTGGAGGACGTTCATCATGTACATGTCGTCCACCCAGTAGCGCGCCTCGGCCGTGATGCCGTCGGGCGTGGTCTTGTCCCACTGCCGGTCGGCGAAGCCGCGCCCGAGGTCGAGGTAGCGCCGGTCCTTCGTCTGGATGTAAAGCTCCAAAGGCAACGCGCCGAAGACGCTGTAGTCAACGTGCGCCTGCCGCGAGACGTGCTTATCGCCCTCCGGCGTAAGGAACTGGTCGAACTCGCGGACGAGCCTCGTCGTCAGGTCTTTATCCTTCGTGAGCCGCGCGACCGTGAGCGCGCCGTACCACGCGCAGATTTCGGGGTAGATGACGAACTGGCGGCGCGGCCTCTGCTTGCCGTCCGCCGCCGTGACCATCTGCTCGAACTCGAACGAGCGCGCGACCCAGTTCTCGGCGACGCGCTTGCCGACCTCTTTCGGCGACGCGCCAGCGGGCCAGTTCTTGAAGTGGTCGGCGGCGCGCGCCACGGGAGTCATGGTCAGTAGGATCAATGCCGCGAGCGAGAGCACGATTGCTTTTTGTAGTCTGCGCATCTTTAGACTTGCTCCTCAACGGTTCTTCTGTCTGCTGCCGATGTTTAAGGCTGACTGTGGGACGGCCTCGATTGAGACCGTGGCCGGGGCGAGCCCGGCCGCCGTCGCTGTGACACTGATGCGGCCGCGCGGCGCGGACGCCTTGAGCAGTGCGAAGCAGCGACCTTGATATGCGCGCCGCTCCGACGTTTGAAACGGTTCGTGACTCGCGTTGTCGCCGCTGTCCACGGCGACGACGCGCCCCGGCCCCGTCGCCTTGAAGGTGATGAGGTTGGAGGCCGAAGGGACGACGACGCCGTTCGCGTCTACGACCAGCGCCTCGACGTGGACGACATCGTCCCACGCGTGCGCGACGCGCGGCTTATCGACGGAGAGCACGACGCGCGCGGGTCTGCCCGCCGTCCTCAGTTCGTGCGTGGCGACGACGCGCCCGCCCTTCGTGCCGACGGCGCGTAGCGTCCCCGGCTCGAACGGCACCTTCCAGTTGCGCGGCGCGTCGTCCGAAGGTCGCGCCTTCGAGCCGAGCGAGCGGCCGTTGAGGAACAGCTCCACCTGCTCGGCGTTGCTGTAGACCTCGACGTTCTCTTCGTGCGGCGCGAGGTCGCGCGGCGTCCAGTCTGAGAAGAGCACCTGCGGGTGCCGGTCTAACCCGTAGCCGGGGTCCGTGGGCGAGGCCGGCGTGTGCGCGACGCGGCGGGCGGCGTAGACGGTCGGAGTCGTACCCCACCAACTCAGGCGCTCGAAGGCGCGCGGGCGCGGCGTGGCGGTGCGGTCGAGCAGGCCGAAGTTCTCCGCGACCATCGGCCAGCCGGGCGACTCGCCGAGGTAGTCGATGCCCGTCCACAAAAACTGTCCCGCGTACGGCGGGTTGTCGCGCAGCGCGAGCCATTGCTCGCGGACGTGCGTGTTCTCTGTCCCCAAAATCTTGCGCGTCGGTTTCTGTTGGTAAGCGGCGAGAATCTCCTTCTCGCGGTAGTTCTGCCCGACCACGTCGAGCATGTCCGCGAGGCCGTTGTCGTAGTCCTTGCTCACGTTGGGGCGGAAGAGCGCCTGCGTGACGGGGCGCGTCGGGTCTTCGCGGTGGAAGACCTCGATGAGCCCCGCGAGGACGCGCTTGGCGAGGTCGGGCTTGGGCGTGTCGTGAATCTCGTTGCCCGTGCTGTAGATGACGATGGACGGGTGGTTGCGGTCGCGGCGCACCATGTCGCGCGTGTCGATCTTCGACCACTCGTCGAAGTAGAGGTGATAGTCGAAGGGCCGCTTGGCGATGGTCCACGCGTCGAAGTTCTCGTCCATGACGATGAAGCCCATGCGGTCGGCGAGGTCGAGGAACTCGGGCGCGGGCGGGTTGTGCGCGGTGCGGATGGCGTTGGCGCCGAAGCGCCGGAGCACCTCAAGCCGCCGCTCCCACACGCGCAAAGGCACGGCCGCGCCGAACGCGCTCCCGTCGTGATGCAGGCAGACGCCGTAGAGCTTGAAGTTGCGGCCGTTGAGCCAGAAGCCCGTGGCCGGCTCGAACCTGAACTCGCGGATGCCGAACGTGACGGTCTCGTCGTCAATCACACGGCCGCGTTCGCGCACGCGCGCGACGGCTTTGTAGAGCGCGGGGTCGCGTGTGTCCCAGCGCACGGGACTTTTAACCGACAACTCCTGCGTGAAGTCGGCCGTCTCGCCCGCGCCGAGCCCGCGCGGCTTCGTCTCGGCGACGCCGACGACCTTGCCGTCGGGGTTGACGAGTTGCACTTGCAGCGAGACGTTGCGCGCGGCCGACGATTGGTTGACGACGGTGCCGCGCACGTTGACGGTCGCGCTCGCGTTGGTGACTCGGGGCGTGGTGACGAACGTGCCCCAGTGTTCGATGTGGACCGGGTCTGACGTTGTGAGCCGGACGTGTCGATAGATACCCGCGCCCGTGTACCAGCGCGACGCGGGCTGACCCGTGTTGTCGGCGCGGACGGCGATGACGTTCGACTTGCCGAAGTTCAGATGGTCGGTCAACTCGTAGCGGAAGCCGATGTAGCCGTAGGGCCGGCGGCCGAGATGCTGGCCGTTGACCCACACGTCGCTGTTAGCCATCACGCCGTCGAACTCGACGAAGACACGGCGCCCGGAGTGCGCGGCCGGCACGTCGAAGTGCTTGCGATACCAGCCGACGCCAGCGGGCAGGTAGCCGCCGTCCTTGCCCGTCGGGTTCTTCTCGTCGAAAGGCCCCTCGATGCTCCAGTCGTGCGGCACGTCCAACGTTCGCCAATCGCCGTCGTTGAACTCGGGCCGCTCGGCGCCGCGCGCGTCGCCCTTGAAGAAGCGCCAGTCGTGGTCGAAGTCCTTCGTGACGCGCGCCTGACCTCGCGCGTGCGACGGCGCGAGCGCGAACGCGGTCAGGAGCAAGACGAAGGCGGTCGTGATTCTCAGTCGTCGCTGCATCGTTAGAACCTCACCGGCTCGACGGGCGTCAGTGTCACGGGGCCGAGCAGGCCGGAGTCGCGCGGCGCGAGTTTGGTCGCGTCGAAGAGGCCGTCGGCGCCGCGATTCTCGGGGCGTCGCGCGGGGAAGTTGGTGTTGTAGAACTTCTTGTAACGGACGCCGCGCCGCTCCATGTCGATGACGCGGTTGATGGCGAGGTTCGAGACCTCGACTTCGAGCGTGTTCGCGTCGCGCAGGAGCGCGCCCGGGACTCTCACGCGGAAGGGCGGCGTGATGAGCGTCCCCATATCGCGCCCGTTGAGACGGACGCGCGCCGTCTCGGCCACGCGGCCGAGGTCGAGCAGCCAGTCGCCCCCCGGCCCTTGCGGCTTATTGAAAGTGAGCGAGTAACGCGCCGTGCCGGAGAAGTTTTTGTAGGCGTCGCCGTCGAGCCTCAACCACGAGTTCAACTCGTTCAGCCGCAGCGCGGGTGGCGGGGTCGGCCCGCCTTCGATGAAGCTCACGGACCATTCGCCGTTCAGTTGTTGTGGAGCGCCCTCGGTCTTGAAGTAAGAGAAAGATGTCCCGCGTTGTGCCGCGTTGAAGGTCCTGACGACGCGCGACTCGCCCGGCGCGAGTTGCAGATAGACTTCGAGGCCGCGTCCGCCGAGCGCGGGGCGCGTCGCGGCAATGCCCGCCTCGCCCGTCAACGCGTCGAAGAGCGCGGCCGAGCGCGCGGGGGTCGCGAGAGTCACCCAGCCGTCAACGGGCGCGGTGCCACGGTTGAGGATGAAGTAGAGCCCGCCGCCCGCGTACATGCGCCGCGTGAAACTCAAGCCCCGCTCGACCAACGCCTCGCGCCGCGTGCCCGCGTTCGCGAGCAGCAGCGGCAGGTCGTTGCCGACGAGGAAGCGCCCCGCGCCGACGCGCGCGACGCGCATGGGCGCCACGCTCTCCCTGAAGTTGAGTTGAGAGAGGAGCTGCCTGAAGTTCGCGCGCCCCGCGTCGAGACCGCCGAGGCCGGGCACGTCCGTCGGCAGACTCTTGCGCACGACGACGGTCGCGCCCGCGCGCGCGAGTTTGACGAGTTGAGCAAGGGTCTCGGCCGGGACGTAGCGTGTCTCGGGCAGCACGATCACTTTGTAGTTGAGGCCGCCCGCGCGGAGCGAGCCGTTCGCGTAGGTGACGTTCGCAAGTTGTCTGTCCGAGACGAGGTCGAAGGCGTAGCCCGCGTCGAGCAGCGCCTGCGCGTCCCCTTGCGTGATGCCAACGTCGTGGCCGCCGCCGACGTGAATCAGTCGCCCCTCCTTGCCCGGCTCCATCCACATGTCGTGGACGGGGTAGTAGAGCAGCACGTCGTTGTCCGAGCGCCCCTGTTGCAGGAACGACTGCGTGCGCGCGATGTAGCGGTTGAGCGTTGGAAAATCCTTCCAGTCGGGCGACTGCGGCCCGAAGTGCACGGCGGCGTAGAAGAGCCAGCCCGGCCACGGGTCTTCGCGCGGCGAGTAGGCGAGGCCGTGGTAGACGACGTGGTTGATGCCGCCGAGGAAGTTGAGGTCAACGGCGCGCTTCACGTCGCCGAGCGAAGAGAGGAAGTGCTCGTCGAGCCACGTCACGGTCTCGGCCGAGGCCAGAGTCCTGCCCGTCACGTTCGCGGCCGACGAGGCGAACTTCATGCGGACGATGTCCGTGCCTTCGGTCTCGGGGATGTCGCTCGCGGCGTAGAGGTCGAGGATGTTGGCGGGCGAGCCGTGCGACTGGTTGCGGATGACGGCGCCCTTCTTATGCGCCCACTCGCGCCACGGCGCCGTGAAGCGGTCGAGCAGCAGGTCGGAGACCGTCTCGCGAAAGTCGTGGACGACGCGCGCGCGCGTCTCTTCGTCGCCTTCGCCGAGCAGCGCGGGCAGTTGTTGCTTCAAGTCGTAGCCGCGACGCGCGCGGAACTCTTCGAAGAACTTCGGCGTCCAGTCGGACTGTCCGTCGGCGTCGTCAACCTCGTACGAGTCGTTGAAGAAGGCACGCAGGCCCCGCACGTTGCGGCCCGCGAAAGCTTGGTCGAACTTGTTGAGATAGTTCCCCAAAGCTTCGGCCGAGAAGTGGTCGATGACGTTACCCTCGCCGCCGGGCGCGGCGCGCTCGACCATCTTGCCGTGCCAGCCCTGAAAGAGGCCGTAGAGCTTCCAACGCCCCGCGGGCGCGACCCAGTCGAGCGTGCCGTCCGAACGGACGCGCGTCGTGAGGTCGAGCGTCTCGCCCTTGTCAGAACGGGCCACGAGGGCTTGCAGCGGCAGCGGTTTCTCGAAGCGAATCTGGTCGAGCGCAAGCTCCTGCAAGTTCGGGTTCGCGCTGATAGGCTCGCGCAGGTCGTTGATGTTCGGGCGCCGCCCGACCGCGCGCACCAGGGGCTTCTGCACCACGCGCACGGGCTCGCCCAGTCGCGAGCCGCCGCGCAGTTCCCACGTCTTCGCGACAATGTCCTTGCACGCGTCTTCGGCGTCTATCCACGGGCCGCCGAAGGGCCAGCCCGTGCCCGTCGCCATGTCCACGCCCAGGCCCAGGCGATTCGCCTCGCGCAGAGTGTGTTCGAGCATCCCGACCCACTCGGTCGAGAGGAAGTCTATGAACTGCGACTCCGCGCCGCGCACGCCGTAGATGGGCGTCAGCTCCAGACCCCCGAGCCCCGCGCGCTCGTACTGTGCGAGCGCCGTCGAGAGGTCGCGCCGGTTGACCGCGCTGCCCAGCCACCACCAGCGCGTCCACGGCTTCGCCTGGCTCGTCACGCGCGGCCACGCGAGCGCCGCCGACGCCTGCGCCCGCGCCCGCGCGCCCCCGCGCCGCGCGCCCTGCGCCAAGACGCCGACCGGCGCGAGCATCTGTACGACAAGCAGCAGCGAGGCGAAGGCGCGCGCCCTCGTATGCGGTTTCGGCTTCGTCATATTCTCGCTCTCCTCCCCGGGAGCGCGGGCATCCCTGCCCGCCAAAGCGTGCGCCAGCACGCTTCCAAGTCTTCCGCTTTATCTCAACCTTGAGGCTTAACGTCTCCACGTCTTCGCGCTGACGCGCTCATGGCGGGCAGGGATGCCCGCGCTCCCGGCGAAGTCGCTACCTCTTAACTCTCACTTCGACGATGTTCGGGCGCGGCGGACGCCGCATGCCTTCGCCGACGAAGAAGCTCGTGTGCGGCGGCTGGTTGTAGGCGACGTTCTGCCACGCGACGCTCAGGCGGTATTGCGGGTCGTGCATGAAGGTGTAGAAGCGTTGCTCGGTCGGGACGGTCGTCGTGTAGACGCGCAGCTCCTTGTTGTCCGCCGTGCGCCAGATAACCTCTTCGCGCCAGTCGCCGAGGAGGTCCGCGCTCAGAGTCGGGACCGCCTTCGTGCCGTTGTTCGACACGCAGCCTTCGGCCACGAGCAGAATCGTCTCGGTTGAGTCCTTCCAGTTCCACTTGGAGATATAGCCGCGGTCGAGCAACTCCCTCAACGTGTCGCCGTCCCAGTAGACGCCGAAGTTGCAGGAGCGCGGCGCGCGCTCCGAGACTACCTGGCCGCGCGCGTCGAAGAGCCCGATGATCTCCGCGCCGCGCACCCAGCACTCGAAGCCCGTGTGCCGTGGGTCGATGTCGAGACACAGGCCGCGCCCCGGCCCCTCGCCGTCGGCGCCAGCCTTGACCGACGGCTTCTTCCACAGAATCTTCCCCGTGCGCGCGTCGCGGAAGTGCGCGCCCGCGTCGTCGAATCGCTCCTGTATGTCGAAGACTTCGAGCCCCGGATGTTCCGGGTCGAGGTCCGAGAGGTGCATCGCGTCGCCGTGTCCGAGGCCGGTCGAATAGAGACCCTTCCCGTTGTCGTCAACGACCATCGCGCCGTAGACGATCTCGTCGCGGCCGTCGTCGTCAACGTCGCCGACGGAGATGTTGTGGTTGCCCTGACCGCCGAAAGCCTTGTTGCCGGGCGTGCCGTCCTCGCTGTCGAACGTCCAGACCTTTGATAGTTTCCCGCCGCGCCAGTTCCACGCCGTCAGCACCGTGCGCGTGTAGTAGCCGCGCGCCATGACGAGGCTCGGGCGCTTGCCGTCAAGATAGGCGACGCAGGCGAGGAAGCGGTCAACGCGGTTGCCGTAGCCGTCGCCCCAGACGGCGGTCAACTCGTCGGGCGTCGGGTTGTGCTTTGCGGGGTGGCGCGCCGGGATGAAGTTCGTCGTGGCGAGGGCCGCGCCCGTGAGCCCGTCGAAGACCGTCAGGTACTCGGGGCCGGAGAGGACGTAGCCGGAGGTGTCGTGCCTGAACTCGTGGTTCGATCCGATACGCCGCCACACGGCGAAGGTGCCCGCCGGGTTGCGCCAGTCGGCCTTCGGGTCGCCGATGACTTTGCCTCGGCCGTCAACCGTGCCGTCGGCGGTCTTGCAGGCGACCTCGGCGCGGCCGTCGCCGTCGAGGTCGTAGACCATGAACTGCGTGTGATGTGAACTCTCGCGGATGTTGCGGCCGAGGTTGATCGCCCAGAGGAGCGTGCCGTCGAGTTTGTATGCGTGAAGGATGGGCTCGGTCGCGGTGCCCATGCCGCCGTTGTTGCCGCCTGACACGACCCCTTCCATGTGGACGACCAACTCGTACTCGCCGTCGCCGTCGAGGTCGCCGGCCGCCGCGTCGCCCGGCGCGTAGCCCTTCGGCGTCCGCAAGGGTATCGAGAGGTACTGCCGCGCGGGCGTGTTGGCTGGAAGGGTGAACGCCGCGCTCGGCCCGCCCTCCTTGCCCTTCAGGATTGGACGGACGAAGTACGAGTTAGACTTCGACGCGTCGGCCTTCTCGTCGATGAAGTTGGTAGGGCCTGAAAGCGGCTTGTCGTTGAGCTTGACCGCGCTCCCTTTGTCGGTCGAGCGGTAGAGGTTGAAGGCGAGCGAGTCCGGGTCGGTTCCAAGCAACCGCCACCCAACCCACACGCGCCCGTCCGTCTGCCGAACCGCGACCACGCCGCGCCCGAGCGCCTCCATCTGCCTCTGCGCGCGCGCGGGGAAGGGGTGCGCTGATAAGAGAAGGACGACGACAACGCACGTCGTCATCATGCTTGCTCGGAGCTTGGACGTTGTAACGTCAGTCATCTCACTTCAACTGCGCGGACCTTGAGGCGGCGACCTCGTTCGCCCGCTGCGAGAAATATTTTTTGAACGGGTTGCCCTTCAGACTCTTCAGGCCCGCGACGACGGCCGTGGCGTTGAACTCGGCGCCGGCCGGACTCGTGTGCGTGTGGTCGGGGCCGAAGAGCAACCTGACCTTCTCCTCGCCCAACGCTTCATACTTGTCCGCGACGATGCTCGTGACATCGACGAACTGGACGCCCTCGGCGCGCGCCACCTCCTCGGCCCACTGTCGAAACTTGCCGGAGCCGCGCTCGACCTTGCCGTCCTTCCAGATGTTGCGCACGGTGAGCGAGAGGACGATGGGCGTCGCGCCCTTCGCCTTCACGTCCGCTATGAACTTGCGGTTGTACCAGCCGAAGGTGTGGACGACCTCCTTTGTGCCGTCAGGTTTCGTCACCTCTTTTGTCTCTTCGCCGAGGCCCGGCAAAGAGCCGCGCGCGCGCCCCGTGTCGAGCGGCCCGCCGTCGTTGTGGCCGAACTGTATGAGCACGAAGTCGCCCGCTTTCAAGTCCTGCAAGACCTTCTCCCAAAGCCCTTCGGTCAAAAACGTCCGGCTGCTCCGGCCGGCGCGCGCGCGGTTGAGGACGTTGATCTTCGTCGTGTCGAAGAAGGCGACGAACGGGTCGCCCCAGCCCTTGCCGCCGTTCGCGTTGTTGTTGGCCGTCGAGTCGCCGACGACGAAGAGCGTCGGGAGCGAAGGGTTCGCCGGGCGCTGCACGGGCGGCGTCGGCAGCGGCGCCAACTCGCCCGTCTGCGCGGCACAAATAAGAGGAGACAGGCAGACGACGAGTAAAGCGAAGATGAAGGCCCTCGGGTTCTTTATCAGTTGACGCATGTGCTCCCTCAAACAACTTAACGACCCTTCAACGTTTGCCTGCGGTCGGGTCGGGCCAGTCGTCCGTGCGGAAGGGCGCGGCCGGCAGGCCCGTGTCGTTCGTCAGGTTCGGCCGACGCGGGTTGTTGTTGAAGGCGTAGCGCGCGGCGACCGGGCGCGTTACGTCCGTTGACCAGACCTCAACTTTGTCCTTACCGGCGATGCGCGCCTCCGCCCAATGCCACTTGCGGTCTTCGCCCGCGACGGCGAACTCCTGCAACTTGTCTCCGTCGCGAATCTTCAACCCCGCCCCCACGTCTCCGAACGTGAGGACGATCTTCGACCCGACGACCTTCATCCTGCTCAACATCGGCCCCGTCGCGGTCATCCGTCGTCCGTACACGTCCGCGAGCGCCCAGCGCGCCATGCGGCGGCCCACGTCGAGCTTGTTCTTCGGGTGTATGTCGCGCGCCTCGCCCACGTCGATGGTGACGATGAGGCCCGCGTTCTTCGTCGAAAGGGCCGTGCGCCGCTGCGCCTCGCGGATGTGACTCCAGGCTTCGTCGGCGGGCTCTGGCTTCGGGTCGCGGTAGTTTGGGAGTTGGACGATGCCGAAGGGGAAATCGCCCTGACCCCAACGTTCGCGCCACGCGCGAATCATCGTCGGGAGAAGCATCCCGTACTGCTCCGCGCGCGCCTCGTTCGACTCGCCCTGATACCAGAAGGCGCCCCGGACGGTGAAGGGAATGAGCGGCTCGATCGTGCCGTCGTAGATGGACGAGGCGACGCGGTACTCGCGCAGCGCGTCCGGCACCGGCGGCGAGGGCGAGGGGCGCGCGCCCGCCGCCTTCGCCTTGTCGGCCTCCTCGCGCCAATGCTTGATCTGCGCGTCGTACTCGACCTTCACGCGCGGACGCTCCTCGTCCCAGATTTTCGTGCGCTCGACCGTGGCCTTCAGTTCCGGGTTGGCGTTGAGGTACTCGACCGGCGTCCAAGCCTCTGCCTGCGAGCCGCCGTAAGAGGAGTTGATGACGCCGACGGGGACGCCGAGTTCTTTCTGTATCTCGACGGCGAAGTAGTAGCCGGCGGCGGAGAAGTCCCTGATTGACTCGGGCGTCGTCGCGCGCCACACGGCGAGCGGCGGCGGCTTGTGCTTGAAGGCAACCTGACGGCTGACGTTGAAGAGACGTATGTTCGGGTGGCTCGCGGCGGCGATTGCTTCCTTCGCCTCGCGCGTCTCGGCCAGCGTGAACTGCATGTTCGACTGACCCGAGACGAGCCACACCTCGCCGACGAGCACGTCCTTCAACTCAATCTTGTTTTTGCCGTTGACGGTCAACACCCGTGGCGTCGCGTTGGCGCGCAGAGGGTCGAGCCACACGCGCCAGCGGCCGTCGGCGCCGGCCGTCGTCTTCTTCGTCTGACCCGCGAAGCTGACCGCGACGGACTCGCCCGGCTCGGCCCGCCCCCACACGGGCACGCGCACATCGCGCTGCAAGACCATCGAGTCGGAGAGCACGTCGGGCAGCGAGACATCGGCGCGCACCTCCGCGCCCGAACAGAGCGCGACGAGCAGCAGCGCGACGAGCGAGGCGGTGACGTAAGCGTTTCTCTTCCGGACGAAGGAGAGCATGCGAACGGTTCTCCCGAAGATTTTCACAGGTAAAGCGGTTTACCGGGCGCTCACACTGCGGACGCCTAAGGGGCCTTCTCGCCCGACAGTGCTGCGCAGGCTATTGCTCTGGGAACTCCGATTCTAAACCGAATCGTCCCGGAATGCGAAGTGGAAGTGATGAGTGATGAGCGATAAGTGATAAGAGGGAAGTCAACGTGCCTTCACTCATCACTCATCGTTCATCATTCATCACTTCTTAATTGCCGAGGGGCTTCGTCTCGGTCGCGAGCGGGCTCGGGGGGAGTTTGAAGGAGGCGAGCGGGTCGGGGCGCGCGGGGTCGAACGGGCGCAGGTCGTCGGCCAGATACTTGACGAGCGCGAGGCGGTTCGACCTGATGCCTTCGACGACCGCGCGCGCGAGTTGATAGCTGCCGTAGTTGTTGTGGTGCGTGCCGTCGTTGGGGGCGAAAGCCTTCTTCGACTCTTCCGGCCCGAGTGCTTCGTAGAAGGGCTTGCTCATCGCGTGGAGGTCGATGAGGGGCGCGCCCAACTCCTTCGCGGCCTGCCGGACGGCGTCGTCGTAGTCGCCGTGCGAGTCCGTGATCTTACCCGCCGCGTCGAACGTGCGGCGCTGCATCGGGGTGATGAGGACGACCGTCGCGCCGCGCTTGCGCGCCTCTTCGGTGTAGCGTGTGAGCGAAGCCTTGTAGGTCGTGAACGGGCCGACGCCTTCGCCCTTCTCCTTCTCGTCGTTGTGGCCGAACTGTATGAAGAGGTAGTCGCCGGGCTTAATCAAACTCAAGACCTTGTCGAGCCGGCGCGCGCCCGCCGAACTGCGCAGAGATTCGCCAGATTCGGCGTGATTTGCGACCGCGAGGCCGTTTTTGAAGAAACGCGTGAGCATCTGACCCCAACTGTTGTAGGGCTCGCGCGGCTGGTCGCAGACGGTCGAGTCGCCGATGAGGAAGAGAGTTGGGGCGCGTTCGTTCCTCTTAATCTCAATCGCGGCGACGACGGGTCGCGCGTTGTTGAATTCGAGCGTGAGCTTTTCGTCCCAGGCCCAAGCCTCCATCGTCCGCTCGCGGTCTTTGAGCTTGACCTGCGTGCCGTCCGGAATCTGAGGCGTGCGGATGTTGACGGTGAAGGTGCGCGTCTCGAAGCGCCCGCGCGCGGTGCGCACCTCTTCGAGCATGAGGCGGCGCAGCTCTGCCTTGACCGTCGAGACGGACTCGCCCGCGCGTTCGCCGAAGGTGACGGTCACGTCGTAGTTGCCTTCGGGCAGCGCGACGGAGAAGTAGAAGGGCGCCGGAGAAGTGCAGAAGTCTCCGCGTAGCGCGTCGCCGCCTCGGTCCTCGCACACGACCTGCGCGCCGGGCTCGAAGCCGTACCCGAGTTCCTTCGTGTAGAGGGTCGTCGGGATGACTTGACGGTAGCCGTCTTTGACCTTGCCGGGGCCGAAGTCGAACTTGAGAGCGGTCGGGCTCGAACGTTCAGTCGTGCCTTGCGCGCGCACGCTCGCGGCGCACGCGAGAAGCGCGCAGGCGAACGCGAGGCACGCTGTAACGCGTCTGTAAGATACGGTCGTCATAAACGGCTCCCACGGCTCTGGATTCGTCGGAAAGGTTACGGCTTAGTTAAATCTTAGTCCAGCGAGAAGGGGACGGACGAGATGATAGAGTAAATCGGTTAAATCCATGCTAGAATTTGTAAGTAGTTCTGTTAGTTTAATTTATGGGCGAATAAAAAGTGCTTATCACGTCGCCCGGAGGTTGGTTTGAGCAGGCCCGGACGACAGGGATTCGTGTTTTTAAAGAGCCGTCCGGGCGGCCTCGCGGCCGGAGTAAACGAGCCGGGAAGGGTGGGGGATTCGTGCCGACTTTAAGAGATGTGGCGGTGCTGGCGGGTGTTTCGACGGCGACCGTCTCGCACGTCATCAATCAGACGCGACGCACCACGCGCGAGACGCGCGAGCGCGTCGAAGTTGCGATAAGAGAACTGGGTTTCGTGCCGGACGCGGCCGGGCGCGCGCTGGCGATGCGCAAGACGAGCGTCGCCGCGTCGCCGGTCTACAGGAGCGACAACGGCGCGCGGTCAAACGGTAACGGCGCGGCCGTCGCCCTGGCGGAAGATGCGCCGGCCACGGCCCAGGGGCCGACGGCGACGGTGGGCGCGTCGCGCATGATCCTGCGGCTCGTGCGCGCGGCGCAGCCCATCCCGCGCGTCGAGATAGCGCGGCGGTTGGGCGTCAACCGGAGCACCGTGACGGAGGTCGTCAAGCCGCTGCTGGCCGAAGGGGTGTTGCGCGAAGAGCAGGAGGTCTTGGGCGCGGGCGTCGCGCGCACGTCGGGACGGCCGCCGGTCGCGCTCTCGTTCGGAGACTTGAAAGAGTTCTTCGTCGGCGTGAGCGTCGGCGTGCGTCATACGACTGTTGGACTGGCGACGCTCGCGGGCGAGAGGTTCGGCGAGGAGGAGTTCGAGACGCCCGCCGAACCGAACGAAGCTTTAGCGTTGATGCGCGCCTCCATCAAGCGGCTGTGCGCGAAGGTGCCGGGGCGGGAGTTGAAGGTCATCGGCGTGAGCGTGCCGGGGCCGACCGACGCGGAGCGGAGGCGGATGCTCTACGCGCCGCATTTGGGATGGCGCGGCGTGGACGTGGCGCAGGCTCTGAGCGTGAAGCCGTGCGGCGTCGAAGGAGGCGCGTCGGTGCCGGTCGTCGTCGAGAACGACGCGACGGCGGCCGCGTTGTACGAGACACGGCTGCGCCTGGGCAACGGGTCGGAGGCGCCGACGGCGAACTTCGCTCTGGTGAGGAGTGGGACGGGCATCGGCGTCGGGCTCGTGTTGGGCGGCGAGGTCTATCGCGGCACGGGCGGCGGCGAGGGGCTGGCGGGCGAGTTCGGCCACATGACCATCGTCGCGGGCGGCAAGCCGTGCCGGTGCGGCAACCGTGGGTGCTGGGAGATGTACGCGTCGGCGTCGGCGGCTTCGTCTCTGTACGCGGGCGACCGCGTGCAGTTGGGCGGTCAGGCGCCGCCGCGCTTCGTCGAGATAGTGGCGCGGGCCGAGGGCGGCGAGTTGCGCGCGCAGAGGACTCTGGAGCGGCAGGGCGAGTACCTCGGCATCGGCATCGCGAACGTCATCACGGGGCTCGGGGTGTCGAGGGTCATCGTGAGCGGGCGCCTGGTCTACGGCTGGAAGTTTCTGAGCGGGCCTTTGCAGGAGGCGGTCGGGCAGAGCATGGCCGGGCGCATCTCGGGCTGGTTGGTCGAACCCGGCGAGCCGACGGGCGCGGGGCTCGGCGGCGCGGTCGAGGTCGCGGCCGACGAGTTTCTGGCACGCGTCGTCGGGCGTTAGAAAAAGCTTAAAACGATGAACGATGAACGATGAACGATGAACTGAAAACCGTCTGTCTTCAGTTCATCGTTCATCGTTCATCGTTCATCGTTTTCCTTACAACGTGTCCGGCCGCGCCCGCCTCGCTTGCAAAATGGGCGGAGTTACAGTAGAAGGCACGTATCAAGAGTTACAGTTTTCTGTTTGACAGTCCCCCGTGGCGGACTTCGCGCGCTTCGATTGCGCGCAGGCCGCCGCGTGCCTGTTAACCGCTTCCCTCCGAGAGAAAACTCGATGAAGAAAGAACTGGGGACGTTCCTGCTGCTCGTGCTCCTCTGCGTGGTCGTGGCGGTCCTGAACCCGCGCTTCCTCGCGCCCGCCAACCTCCAGAACATGGCCCGCCTCATCGGCGCCTACGGGATATTTAGCA
>DASVGG010000115.1:0-17391 GCA_036379655.1 Pyrinomonadaceae bacterium
GGAGATGGTGATGCCTGGGGATAACGTGGCGATGGAGATCGAGTTGATCACGCCGATCGCGTTGGAGAAGGGTTTGCGGTTCGCGATCCGCGAGGGCGGGCGCACCGTGGGCGCCGGCACCGTCTCCGACATCATCGAGTAGTTGAAGTCAGACGGCCCCCGGCCGTGAGAAACAGCCGGGGGCCTTGGTCTGAAAGCTGACCGCTGAAGGCTGAAAGAAAGACATGCTGAACGAGAAGATCAGAATCAGGCTCAAGGCGTACGACCACCGCGTGCTCGACCAGTCCACGTCGGAGATCGTCGAGACGGCCAAGCGCACGGGCGCGCGCGTCGCGGGTCCCATCCCGCTCCCCACCTCCAAGAACAAGTGGACGGTCCTGCGCTCGCCCCACGTCGATAAGAAGTCGCGCGAGCAGTTCGAGATCCGCACGCACAAGCGTCTGATGGACATCCTCGACCCGACGCCGCAGACCGTGGACGCGCTCATGAAGCTCGACCTGCCCGCGGGCGTCGATGTCGAGATCAAGGCGTTCGGCCGTAGCTAAAGACCGTAAATGGTGAACGGTAAACCGTGACGAGGCAGCACAGGTTCTCTCCTGTCACGGCTCACGGGTTACGGTTAACGAGAGGTTGTTGTGATGATTAACGGAATCATCGGTAAGAAGGTCGGGATGACGCAGCTCTTCGCGGCGGACGGGACGGTGACGCCCGTGACCGTGATTAAGGCGGGGCCGTGCGTCGTCGTGCAGAAGAAGTCGGCGGCGGGCCGCGACGGCTACGACGCCGTCCAGCTCGGTCTGGTCGAAGACCGCCCCGTCAAGCTCAAGAACGTGACCAAGCCGATGCAGGGCCACTTCGAGAAGACGGGCGCGGGCACGCCCCCGACGCGCGTCCTCAAGGAACTGCGTCTCGACGCCGAGAACGGCGCCGAGGTCAACGTCGGCGACAAGGTGCTCGTTGACCAGTTCGCCGAGGGCGACTCGATTGAGTTGGTGGGCAAGTCGAAGGGGCGCGGCTTTCAGGGCACCATCAAGCGCCACCACTTCAACCGTGGCCCCGAGTCGCACGGCTCGATGAACGTGCGCAAGCCCGGCTCCATCGGCCAGTCGGCCTACCCCTCGCGCGTCATCAAGGGCACGCGCTCGTCGGGCCACATGGGCGACGCCCGCGTCACGCTCAAGGGCCTGACCGTCGCGCGCGTGGACGTGGAGAACAACCTGCTCATGGTGCGCGGCTCGGTGCCCGGCGCCAACGGCAGCGTCGTCATCGTCAAGAAGTCAGTGAAGAAGTGAGTGGTTGAGTCATCGGTTCATTGAATCAATGAACAAATGAATCAATCGTCAATGGAGTAGATCAAATGCCTACCGTTAAGGTGCGCAACCTGAAGAACGAAGAGGTCGGCGACCTCGAACTGTCGGACGCCGTCTTCGGCGCCGAGCTGAACGAGTCGCTGATCCACACGGCCGTGAAGGCACACCTCGCCAACGCCCGGCAGGGGACCGTGGGGACGAAGACCCGTGGCGACGTGTCCGGCTCGGGCAAGAAGCTCTGGAAGCAGAAGGGCACGGGACGGGCGCGCATCGCGTCGATCCGCTCGCCGCTGTGGAAGGGCGGCGGCAACGTCCACGGGCCGCAGGCGCGCGACTGGTCGCAGCCGCTGCCGAAGAAGATGCGTCGCGGCGCTCTGCGCTCGGCCCTCTCCGAGCGGCTGCGCGAGGGGAACCTCATCGTCGTCGAGGAGCTGGTCTTCGGCCAGCCGAAGACGAAGGAGTTCATCGGGGCTCTGGCCGCGCTCGGGCTCGAAGGGAAGACGTTGGTCGTCGATAACATCGACAACGACAACCTCGTGCTCGCCTCGCGCAACGTGAAGTCGGCGAAGGTCGTCGGCGCCTACGGCGTCAACATCTACGACGTGCTCTACCACGAGAAGCTCGTGCTGACGCGCTCGGCCGTCGAGACTTTGCAGGCGCAGCTCGACCCGGCGCGGAAGGCTTCGGCCGCCGCCGAGGGCGAGGCCGAGGAGAACACGCAGGAAGAGGAGGCGGCGTAAGAAGATGCGAACGATCTGGGACGTTATCAAGGCGCCGGTCATCACCGAGAAGGCGCTCGTCGCCAAGGAGGAGTCGCAGGACGGCCGCCAGCTCCTCACCTTCCGCGTGGACGTGAAGGCGACGAAGCCGGAGATCAAGTCGGCCGTCGAGCGCATCTTCAACGTCCAGGTGGACACGGTGCGCACCATCAACTACATGGGCAAGAAGGCGCGGCGCGGCCGCTTCGAGGGGCGCAAGCCCTCCTGGAAGAAAGCCTACGTCACGCTCAAGTCGGGCCAGGCGCCGTTCGACTACGGCGAGAATATCTAGGATTGATTCATTGATTGATTTGCTCATTGATTCAATGAACAAATCGGACAATGGGTAAATAAGATTATGGGCATCAAGAAACTGACACCGACATCGCCGTCGCGCCGGTACCAGACGTACCTGACGCGCGACGAGTTGACGCCGGGCGCCGAGCCCGAGAGGTCGCTGCTGGAGCCGAAGAAGCGCATTTCGGGGCGCAACAATGACGGCCACATCACCGTGCGTCGGCGCGGCGGCGGCCACAAGCGCCACTACCGCATCATCGACTTCAAGCGCGACAAGGCGGGCGTGCCCGGCCGCGTCACGCAGATCGAGTACGACCCGAACCGCTCGGCGCACATCGCGCTCATCACCTACCTCGACGGCGAGAAGCGTTACATCCTCTCGCCGGTCGGGCTGGAGGTCGGCAAGACCATCATGAGCGGCCCCGAGGCAGACATCCTGCCGGGGAACGCGCTGCCGATTCGGAACATCCCGCTCGGTACGCAGATTCACAACATCGAGCTGCGCCCCGGCAAGGGCGGCCAGCTCGTGCGCTCGGCCGGCGGCTTCGCGCAGCTCGTCGCGAAGGAAGGCGACCACGCGCAGGTTCGCATGCCTTCGGGCGAGGTGCGGCGCGTCCCCGTCGTCTGCTACGCGACCGTCGGGCAGGTCGGCAACGTCGAGCACGAGAACGTCTCGTACGGCAAGGCCGGGCGTTCGCGCTGGAAGGGCATCCGGCCTTCGGTGCGCGGCGTCGCGATGAACCCAGTGGACCACCCGCACGGCGGCGGCGAGGGCAAGACCTCGGGCGGCCGTCACCCGGTCACGCCGTGGGGCCAGCCGACGCGCGGCTACAAGACGCGCAAGAACAAGCGCACCTCGCACATGATCGTCCGCGACCGCCGCGTGAAGTAGGACTTTTAAGGATAGAGGGAAGAGATGGCACGTTCAGTCAAAAAAGGGCCGTTCATCGACAGGCACCTGGAGAAGAAGGTCGAGGAGGTGCGCTCGGGCGCCGCGCGTCCGCCGGCCATTAAGACGTGGTCGCGCCGCTCGACCATCACGCCCGACTTCGTCGGCCTGACCTTCGGCGTCCACAACGGCAAGCGCCACATCCCCGTCTACGTGACGGAGAACATGGTCGGCCACAAGCTCGGCGAGTTCGCCCCGACGCGCACCTTCAAGGGGCACGCGGGCACGAAGGCGGAGAAGTCTTCGAAGCCGGCAAGGTAACGCTGAACCGGGAACGATGAACGCTGAAGTAAAAACAGTTCATCGTTCAGAGTTCAGAGTTCATCGTTAGAGGTTAAGAGATGGAAGCGATAGCGAGTGCAAAATACCTCCGCGGGTCGGCGCAGAAGGCGCGGCTCGTCGTTGACATGATTCGCGGCAAGCGCGTGGGCGAGGCGTTGGCGATCCTTCAGTTCACCAACAAGCGCGCCGCCGGCCACATCGAGAAGTGCCTGCGCTCGGCCATCGCCAACGCGACCGAGAAGGCCGAGCGGCAGAACGTCGCGGTGGACCCGGACGACCTCTTCGTCAAGACGGCCTTCGTGGACATGGGGCCGACCAAGCACCGCCGCCGCGTCCGCCCCGCCCCGCAGGGGCGCGCCTACCGCGAGCAGCGCCACTTCTGCCACGTGACCGTGCAGGTCTCGACCGGGCAGGAGGAGGCGCCGGCCGCCAAGGGCAAGACCGCGAAGGCGGTCGCCGAGGCCGCGCCGAAGGGTAAGGGCGCGGGCGCGAAGGGCGGCGCGCAGAAGACCGAGTCGAAGCGCGCCTCGAAGGCGGAAGCGGCTCCGGCCGAAACGGCGACGGCGGAAGAGTCCGCGTCTCAGGAATAGAAGCTTAGGAGAAGATTGTGGGTCAGAAAGTTCATCCGTACGGCTTTCGCCTCGGCTACAACAAGGACTGGCACTCGCACTGGTTCGCGAAGAAGCAGTTCGGCGATTACCTCCTCGAAGACTTGAAGCTCAAGGCGCAGATGAAGGGCCGGTTCGCCGGCGCGGGCGTCTCGCACGTGGACGTGGAGCGCGCGGCCAACCGCCTCAAGCTCATCATCTACACCTCGCGCCCGGGCATCATCATCGGCCGCAAGGGCGCCGAGATCGACAAGCTCAAGGCCGACATCGCCGCGCGCACGGGCAAGGAAGTGCTCGTCTCCATCCAGGAGATTCACAAGCCCGAGCTCAACGCGCAGTTGCAGGCCGAGAAGATCGCCGCGCAGCTTGAGAAGCGCATCGCCTTCCGCCGCGCCATGCGCAAGACCGTGGAAGAGACGCTGCGCTTCGGCGGGCAGGGCATCAAGGTCAAGGTCGCCGGCCGCCTCAACGGCGCCGAGATCGCGCGCACCGAATGGCACCTCCAAGGGCGTCTGCCGCTGCACACCCTGCGCGCCGACGTTGACTACGGCTTCGCCGAGGCGCACACGACCTTCGGCGTCATCGGCGTCAAGTGCTGGATTTATCGCGGCGAGATTCTCGACCCCAAGGCGGCGATGGCGCGCGGCACGCAGCCCGACCCCATCAACGAGCCCCGCCCCGAGCGCGGCGACGGGCGCAGGCCCCGCCGTGACCGCGAGGACGGCGGCGGCGACCGCCCGCGCGGCGACCGTGGGCGCGGGCCGGGCGGCCCCGGCGGCGGACGCGGACGCGGCCCCGGCGGCGGCGGTAGGAGATAAGTAAGACCGTAACAAGCGGAGCGAAACATCATGTTGATGCCGAAGAAGGTAAAGCACCGGAAGCAGATGAAGGGGCGCATGACGGGCACGGCCCAGCGCGGCGCCGAGATCAGCTTCGGTGAGTACGGCCTGAAGACGTTGGAGCCGGGCTGGATTACGGATAGGCAGATTGAGGCCGCGCGTATCGCGATGACGCGCCACGTCAAGCGCGGCGGCAAAATCTGGATTCGGATGTTCCCCGACAAGCCCATCACCAAGAAGCCCGCCGAGACCCGCATGGGCAAGGGCAAGGGCGCGCCCGACCACTGGGTCGCCGTGGTGAAGCCCGGCCGCATCCTCTACGAGATCGAGGGCGTGTCGGAGGAGATGGCGCGCGAGGCGATGCGCCTCGCCGCGCAGAAGCTGCCGATCAAGTGCAAGTTCGTCTCGCGGGTCGAGCAGGAAGGGGGCGCGGTTTAAGCGATGAAGAAACGTGAAGATTTGGAGCGCCTGAACAACATGTCGGACGCCGACCTGAAGGAAGAGGCCGCGCGGCTCAAGGAGTCGCTCTTCCGCCTCAACTTCAAGCTCGCGCTCGGCGAGGTGGACGCCGTCAAGACCGTCCGCCGCGAGAAGAAGACGCTCGCCCGCGTCCGGACTTTAATGCGCGCGCGGCAGCAGGAGCAGGCGGCGAAGTAGTAGGAAGAGGTTCGAGATGGCAGAAGAGAACAGCAAAGAAGCAGTGACGACGGACGCGCCCGAAGCGGCCGCCGAGGCGACCGAGTCGGGGCAGACGTTGGCGCAGTCTTTGGCCTCGGGCGTGGACGCGCAGGCCGGCGACGCGACGGGCAGCGAGGCGAAGCGCACGAGCCGCCGCGCCGAGAAGATCGGCGTCGTGGCGTCGGACAAGATGGAGAAGACATGCGTCGTGCGCGTCGACCGCCTCATCAAGCATCCGAAGTACCGCCGCTACGTCCGCCGCACGTCGAAGTTCATGGCGCACAACGAGAAGGGCGCGACCGTCGGCGACAAGGTACGCATCGTCGAGACCCGCCCCCTCTCCGCGCACAAGCGCTGGCGCGTCGTCGAGATCATTCAGAAGGCGGAGAAGTAATTGATTCATTGTTTCATCGGTTCATTGATTCAATGAAGCAATGAGCCAATGAATCAATTCCAGGAGTGAGCAAATGGCAATCCAGATGCAAACGTCGCTGGACGTGGCGGACAACTCGGGCGCGCGGCGCGTCGAGATGATCCAGACCATCGGCGGCTCGACGAAGGCGACGCGGGCCAGCCTCGGCGACAAGATTAAGGTCACGGTCAAGGAAGCGAGCCCCGACGGGGCGGTGAAGAAGGGGACGGTGCACAACGCCGTCGTCGTCCGCACGGTGAAGGAAGTCCGCCGCAAGGACGGCACCTACATCCGCTTCGACCAGAACGCGTGCGTGCTCATCAAGCCGGACGACACCCCCATCGGGACGCGCGTCTTCGGCCCCGTCGCGCGCGAGCTGCGCGACCGCAACTTCATGAAGATCGTCTCGCTCGCGCCGGAGGTGATTTGAGTTATGGCAAACACGGGAACCAAGCGGGCGAAGGTGAAGAAGGGCGACCAGGTCGTCGTCATGGCCGGCCGCGACAAGGGTAAGCGCGGGCGCGTCCTCGACGTGAAGCCCGCCGAGGGCAAGGTCAAGGTCGAGGGCGTCGGCGTCATCAAGCGCCACCAGCGCCCCAACCCCGGCGCCAACAAGCCCGGCGGCATCATCGAGCGGGAAGCCTACGTGGACATCTCGAACGTCCAGCTCATCGACCCGGCCAACGGCAAGCCCACGCGCGTGCGCTACGACGTGGCCGAGGACGGCACGAAGGCGCGCGTCGCCTCGGGCAGCGGCCAGGTGCTCGACAAGGAAAAATAGTGACAAGCGGCCGCACCCCCGGAAACGTCTTTCGGAAGACGAGACCCGGGAGGAAGGTGCGGGGAGGTTTTTAAGACAATGGCAGCCAGACTGAAAGAGCGTTACCAGAAAGATATCGCTCCGGCCATCGCCAAGGAGTTCGGCATCGAGAACCCGATGGCGATCCCCCGCCTGGAGAAGATCGTCATCAATATGGGGCTCGGCGAGGCCATCGCCAACGCCAAGATCGTGGACACGGGCGCGGACGAGATTCGCGCCGTCACGGGTCAGAAGCCCGTCACGACGCGCGCCAAGAAGTCCATCGCGTCGTTCAAGCTGCGCCAGGGCATGCCCATCGGCACGATGGTCACGCTCAGGGGCGACCGGATGTACGAGTTCCTCGACCGTCTGGTGAGCGTGGCGCTGCCGCGCGTGCGCGACTTTCGCGGCGTGAGCCCGAAGGCGTTCGACGGGCGCGGCAACTACACGCTCGGCATCCGCGACCAGCTCATCTTCCCCGAGATCGATTTCAACAAGGTGGACAAGACGCGCGGGATGAACATCTCGATTGTCACCACCGCGCGCGACGACGAGCAGGCGCGTGCGCTCCTTAAGGCGCTCGGCATGCCCTTCCGCCAGTAAGGCCGTAAAGCAGGAGAGAGAAGAAAACAGATGGCGAAGAAATCCATGATCGCGAAGGCGAAGCGACCGCAGAAGTTCTCGTCGCGCGCCTACACGCGCTGCGAGCGTTGCGGCCGCCCCCGCGGCTACCTGCGCAAGTTCAAGCTGTGCCGCATCTGCTTCCGCGAGCTGGCGCTCCAGGGGCAAATCCCCGGCGTCGTCAAGTCGAGCTGGTAGTCAACGTGTTTCATCGGCAGCAGTCGGCCGCGCCTTTGCGCCCGAAACCTGCCGAACTGAAGTGGAGTTCAAAGAGTAATGACTGATCCTATTGCCGACATGCTGACGAGGATGCGCAACGCGATTGCGGCGAAGCATTCGCGCGTGGACATCCCGGCGTCGAAGCTGAAGCTGGAGATCGCCCGCATCCTGAAGGAAGAGGGCTACATCAACAATTTCGTCGTGAAGGGCGAGGGCGTCAAGCGCACCATCCGCATCTTCCTGCGCTACGACGCGCGCGGCACGTCCTCCATCACGCACCTCTCGCGCGTCTCGACGCCCGGAAGGCGCGTCTACATGGGCGCGACCGAAATCCCGAAGGTGCTCGGCGGCTACGGCGTCAACATCGTCTCGACCTCGCGCGGCCTCATGTCGGGCAAGCGCGCCCGCCGCGAGAACGTCGGCGGCGAAGTCCTGGCCGAGATTTATTGATCCATCTGTTCATTGCTTCATCGGTTCATTTCTGCATTGAATCAATGAACCGATGAGCCGATGAATCAATCGAGGGTTTTATTATGTCTCGCATTGGTAAGAAAATTATCGCGGTCCCGAAGGCCGTCACGGTGACGATCAACGAAGCGGCGCGCGAGCTTGAGGTGAAGGGGCCGAAGGGGACTCTGCGGACGCCGATCCCCGAGGGCGTCTCGTTCAAGCTCGAAGACGGGACGTTGCAGGCCGAGCGGGCGTCGGACGACTTCCGCGCCAACCACGGCCTGGCCCGCGCGCTCGCCAACAACGCCGTCGTCGGCGTGACCGAGGGCTTCACGAAGCAGATGGACGTGGTCGGCGTCGGCTACAAGGCCGACATCCAGGGTCGCAAAATCGTCTTCTCCCTGGGCTACTCGCACCCCATCGAGTTCCCTCTGCCCGAAGGCATCGAGGCGAAGGGCGAGCGCGTCGCGTCGAAGGCTTCGATTCAGCAGTACCAGTTGACGCTGACGCTCTCTGGGATAGACAAGCAGAAGCTCGGTCAGGTTGCCGCCGAGATGCACGGCCTGCGCAAGCCCGACCCTTACAAGGGCAAGGGCGTGCGCTACTCGGACGTGCAGCTCAAGCTCAAACCGGGCAAGACCGGGAAGTAGTTTTCAAGTTTAGCGCCGCGGTTCTCAAAGAGAATCACCCCTCGCTACGGTTAAAGCGTCGGCATGCGCGGCGGCTAAAGGAGCGAAAAGGAAATGGCAAAGAAAGACAAAGCAGCGGTCAGGAGGGCGGTGCACACGCGCATCCGCCGCCGCGTGCGCGGCAACGCCGAGCGTCCGCGCCTGGCGATCTTCCGCAGCCTCAACCACATCTACGCGCAGGTCATCGACGACGAGCGCGCCGTCACCATCGCCTCGGCCTCGACGGTCGAGAAGGACTTGCGCGGCACGTCGGGCGGCAACATCGAGGCCGCGCAGCGCGTCGGCCGGGCGATTGCCGAGCGCGCGATTGCGGCCGGCGTCGAGCAGGTCGTCTTCGACCGCGGCGGCTTCCGCTTCCACGGGCGCATCAAGGCGTTGACCGACGCGGCGCGCGAGGCGGGGCTCAACAAGAACGAGCGGAGTGAAGAAGAGGCGGCAGAGGAAGGCTCCGAGGCCGCGGCCTAAGCAGTTTCCGAAAGGTGAGCAATGCGACAACCGAGACAGAGAATTCAATCGCAGGGGCTTGACCTGACCGACCAGGTCATCCAGATCAACCGCGTGACGAAGGTCGTCAAGGGCGGCAAGAACCTCTCGTTCGCCGCGCTCGTCGTCGTCGGCGACGGGCAGGGCCACGTCGGCTTCGGCACCGGCAAGGCGCGCGAAGTCCCCGTCGCCATCAAGAAGGCCATCGAGGCGGCCAAGAAGAACCTGATCCGCGTGCCGCTCATCAAGAACACGCTGCCGCACCCCATCATCGGCGAGTTCGGCGCCGGCCGCGTCCTGATGAAGCCGGCCTCCGAGGGCACGGGCGTCATCGCGGGCGGAGCGGTGCGCGCGGTCATGCAGGCGGCGGGCGTCCACGACGTGCGCACCAAGGTGCTCGGCTCCGGCAACCCGCACAACGTCGTCCGCGCGACCTTCGACGGGCTGCTGAACATGAAGGACCCGTTCGAGGTGGCGCGCCTGCGCGGCAAGCAGGTCGAAGAACTGTAGAGGTTAGACATGGCGGAAGAGAATAAGCAGCAGGAAGACGGCGGGAAGATTCGCATCCAGTACTACCGGAGCGCCATCGGCTTCCCGAAGACGCAGAAAGAGATCGTGCGCAGCGTCGGGTTTACGAAGCTCAACCAGATTTTCGAGCGCCCCGATACCGCCTCGATGCGCGGCATCGTCCAGAAGGTCCCGCACCTCCTGCGGATAATCGAATAGGTAAATAGTAAACGGTGAGTGGTAGACAGTAACCGCTCTTCACCATTCACCATTTACCATTGACTATTTACTGAGGTTTGACAATGGCTATCGGTCTGAATAATTTGAAGCCCGCCGCGGGCTCGACGCACAAGAAGAAGCGCGTCGGGCGCGGCCCGGGCTCGGGGCTCGGCAAGACGGCCGGGCGCGGCAACAAGGGTCAGAAGTCACGCTCGGGCTACTCGGGCAAGGTCGGCTTCGAGGGCGGCCAGATGCCCTTGCAGCGCCGCCTCCCCAAGCGCGGCTTCACGAACATCTTCAAGAAGCAGTGGATCGAGGTCACGCTCGCCACGCTTGAGAACAGCTTCGAGGCGGGCGACTCCATCACGCCCGAGACGATGCACGAGCGCGGCGTCATCGCCAAGGGCAAGCGCGACATCGTCGTGCTCGGCACGGGCGACATCACCAAGGCGCTCACCGTCTCGGCGCACCGCTTCACGAAGGGCGCGCGCCAGAAGATCGAGGCCGCGGGCGGCACCGTCAACGTCATCACGCCGCATCACAAGGCCGACGCCCTCGTGCCCGTCTCCGAGTAGGCCGGCGCGCGCGCCGACCCGCCGCAAGGCCGACGGACAGCAGACGCTGAGGACGCCGCAGAGGGCCAAACACCCTCCCGAAGCGTCTTCAGCGTTGTTTTGCTAAAAGAAGCTGTCGGCGCTCAGCATTCGCGGCCGGCTTTGCTAATATCTGAAAGCACGACCGCTCGGACTGAGACTACAAACGAAGGCTGACCGCCGAAAGCTACAAAGTCATGGAAAAGTTCTTCGCCGCCGTCCGCAACATGTTCAGCGTGCCCGACCTGCGTAAGCGCATCCTGTTTACGCTCGGGCTGCTGGCCGTCTACCGCCTGGGCGCGCACATCACCGCGCCCGGCATCGACCGCGACCAGCTCCGCCGCGTCTGGCAGGAGGTGGGCAGCACGCTCCTCGGCGTGCTCGACCTCTTCTCCGGCGGGAACTTCCAGACCATCTCGGTCTTCGCGTTGGGCGTCACGCCCTACATCACCGCGACCATCATCACGCAGTTGATGACGACCGTCTTCCCGCAGCTCAAGCGTTTGCAGGAGGAGGGCGAGGCCGGGCGCCAGAAGCTCAACCAGTACAACCGGTATCTCACGGTCGTCCTGTGCATGTTCCAGACCTTCATCGTCTCGCGCTGGCTCCAGGCCAACGGCGTCGGCGCCGAGGGTTTCGGCTTCATCATCACGACGATGCTGACGCTGACGACGGGCACCATCTTCGTCATGTGGCTCGGCGAGCAGATCACCGAGCGCGGCGTCGGCAACGGCGTCAGCTTGCTCATCTTCGCCGGCATCGTCATCGGCCTGCCCACGCGCGGCGTGCCGCAGGTCATCGAGCGGCTGCGTAGCGGCGACACGTTCGCCGTCATCGGCGTCATCGCGATGGCGGCCGTGCTCATCGGCCTCATCGCCTTCGTCGTCTTCGTCGAGTCGGCCCGGCGCAAGGTGCCCATCTCCTACGCCAAGCGGCACGTCGGCCGCCAGCTCGTCGGCGGGCAGCAGACGCACATGCCCATCAAGCTCAACATGGGCGGCGTCATCCCCGTCATCTTCGCCTCGTCGGTGCTCGCCATCCCGCAGACGATTTTGCAGTTCGTCCAGTACGACCCGAACGTGCAGGACTGGCGCTTCCACGTCCACAGCTTCTTCCAGGGCTTCCACGGCGGCGACCCCTACTACGAGCTGATCTACCTGACGCTCATCGTCCTGTTCACCTTCTTCTACATCACGATCATCTTCAACGTGGAAGAGGTGTCGGACAACCTGCGCAAGCACGGCGGCTTCATCCCCGGCATCCGCCCCGGCAGGAACACGGCCGAGTTCCTGAACACGATTTTGACGAGGCTGACGACCGTCGGCGCGCTCTACCTCGCGCTCGTCGCCTTCATCCCACAGTTGATGCTCTCGGGCTTCAACGTCGGGCGCCTGCCGTTCTTCGGCGGCCGCGTGGAGGAGTTCGTGACCGGCACGCCCGGCCTCGGCTGGATACCGCACGGCATGGGCTATCAGTTCTACTTCGGCGGCACGTCGCTCCTGATCCTGGTCGGCGTCGCCATGGACACCGTCGCGCAAATCGAGTCGCAACTCGTCATGCGCAACTACGAAGGCTTCTTCGGCCCCGGCAGTCGCCTGCGCGGCCGCAGAGGATAGAGGGAAACTCTGAACGATGAACGATGGACTGAAAAGCTTCTAGTTCATCGTTCCGCGTTCAGAGTTCATCGTTCCGAGCATGTCGAAAATCATCGTCCTCATGGGTGCGCCGGGCGCGGGGAAGGGGACGCAGGCGCGTCTGCTGCAAGAGCGCAGGGGGCTGCCGCAGATTTCGACCGGCGACATGTTCCGCTCGCTGTTGAAGACCGAGACGCCGCTCGCCGAAGAGCTGCGCCCCATTCTGAAGGCGGGCACGCTCGTCCCGGATGAGCTGACGATGCGCATCGTGCGCGAGCGCACGTCGCAGCCGGACTGCCGCGCCGGCTACGTCCTCGACGGCTACCCGCGCACGACCGCGCAGGCAGAGATGCTCGAAGGGCTCGCCAAGGAGCAGGGGCACGTGCTCCTCGCGGTACTGGTGGACGTGCCCTTCGACATCCTTGAGAAGCGCACGACCGGGCGCCGGAACTGCCCGGTCTGCAACGAGATTTACAACGTCTACACGAAGCCGCCGAAGGTGGAGGGCGTCTGCGACAACCACCCCGACGCGCAGCTCAACCATCGCGCCGACGACTATCCCGAGACGGTCAAGACGCGGCTTGAGACCTACGAGCGCCAGACGCAGCCGCTGCTCGAATACTACGAGCAGTCGGGCCGCCTCCGCCGCGTGGACGGCGCCCGCGATGTCGAGGCGATCTACGCGGACGTTGAAGAAGCAGTGAGTGTTGAATAATTGATTATCGGAAAGTCCAAGAGGGAACTGGAGAAGATGCGGGCGGCCGGGCGGCTCGTGGCCGAGGTGCGCGAGGCGGTGCGCCGGATGGTGCAGCCCGGCGTGACCACGCTTGAACTCGACATGGCGGCCGAGAAGATGATTCGCGACGCCGGCGCCCTGCCGACCTTCAAGGGCTACCACGGCTTCCCCTTCTCCATCTGCGCGTCGGTCAACGAGCAGGTCGTCCACGGCTTCCCCTCGGCCTACGTGCTTCAGGAGGGCGACATCTTCTCGCTCGACTGCGGGGTCACGCTCGGCGGCTTCGTCGGCGACACGGCCACCACCGTGCCCGTCGGCCGCGTGGACGAAGACCGCCTCAAGCTCATCCGCGTCGCGGAGGAGTGCCTTGAGCGCGCCATCAACCAGTGCTGGCCGGGCAAGCATCTGGGCGACATCGGCTGGGCGGTGCAGGAGTTCGCGGAGGCGCACGGCTACGGCATCGTGCGCGACTACGTCGGCCACGGCATCGGCAGAAAAATGCACGAAGACCCGCAGATTCCGAACTACGGAAAGCCGGGCACGGGCATCAAAATACGTTCCGGCTACGTCTTCGCCATCGAGCCCATGCTCAACATGGGCACGCACAAGACCAAGACGCTCAAGGACGGCTGGACGGTCGTCACGCTCGACGGCCGCCCCTCGGCGCACGTCGAACACACGGTCGCCGTTACTGAAGAAGGGCCTGAGATTTTGACCCGTGTGGCCGAGGCGGAGCCCGTCGAGCCGCAGGCCGAGACGGCTAACGCCTGAAAGAGGACCGAAGAGCCCGCGGCGGTTTGGAGGCGGGCGGTAAGTGTGTTATTATTCGCAGTTTGCCAGCCTAGGCAGGTTTTGAACTAGAGACACGCACAGGGCTATGGCGAAAGAAGAAGCGATAGAGGTGATGGCAAAAGTCGTCGAGACGCTGCCAAACGCCATGTTTCGCGTCGAGTTGGAAGACAGTAAGCACCAGGTGCTCGCGCACGTCTCGGGCAAGATGCGCAAGAACTTCATACGCATTCTGCCGGGCGACCGGGTGCTGGTCGAGCTTTCGCCATACGATCTGAATCGCGGGCGCATCACGTACCGCTACAAGTGACCCGGCGCGCGCCGGAAGGGGTGAAGTGAGATGAAGGTTAGGGCTTCAGTCAAGAAGATGTGCGACAACTGCAAGGTCATCCACCGCAAGGGCGTGGTGCGCGTGATCTGCACCAACCCCAAGCACAAGCAGCGTCAGGGGTAACTCAAGAATTTCAAATTTGAAATTCCAAATTTGAAATTATCTGAAACTGTTCTACTCGGAGATTGAACTGAAATGGCTCGTGTAGTCGGCGTTGACCTACCCGTTAACAAGCGTATCGAGATCGGACTGACGTACATCTACGGCATCGGGCGCTCGCGCGCGACCTCCATCCTACAGGAGGCGCAGGTGGCCCCCGACCTCCGCGTGCGCGACCTCGACGAGGCGCAGTTGGGCCGCATCCGCCAGGTCATCGAGACGCAGGGCGAGGTCGAAGGCGACCTCCGCAAGCGCGTCCAGATGGACATCAAGCGGCTGATGGACATCGGCTGCTATCGCGGCCTGCGCCACCGCCGCGGACTGCCCGTGCGGGGCCAGCGCACCCACACCAACGCGCGCACCCGCAAGGGGCCGCGCCGCGCCACGGTCGCCAAGAAGAAGGCGCCGGGCAAGAAGTAAGAAAGCTGTTAGCCGTTGGCTATTGGCTGTTAGCTTCGGGCTGATGGCGGCGGCACGAGTTTACATTCAGGGTGGCTTGGCCGTAAGGGTTCGGCCGCCAAAAGCTAATAGCTCAAAGCTCCATCATGGCAAAAGCGACAACCGGCAAGAAGAAGACCTTCCGCAAGAAGGAGAAGAAGAACATCCCCGTGGGGATCGTGCACATTTCGGCGTCGTTCAACAACACGCTGATCTCGATCACGGACACGGAGGGGAACCTCGTCGCGCAGTCCTCTTCGGGCGCGCGCGGCTTCCGAGGCTCGCGCAAGGGGACGCCCTTCGCCGCGCAGCAGGCCGCCTACGAGGCCGCGAACAAGGCCAAGGAGGTCGGGATGCAGCAGGCCGAGGTGCACGTCAAGGGACCGGGCGGCGGCCGCGAGTCGGCCATCCGCGCCATCAACTCGGCCGGCATCCGCGTCACGACCATCCGCGACACGACGCCCATCCCCCACAACGGCTGCCGCCCGCCGAAGCGGCGCAGAGTTTAGCTTATTGCGGATTTCGGATGGCGGAATGCGGATTAAAAGAGCTTTGCTTTCAAATCCGCATTCCGCCATCCGAAATCCGCAATTGATATGACCTAAAGGACGAAGGGCCGGACGCCGTGTCGGCGCGCGGTCTGTAAACTTTTCCGTCTGACATTTAGACCGGAGGCAAAATAGAGTGGCTAGGTATCGTAGTGCGGTGTGCCGTCTGTGCCGCCGCGAAGGCGCGAAACTGTTTTTGAAGGGCGACCGCTGTTTCAAGCCGTCGTGCCCGATTGAGAAGCGCGGCACGCAGCCGCCGGGGCAGCACGGCAACTCGATGCGGCGCGGCAAGGCGTTGCAGGGTTACGGGCTCCAGCTCCGCGAGAAGCAGAAGGTCAAGCGCATCTACTTCGTGCTCGAAGGGCAGTTCCGCAACTACTTCGAGCGCGCGGCGCGCATGAAGGGCATCACGGGCGAGAACCTGCTCTCGCTGCTTGAGCGCCGGCTCGACAACGCGGTCTACCGCGCGGGCTTCGCCACCTCGCGGCGCCAGGCGCGCCAGCTCGTCAACCACGGGCACGTCGAGGTCAACGGGCGCAAGGTCGACATCCCGTCGTTCCAGGTCAAGAGCGGCGACGTGGTGAGCATCAAGGAAGCGAGCCGCAACAACGCCCACGTCGAGGGCGCGTGGCAGACGGCCGGCGGGCGCGGACGCCCGAACTGGATCGTGCCGGCTGACGGCGCCGAGATGAGCGCGCGCGTTGTGACGCTGCCCGTCCGCGACGACGTGGACCGCTCCATCAACGAGCAGCTCATCGTCGAGCTTTACAGCAAGTAACGCGAAGCGACCGGCGACGCGCGCACCGAGGCTTTTCAAGTAAGGCCGCGGGCGCGTGTCGCCTACACGCATTTGGTTGCCACTTTTCATACGAAGGTTTACGACTATGGCAATGGATCAACACAGCCTCTGGACGGGTTTTCAGATGCCGCGCCGCCTCGCCGTCGAGGGCGAGACGCTGACCGAGCGCTACGGGCGCTTCTCCGCGCAGCCGTTCGAGCGGGGCTTCGGCACGACCATCGGTAACTCACTGCGCCGCGCGCTGCTCTCTTCGATTGAGGGCGCGGCCATCACCGCCGTCAAGATTGAGGGCGTCGAGCACGAGTTCTCTTCCATCCGCGGCGTGGTCGAGGATGCGACCGACGTTATCCTCAACCTGAAGCAGATTCCGTTCAAGCTCCACGGCACGGAGGCCAAGACGCTCACCATCCACCGCGACGGCGCGGGCGAGGTGACCTCGGCCGACATCGAGGCCGACGGCGACGTGGAGATACTCGACCCCGGCGTCTACATCGCGACCGTCAGCGAGGGCGGCTCGCTCACCATCGAGATGCGCCTTAAGCGCGGCCGTGGCTACGTCACCGCCGAGCGCAACTTCGACGAGGACTTGTCGCTCGGGTACATCCCGATTGACTCCGTCCACACGCCGGTCAAGAAGGTCAACTACACGGTCGAGGCCGCGCGCTTGGGCCAGAACACCGAGTTCGACAAGTTGACCATCGAGGTCTGGACGGACGGCTCGGTCAAGCCGGACGACGCCATCGGTCTCGCCGCGAAGCTGATCAAGGATCACATGCAGATCTTCATCAACTTCGAGGAGGACACCGACGAGTTCGCCTACCAGAACATCGAGCGTCCGCCGCTGCCGCGCAACGACGTGCTCGACCGCTCGGTGGACGAGCTTGAGCTTTCGGTGCGCTCGTACAACTGCCTGAAGAACGCCAACATCCGCTCGATCCGCGACCTCGTGCAGCGGTCGGAGCGCGAGATGCTGGCGACGAAGAACTTCGGCAAGAAGTCTCTGAACGAGATCAAGGACATCCTGCACGGGATGGGCCTCGACTTCGGCATGAGCTTCGACGAGCAGGGTAACCCGATCCCCGGCTCCGGCGGCTCGGACATCGACCTCAGCGAATACGCGGACGACGAAGACGACGAATAGAAGTGACAAGTGACAAGTGACGGGTGACAAGAAGCGTGCTTCTTGCTCGTCACTTGTCACCCGTCACTCGTCACTTATCAAGGATTCTGTCATGCGACACTTA
>DASVGG010000116.1:0-26497 GCA_036379655.1 Pyrinomonadaceae bacterium
GGAGATGGTGATGCCTGGGGATAACGTGGCGATGGAGATCGAGTTGATCACGCCGATCGCGTTGGAGAAGGGTTTGCGGTTCGCGATCCGCGAGGGCGGGCGCACCGTGGGCGCCGGCACCGTCTCCGACATCATCGAGTAAGTCGCCTTTGAGGCGTCCGACCGAGACAGTAGTAAGTTAAGAGATAGAGGTTGAACTTATGCCGCGCGACAACATTGTGTTGCAGTGCACCGAGTGCAAGAGCCGCAACTACGTCACGACCAAGAACAAGAAGACGACGCCCGAACGCCTGGAGTTCAGGAAGTTCTGCCGCCGCTGCCGCTTGCACCGCGCACACAAGGAAACGAAGTAGGCCGTAAACGGTGAGCCGTCAACCGTGACGAGATAAAAGCAGTTCCTCGCTTGTCACGGTTCGCGGTCCACGGTTCACGTCTTGCGAAGGGGTATAGTGTCAGTGGTTAGCACGTCGGTCTCCAAAACCGAAAGGCCGGGTTCAAGTCCTGGTACCCCTGTTAGCTCTGAGAGGAGCCCGGAAGGGAAGTAAAGGTCACAGGTGTCGAAGAGAGGGGACGAACAGATGACTGCGAGCCATGACGAGCCGGATGATTCGCCGGAGACGGCGACGGCGACGGGGGCAGGGGCTGCCCCGCGCATGGCGAGGTTTGGCGAGGGGCCGGAGGGGCGCCCGGCGCGGCGCGAGCGCGCGGAGGCCGAGCACGAACGCGATGGCTTCTTCGAGCGCGCGGGCAAGTTCGTGCGCGACGTGCGCGCGGAACTCGGCCGGACGAGTTGGCCGACGACCGTCCAGGTCCGCAACACGACCATCATCACCATCGCGGCCGTCGCCTTCTTCGCCACGTACCTCTACGGCATCGACAAGCTCTTCACGTTCCTACTCGACCAGTTGGCGAAGCTCTTCGGCGCCGCCTAAGGAAGTTTGAAGTCATGCAGCAGTGGTTCATCCTACACACGTACTCGGGGCACGAGAAGAAGGTGCGCGACAGCCTGAAGGCGCGGGTGCGCGACACCGACCTCCAGGCCGAGATCACGGAGGTGCTCGTCCCGACCGAGACCGTGGTCGAGATGCGCGGCAACAAGCGCGTCGAGTCGTCGCGGATGTTCTACCCGGGCTACGTCCTCGTCCAGATCGAGTGCGACGACCGGGGGCACATCCCCGACAACGTCTTCCACCTGATCAAGTCCACGCCGAAGGTGACGGGCTTCGTCGGTGGGCAGACGCCGACGCCCCTGACGCCCGACGAGGTGAACCAGATCGTCCACAACGTGACCGAGGCGGCCGAGAAGCCGAAGCCGAAGTTCACGTACGCGTCGGGCGAGACCGTCCGCATCAAGTCCGGCCCCTTCGCCTCGTTCACGGGCAAGGTCGAGGAGGTCAACTCCGACAAGTCCACGCTCAAGGTGGTCGTCACCATCTTCGGGCGCTCGACGCCGGTGGAGCTTAACTTCCTCGACGTGGAGAAGGTGACGTTTACCGAAGACGAGTAAGGAAGCTTTTAGCTTCATATTTAAAGAATCATGGCTAAGAAAATAACGGGTTACATCAAGTTGCAGGTGCCGGCGGGGAAGGCGAACCCCGCGCCGCCCATCGGGCCGGCCTTGGGCCAGCACGGCGTCAACATCATGGAGTTCTGCAAGGCTTTCAACGCGAAGACCGCGCAGATGGACCCCGACCTCAAGGTGCCGGTCGTCATCACGGTCTACGCCGACCGCTCGTTCACCTTCGAGACGAAGACGCCGCCCGCCGCCGACCTTCTGAAGAAGGCCGCCGGCGTCTCCAAGGGCTCGGGCAAGCCGAACAAGGAGAAGGTCGGGTCGATCTCCCGCGACAAGATCGAGGAGATCGCCAAGCTCAAACTGGTAGACCTCAACACGACGAACCTCGAATCGGCCATCAAGACCATCGAGGGCACGGCGCGCAACATGGGTCTGAACATCGAAGGATGAACGCTGAACGCTGAACGCTGAACTGAAGATAGTAAGACAGTTCATCCTTCATCGTTCACGCCTCATCCTTCCAGAGAGGGAGAAGCCTCGACGGCTTCGTTCGCACCTCAGAGGATTTCGGAATGGCTAAGCACGGCAAGAAGTACCGCGCCGCCCTCGAAAAGATCGAGGAGGGGCGCAAGTACAGCCTGGACGAGGGGCTGTCGAAGGTCAGGGAAATCTCGGCGGTCACGGCCCGCAAGTTCGACGAGACGGTCGAGTTGACGATGTGGTTGGGCGTTGACCCGCGTAAGGCCGACCAGTTGGTGCGCGGCACGGTCGTGCTGCCGCACGGCGTCGGCAAGACGGTGCGCGTGCTCGTCATCGCGCAGGGCGAGAAGGTCAAGGAGGCCGAAGAGGCCGGCGCCGACATTGTCGGCGGCGAAGAGATGGTCACCCGCATCAAGGGCGGCTGGCTCGACTTCGACGCGGTCATCGCGACGCCCGACATGATGCGCCTCGTCGGCCAGTTGGGTAAGGTGCTCGGCCCCCGTGGCCTGATGCCCAACCCGAAGACCGGCACCGTCACCTTCGACGTGGCGACCGCCGTGCGCGAGACGAAGGCCGGCAAGGTCGAGTACCGCGTCGATAAGACGGGCGTCATCCACGTCGGCATCGGCAAGGTCTCGTTCGAGCCCGACAGCCTGCGCGAGAACGCGCAGGTGCTCATCGACGCGGTCGTCAAGGCCAAGCCCTCGACCGCGAAGGGCAAGTACGTGAAGAAGGTGAATCTCGCCTCGACCATGAGTCCGGGCGTTCTGCTGGACGAGACCGTCTACGCGAGCAGGTAAAGGGGAGGCGAGAAGAGATTTATGAAGACCAGAGAGCAGAAGCAGAAAAACCTCGAAGCCCTCGCGCAGCAGTTTCAGGCGGCGTCCGCCGGGATGCTGGTCGGCTTCACGAAGTTGACCGTTGCGAAGGACCAGGAGTTGCGCCGCCGCCTCGCGGAGGCGGGCGCCAGCTACTCCGTCGTCAAGAACACTTTGGCGCGCAAGGCCGCCGCGGGCACGCCCTTCGAGGGCGCGACCGAGCACTTCAAGGGCGTCACGGCGCTCGCGCTCGCCGAGGGCGACCCCGTCAACTTGTCGAAGGCGATCTCGAAGTTCGTCAAGGACAACCCGGACGTGTTCACCTTCAAGGCGGGCGTCGTCGAGGGGCGCGTCGTCGCGCTCAAGGACGTTGAGGCCCTCGCCACGCTGCCGTCGAAGGAGGTCATGATCTCGAAGATTATGTTCCTCATCAACGCGCAGGCGCAGCGCCTCGCGACGGTCATCTCGGCCGTCCCGCGCAACCTCGCCATCGTCGTCAAGCAGGCGAGCGAAACGAAGGGCGAGGCTTAGGATTTTTGATTGCGGATTTCGGATTGCGGATTGAAAGACAGCAACGCTCTCATCAATCGGCAATCCATAATCCGCAATCCGCAATTGAAACGTCAGCCGGACGCGGAAAACGAGCGGGGCGATTTGTCAGGTCGCCTTTGACGGCTCGGACGCCGGGCGGGGTCTGGATGCAACAGGCCGCGACGGGCGTCCCGTGGGTTCTCCTGCTGCGAACAGCAAACGGACAGCAACACTAGAACCCTTTGAGGAGGAGTTGAAATCATCATGGCACTTTCGAACCAGGAAATCGTTGACGCTCTGAAAGAGAAGAGCCTGCTTGAGGCGGCCGAGCTGGTCAAGATGATCGAGGAGGCGTTCGGCGTCTCGGCGGCGGCTGCGGCCGTCTCGGCGGCGCCTGCGGCGGCTGCGGCCGAAGCGGCGCCCGCGGCCGAGGAGAAGACCGAGTTCGACGTGGTCTTGCAGGCCGCCGGCGGCAACAAGATCAACGTCATCAAGGTCGTCCGCGAGATCACCGCGCTCGGCCTGAAGGAGGCCAAGGACCTCGTCGAGGCCGCGCCCAAGGCCGTCAAGGAGGGCGTCTCGAAGGATGAGGCCGAGGCCATCCGCGCCAAGCTCGCCGACGCCGGCGCGACCGTCGAAGTGAAGTAAGAGCCGTGAACGGCGAACCGTAAACCGTGACAAGATAAAAACTCAGTTCTCACTTGTCACGGTTTACGGTTCACGTTCTACGCCTTTTGTGTGTTCTTGACATTGGCCGCGCGGGCGGCTAAGGTGTGGGAGTAGTGAGGGGCTGTCGATACTCCCTAAAATATTGACGAAGCGTATCCGCTTTCTCGGAAGAAGCGGCCGGAGACTTTTGCGCTCTGGCCGCGCTTTGGCGTCTCTAAAATAGCTTTCAGCGCTCAGCCTTCAGCTTTCAGCAGGTCGGAGGCCGGGCGCGTCGAATCAGTCCTCTTTAATACTTAATAGCTGAAGGCTGACTGCTGAAAGCCGACGGCTACAAGGAACTCCTGATGTCTGCAAATCCGGTTCAGAACCCGCTCCAGAAGAGCGCCGTCGGCTCGGGCCGCCGCGTGAGCCAGCCGCCCACGCGCCACGACTTCTCGAAGATCAAGACGGCGGTGCGCATCCCGAACCTGATCGAGATTCAGCGCGACTCCTACAACCGCTTTCTCCAGATGGACCTCCTGCCGGAGGAGCGCGAGCCCGCCGGCCTCCAGGCCGTCTTCCGCTCGGTCTTCCCCATCTCGGACTTCCGCCAGACGGCCGAGCTCGACTTCGTCGAGTACCACATCGGCAACTGGCAGTGTAAGTGCGGCCGGCTCGAAGGTCTGCGCTACCTGCGCGCGAACTGCAAGTCCTGCGGCTCGCTCGTCAAGGTTGACCCGCTCACGCCCGGCGAGACTTTGTGCCACAACTGCGGCACGTTCAACGCCGTGCGCCCGACGCTCTGCGACAACTGCGGCGAGCCCGTCGGCCTCAAGCACAAGCACGACCAGCAGGAGTGCCAGGAGCGCGGGATGACCTACAGCGTGCCGCTCAAGGTCAAGATTCGCCTGACGGTCTTCGACAAGGACCCGGAGACCGAGACCAAGTCCATCCGCGACATCAAGGAGGAGGAGGTCTTCTTCGGCGAGATTCCGTTGATGACCGACAACGGCACCTTCATCATCAACGGCACGGAGCGCGTCATCGTCTCGCAGCTCCACCGCTCGCCCGGCGTCTTCTTCGAGAAGTCGCCCGTGTACCTGGCGAAGGTCATCCCGTATCGCGGCTCGTGGGTCGAGTTCGAGTACGACCAGAAGAACCTGCTCTACGTCCGCATCGACCGCAAGCGCAAGTTCCTCGCGTCGATCTTCCTGCGCGCCCTGGGCATCTGGCTCAACCCGCAGTTCGACCCGAAGGGCTTCGGCTCGGACTCGCAGCTCGAAGAGGCGGTCAAGAACTCGGGCTTCGCCGACGAGGACATCCTGCGCGCCTTCTACATCGGCGACGACGTGCGCGTCGAAGAGGGCCGACTCTTCGTGCAGGTGCGCCCCGAGGGGCCGACCAACCTCGTCGGCATGAAGGCCGAGCAGGACATCAAGCCGAAGGGCGCGGCCGAGCCGACCGTCAAGGCCGGCAAGAAGGTGACCAACTCCGCGCTCAAGGACATCCGCAAGGGGCACGTCACCGAGGTCGAGGTTGACTCGCAGCAGTTCGACGGCGCCTTCGCGCTCTCCGACGTGGTCAACACGGAGACCGGCGAAGTCATCGTCGAGGCGAACACCGAGATCACGCCCGCGAAGTTGCAGGAGGTCATCGAGTCCGGCGTCCAGACCTTCACGGTCTTCTTCCCCGAGCGCGACGACCTCGGCGGCGTGCTCTCGCAGACCTTGAAGAAGGACGTAATCACCAAGCCGGTTGACGCGCTCCTGGAAATCTACCGCAAGATGCGCCCCGGCGACCCGCCGACGGTGCAGACGGCTTACAGACTCTTCGAGGGCATGTTCTTCGACGAGCGCAAGTTCGACCTCTCGCGCGTCGGGCGCCTGAAGTTCAACATCAAGATGGGGCGCCCCGAGCGCGAGCGCATCGAGGACCCGCTCCTCTCCTCGCGCGACTTCGTGCAGGTCATCTCGTACCTTTTGAAGATGCGGCGCAACCCGGTCGAGTATCTCGCCGACGACATCGACCACCTTGGCAACCGCCGCGTGCGCGCCGTGGGCGAACTCCTTGAGAACCAGTTCCGCATTGGCCTCGTCCGCATGGAGCGCGCCATCAAGGAGAAGATGTCGATCCAGCAGGAGATGCAGACGACGATGCCGCGCGACCTCATCAACGCGAAGCCGGTAACGGCCGCGGTGCGTGAGTTCTTCGGCTCCAGTCAGCTCTCGCAGTTCATGGACCAGACCAACCCGCTCTCGGAGATTACGCACAAGCGGCGTCTCTCCGCGCTCGGGCCGGGCGGTCTTTCGCGCGAGCGCGCCGGGTTCGAGGTGCGCGACGTGCACCCGACGCACTACGGCCGCATCTGCCCCATCGAGACGCCTGAAGGCCCGAACATCGGCCTCATCTCGTCGCTCTCGTGCTTCGCGCGCATCAACGAGTTCGGCTTCATCGAGTCGCCGTACCGCAAGGTCGTGGACGGCCGCGTCATCGAGTACGTGCGCATCGTCAACGGCGGCGACACCAAGCTCAAGCCGGGCGAGCACGTCACCGAGGAAGAGGTCGATAAGGCCAACCGCAAGCTCAACGCCGACGGCCGCCGCGCGGAGTTCGAGCCCTACCCGTTCTACCTGACGGCGTGGGAAGAGGATAAATGGGTCATCGGCCAGGCCAACATCGAGCTGGGCGAGGACGGCAGCATCATCAACGAGCGCAACGCCTCGCGTAAGGCCGGCGAGTTCATCAACGCCCACCGCGACGACATCGAGTACGTGGACGTGTCGCCCAAGCAGTTGGTGTCGGTCGCCGCGTCCCTCATCCCGTTCCTTGAGAACGACGACGCGAACCGCGCGCTGATGGGCTCGAACATGCAGCGCCAGTCGGTGCCGCTCCTGCGCGCCGAGGCGCCCTACATCGGCACCGGCATGGAGCAGGTGACGGCGCGCGATTCCGGCGCGGTCGTCGCCGCGCGCCGCGACGGCATCGTGGACTACGTCGATTCGGAGCGCATCATCGTGCGCGCCGACCACAACGTGGACGGCACCATCTCGCGCGAGGTGACGGCCGACATCTACACGCTGACCAAGTTCAAACGCTCGAACCAGAACACCTGCATCAACCAGCGCCCGATTGTTCAAATCGGCGAGCGGGTCTCGAAGGCGCAGGTCATCGCCGACGGTCCCTGCACGGACAGGGGCGAACTCGCTTTAGGTCGGAACGTGCTCGTCGCGTTCATGCCCTGGCGCGGCTACAACTTCGAGGACGCCATCCTCGTCTCCGAGCGACTCGTGAAGGATGACTACTACACGTCCATCCACATCGAGGAGCTTGAGATCGAGGCGCGCGACACGAAGCTCGGCCCCGAAGAGATTACGCGCGACATCCCGAACGTCGGCGAGAACATGCTCCGCGACCTCGACGAGTCGGGCATCATCCGCATCGGCGCGCAGGTCAAACCGGGCTCCATCCTCGTCGGCAAGGTCACGCCGAAGGGCGAGACGCAGTTGACGGCGGAAGAGAAGCTGTTGCGCGCCATCTTCGGCGAGAAGGCCGGCGACGTGAAGGACGCGTCGCTCGTCTGCCCGCCGGGCATCGACGGCACGGTCGTCGAGGTCCAGGTCTTCACGCGCAAGGGTCAGGAGCGCGACCAGCGATCGCTCAACATCGAGCAGGAGGAGGAGAACCGCCTCCGCCGCGACCTCGAAGACGAGATTCGCATCCTGCGCGAGCAGCGCGACCAGCGCATCTTCGAGTTGTTTGAGGGGCGCAAGCTCGCGGCCGACCTCACGGTCGAGCGCGAGGTGCGCATCCCCAAGAACGAGACCGTCACGCGCGAGATGCTCGCCGGCCTTGAGCCCAAGCAGTTGCGCAAGGCGCAGCTCGCGGGCGCACGCGCCGCCGACATCATCGCCGAGGTCAAGGACTTCGAGGAGCGCACCGAGCGGCAGATTCGCATCCTGACCGACATCTACGAAGAGAAGATCGCCAAGCTGCGCCAGGGCGACGAACTCGCCCCCGGCGTCATCAAGATGGTCAAGGTCTTCATCGCGATGAAGCGCAAGCTGTCGGTCGGCGACAAGATGGCCGGCCGCCACGGCAACAAGGGCGTCATCGCGCGCATCCTCCCCGAGGAGGACATGCCGTACCTGCCGGACGGCACTCCGGTTGACATCGTCTTGAACCCGCTCGGCGTGCCCTCGCGCATGAACGTGGGCCAGATTCTTGAGACGCACCTCGGGTGGGCCGCGCGCGTGCTCGGCATGCACTTCGCCACGCCGGTCTTCGACGGGGCGACCGAGCCCGAGATCAAGGGCATGATCAAGCGCGCCGGCGACACGCTGCGCGGGCAGGGCATCCCGGACATCGTCGGCGACTCGGGCAAGACCGTCCTCTACGACGGGCTCTCGGGCGAGCCCTTCGAGCAGAAGGTGACCATCGGCTACATCTACATGCTCAAGCTCTCGCACCTCGTGGACGACAAGATTCACGCGCGGAGCATCGGGCCGTACTCGCTCATCACGCAGCAGCCCCTCGGCGGCAAGGCGCAGTTCGGCGGCCAGCGTTTCGGCGAGATGGAGGTCTGGGCGCTCGAAGCCTACGGCGCGGCGCACATCCTTCAGGAGCTTCTGACGGCGAAGTCGGACGACGTGGCCGGGCGCTCGAAGATTTACGAGGCCATCGTCAAGGGCGAGGCCGACTTCAACCCGGGCGTGCCCGAGTCGTTCAACGTGCTGGTGCGCGAGCTTCAGTCGCTCTGCCTCGACGTTGAACTCATCGACCGCAACGCGGCGATTGAGGAGGCGAACGGCGACGGCCTCGGCCGCCCCGTCGTCCCGACCGCGGGCCCCGTGGAGTAAGAAAGTAAGCAGTGAGCGGTGGGCAGTAAGCAGCTTTTGCTTCTACTGCTCACTGCTTACTGCTCACCGGTCACTTTTTTGATACGGCTTTTTCCTTACGGAGATAAAAACGGTGTTCAGATTCCAGCAAGAGAAGACGCAACTCGCGCCCGACTTCGAGGCGATTCGCATCTCTTTGGCGTCGCCGGAGAAGATTCGCCAGTGGTCGCACGGCGAGGTGACGAAGCCGGAGACGATCAACTACCGCACGTTCAAGCCCGAGCGCGACGGCCTCTTCTGCGCGCGCATCTTCGGCCCGGTCACCGACTGGGAGTGCCTGTGTGGCAAGTACAAGCGGATGAAGCATCGCGGCGTCATCTGCGACAAGTGCGGCGTCGAGGTCACGCAGGCCAAGGTGCGCCGCGAGAGGTTGGGACATATTGAACTCGCCTCTCCCTGCTCGCACGTCTGGTTTTTCAAGGGCCTGCCGTCGCGCATCGGCCACCTGCTCGACATCCCTCTGCGCGAGCTTGAGAAGGTTCTCTACTTCGAGTCCTACATCGTCATCGACCCGGGCGACGCGCCGGTGAAGGAGCGCGAGCTGCTGACCGACGAGCGATTCCGCGAGCTGACCCGCGACTACCCCGGCCAGTTCGTCGCGCGCATGGGCGCCGAGGCCATCAAGGAACTGCTCGCGGCCGTCAACATCGAGGAGCTGTCGGTCGAGCTGCGCCAGCGCATGAAGGAGGAGAACTCGCAGCAGAAGAAGCTGAAGTACTCCAAGCGGCTCAAGGTCGTCACGTCGTTCCTCAAGTCCGGCAACCGTCCGGACTGGATGATTCTCGACGTGATTCCCGTGATTCCGCCCGAGCTTCGTCCGCTCGTCCCGCTCGACGGCGGTCGCTTCGCCACGTCGGACCTGAACGACCTCTACCGTCGCGTCATCAACCGCAACAACCGTCTGAAGAAACTGATGGAGCTGCGCGCGCCCGAGGTCATCGTGCGCAACGAGAAGCGCATGCTTCAGGAGGCGGTGGACGCCCTGTTCGACAACGGCCGTCGTGGTCGCGTGCTGCGCGGCGTTAACAACCGCCCGCTCAAGTCGCTCTCCGACACGCTCAAGGGCAAGCAGGGCCGCTTCCGCCAGAACCTTCTCGGCAAGCGCGTTGACTACTCGGGCCGCTCGGTCATCGTCGTCGGCCCCGAGTTGAAGCTGCACCAGTGCGGCCTGCCGAAGAAGATGGCGCTTGAGCTGTTCAAGCCGTTCATCTACAACCAGCTCGAAAAGCAGGGCTACGCCGCCACCATCAAGCAGGCGCGCGAGATGGTTGACCGGCAGGAGCCGGTCGTGTGGGACATCCTCGAAGAGGTCATCCGCGAGCACCCCGTTCTGCTGAACCGCGCCCCGACGCTCCACCGCCTCGGCATCCAGGCGTTCGAGCCGGTGCTCGTCGAAGGCAAGGCCATCAAGATTCACCCGCTCGTCTGCACGGCCTTCAACGCCGACTTCGACGGCGACCAGATGGCCGTCCACATCCCTCTGTCGCCCGAGGCGCAGATTGAAGCGGCGGTGCTGATGTTGGCCTCCAACAACATCCTGTCGCCCGCGTCGGGGCAGCCCATCGCGGTCCCGTCGCAGGACATCGTGCTCGGCTGCTACTACCTGACGAAGGACAAGCCCGGCGCGAAGGGCGAGGGTCGCGTCTTCGCCTCCATCAACGAGGTGCTGCTCGCGCTCGACGCGAAGGAGGTCGAGACGCAGACGCCCATCAAGCTGCGCATCGTCGGCAATCTCATCGACCTGACGCAGGAGCACGACACGCAGGACGTGATGCGTGCCGCCGTGCAGGAGGACGTGCGCCGCGTCATCAATACCACGGTCGGCCGCGTCATCTTCAACGACCAGATTCCGAAGGGTCTGTCGTACATCAACGGCACCTTGAAGAAGAAGGGCCTTCAGTCGCTCGTCAACTACTGCCACCTCCGCCTCGGCCACGAGATGACGGTGAAGATGTTGGACGACCTGAAGTCGCTCGGCTTCCTCTACGCGACGCGCGCCGGCATCTCCATCGGCATCGACGACCTCGTCACGCCGGAGGCGAAGAAGACGCTGGTGGGTCAGGCCGACAAGGACGTAATCGAGGTCGAGCGGCAGTACCGCGACGGCGTCATCACCAACGGCGAGCGCTACAACAAGGTCATCGCCATCTGGTCCGAGGTGACCGACAAGGTCGCCAAGGAGATGTTCCTCGCGATGGACGAGCGCGAGAAGGGCGCGAAGGAGTCCAACCCGATTCTCATCATGTCGGACTCCGGCGCGCGCGGCACCGCGCAGCAGATTCGACAGCTCGCCGGCATGCGCGGCCTCATGGCCAAGCCTTCGGGCGAGATTATCGAGACGCCGATTCGTTCAAACTTCCGCGAAGGCTTGAACGTGTTGCAGTACTTCATCTCGACGCACGGCGCGCGCAAGGGTCTCGCCGACACGGCGCTGAAGACGGCCGATTCGGGCTACCTGACGCGCCGCCTCGTTGACGTGGCGCAGGACGTGATTGTGTCCGAGCCCGACTGCGGCACGCTCAAGGGCATCAGTGCTTCGGCCATCGTCGAAGGCGGCGAAGAGATCGAGTCGTTGCGCGACCGCATCATCGGCCGCACGGCGCTCGAAGACGTGATCGACCCCGTCGAGGGCGCGGTCATCGTCGCCTCCAACGACGAGATCAACGAAGACCTCGCGCAGGAGATTCAGCGCAGCGGCGTGCAGCGCGTCCGCATCCGCTCGGTGCTGACGTGTGAGTCGCGTCGCGGCGTCTGCATCAAGTGCTACGGCCGCAACCTCGCCACGGGCAAGGCCGTGGACATCGGCGAGGCCGTCGGCGTCATCGCCGCCCAGTCCATCGGCGAGCCGGGCACGCAGCTCACGATGCGCACCTTCCACATCGGCGGCACCGCCCGTCTGGAAGAGTCCTCGAAGCACGAGGCGCGCATGGACGGCACCATCAAGTACGTCGAGCTGAACGTCGTCAAGAATCGTCGTGGCGAAATCACGGCGATGAACCGCAACGGCGCGCTCATCATCATCGACGAGCGCGGCCGCGAGGTCGCCCGCCACCAGATCGTCTACGGCGCGCACATCCACGTCGAGAACGGCGCGCGCGTCACCGAGGACCAGGTGCTCGCGACGTGGGACCCGTTCACCTTCGCCATCCTGACCGAGGTCGCGGGCGTCATCAAGTTCCAGGACTTGAAGGAGGGCGTCACCGTTGACGAAGAGGTTGACGAGGTCACCGGCCAGTCGCGTCTCGTCGTCAAGGACTCGCCCGACGAGAAGCGCCAGCCGCGTCTCGAAGTGCGCACGGGCAACAAGGTCTTGAAGACCTACCAGATGCCCGTCCGCGCCAACCTGATGGTGCACGACGGCGACGAGGTCGCGCCCGGCGACGTGATCGCGAAGATTCCGCGCGAGACGACGAAGACGAAGGACATCACGGGCGGTCTCCCGCGCGTCGTGGAACTCTTCGAGGCGCGCAAGCCGCGCGAGACGGCGGTCATGTCCGAGATTGACGGCACCGTCAAACTCGGCGCCATCTCGAAGGGCAAGCGCCGTCTCATCGTGGTCGGCGACGACGGCGAGGAGCGCGAGTACGACATCCCGCGCGGCACGCACATCAACGTGCAGGAAGGCGACCGCGTTCGCGCTGGCGAGGCGCTGATGGACGGCCCGCTCAACCCGCACGACATCCTGCGCGTGCTCGGCATGAACCGTTTGCAGGAATATCTTGTGAACGAGATTCAGGAGGTCTACCGCCTCCAGGGCGTCAACATCAACGACAAGCACATCGAGGTGATTGTTCGTCAGATGCTCCGCTGGGTGCGTATCTCGGACGTGGGCGACACGGACTTCCTGCTCGACGAGCAGGTTGACCGCTTCCGCTTCACGGACGAGAACGACCGCGTCGTCACGGCCGACGGCGAGCCGGCGAAGGCCGAGCCGCTGCTCCTGGGGATCACGAAGGCTTCGCTCTCGACCGACTCGTTCATCTCCGCCGCCTCCTTCCAGGAGACGACGCGCGTGCTGACCGAGGCGGCCATCTCGGGCCGCGTTGACTACCTGCGCGGTCTGAAGGAGAACGTCATCATGGGCCGTCTCATCCCCGCCGGGACGGGCATGGACTTCTACCGCAACGTCAAGGTCGAGCGCGACACGACGGCCGAGGCCGCGCGCGAGGAGGAGAGGATGGAGAGCCTCTCCGACCTGCTCGGCGGCGTCGAGCCGCCCGCGGTCGTCCCCGCCCGCGAAAAGCTCGTCCCGGCCGCCATCGCCGATGGTGACGGCGACGCCGAAGTCCCCGAGGCTGCGGACGAGGGCGACGACGAGTAACCTTCGACCCTTAACCCGAACGGAAAGGCCGGCACAGGTTCAAGCCTGCGCCGGCCTTTCTATCTTCTCGCGATAACGGCTCGGGCGCTGCTATAATCCGCGCGCGCGACAGACCCGCCTGTCGCGCGACCTCCCCGCCGAAGCCCTGCGCGGATGTCCGCGCACAAGCGTGCGTCCCCGTTACTTTCGTCAAGGAACCCTCGATGCCTTTTAAAAGCCCCCCGGCGCGGGCGTTTGTCCCGGCCGCCCTTACGCTGACGCTCCTCCTGTGTCTCGCCCTCTGCCTCGTCCCCGTCACGCACTCGTCGCCGAACGAGGGGACGAAGGCGGCCGACCCGCCTCATGTCGTCCGCAAGATAAACCTTTTGACGAACGACCTCGTGGTCGAGCCCGCGTCGCAGACCGTCTTCGCGAGCGTGCCCGGCGCGGCCGGCCTCGCGGGCAACAGCCTGACGGCGATCAACCCGTTGACGGGCGCAATCGGCGACTCGGTCTACGTCGGCAGCGAGCCGAACAAGCTCGCGCTCTCGCCCGGCGGCGAGTACGTCTACGTCGGGCTCGACGGCGAGCCTTACGTCAGCCGCTTCGACGTGGCGACGCGCGCGGCCGGGTTGAAGTTCCTGCTCGGGGTGGACGAGGTGGACGGCCCGCTCGTCGCGGAGGACATCGAAGTCCTTCCGGGGCAGCCCGAATCCGTGGCCGTCTCGCGCAAGCGCCTCGACCCGTACACGGAGCACATGGGCGTCGCCGTCTACGACAACGGCGTCATGCGCCCCAACGTGACCAACCGCCGGCAGGACACGAACCACATCGAGTTCTCCGCGTCGGCCCCGACGCTCTATGGCCTCTCCAGGTTCGGCGACATGCGCAAGCTCTCCGTCACGCCCGACGGCGTGTCGATAGTCTCGACGAAGACGGGGCTCTTCAACTACGGCGACATCGAGTTCAGCGGCGGCCGTCTCTACGGCGTCGAGGCGCGCGTCGCGGACCCGGAGGCGGGCACGCTCGTCGGCACGTATCCGGGGATGACCTTCCACATCTCCGTCGCGTCGGCGTACGCGTTCTGTCTTGACGATGAGAAGGACAGAATCTACTTCATCGGGCAGGGCGACGGCGGGGCCGTCATCTACGCCTTCGTGAAGAGCACGGCCGCGCTCGTCGGAAAGATTACCGTCAACGGTCTGTTCAACAGGACGAGCAGCCTCGCGCGTTGGGGCTCGAACGGTCTGGTCTTCCGCGACGACACGGCCGTCTATCTCGTCCAGACCGACCTCGTGCCCGGCGGCAACCCCATCCCGACGCCGACGCCGACTCCGACCCCGACTCCAACGCCCAGCCCCGGCGGCCCGACTCCGACGCCGACCGCAACGCCTTCGCCGACTCCGACGCCTTCATCCTCGCCGACGCCCGTCCCGACGCCCGCGCCCGGCGAGTTCCGCTCGCTCGGCCTGACGACGAAAGACCTCGTCGTTGACGTGAACTCGCGGACCATCTTCGCGAGCGTGCCGCCGACGGCGGGCGGGAGCCAGAACAGCGTCATCGCCTTCGACCCCGCGACGGGCGCCGTAAGCAGCTCGACCGAGGTCGGCGGCGCGCCCAACAAGCTCGCCATCTCCGACGACGGGCAGTACGTCTACGTCGGGCTCGACGGCGAGTTCGCCGTCCGCCAGTTCGTCGTGGCGACGCGCGCGGCCGGGTTGAAGTTCCCGCTCGGCGAGGGCCAGGCGGGCGACATCAGCGTCATGCCGGGCTCGCCGAACACCATCGCCGTCTCGCGCCCGAACTGGGGCATCGCCGTCTACGAGAACGGCGTCAAGCGCACGCTCGTCGCGGGCGAGAGCGTCGGGGCCTACGGCGTCGAGTTCTCCAACTCGCCCGGCGTGCTCTACAGCTCGGGGTCCTTCGGCAACCTCGCCAAGCTGACGGTCGGCGCGTGCGGGGCCGGCATCGCGCGCACGTCGCCGGTGCAGATTACCGGCGACATGCGTTATGACAACGGGCGCGTCTACACGACCTTCGGCCGCGTCATCGACGCGGAGGCCGGGACGCTCCTCGGCACTTTCGACGTGCCGACCATCCCGGGCGCCCTGCACGGGCCGACCTTCACCACCGACTCGAAGGCCGGCCGCATCTACCTCCTCTATTCGGACGGTTCGTCGTTACGCCTGCGCGTCTTCGACATGAAGACGCTCGTCGTCGTCGGCGAGCTGAAGCTGCCGGGCGTGACGGGGCGGCCGACGAGCCTCGTGCGTTGGGGCGCGGACGGCCTGGCCTTCCGCACGGACGAGCTGGTCTACGTGCTACAGAACCAACTAATCGCCGCGCCCACGCCCGCGCCGCCGTTCGTGCCCGCGCCCGCCGCCGCGCCGCTGAACTTCACGGTCGGCGGGAGCGTCTTCGCGCTGAACACGCCCGTCCCCGGCGTGCCCGTCAACTACGGCGGCGCGCGCAACGGCACGACGCAGACGAACGACGCGGGCCGCTTCAGCATCACGGATGTCCCGCTCTGCTCGACGCTTACCGTCACGCCTTCGAGGCAGTACTGGACGTTCACGCCTTCGAGCATCAACATCACGAACCCCTCGACTCAGTTCGCGAGCTTCTCCGCCTTCCACAACATCACCGGGTTCGCCATCACGCAGACCTCCGCGAGTGAAGGGCAGCACAGGGTCTTCCTCCCCGTCATACGCGGGCTCTCGCCGCCCTACGGCGCGGCGACGCTCTCCTACACGGTGACACCGGGCACCGCGTCCGAGCGCAACGACTATACGGGGACGAGCGGCACGTTCCACTTCGACCCGGGCACGGCGCAGGCGCCCATCGAGATACTGCTGACCGACGACGTATTCGTCGAAGGCCCGGAGACCTTCACCGTCACGCTCGGCAACGTGCAGGGGATGGAGGCCGAGCTGATCGACAACGTCATCACCGTCACCATCAACGACAACGACACCGCGCCGCCCGTCACGAGCCCGCTGCAAGACCCCGTCTTCTTCGTCCGCCGTCACTATCAAGACTTCCTCGGCCGCGACCCCATCAGCGACCCCGTGGGGGGGAACTTCTGGGTCAACGAGATCGCTACTTGTTACGGCGAGAATAAGCCGCCGCAGGTGGCCGCCTGCCTGGCCGTGAAGCGCGTCAACGTCTCGGCCGCGTTCTTCCTCTCCATTGAGTTTCAGCAGACGGGCTATCTCGTCCACAGGCTCCACGCCGCGTCGTTCCCCGCGTCGTCGGCGCGGCCGCGCGGCCTGCCGCGCTTCGCGGAGTTCATGCGCGACACGCGCGAGGTCGGGCGCGGCGTCGTCGTCGGGCAGTTCCAGTGGGAGCAGAAGCTCGAAGCGAACAAGCAGGCGTTTACTTTGAAGTGGGTCGCGCGCGCGGAGTTTCTCGCGGAGCATCCGTTGGGGCAGAGCGCGGGCGACTACGTTGACTCGCTCTTCGCGAACGCGGGCGCGCAGCCCACGTCGGCGGAGCGCGCGGCGGCCGTCGGCGCATACGGCGCGGGCGACGCGCAGGGGCGCGCGGCGGCGCTGCGGAGCGTGGCCGAGAGCAAGTCCGTCTTCGACCGGCAGTTCAACCAGGCGTTCGTGCTGATGCAGTACTTCGGTTATCTGAGGCGTGACCCGGACGCCGCGCCCGACACGGATTTCAGCGGCTACCAGTTCTGGCTCGACAAGCTCAACGAGTTCAACGGCAACTACATCGAGGCCGAGATGGTCAAGGCGTTCATCACCTCGCTCGAATACCAGCAGCGTTTCGGGCCGGCGAACTTCGACCTCTCGCAATAGACGGAAGAGACTTTGACACTCACGCGCGCGCAGGAACTTTCCGCGCGCCGACGGCGTAAGGTTTGGGGCCGCACTGAAGCACCGGCCACGGCTCTTGAAGGAAAGAGGCCGAGCCCGCCCTTCATCAAATCAACGCCGAACGGAGTCTGGAAAGTGTCGAACCCTCGCCGCGTCCTCGGGGCCGTGTGTGCCCTGCTGTGCCTGAGTCTGTCTCTTCTCTCCTGCGGCGCGCGCCCGCAAGTCGCGCCACAGCCCGCCGTCGAGGCGCGTCTCGCGCGCACGCTCGAAGGCCACACGGAGGTCGTCTGGCAGGTCGCCTTCAGCCCCGACGGCCGCCACCTCGTCAGTTGCGGCGTGGACAAGACCGTCCGCCTCTGGAATCTCCCCGACGGCACGCACGCGCGGACGCTCACGCACCCGGAGGGCGTCACCTCCGTCGCCTTCAGCCCCGACGGCCGGCATCTCGCGACGGCCAGCTATGACCGCTCGATCAGGCTTTGGAATCTTGAGGACGGCTCGCTCGTGCGCACGCTCGCGGGGCACGAAGGGACCGTCTGGCAGGTCGCCTTCAGCCACGACGGCGAGCGCCTCGCGAGCGCGGGCGAAGATAAGACCGTGAGGCTCTGGCGCGTGAGCGACGGCGAGCCGCTGAAGACGCTCACCGGCCACAAGCTCAACGTCTGGTCCGTCGCCTTCAGCCGCGACGGGCGCTGGCTCGCCAGCGGCAGCTTCGACCACACGGCCAAGCTCTGGCGCGCGGACACCTTCGAACTCGCGCGCACCTTCGAGGGGCACACCGAGGCCGTCGTCGAACTCGCCTTCAGCCCCGACTCGAAGACGCTCGCGACCGCCAGCGACGACTCGACCGTCAGACTGTGGCGCGTCGAGGACGGCGCGCTCCTACACAAACTCACGGGCGGCTCCGAGCACGTCTACTCGGTGGCCTTCAGCCCCGACGGCCGCTGGCTCGCGAGCGGCAGCCGCGAGAAGGGCACACTCGGCACCGCCTGGAAGCAAATCGCCCCCGCAGCCCTCGCCGGGGGCAAGGGCCACACCGTCCGCCTCTGGCAGACCTCCGACGGCGCCCTCCAACAACTCCTCTCCGACCACACCGCCGACGTGCACACCGTCGCCTTCAGCCCCGACTCTCGTTACCTCGCCTCCAGCGGCTACGACAACACCATCAAACTCTACACCCTCGAACCCCGCAATAGGTTATAATCCACCCGTCATGGACACCGACCTAATCCGAACAGACCCCGCCGTCATGATAGGCAAGCCCGTCATCGCCGGCACGCGCATCACGGTCGAACTCATCCTCGAAAAGCTCGCCGCCGGAGAGACCGCCGAACAACTCCTCGAAGCGCATCCCCGTCTCACCCGCGAAGGCATCCTCGCCGCCCTCGCCTACGCGGCCGAAGCCCTTCGCACCAATCCGCCCCAGAAGGCCGCATGAACCTGCTCGCCGACGAGAGCGTCGAACGTCAGGTCGTAGAAAGACTGCGGCACGACGAGCACACGGTCTTGTACGTTGCCGAGATGGAGCCGGGCATCGCGGACGACGTAGTGCTCGAACGTGCGAACGAAGCGGCGGCCGTCTTAATAACTGCGGATAAGGATTTCGGCGAGCTTGTATTCAGAGAAGGGCAGTTAAGCTCGGGCGGCGTGGTGCTCATCCGTCTCGCCGGCCTGTCATCGGAGTTGAAAGCTCAGACAGTCTCAGCCGCTTTCCACGAACACGCTTCGGAATTCCCCAATCACTTCAGCGTCGTTTCTCCCGGCAAGGTCAGACTAGGCCGCAAGCTCTAAAACTCTGAACTGATTTGGCAAAAGACTGCGCAGCAAGACGCACACAGCACAAGTAAACGAAGTGCGTGCAAAATCCTGTGCCATAATGTGTACCACCTCATTCAGTCCATGTACGAACCTAGTGTCAAGCCGATGTTCTGGAGCGAGGGAACTTGAACCATGGCGGGCGAAAGGCCAAAAACCAAACTAGGGACAGTAGCGTATTCCGTCGGTGAGCGACTAGCCCGCTTGCTTTCACTAAGCTATAAGAACAAAACGGATACCGCACGGGCCGAACACAAGACCAAAAACAAAAAGTATAGGCCACAAACCAAAGAACAAATCACACTGCCTTCCACCCCCTCGACCAGAGAGCAAAGACGTAGAGAAGCCTTAGCGAAACGAAAGCAAGAGCAGCGCCAGCTAAAGCGCCGGCGAAGTAAGGGAAGGAAGCTTCTAATTGGTCTAGTTTCTTCCACCGTTGTAGTTCTTGGTGCGGTTAGTTCCCTGATTGGGATTAATGTTTATTTTTCGTCCCGTCTAACTGTTTCATCGGCATCGCCTTTGAACCTTTCCGACCCGTTTTCTACATTCTTCATCGTTTCTAATGATGGCGCTCTCGCAGTGTACGACGTTAGGTTTTGGTGTAAATACAATCATATCAAGTACGCTGCGATAGCCGAGTTTAAGGAAGGCGGCAGCTTTGATGTCACGCGCGATGTGGGTAAGATCGAGGCGGGCGATAAGGCTTCGGTGCCGTGCATACCTCCCGGATATGTTAAAGCACCACTGACTAAAGCTGACGTATCTATCGGCGTTTCTTTCCAGCCAAGCTTCATACCCTGGAGAATACAGCGGGGATTTAGATTCGTTGGTGAGCGCGACCCTGATGATGTTCTTCACTGGTTTCCACAGCCACTTCAGAAACCAATAGAAACTCCACCGCCTCGCTATGGCCGTTAGGACGTTGCCGGTAGGGCACTTTATGTGCAAAGCCCCGGCACGCTGATATGCACACGCGAGTTACTGAAGCTGTACCACAGGGGGCAACGTGCCGGTGTGCGTATGTTCGCTGGCGGGTGCGTGAGCCGGGCGAGGCGATGGGTGGAAGTTAACGGTGGGGGTGTTTTGATTTGGCGGGGAGTTTGGTGGGTAGGTCGAGGGCGTCGTCAATCAATTCGTCTACGCAGATGTTTGCGAGGCGTGCGTAGCGTAGGAGCACGATGAGCGAGGGCTCACGCTGTCCGCGCTCGTAGTCTGAAATCTTCTTGTAAGAGATAACTTCCTCAAGGTCTAAACGCCGGAGCAGTTCGCTCTGAGATAGGCCGAACGTTTCCCTTATCCGTAAAAGCTTTTCGGCAAGCCGCTCCGGCCGCTGCCGTGCCTTCACACCCATCAGGAATCACCTCCCGACGAGCGCGAAGCAAGATTCAGCTTGCCATATCCCCAAATTGAGGATAGAATGTCTTCGCGTAACCTAATCGCCGTGAGTAGAGACCTCTCATGCTCAACGGCGATGCTCAACACTCCGAGCTTGAGGGTGAGCAGGCACGCATCCGACCCGTTGCCTTACGTTTTCAAAGACTAGACCGCGAAGGAGATTACCACATGGGCATCCTCGTTACTTAATACCGGCACGCCTGAAGGGCAAGGCCGTGTCGCGGGCCCCGGCCTCACCGGACGGGGCGAGGGCCGCGTGTGTTTGGGGACGCACGCGGCCCCCTGACTTTTTTGGCGAGACGCGGCGTCGCGTCTCACACACGAGTTACAAAATCTGTCAGCCGGGCGTGTTCAGTCGAGCGGTGCGCGCATTTTTCCGGGCGGTGCGCGTCACGGACGGGTCGGTGCGCGCACATTTCGGGAGTCGCGATGTCGGAGGCGGGCGGTGCGGAGAAATTTCCGGGCGGTGCGGGGTGAAATCGTCGCCGGTGCGTGTTCAGGCGTGCCGGTGCGCGTCAATTCATCGCCGGTGCGTGCAAATTCGCGCCGGTGCGTGCAAATTCGCGCCGGTGCGGGCGGAAATCGAGGGACGCGGCGTCAAGACGCGGAAGCGGAGGGTCGGATTGTCGAGCCGGGGTGTGAAACTTCGAGGGCCGTCGGAAAATTTTGTGTGGACGCGGGGCGAAATCGACATATAATGCGTGCCCCAACGAACAGGGGCGGTCGAAGTTCGAGCAAGGCGGCGCACATCTCACGGCCCCGAACCTCACTTTTCTGTAACCTCATACAAGGAGAAACAGTGTATGAACAGCGTGATTACCAGCATGTACAAAATGTTCGTGTGCGTGCAGGACTTCGCGGTGGAACGCCCGGTTTTGTTCCCGGCCGGGTCGCTCGGCGCGGAGGCGTCCGTGGAACTCAGGAAGGCCGTCGAGGATATGACCGAGGCGGCGACGACGCAGACCTCCGGCCTCAGCTCGGTGCAGCGCGCGACCGCTGAGCGCATGACCGCGCGCGAAGTCCTGCGCCAGAGACTACAGGCCATGGTACGCACCGCGCGGGTGATGGCGATAGACACGCCGGGCCTTGAGAACAAGTTCCGCCTCCCGCGCAGCAGCAGCGACCAGGCGCTTTTGCAGGCGGCGCGCGCCTTCGTCGCGGACGCGGTGCCGCTCAAGGATGAGTTCCTGCGCCACGGGATGGACGGGTCGTTTATCGAAGACTTCAAGGAGGAGATCGCCGACCTCGAACGCGCGATGGGGCAGCAGAACACGGGGCGCGGCACGCACGTCTCGGCCACCGTCTCGGTCGAGTCGATGGCCGAGCGCGGAATGAACGCCGTGCGCAGGATCGACGCCTTCATCCACAACACGTGTGGCGACGACAAGGCCACGCTCGCCGCGTGGAAGAGCGCGCGCCACATCGAGAGCCCCACGCGCAAGCGCAAACGCTCGAACGGGGGCGAGGGCGGTGACAAACCGGAGGACGACCAGAACAGTTAACGTCTTTAACCCGGAAGCGCGGGCATCCTGCCCGCCAAAGCGTGCTTCAGCACGCTTAACGGTGAAGCGCCATCCCTCAACGTTGAGTGATGGCGCTTCGTCGTATTCGCGCTCTCGCGCTCATGGCGGGCTGTAGGGTGTCCGCGCTCCCGGGTTAAAGTTGTGTCCATTCCAGCGTTGTTAGCGCCCGGCGCGGGGTTGCGGGCGGGCCTGTTCGGTGAAGATTTTGAGGACTTCGCGCTTGTCGTGGGGCGTGAGGCTGCCGAGGCCGCCCGTGACCTCGTATTTCTGGTTGACCCATTTGCGCACTTTCGCCGCGTCGTAGCCGAGTTCCTCGGCGGCCTGCAAGATCATGGAGTCGAGGTCGGCACCCGCCTCTGTGGGCGCAGCGGGTGGGGGCGGGGTCTTCTCGGTTGGCTGCGCGGGGCTTTCCGGCGCGGGGGCGGGGCGCTCGGGGCGTGGCGGGGGCGGGGCGGCGGCGGCGGCCTGCTGCTTCTTCGCCCCGCGTATGACCTCTTCGCGGCTCGCCACGCCGCGACGCACCTCGAAGCCGAGCAGGGCGAGCGCGCGGCCGACCGATGAGGTTTCGCAGACCTCGACGTAGCTTCCGGCCTGCACGTGGCCGGCGCTGCGCAGCTCGTAGGCGTGCCCCGTGGCCGCCGGGAGCGTGTCCTCCGCGTCGCGGTAGACTTCGGCGCGGATGAGGATGAAGCCGGTCTCGGCGTTGTGCTCGACGACCGAGGTGAGAATCCGCCCCTGCGGGAATTTGGCGTAAAATTTTTCGATTCTTTCGCTGACTGTGATGTACTCGTCCGGGTTGAAGCGCATCAAAGGTGTTCGCCTTTCGATTGGTGGTTACGGGCGCAGACTTTAGCAGAAAAGAGGCGCGGCGGGCACGTTTTAGGCCGGCGGAGGGCGATTTTTGCGACCGAGGCCCTCGGCGCCCCGCCCGCGCTTGACAGAGAGGGGCGCCGCCCGTATAGTCTCACGTTTGGACTGATAGTCCTTTTCCCAACAGTGCGACGCTCAAGTAGTTCTGCCGGTGTGGAGGCGTCGCCCGGTCTGCGGCCCGAAGGGGTTTACAGGCCGTTGACAAATATTGTGGCGTAAACTCCGTGCCACCCGCCTTCGGGCGCGGCCGGGCTCGGGGAGCGTAACGACGGGGCGAAAGCGTTAGCAAAGTCCCGCAATCCTTTATAAAAGGCGACGCCACAGAAAAGTTCGGCCCGAGGGAGGCCAGCATCCACACCCGTTTTAAGTCAGAACATCCCTGATTAATTAGACAAACAAGGGCATGCCGCTCTTGCGCTGACTGCCGGACACGGTTCCGGTAAGAGGCAGGAAAGGGCAGCCTCTTGCGCCTTGTGAGGGGTCGCGGGAGTGCCCGCAGAGACCGAGAACCTTTAAGAAGGACTGAGAAGCAGTGCCGACCATCAACCAACTCGTACGCAAGGGTCGCCAGGCGGTCAAGTACAAGACGGCGAGCCCGGCCTTGCAGCAGTCGCCGCAGAAGCGCGGCGTCTGCACGCGCGTCTACACGCAGACCCCGAAGAAGCCGAACTCGGCGCTCCGGAAGGTCGCGCGCGTGCGCCTGACCAACGGCATCGAGGTGACGACCTACATCCCCGGCGTCGGCCACAACCTCCAGGAGCACTCGATCGTGCTCATTCGCGGCGGCCGTGTGAAGGACCTGCCGGGCGTGCGCTACCACATCATTCGCGGCACGCTCGACTCGGTCGGCGTCAACGACCGCAAGCAGGGCCGCTCGAAGTACGGCGCCAAGCGCCCCAAGGGCGGCGCGGCGGCGGCCAAGGGCGCCAAGGGCAGGAAGTAAGGAAGATTGATTCATTGGCTCATCGATTCAATGAAGTAACTGAATCGATGAGCCAATGAACAGATAAATCAATTTAAAGACTATGCCTAGAAGAAGAGTTGTTGACAGACGCGACGTGCTGCCCGACCCGGTTTACAACAGCCCGCTGGTGACCAAGTTCATCAACGGCCTGATGTGGGGCGGCAAGAAGTCTACGGCCGAGGGCATCTTCTACCGCGCGCTGCTCCAGGTCGGCGACAAAACGGGCGAAGACCCCTTGAAGATGTTCAAGCGCGCCATCGAGAACGTTCGGCCCACGGTCGAGGTGAAGTCGCGCCGCGTCGGCGGCTCGACCTACCAGGTGCCCATCGAGGTCGCGCAGGAGCGCAGAGGCTCGCTCGCCATCCGCTGGATCGTGGGCGCCGCCCGCGCCCGGGGCGAGAAGACGATGATCGACCGCCTCGCCGGCGAGATGCTCGACGCGGCCAACAACCGCGGCAACGCCGTCAAGAAGAAGGACGACACGCACCGCATGGCCGAAGCGAACAAGGCGTTCGCCCACTATAAGTGGTAAGAGGCTTCGGCCCGCAGTTCACGGGGTTTAGTTATGGCTAAGCAAGACCTGAACAAGTTCCGGAACATCGGCATCATGGCGCACATCGATGCCGGCAAGACCACGACCACCGAGCGCGTGCTCTTCTACACGGGCGTCTCGCACAAGATCGGCGAGGTGCACGAGGGCACCGCCACGATGGACTGGATGGAGCAGGAGCAGGAGCGCGGCATCACGATCACGTCGGCCGCGACGACCTGCTTCTGGAAGCGCTCCGGCACCGAGTACCGCGTCAACATCATCGACACGCCCGGCCACGTGGACTTCACGATGGAGGTCGAGCGCAGCCTGCGCGTGCTCGACGGCGCGGTCGCCGTCTTCGACGGCGTCGCGGGCGTCGAGCCGCAGTCCGAGACCGTCTGGCGCCAGGCCGACAAGTACGGCGTCCCGCGCATCTGCTTTATCAACAAGCTCGACCGCGCCGGCGCCTCGTTCGACCGCTCGTTCCAGTCGATCATCGACCGGCTCGGCGCGAACCCCGTCGCCTTGCAGATTCCCATCGGTCTCGAAGACCAGTTCAAGGGCGTCGTCGATCTCATCACGATGAAGGCGCTCATCTGGAACGACGAATCGAAGGGCGCCGAGTACGAGACGACCGAGATTCCCGAAGACCTCAGGGAGCGCGCGCAGGAGATGCGCCACAAGCTGCTCGAAGCGGCCGCCGAGGCCGACGAGGAGTTGATGGAGCAGTACCTCGAAGACGAGGGCGCCTCGTTCACCGAGGAGCAGATTCGCGCCGCCCTGCGCAAGGGCACGATTGCGATTAAGCTCGTCCCCGTCGTCACCGGCTCCGCCTTCAAGAACAAGGGCGTGCAGACTTTGCTCGACGCGGTCGTTGACTACCTGCCGAGCCCGCTCGACATTCCCGCCATCGAGGGCGTGAACCCGAAGAACGGCGAGACCGAGCCGCGCCCGGCGGATGCGAGCGAGCCCTTCTCCGGGCTCGTCTTCAAGATCATGGCCGACAAGCACCTCGGCCAGCTCTCGTTCGTCCGCATCTACTCGGGCACCGTCCGTGGTGGCTCTTACGCCTACAACTCCGTCAAGGGGACGAAGGAGCGCGTCGGCCGCCTGATGCGCATGCACGCGAACAAGCGCGAAGATATTGAAGAGGCGAGCGCGGGCGAGATTATCGCCATCGGTGGCATGAAGCAGGTCACGACCGGCGACACCGTGTGCGACGAGAACAGGCCCATCGTCCTTGAGGCGATGGAGTTCCCGGCGCCCGTCATCCGCGTCGCCGTCGAGCCCAAGACCCGCGCCGACCAGGACAAACTCGGCACGGCGCTCTCAAGGCTCGCGCAGGAAGACCCCAGCTTCAACGTCTCGACCGACCACGAGACCGGCCAGACCATCATCGCCGGCATGGGCGAGCTGCACCTTGAGATTATCGTTGACCGCATGAAGCGCGAGTTCGGCGTCGAGGCCAACGTCGGCAAGCCGCAGGTCGCCTACCGCGAGACGATCACGATGCCGGCCAAGGGCGTCGAGCGCTACAAGCGCCAGACCGGCGGTCGCGGCCAGTACGGCCACGCCGAACTGGAGATCGCGCCCGCGCCCGGCGAGGGTTTCGTCTTCGAGAACAAGATCACGGGCGGCGCCATCCCGCGCGAGTTCATCAAGCCCATCGAGGAGGGCGTTCGCGACGCGATGGAGCGCGGCTTCCTCGCCGGCTACGAGCTGGTAGACATCAAGGTGGACCTCGTCTTCGGCTCGTACCACGAGGTCGATTCCGACGATCGCTCGTTCCACATCGCCGGCTCGCTCGCGTTCCAGGACGCGGTGAAGAAGGCCAAGCCCGTCCTGCTCGAACCCATCATGCGCGTCGAGGTCGTCACGCCCGAGGAGTACATGGGCAGTGTCAACGGCGACCTCAACCGGCGCCGTGGGCAGATCGAGAAGATGGAGCCCAGGCCCGGCGGCGCGCAGGTCATCACGGCCTACGTCCCGCTCTCCGAGATGTTCGGTTACACCACCGACCTGCGGTCGATGACGCAGGGCCGCGCCACCTCGACGATGCACTTCGAGCGCTACGAAGCGGCGCCCAGGAACATCGCCGAAGAGGTCATCGCGAAGGTGCAGGGCGTCACCAAGTAATTGAGCGGTTGATTCAATGACTCATTGAATCAATGAACAGATGATTCAATTCCGTTAAGGAGCGAGGGAGAAACATGGCGAAGGAGAAGTTTGACCGGTCGAAGCAGCACGTCAACATCGGGACGATCGGGCACGTGGACCACGGGAAGACCACGCTGACGGCGGCGATCACGAAGGTGTTGGCCAAGCACAACCCGAAGATCACGGTCCGCGCGTTCGACTCCATCGACAACGCGCCGGAGGAGAA
>DASVGG010000117.1:0-27032 GCA_036379655.1 Pyrinomonadaceae bacterium
CGCTTTTTCGCTAAGCGTGCTGAAGCACGCTTTGGCGGGCAGGGATGCCCGCGCTCCCGGCGCGGTTGACGCTTACTCGATGTGGTCGAGGAGGTGGCCCATCTTGGTCTTCTTGGTGCGGAGGTAGTGCATGGCGGCGTCGGCGGGCTCGACTTCGAGGGCGACGCGCTCGACGACGCGCAGGCCCGCCTCCTCCATCGCGCGCAGCTTCAGGGGGTTGTTAGACATCAGCCGCACCTGGCAGAGGCCGAGGTCGAAGAGCACCTCCGCGCACTGCCTGTACTCGCGCAAGTCCACGGCGAGCCCGAGCTGCTCGTTGGCCTCGACGGTGTCGGCGCCCTCGTCCTGCAAGGCGTAGGCACGAATCTTGTTGAGGATGCCGATGCCGCGCCCCTCTTGCAGTTGGTAGACGATGGCGCCGCGCCCCTCGCGCTCGATGAGCTGCATGGCGCTGTGGAGCTGGCGGCCGCAGTCGCACTTGGTCGAGCCGAACACGTCGCCGGTCAAACACTGCGAGTGGATGCGCGCGAGCGTCGGCTCGTCGGGGTGCAGCTCGCCTTTATAGAGCGCGACGAACTCCTCCTCGCTCGTCTTCGAACGATAGCCCGCGATGCGGAACTCGCCGACCTCCGTCGGCAGCCGCGCCACGGACACGCGCTCGACCGTCAGAGCCTGCTTCGACCAGGGGCAGTCCAGTGTCGCTTCTTCTTTCAACTTCGGGTAACTCCTTCTGAAAGGATTATAGGAGCCGCGCGCGCGCGCGACAAGAAAGCGCGGGAGCCGCGCCCCGCGCCGCCGCGCGAAAATTTTTCCCCGCCGCGCGCCCGCCCGCGCTAAGATGCGGCCCGGCGGACGGAAGCGCGCTTGCCCCGTAGTAAAATCCCCTTCGACGCTCCCGCCGCGCTGAGATGAAAGGCAAACCCTTCGACACGACCATCCCCATGCCGCGGCTCGACGCGCCGCGCGAGCGCCACCCCGCGCTCGTCTTCCTTCGCGGCGAGTTGCTGGCCGCGCCCATCCCTCTGGAGCGCGACGAGGTGACTCTGGGCCGCGCGCTCGAAGCCGACGTGCGCGTCAACGACGCGCGCGCCTCGCGCATGCACGCGCGCATCACGGTCGAGCGCGACGAGGCCACGGGCGCGGCGCGCTACCGCATCACCGACCTCGGCTCGACCAACGGCACGCTCCTCAACGGCGCGCCCGTCACCGACGCCTACCTGCAAGACGGCGACAAGCTCACCGTCGGCGAGCAACTGCTCCGCTTCGACCTCCTCGACGACATCGACCGCGAGTACCAGCGACAGATTCATCGCCTGCTCGCGCACGACGAGTTGACCGGTCTGCTCACGAGCAAGTCCTTCTTCTCCGAGCTGCGGCGCGAGTCCGCGCGCGCCGAGACCGAGGAGCGCCCCTTCTGCGTCCTGATGATGGACCTCGACCACTTCAAGACGGTCAACGACAACTACGGCCACCTCGTCGGGAGCCAGACGCTCGAAGAGGTCGGGACGCTCATCACGAACGCCCTGCGCGCGGGCGACGTGGCCGCGCGCTTCGGCGGCGAGGAGTTCGCGGCCTTCCTCCTGAACGCCGACTGCGCGCAGGGGCTCGTCGCCGCCGAGCGCGTCCGCACGGCCATCGAGTCGTACCTCTTCCCGGCCACGCGTCGCGGCGCGACCCACGAGACGGGCGACACGCTCCGCATCACCATCAGCATCGGCGTCGCCGCCTACCCCGACGACGCGCGCGACCCCATCGAACTCATCGAACTCGCCGACACGGCCCTCTACCGCGCCAAGAACCTCGGCCGCAACCGCGTCGTCGCCTACTGCGTCTCGCCGCCCGACCTCCGCCCCTCCGGCCCCGGCCCCGGCGAACCCCGCTAGAAGGCAAGGTCTTGCGGCGTCCAAAGAATCTGCTATCATACGCGCACCGCTGAACAACCCCCTTCGAGTTCCCCTTTGAGCATGTCTCTGAAGAGGCATCGGTCTGTCGCGCAAAGCTGTGAGGTGTGGATGAGAGTGAGACTCAGGGTCGTCGTCAACTTCGTGCTCGTCTTTATGATGGTGCCGGCGGCGTGGCTCGCGTCGGACGCGACGGCGCAGACTGTCGCGCGTCGTCAGTCGCGTCCCGCGACGCCGCAGCCCGCGCCGAGGCGTCAGGACGTGCCTCGTGAGACAGAGGCGGACGCGAGCGCCGATCTCTCGATCACGGCGCGTGTGACGGCGGACTCTCTGCGTTTCGAGAAGGTCCCGAACCCGCGCGTCGAGTTCACGGGTAAGCAGAAGCGCGAGACCGCTTGGGAGTCTGAGCGCGAGAACCTGCCACGGCAGGTGCGCCCGGGCGAGACCTACCGCAACATCGGCATCACGCTCCACATCCGCAGCGTCTTCGCCGACATCGACCGCATCGTCGCCGAAGCCCTCGGCGAAGTCCCCGCGAGCGACGACGCGCAACCCGCGCCGCCGCAACCTCAACCGCCCGGCGCCCGGACGCCGCCCTCGGAGCCGACAACTCCCCCGGCTCAAGCCCCTACCAACAACGACGCCGCGACGCGGCGGAGGCGCACGCCCACGCGCGTGGGGAGGGGAAATTGAAACACGACAATCTTCTTTCGACCTCGGCCGGCCGTCTTCTACGCTTCGGCGTGGTCTGTCTCGTCGTCGTCGCCGCCGCCGCGCATGCGTCCGCGCAGACGCGCGCGGGCGACGCGAACGTGTCCCAACCGACGCGGACGACGGAGGCCGACGAAGAGTTCGAGTTGAACATCGAACAGCGACGCATCAACGAGAAGGAGTTCCACGCCGAGACGGCGGTCGAGACCGACGGCTCGCGCGGCCTGCAACTCGGCGTCGGCGTCGCGCTGCGCGCGAGCGACATCGAAGTGCTCCTGCGTAACGTGCGCGGGCACGTCCGCTTCCGCGCGAGCCTCGCGCCCGTGCTGCGCCTGCTCGAAGCGCGCCGCGCCGCGCCGGCACGGACGCCGCCGTAACGCCCCCGAACTCTTAAGAGCAATTGAACCCCCGCTCGTACTCAGACGTTTTCATCAAACTTTTTCGGAGGGAACGATGACGAAGCTCTTTCAGGCAGGAGCAGTCCTGCTCCTCGCACTCTGCGCCGGCTCCTACGCGCAGACGCCGACCACCACGACGACCAATCAGGGCGACGACAACGCCGCCATCAACGGCAGCGCCACGGGCACACGCACCGCCCGGCAGCAGCCGACGCCGCGCCCAAGCTCGCCGCCCGTCACGCCCGTCCGCCCGCTCTCGCAGGAGGACATCCGCCGCCAGCAGGAGGCGAGCGAGCGCCGCCGCCAGTCCGCGGCCTCGGGCGACCCGGACGTGCTCTTGGACATCCCGAACCTCTCGGTCGAAGAGATAACGCTGAAGGTGAAGAACCTGCGCGCGCACGTCTCCCTGGACGCGCGGCTCGCGAACCTCCTGCAACTGACCGCGGGCGCCGACGTGGGCATCGACGACGTTGACCTCACCATCAAGGGCGTGCGCGCCGAGGCGCTCCTCAAGGTGAGACTCGACAACGTGGCCGCCATCATCGACCGCACGCTGACGACCATCGACCGCAACCCGCAGATACTCGAACGTCTTCTCCAGAGCGTTGACAACACGGTCGGCACGGTCGGCGGCGTCGCCAACACGGCGTTGCAACCGGGCGGCGTCGTGGACCGCACGGTCGGCACCGTCGGCCAGACCTTGAACAACGTCACGCAGCCCGGCGGTCTACTCAACTCGACGGTCAACACGCTCGGTCAGACCGTCCAGCGCGTCGTTGATCGCTCGGGCAACATCGTCGAGCGCACGCTCGACACGGCCGGCACGGTCGTGGGCCAGCGCAACGTGGGCAACGTCACCTCGCTCACGCAGCAGGGCACCGACACGACCAACGCCTCGGGCCAGACCGTCCGCCGCGTCCTCGACACCACCGGCGCCGTCATCGAACTCACGCTCGACGCCGCCGGCCGCGTCATCAACTCGCGCGTCGTCAGCCAGGCCACCGGCGGCAGGCCGTGAGAAAATAGGCGGTATGCGGTGAGCCCCGTCAGGGGCGGCATGTTTATAGCGCGGGCCGATGTTAAATCGACCGAGCCCCGTCAGGGGCGGCATGTTGATGTCGCCCCCGACGGGGCTCGAACGTTGATTAAAACGTCGGGGCTATACGCATGCCACCCCTGACGGGGCTCATGCATCTCAACTGCCTGCTGCCTACTGCTTTTTCTGCAACTCGGGCGCGTCGGGCGCGTGTAATGGCGGGCGTGGGGCGGTTGCGTGTGTGTCGGGGCGCGGGTTATCCTTTCAACCGTCCGGTGAAGTCCCCCGGCCGCCGCGCACGCACCTCTTCGGAAAGCGAAAGAGCCAGTGATCTCCAGACTCAACTTAGCCAGCGAGCCCTTTCGGAATCGCGCCCTGCCCTGGACCGTGGCCGTCGCGGTCTCGGCCGTCTCGCTCCTCGTCCTCGTCGTCGTCCTCGCGAGGTATAACGAGGTGCGCGCGCAGACCGACGTGTCCGAACGCGAGGTGCAGGCGATGCGCGCGCAGCAGAAGGAGCTCGACCAGCAGGCCGAGACCATCAGGCAGAGCATCCCCGAAGAGCAGCGCCGGCCCCTGGAGGCCGCGCGCACGCTCGTCAGCCGCAAGGGCTTCTCGTGGTCGCAGCTCTTCTCCGACCTCGAAGGCTTGATGCCAAGCGACGTGCGGGTCGCGCGCATCAACGTCCGCGAGGTGACGCAGATCGGCGACCAGACGCGCGCCGACCTCGACCTGACCGTCGTCGGGCGCGCGCCGACCGACGTGACCGGCATGATGGACCAGATGAACCGCTCCGGTAACTTCAACGCCGTCGCCGTCACCGAGAATCACAAGTCGGGGCGCGGCGAGTCGGGCTACGAGTGGCTGCTGCGCGTCTCGTACGTGCAGCGCACGCGGCGCGGGGGGCGCGGCGAGGCAGACGCGGACACGGCGGCCTCGGCGCGCTTCAAAGACACGCAGAGGGACGAGGGGGGGCGCGACTAGCTTTGAAGAACGACACCGCAGTCACGGGCTCGGGCAGCGCGGGCGCGCGCGCCGCGGCCCTGCGCATGCGCCTCGACACACTACGCGCCACGCGTCGGCGCGGCCCCTTCGGGCTGCCCGAGTTGATGGCGCTCGCCTTCGCGGCGCTGCTCCTGCTCGCCGCCGTGCTCTCCTACCTCTTCCTCCTCGTCCCGCAGCAGTCACGCAGGTCTTCGCTTGAGACGGAGAGGAGCGACCTTCAGCGCCTCGTCGCGAGCCAGCGGGACAACATCGGGTCGAGCCAGGACACGGCGCAACGCGTCTCGGACATCCTTTCGAGCCTCGAACGTTTCGAGACGGGCCGCCTCGGCGTCGCGTCGAGCGGCTCGAAGACGCTCTACGAGGAGTTGAACCGGCTCATCACCAAGAACGGTCTGCGCATCAGCGGCGGCATCAACTTCACGCAGTTGCAGGAGGCCGTGCCCGGCGCCGAGACCGCGCCGCGCGCGCGCCGCCAGGGCACGAGCGAGGAGAGCGGGCAGCGCGTCGTGCAGAGCATCTTCCCCGGCATCGGCGTCACGCTCACGGTCGAAGGCACCTACCCGAACCTCCGCCGCTTCATCCGCGACATCGAGGGCGACCGCCGTCAGTTCGTCGTCGTCAACACGGTCGAGCTCGAAGGCGTCTCCGACACGAACGCCGCCGAGCAGGTCGCGCCCCCGGTGAGCAACGGCGCGATGCCGGGCGCGCCACAGCCGCAGGCGCAGGCGCCCACGCGCGGCGCGCTCGTCAGCCTGCGCCTCGACATGGCGACCTACTTCCGGCGCGCGGCCGCCGCTTCGGAGGCGCAGTAGTCGCGGGAGTTGACGCGGCCCCGCCCGCGTCGCGCGACGAGCGAGTTAAAAGTCATGGCACTCTTCGAAGGAAAGACACCGGCGGAGCGCAACAAGATGATCGCGGCCATCGCGCTGCCGGTCCTCGCCCTCATCTTCGTCTACAACATGTTCTCCGGCCCCTCGAAGCCGGCCCCCGCGACGACCACGGGCGGCAACGCGAACACGAAGTCCGGCACCCAACGCCTCTCGACCGCGCAACAGCGCGCGCCGGGCGCGGCCGACGTTGAAGTCCCGCTGAACGACGTGGTGCCCATCGTCTGTTGCCCCGAGCCCTCCAACGTCGGCGACGCCGGCCGCAACATCTTCGCCTTCTACGTCAAGCCCCCACCGCCGCCGACCCCGGAGCCGCTCGTGCCGACGCCGACGCCCGCGCCGCCGCCGCCGCTTATGCTCGCCGGGCTCACGCCGCAGAGCGTCTTCGCGCGCCAGTCAGGCTTCACGCTCCAGGTCTCGGGCGACAAGTTCGTCTCCGGTGCGCGCATCTACGTGGGCGGCCAGGAGCTACAGACGCAGTACAAGAGCACGCAGCAGCTCTCGGCCACCGTCCCGGCCTCGCTCATCACCAGTCCGGGCGCGCGCCCGGTCCAGGTGAAGACGCCCGACGGCAGCCTCTACTCGAACGAGGCGTCGCTCAACGTGATGCAGCCGCCGGCGCCGACCTACACCTACATCGGCTTCCTCAAGCGCGCGCGCCCGAGCGCGAACACGGCCGTCCTCAAGGACCCGAAGGGCGAGCTCTACAGCGTCCGCCAGGGCGACATCGTCGAGGGCCGCTTCCGCGTCTCGGACATCTCCGAGCGCGGCGTCGAGGTCGTGGACAAGGACTTGAACATCAAGCACACGATGCCCTTCGTCGATGCGCGCGGCACCACCGGCGTGCCCGGGCGCGCGCCCGGCTCCATCCAGCCCCCGCCCCCCGACCCCGAGGGCGGCGGCGAAGAAGAGCCCTGAGCCCGCGACACGTTTGGTCAAGACTCGATGATGGCACGACACACGAAAGATGAAAGCGGCTACGCGCTCATCGCGCTGCTCGCGGTGATGACGCTGCTCATGATCGCGACGATGGCCGCCGCGCCGAGCCTCCGTCAGCAGTCGCGCCGCGAGCTGGAGCTCGAAGCCATCGCCCGAGGCGAAGAGGTCGCCGAGGCCATCCGCATGTACATCCGCACCAACCCGACGCAGCAGCCGCCGACCTCGATGGACGAGCTGCTCGAAGGCGTGGCGCCCGCCGGTCGGACGAAGAAGGTCAAGGTGCTGCGTGCCAGCGCCGCCATCGACCCGCTCTCGGAGAGTGGCGAGTGGCGCACCATCAAGCTGCGCGACGAGGCGCTGGTCCGCTTCGTCCGCGACATCAGCGAATACGCCGAAGGTCGGACGCCGACGGCGACGAGCGACCCTTCACTGCAAACAATCGCGGGCCAACTCCCGCAGATCACCGGACTCGTCACCGGCCTCGGCTCGGGGAGCAACGACGAAGGCGGCGAGGACAGCTCACTCTCCAGCAGCGGCCCCTTCATCGGCGTGGCGAGCCGCAGCCGCCGCGAGTCCATCGTCACTTACTACGGCATCGAGCGCCACGACCGCTGGGTCTTCACGCCCTTCTACAGATGAGCCCGCGCGAGTGACGCGCGGCGCGAGTGAGAAAGACTCGCGCGGTCTTCAAGACACGTTCGCGAGTGATGAAGAGCATTAACTCTTCATCACTCGCGAAATTTTTTTTAGCGCGAGTGCATTAAGTTATTGACATCCTTTTTTAATCTGTTTATAAATCCCAACATGTTGTGCGCTTTTCACTCTAGGCCACAAGATGAAAATCAACACAGCATCTTGTGGTGAGACCCTAAACCAAAAAGGAGCAGGTACAGCTTATGGCAACTTCAAAGAAGGCAGCGAAAAAGGGCGGCGCGAAGAAGGCCGCTGGCGGTGCGAAGAAGGGCGGCGCTAAGGGCGGCGCGAAGAAGGGCGGCGGCAAGGGCGGCGCGAAGAAGAGGTAGTTCAGGACAAGGGGAGTACGCGCAACCTTTAACGGCGCACACAACTCCATTCGCCCGCGAGGGCGTTAATTAGGACGGCGGCTGCATCCAATGCGCGCCGTCCAAATTATTTTAAGCGGTCAGCCATCAGCTATCAGCCTTGCTGCTATCGCACTGCTCGCACTAACACACGCTTGCCACCTCATCACTCAAGTCGGACAATCATCAAGGTTCACCGACGACGAAGTTAAAAACCGAAAGCTGACTGCTGCTCATGTTCCACGTCGCGCTCGTCGAGCCGGAGATACCGCCCAACACGGGTAACGTCGCGCGCCTGTGCGCGGCGACGCGCACGCCTCTGCACGTCGTGGGCGTGACGGGCTTTCGCCTCGACGACCGCGCGGTGCGGCGCGCGGGGCTCGACTACTGGCCCGAGGTCGAACTACATCGGCACCGCGACCTCGACGCGTTGAAGCAAGCGATGCCCGCCGCGCGCCTCCTCTACTTCACGACCAAGGCCGAGCAGTCTTACGCCGAGTGGACTTTCAAGGAAGGCGACTGCCTCGTCTTCGGGCCGGAGACGCGCGGCCTGCCCGAGGAACTGCTGCGCGCGAACTGGGAGCGGTGCCTGACGATACCGATGCCGAACCCGCGCGTGCGCAGCCTGAACCTCGCCACCTCCGTCGGCGTCGCGCTCTACGAGGCGCTCAGGCAGGCGGGCGCGCTCGGGCGCGGGTGACACGGGGACTCCCTCCAAGGTACAATTTCCCTTTAAATTCAGCCCGAAATCGCAGACAAGGGGCGGCCGGGTGTTCCGGGAATGTCGGGGCGCGCGCGGCCGGGGAGTATCAATGCACAAAGAGAGAGAAGACGTTAGAAACATCGCCATCATCGCGCACGTCGATCACGGGAAGACGACGCTGGTGGACGCCATGCTCAACCAGTCGGGGACGTGGCGCGAGAACGAGCAGCACGCCGAGCGCGTGATGGACTCGATGGATTTGGAGCGCGAGCGCGGCATCACCATCATGGCGAAGAACACTTCCGTAAGATTCGCCGGCGTGAAGATCAACATCCTCGACACGCCGGGGCACGCAGACTTCGGCGGCGAGGTCGAGCGCGTGCTGAAGATGGTGGACGGCGTGATGCTTTTGGTGGACGCGGCCGAGGGGCCGCTGCCGCAGACGCGCTTCGTGTTGCGCAAGGCTCTGGAGGCGCGACTGCCGGCCATCGTCGTCGTCAACAAGATCGACCGGCAGGACGCGCGGCCCGAGGAGGTGGTCAACGACATCTACGACCTCTTCATCGACCTCGACGCAACCGACGAGCAGATTGATTTCCCGGTGCTCTACGCCGTGTCGCGCGACGGCGTGGCGAAGAAGGAACTCACGGACGAGTCGCGCAGCTTGAAGCCACTCTTCGAGGAGATCGTGCGCACGATACCTCCGCCGCGCGAGATACGCGAAGACGCGTTGCAACTGCTGGTCGCTAACCTCGACTACAGCGAGTACATCGGGCGCCTCGCCATCGGCCGCATCTTCTCGGGCGAGATCGCGCAGGGAGAGACGGTCGCCATCGTGAAGCGCGACAAGTCGATTGAGAAGGTGCGCGTCAAGGAGTTGTATGCCTTCGAAGGTTTGAAGCGCGAGTCCATCGAGCGCGCGGGCTTCGGCGAGATCGTCGCGCTCGCGGGCGTCGAAGGCATCGAGATCGGCGAGACGGTGACGAGCGCCGACAACCCGCGCGCGCTTCCCGTCATCGCCGTGGACGAGCCGACCATCTCGATGATCTTCGGCGTCAACAACTCTCCCTTCGCCGGCACGGAAGGGAAGTACGTCACGTCGCGCCAGATCAAGGAGCGGCTCGACCGCGAGTTGCTCAGCAACGTCGCCATCCGCGTGAGCGAGACCGACTCGCCCGACCAGTTCAAGGTCTCGGGGCGCGGCGAGCTGCAACTCTCCATCCTCATCGAGATGATGCGGCGCGAGGGCTACGAGCTACAGGTCTCGAAGCCGGAGGTCATCACGCGCGTCGAAGACGGCAAGACTTTGGAGCCCATCGAGCAGGTCGTCGTTGACTGCCCGGAGGAGTTCATCGGCGTCGTGACCGAGGCGATGGGTCGGCGCAAGGGTCAGATGACGAAGATGGTCAACCACGGGACGGGGCGCGTGCGGCTTGAGTTCGAGACGCCTTCGCGCGGGCTCATCGGGTTTCGCGGCGAGTTCCTGACGGAGACGAAGGGGACCGGCCTCCTCAACACGATCTTCCTGCGTTGGGGCGAGTGGCAGGGGGCGATGCGCGGCCGTTCGACGGGCTCGCTCATCGCGGACCGCGCGGGCGACGCGACGACCTACGCCCTCTTCAACCTGCAAGAGCGCGGGACGATGTTCATCCGCCCGACGACGCGCGTCTACGAAGGGATGATCGTCGGCGAGAACGCGCGCGCCGTTGACCTGGACGTGAACATCGTCCGCGAGAAGAAGCTGACGAACATGCGCGCCGCGTCCGCCGACGAGGCGATGCGGCTCGTGCCCGTCAAAGACCTCTCGCTCGAACAGTCTTTGGAGTTCATCGCCGACGACGAACTGGTCGAAGTCACGCCCAAGTCCATCCGTCTGCGCAAGCGCGTGCTGGCCTCGAACCAGCGGCCGAAGAAGGAGAAGGCGTGAGGATTGCGGAATGCGGATTTCGAATTGCGGATTGATGAAGGACGGCGTGTCTCTCTTCTTCTTCAAATCCGCAATCGCTTGACAGGTGCGCGCGTGCGCCGTAACGTCGGCGCGTCAATCTTAAAATCAGGCGAGAGGTGGGCGACGTGAACGACAGGTCTTGCTGGAACTGCGGCCATGCGCAGGAGCATCACACCATCGCGGGTGGGTGCTCGTTCGCGCCGGAGGGCGCGGAGCGTTGCGACTGCCCGCGCTACGAGGACAGCGAGTACTACGGCGAGCAGCGCAAGCGCGACACGTACACGCTCTCCGACCGTCGCCGGATCGGCCAGGGGCGACCGCGACGTTAGCCGCCGGCCGTTGGCTCAATCTCCGCGCGACCGGGTTCGTCGTCCTCCGGCTCTTCCTCTTCGTCTTCGGGCCGGTAGGTCTCGTAGCCGGTGGCGTCGTCGTAGTAGTAGCGGCCGGGCGCGGGGCGCGACCCGGCCTCCGGTTTTTCGGCCCCCGGTTTTGTTGTATCATCCCGCCGCTCGTTCACCTTCAAAGTCTCCCTTAACTTTTCGTTGACTTCACGTCGCGCATGGCAGGGTGAAGTATACCGCCCGAGGTAACGCCGCTCCCGCCCGCGGACCGAGAAGAGGACTGAATGCGAGGACAAACCTTCCGACGCGCGGCCGTATGCGCCTTCGTCGCCACGCTGCTCTTCCAGCAGACCTTCGCGCGGCAGCAGCAGCGGACGCAAGCGCCGGCCGCCGCGAAGGCGTTCGAGCTGACCGTGGACAGCATCATGCGCGGGCCGGACCTCGTCGGCCACGCGCCGACGGGCGTCTACTGGTCGCAGGACAGCCGGCGCGTCTACTTCCGCTGGAAGCGCGCGGGCGAGCCGCGTCTGAAGGAGTCGGACCTCTACACGGTGAACGCCGACGGCACCGGCCTGCGCAGGCTCTCGGAAGAAGAGGCGCGCAAGAGCCCGCCCGTCGCGGGCGAGTTGTCGAAGGACAGGCGCCTGACGGTCTTCACGGAGGAGGGCGACGTTTTCCTCTACGACCACGAGAAGGGCGAGCGGCGGCAGTTGACGCGCACGGTCGAGGTCGAGTCGAACGCGCGCTTCACGCGCGACCAGCGTTCGGTCTACTTCACGCGCCAGAGCAACCTCTACGTGATGTCGCTCGACGGCGGGTCGCTCGAACAGCTCACGGACATACGCGTGCCCACTCCTCCCGTCGCGGGCGCGACGGCCGGCGGCGCGGCGGCGGCGCGAGCGAGCGAGAGCCAGGAGTTCTTACGTAAGGAGGAGCGGCGTCTGCTCGACGTGGTGCGCGAGCGCGCGGAGCAGCGCGAGGAGCAGGAGCGCCGACGCCGCGAGCGCGACAAGGGCAGGCGCAAGCCGTTCTCGTTAACCGCCGGCCAGACGGTCACGAACCTGCAACTCTCGCCCGACGGCGCCTACGTCGTCGTGACGGTGGCCGACCCCTCGGCGGGCAAGAACAGCCTCGTCCCCAACTACATCTCCGACGCGGGCTACACCGAAGACATACAGTCGCGCACGAAGGTCGGCGACACGCAGGGGCGCACGCGGCTCGGGCTCGCGTCGGTCGCGACGGGCGAGGTCAAGTGGGTCGAGACGGGCCTGCGCGTCGAGGTCGCGCCGCGCGTGCAGCAGCGCACGGAGCAGAACGCGACCGAGTCCGCGCAGCGCGAGACGGGCGCGCAGCAACAGACCGGCGCTCAGTCGCAACAACAGACCGGCCAGCAGACATCCACACAGACAGGACCACAGCAGGCCGCGCCACCACAGCGCACGCAGCAGACCGAAGGGCAGCAGGCGCGCGACCGAGAGGTGCAGCTCTTCCAGTTGCAATGGAACGAGGACGGCACGCGCGCGGTGCTTCTCGCGCGCGCGTCGGACAACAAGGACCGCTGGGTGATGTCGCTCGACCCTTCGACGGCGAAGACGCGCGTGCTGGCCGCCGTCCACGACGACGCGTGGGTCGGCGGCCCCGGCGCTTTCACATTGGGGTGGCTGCCCGACAACCGGCGCGTCTACTTCGTCGCGGAGCGCGACGGGTGGGCGCACCTCTACACGGCGAGCGTCGAGGGCGGCGAGCCCGCGCAGTTGACGAAGGGGCGCTTCGAGGTCTCGGACGTGCGCCTCTCGACGGACAAGACGAAGTTCTATTTCACTTCGAGCGAGGGCAGCGTCTTCGAGCGGCATCTCTACGCGATGGCCTTCGACGGCTCGGCGCGCACGCGTTTGACGACGATGACGGGCAACAACCAGGTGGACGTGTCGCCCGACGAACGCACGCTCGCCGTCGTGCGCTCCTACACGAACCGCCCGCCCGAACTCTACCTGCAACCGAACCGCCCCGCGCCCGACCAGACCTCGCAGGCGCCCGGCACGCCCTTCGTCAACACACAGGCCGCCGTCGCGCGCGGCACCAACGGAGAAGGGTCGGAGGTCAAACAGGTGACGACCTCGCCCGTCCCCGAGTTCTTCAACTACAACTGGATCGACCCGCCCATCGTCAGCTTCCGCGCGCGCGACGGCGCGAACGTCTACGGGCGTCTGTATAAGCCCGCGAACGCGCGGCCGGGCGGCCCGGCCGTCATCTTCGTCCACGGCGCGGGCTACCTTCAGGACGTGCACAAGTGGTGGTCAACCTACTACCGCGAGCACATGTTCCATCACCTGCTGATGGAGCGCGGCTTCACGGTCCTGAGCATCGACTATCGCGGCTCGGCCGGCTACGGCCGCGACTGGCGCACGGGTATTTATCGACACATGGGCGGCAAGGATTTGGACGACCACGTCGATGCCGTGCGCTACCTCGTCGCCGAGCACGGCGTTGACCCGCGCCGCGTCGGGCTGTACGGCGGCTCTTACGGCGGCTTCATCACGCTGATGGCGATGTTCACGACGCCCGACATCTTCGCCGCGGGCGCGGCGTTGCGGCCCGTCACCGACTGGGCGCACTACAATCACCCCTACACCTCGAACATCCTCAACGAGCCGCAGGACGACCCAGAGGCGTACCGCCGCAGCTCGCCCATCTACTTCGCCGCTGGCCTGAAGGGCGCGCTCCTCATCTGCCACGGCATGGTGGATACCAACGTGCACTTCCAGGACACCGTCCGCCTCGCCGAGCGCCTCATCGAGCTGCGCAAAGAGAACTGGGAACTCGCGCCCTACCCCGTCGAAGACCACGCCTTCGACCGCGCCGACAGTTGGGCCGACGAGTACAAACGCATACTTAAACTGTTCACGGAAAACCTGCGCCCCGAGGCCGGCCCGCAGCCCGCCGCGCAGAGCGGGGGCGCGGGCCGGCGCAGGTGAACGGGCGCTCGCCCCGGGGCGAGCGCGGAGGGGGGCGCAAAACTGTTGCATTCTGCGCCCCGGGGCGTTAATCTCCCGGCAGTGGGCGTCTCCTCCGCTTTCCGCTGCCCGCAAGACACACGGATGCCTGGCCGCCACCGGGCAGCTTGTTCCGCTAAAATGACGCGGGCTTAGAGAAGCGACGGCAGAACCGCGAGCAGCTCCAGCGTGATGTGCGTCAATGTGTCCGACACGTCGGACGTGGTCGGTTCGCCGTAAAGTATAATGTCGTCCGTCGGCTCGTCGGCGGTCGAGGTCGGCGGCGGCGGGGGCGCGGGCGAGTTGGGAATGTTCATCTCGCCCGCGAACGAGGGGCAGCTCAGAGCCAGCAATAAGGCGACAGTCGTCAAGGTCTTTCGCATCGATCTTTCTCTCTTTCTTTTATGAGTGGACAAATGGTTCAGCCGTCTCACCCGCTTGGGCGCGACGGTTTTTTCGTAATTGACGAAGGTTCGTCAATTACAGGAAGGGGTTGCCTCACATGAATTTAACAGAGGAACTGCTAAGGGAACTAGATAACCCGGCCCTTGGCGCGGACGGGCAGGCCGCGCTCCGCGCGCGGGTGGCGGCGGAGTTTATCCAAAGAGGGCAGTATGCCGACGCGCGCGAGGCTCTGGGCGAGTTGTGGCGCGGCGTGGGCGAGCGCCCGGACGTGGAAGGGCTGCCGGAGCGGACGACCGCCGAGGTGCTCTTGCAGGCGGGCGCGCTGTCGGGCTGGCTCGGCAAGGTGAAGGGGTCGCAGGACGCGGCGAAAGACCTGCTCAGCGAGAGCGCGGGGCTCTTCGAGAAACTGGGCGACCCCAGCGGCGCCGCGTCGGCCCGCGCCGACATCGCGCTCTGCTACTGGCGCGAGGGCGCTTACGCAGAGGCGCGCGTGATGCTGGAGCAGTCCGCCGCGCAGATCAAGGAGGACCCGTCCTTGATGGACAAGGTGGTCATCCGCCTCTCCGTCATGGAGAGTTCGGCCGGGCGCCACGACGAGGCGTTGCGACTCCTGACGGAGTACGCGCCGTTCTTCGACGAGCGCGTGAGCCACACCGCGCGCGCCAGTTTCCACAACGAATACGCGCTCGCGTTGCGGCGCCTGGGCGCGACCGAACGCCGCCCGGACTACCTCGACCGCGCGATCATCGAGTACACGGCCGCCGCCTTCCACGCCGAGCAGGCACAGCACGAGGGCTACCTCGCGCGCGTCGAGAACAACCTCGCCTTCCTGCTCTACAAGCTCGGCCGCTACCGCGACGCGCACGAACACCTCGAACGTGCGCGGGACATCTTCGCGCGGCGGGGCGACGCCGGCAGTCTCGCGCAGGTGGACGAGACGCGGGCGCGCGTGTTCGTCGCCGAGGGCAGGTACAGGGAGGCGGAGCGGACGCTGACGGGGGTCGTGAGGACTTTGGAGCAGCGCGACGAGTCGGCCCTGCTCGCGGACGCGCTGACCGTGCAGGGCGTCGTGTTGGCGAAGCTCTGGGAGTATCAACGCTCCATCGACGCGCTGCGCCGCGCGGCGGAGTTGGCCGAGTCGGCCGGGGCGCTCGTGAGCGCGGGGCGCGCCCTCGTCGCGGTTCTCGAAGAGCACGGCGGGACGTGGCGGCTGAACGCGGACGAGTTGTACGAGACTTACATGAGGGCCGACCGGCTCCTCGCGGACACGCGGGAGGCGGAAGACCTCGCGCGGCTGCGCGCGTGCGCCGGCATGGTCGTCCACCGGCTGACGAACGCGCGGTTCGGCGAGAAGGACTTCACGCTCCCCGGCGCGGTCCACGAGTTCGAGGCGCGGCTCATCGAGCGCGCGCTGGCGGAGTCGAGCGGCAGTCTCGTCGCGGCGGCGCGCCTGCTCGGGCTGACGCACCAGACGCTCGGCTCGATACTCTGCACGCGCCACAAGCAGCTCGCGGGCAAGCGCAAGCCGCCGCAGCCCCGGCGCAAGAGCATCATCAAAAAGCCGCAGAAGTAGTCCGTTAAAATCAACCGGACCGGCCGGGCCGTCGCGGGCTTCCGAGGGGACGAGTCGAGACCCTATGCACGTCAAGATCGACGACCTGAGCGGCCCCGAGATACACGCGTTGCTTGAGGAGCACCTGCGAAACATGTACCTCCTCTCGCCGCCCGAGAGCGTGCACGCGCTCGACCTGGAGGAGCTGCGCCGGCCGGAGATAACCTTCTGGACGGTGTGGGAGGGGGGCGAGCTGCTCGGCTGCGGGGCGCTCAAGGATCTGGACCCGCGCCACGCCGAGATCAAGTCGATGCGCACGGCCGCGGCCCACCTGCGGAAGGGCGTCGCGGCCCACTTGCTCAGACACATACTCGAAGAGGCGGGGCGTCGCGGCTACGCGCGGCTGAGCCTTGAGACGGGCTCGCAGGAAGGCTTCGACGCCGCGCGGCAGTTGTACGCGCGGTTCGGCTTCAACTACTGCGAGCCCTTCGCCGACTACGTCGAAGACCCGAACAGCGTCTTCATGACGCGCGAACTCTGAGCCCGCCCGCTGCCTTCTTCTTATCTCGGACTCGCCCGACCCCGCGCCCGGAGACTTTGCATGCACGGAAAGACCCTGGCCGCTCTCTCGCTCTGCGCCGCCCTGCTCTGCTGCGCCGCCGTGCCGCAGGCGCCGGTCAAGGTGCGCGTGAAGGGGCGGCAATCAATCGTCGTCACGGAGCGCGGCCGCGCGCGCACGCTCGACCTGACGGAGCAGATCGACGCGGCGCGCATCGAGCAGGCGTCGCCGCTTCTCCTGTCGCGCGCGGGCGAGTTCACGTATCTCTTGCTCGACGTGTGCGGGCTGTCGAAGGCGCGGCCGGACGATCGGCAGTGCGGCGCGGGCGTGGAGTGCAACGTCGTCTGGCTCAAGCTCGACGCCGCGTGGCGCGTCCGTGGCGCGCGGAACCAACGCTACGAGTCCTGCTGGGCGCCCATCACCTCCGAGGAGGGGCCGAAGGTGACAGGGCGTCGCATGACTTTGACGCTCGAAGACCTGCGCGAAGAGGTGCGCCGCGAAGTCACCTACGACGCAGACAGCCCTGAAGCGGGTCTGTCGGTCAAGCAGTCGCCCATCCCGAAGACGAACCCTTAAAGACCCTTTGCACGAAGGTGGAAGCATGAGAACGCTTTTGAAGGGGGCGCTCGCCGCCTCCCTTTTGCTGTCGTGCGCGGTGGTTCAGACGCGCGCGCAGGCCGCGCAGAAGCAGCGCGCCGTCACGGCCGAGGACTACTATGCCTTTGAGTTCCTCTCCGACCCGCGCGTGTCGCCCGACGGTCGCTGGGTGGCCTACGTCGTGACGACCGTGGACCAGAGGCAGAACCGCCGGCTCTCGCAGATATGGCTCGCCGCGACCGACGGCGCGCGCCCGCCGCGCCAGTTCACGACGAGCCCGCAGTCTTCGAGTTCGCCGCGCTGGTCGCCCGACGGCCGCTCGCTCGCCTTCCTCTCCACGCGCCCCGCGCCCGACGTTGCCCCCACCGCGCAGCAGGGAAGCGCGACGCCGACGCCCACGCCTTCAATGTCGCCGACGCCAATCAGCGCGTCGATGCCGCAGGGCTTACCGTCGGCGTTACAGACCGCCGCGCCCGACGCGACGCCGCGCGCGCAGGTCTGGGTGCTCTCGCTCGATGGGGGCGAGGCGCGGCGTTTGACGAACCTGAAGAACGGCGTCAACGGCTTCGACTGGTCGCCCGACGGGACGCGCCTCGTGCTGACGAGCCGCACGGGTCCAAGCGACATCAAAGCCCCTTCGAGCGACGTGCGCCACTACAAGCACACCTCGTACAAGTTCAACGACACGGGCTGGTTCGACGACAAGCGCAGCCACGTCTGGGTCCTGGACGTGCAGACGGGCGCGGCCACGCAGATTACCTTCGGCGAAGACTGGAACGACACGGACCCGCAGTGGTCGCCCGACGGCAACTTCATCGCCTTCGTCTCCGACCGCACGGGCAAGGCGTTCGACGAGAGCCGCAACACCGATGTCTTCGTCATCGACTCGGCCGGCGGACCCATCCGCAAAATCTCCGACCACGACGAAGCCGACAACAGCCCGCGCTGGTCGCCCGACGGCAAGACCATCGCCTTCCTCGGCCGCATAAAGGAACGCGACCACCCGAAGATTTACGTCGCGCCTTCAAGCGGCGGACAGCCCTCGCGCAACGTCGCGCCCGCGCTCGACCTCATCCCTTCAAATCTGACGTGGGCCGAACAGGGGCGCGCGCTCTACTTCGAGACCGGCGTCAAAGGCGAGACGCACCTTTTCCGCGTTGACGCGAAGGAAGGAAGAATCAAACAGGTAACGAAGGGCGCGCGCGCCGTGCGCCTCGTGGACATCACCAACGACTCACGTCGGATGGTCTACGCCGCGAACGACTTTCGACATCTCGACGACCTCTACGTCGCGGACCTCGACGGCTCGGGCGAGCGGAAGTTGACGAGTCTCAACGCGCGACTCTGGCCGCAGCTCCAACTCGCCAGCGTCGAGCGCATGACGTACAAGGGCGCCGAAGGGTGGGACATCGACGGCTTCCTCGTCAAACCCGTCGGGTGGCGGGAGGGCGTCAAGTACCCGCTCATTCTCAACATCCACGGCGGCCCCGCCGCGATGTACGGCGTGGACTGGTTCCACGAGTTTCAGGTCTACGCCGCGCGCGGGTGGGCCGTCTTCTACACGAACCCGCGCGGCTCAACTGGCTACGGCCAGCGGTTCGAGCGCGGCATCGAGGGCGAGTGGGGGCGCAACGACTACACGGACGTGATGAACGGCGTCGAGGAGGTCTTGCGCCGCAACCCCTGGATCGACCGCGACCGACTCGGCGTGACGGGCGGCTCATACGGCGGCTACCTCACCAACTGGATCGTCGGCCACACGAACGTCTTTAAGGCGGCGGTGACGCTGCGCAGCGTCGTCAACTTCGTCAGCGACGAGGGCACGCGCGACGGCGCCTACGGCCACAAGGACGACTTCGGCGGCGACCTCTTCGAGAAGTTCGACCTCTACTGGGACCGCTCGCCGCTCAAGTACGCGATGAACGTCAAGACGCCGATTCTCATACTCCATTCCGAGAACGACTTCCGCGTCCCGCTCGAACAGGGCGAGCAATGGTTCCGCGCCCTCAAGCACTTCGGCGCCGAAGCAGAGTTCGTCATCTTCCCACGCGAGAACCACAACCTCACGCGCACGGGCGAACCCAAACACCTCGTCGAGAGTTTGAACTGGCAGCTCTACTGGTTCGACCGTTACATCGACGGCAAGACATCGGCCGTCCCTCCCGACGCGAGATAAATACATAAAGCGACCGCGCTCCCGGGGTGCAGTCGCCTTGTTATAAGTATGACTTTCGAGTTACCTAAACTTTATCCGATAACAGACCGCCGTTTGTCTGGGCTGAGGCACGCGGAGCAGGTGGCGCGTCTGTGCGAGGGCGGGGCGCGGGTGGTGCAGTTGAGGGAGAAGGCGCTGCCGGCGCGTGAGTTCTACGCGGAGGTGTTGGAGGCTTTGAGGGTGGCGCGCGGCTTCGGGGCGCGTGTGATTGTTAACGACAGGGTTGACGTGGCGCTGGCGGCGGGCGCGGACGGGGTGCACGTGGGGCAGGACGACATGCCGCCGGAGGCCGCGCGCGCGTTGTTGGGCGGGGAGATGGTCCTGGGTTTCTCGACGCACGGCGTCGGGCAGGCGTCGGAGGCCGCGCGGCTGCCGGTCGATTACGTGGCCATTGGGCCGGTCTTCGACACTGCGTCGAAGGAGAAGCCCGACCCCGTCGTCGGGCTCGAAGGCGTCAGGCGCGTGCGCGCGGCGGTCGGCGTTGGCGTCCGACTGGTCGCCATCGGCGGCGTCACTTTGGAGCGCGCGCCCTCCGTCCTCGCAGCCGGCGCCGATTCGGTCGCGGTCATCGGCGCCCTCCTCAACACCCCGGACCCCGCCGAAATCACCCGCCGCACCCGCGCGTTTTTCTCCGTAATTTGAGTCTCCGAGCCCGAAACTGGGCTTCAGAGGCCCGACATTCCGCCTCGCAACAGGAATATTTCGGTTTCAAACCGGAACGTTGGGGTTCTGAACCGGAAATTTCCGGTTCCAAACCGAAATATTCCGTCTCCCAACCCCAACATTCCGGTCCTGAGACGGAAATTTCCGGTTCAGAACCCCGACGTTCCGGTTTGAAACCGAAACGTTCCGGTTCAGAACCCCGAGATTCCGGTTTGAAACCGAAACATTCCGGTTCAGAACCGGAAAGATGGGGTTCTGAACCGGAATGTCGGGGTCCAGAACCGGAACGTCGGGGCTCGGAGCCGCAAGCTTTCTTCCCCGAACTTCACGGACGCGGCCGGTTAAGTCTCCAGAGATGAGCAGGTTAAAAGTTTTAACTTGCTTTTCCAGTCTCGGCCTGACATTATGAAAAAGGTCGCCGGGGGCAGTGCCCCGTTCCCGGCTTCCAGAGCTTGAAAGTCCTGCCCCCGGTTCTTAACCGCCCGCCACACGGAGTCGCCAATTCCCGCATGAAATATTTCGACCTGCCGCCCGTCATCGAGCAGATGCTGAAGGCCGCCGAAGGCATCAGCGACCTGAACTTCTCCGTCGGCCAGGCGCCGCAGGTGGAGGTCAACGGCCAGTTGCGCCACGTTCAGTTGGCGGGCTTGCAGAAGTTGACGCCCTACCAGACCGAAATCATCGCGATGACGCTCATGCACGGCAACCCGGACGCCGCGCAGCGCCTCGCGCACACGGGCTCGGCCGACCTGAGTTACTCCCTGCCCTCGCGCACGCGCTTCCGCGTCAACGTCTTCCAGCAGCGCGGCACATACTCCATCGTGATGCGCGTCATCCCGACCGAGATACCGACGCTCGAATCGCTCACCCTGCCGAAGCAACTCGCCGAGATCGCCGAACTGCGCAACGGCATCGTGCTCGTCACCGGCCCGACCGGCTCCGGCAAATCAACGACGCTGGCCGCCGTCATCGACCTCGTCAACCAGCAGCAGCACTACCACATCGTCACCATCGAAGACCCCATCGAGTTCCTGCACACGCACAAGCGTTCGACCATCAACCAGCGCGAGGTCGGGTCCGACGCGCGCGACTTCCCGTCGGCCCTGCGCGCCGCGCTCAGGCAGGCGCCGAAGGTCATCCTCATCGGCGAGATGCGCGACTACGAGACGACCGAGATCGCCCTGGAGGCCGCCGAGACGGGACACCTCGTCCTCTCGACTCTCCACACCATCGACGCTTCAAAGACCGTGGACCGCATCATCGGCCTCTACCCGAAGAACGAGGAGCAGGTCATCCGCACGCGGCTGGCGCAGACGTTCCGCTACATCGTCTCGCAACGTTTGATACCGCGCGCCGACGGGCGCGGGCGCATCGCGGCGGTCGAGGTCTTGAGGTCAACGCCGCGCACGCGCGAGTACGTCGCCGCGGGCGAGTCGGACGGCAAGTCGCTGCTCGACGCGATGCGCGACGGCCGTCTCGACGGCATGCAGGACTTCGACAACGTCATCAAGGAGATGATCGAGGCCGGCACGGTCACGCTCGAAGACGGGCTCTCGTTCGCGACGAACCCCAACAACCTGCAACTCGCGCTCAAGGGCATGTCGGCCACCAACGACTTCAGCCCGGCCGAGAGCACCACCTTCACCGCGAAGCAGCGCCCGGCCGGCGCGCGCGCCTTCCCCTCCGCCCCCGCGCGCCCCGCGCCGAGCGGCGGCTCCATGCTCGACATGCTCGAATAGAGCAAGTAGGCAGGAGGCAGATGGCAGTAGGCTGTTAAGAGCGCCGCTGTCGAAACTTATGATTTAATCTTTCAACACATCACGCGGAGCGAACTGCCTACTGCCATCCGCCTCCTGCCTACTTTAAGACTATGATCGTCACCTGTCCCAACTGCACCACGCGGCTCCAACTCGACGGGGCCAAGGTTCCCGCGCGCCCGTTCAGCGTGCGTTGCCCGAAGTGTCAGCAGATCGTCAACGCGCAGCCGCCCGCGCCCGCGGCGCCGCAACGCGACGCGCTGGCGGCCGTCGGCGACGTGCCCGCTTCGGCCAAGCCGCAGCAGGAGACGGCCACCGCGACGCCCGCGCCCCTCGTCGGCGAAGTGCAAGCCTCGCCCGACGGGCACGAAGACGTGCTGCGCCTGCTGGCGTCGCTGCTGCGGCGCGAGGCGGCGGGCGACAGCGGCGTCGTGCGCGGCGCCAGCGCCACGGGCGGGCGGCGCGAATGGGAGCGCAGGCGCGCGCTCGTCTGCGCGGGCTCTGCCTTCGGCGGCGACGCGGCGCGCGCGCTGAGCGTGTCGGGCTACGACGTGTCGGTCGCGTCCGACGCCCCGCAGGCCGTCGAGCGCATGCGCGAGGAACAGTTGGACGTGCTCGTCCTCGACCCAGAGTTCGACCCGCGCTCGCAGGGCGCGGTGATGGTCGGGCGCGAAGTCACCTCGATGCGCAACGCGGAGCGCCGCCGCCTCGTCTTCGTGCTCCTGACGAACACGGCGCGCACGGGCGACGCGCACGCGGCCTTCCTTGCCGGCGCCAACCTCGTCGTCCAGATGAAGGAGATCGTTGACCTCCCGCGCGTGCTGGAGAAGAACATCCGCGACCTCAACGAACTCTACCGCGACTTCAACCGCGCCCTCGGCCTCGCCGAGCTGTGAGGAGGAGAGTAGGCAGTAGGCAGATGGCGGTAGGCATTTAAGACAACAAAGACAGTCTGAAAGAAACGGAGGCGGCGAGTCATTAAACTCGCCGCCTCCTGATTCTTTGGGGCGGATATATCAGGTGAGGCTTCTTGTCTTTCAACTGCCGACTGCCATCTGCCTACTGCCTACTGTCTCCGTAATCTGCTAAGCTTACGGCTCCGGCGGCGGGAGGTTGGGGATTCCTTTAAGGCAGAGATGGCTTCGGAGAACGGACACCGCCACGCGCACGCTCAGGGCGCGCACATGCACGGCGCGCACGCGCACGCGCATGCACACGACGCGCTCTCGGAGCGCGGGCGACGGCGGCTGCTTCTCGTCCTTTCGCTGACGGCCGCGTACATGCTGGCCGAGGCGGCGGGCGGCTGGTGGACCGGGAGCCTTGCGCTGCTGGCCGACGCGGGCCACATGCTCGCGGACGTGGTGGGACTCGGGCTGGCGCTGCTGGCGGCGAGGTTCGGGGCGCGGCCGGCCAGTCAGACGAAGACCTACGGCTATTACCGTCTGGAGATACTGGCCGCGTTCACGAACGGGGTGGCGCTGGCGGCCGTCTCGCTCTTCATCCTGTACGACGCGTACGGCCGCTGGCTCGCGCCGCCCGAGATAGAGCGCGGGGGCACGCTGACGGCCATCGCGGCGGGCGGCCTCTTCGTCAACCTCGTCTGCGCGTGGGTGCTGCACGGCGACCACGACCGCGACCTCAACGTGCGCGGCGCGTGGCTGCACGTGCTCGGCGACGCGCTCGGGTCGGTGGGCGCCATCGCGGCGGGCGTGCTCGTCACTTGGAAGGGCTGGTACGCGGCCGACCCGCTCTTCAGCGCGCTCATCTCCGTGCTCATCGTGTGGAGTTCCTGGAGCCTGATTCGCGAGGCGACGAACGTCCTTTTGGAAGGAACGCCGGCCCACATCAACCTCGCGGCGGTCGAGGGGGCGATTCTTGAAACCGACGGGGTGGAGGACGTGCACGACCTGCACGTCTGGACGATCACCTCGGGGCGCGAGGCGCTCTCGGCGCACGTCCGCCACGCGCGCGCGGCCGTGCCCGCCGAACTGCTGCGAAGCCTGCGCGCCAAGCTCCACGAACAGTTCGGCGTCGATCACCTGACCATCCAGATGGAGACCGAAGACTTCGAGGACGAGACGTTCCACTTCTGCACCTCAGGCACGGCCTGCTTCCGCTCGACGAAGGAGTGAAGAAGCTGTTAGCTGTTAGCCATTCATCTTCATTCAGCGAGGCGTTGAAATCAAAAGCGGTGTCCGAGTAGCTAACAGCTAACAGCTTCCTTATGGAGATCAGTCTTCTCATCGTCCTCGACATGCGCGAGCAGGCGGCCTTGCAGGCGGCGCTCATGACGCACGGCGCGCCGGACGCGCTGGTGACGCTGGCGCTGACGGGCGCGTGCCGCATCCAGTCGCTCGACGAGGCGCGCCAACTCCGCCGCTGGCTTGCCGAGACGCGCGCGTCGGGCAAGACCGACTTCGCCTCGCTCAACGTCATCGAGCGCGAGCTGGTGCGCTTCGGCGTCTGAACATAGTCGGGCGGCAACTAGCGCGACAAAATATGATTTCAGTATCCGAACTTAGAAGAATTGCCAGAGGCAGGCTGAAAGATGCTGAAGTCTTACTCACGGCCGGGCGATATGATGGTGCAATATACCTCTGTGGATATGCTATTGAAACAGCTCTCAAAGCGCGCATATGTCGCGCGCTGAAATGGCCGGGATACCCTTCAACTAGGAAAGAGTTTGAAGGCTACCAGAGCTTTCGTACGCACGATTTAGACGTTCTTCTTCATCTCTCAGGAACCGAGGATAAAGTCAAGACTAAGCATTTGGCCGAGTGGTCGATTGTTGCGACGTGGGATTCCAACGTGAGGTATCGTCCTATCGGCAGCGCCTCTTCCCAAGATGCCGCAGACATGATTAAATCAACAAACGTCATATTAGGTGTCTTATGATTCAAATAGAAAAACTTCGCCGGGTGATGGAAGAGATTAGCGCCGAAAAGGGTGAGTTTGAGCTCTTCGGGCTATTCTTGCGTGAGGAAGCGCAGGACAAATGGGACTTGGTTATCTCAGCCCCTTGGCTCGAAGATGGCAAGTTAAAGGCTCTAGGGGAGTTCGTACAAAAAGCGGCTTTAATAGTTGGCGAACAGGAATTCCTTACATTATCTAGGATCGTTACTCTCAATCATGATGACCCTAATTTGAATACGATTCTTGAGGCTGTTGAAGACATCCCTGTCGAACTGTGGAATACAAATTTTTTCGGGTTGGAAATCAAACACGCTTATATCCTCCGCGCTAAACGATTAAGAAAGCTCGAACCGGTGGCTACGTAATACATCAGACTATTCCCGCAATCCGTCCTGATATTGATTCCTTGTCATGTCTCGAATTGAGTTAGGTTACGGCCGCGGCCACGTCACTTTCGAGTTCGAGGGCGGGCGCTTCGCGGTGCTCGAACCGGAGGCGGTCGAGGAGCGGCCGTTGACGGACGCGGAGGTCGGGGCGGCGATAGACGATCCCGTCGATTCGCAGCCGCTCGAAGACATCATCAGTCCGGGCGAGAGCGTGCTCATCGTCGTCTCGGACGCGACGCGTGCGACGGGGAGCGCGCAGGTCGTCAACCTGCTCGTGCGCCGCCTCATCGCGCTCGGCGTCGCGCCGTATGACTTGCGCATCATCTTCGCCACAGGCATCCACCGGCCGGTGACGCGCGAGGAGAAGGCTGAGCTGTTGACGCCCTTCATCGTGCAGCGCGTCCGCACGCTCGCGCACGATGCGTCGGACGAGTCGCGGCACACCTCCTTCGGCGTGACCGAGCGCGGCACGCCCGTCGAGCTGAACCGCGCGCTCTTCGAACACTCGCACGTCATCCTCACGGGCTCGGTCGGCTTCCACTACTTCGCGGGCTTCACCGGCGGGCGCAAGAGCGTCTGCCCCGGCCTCGCGTCAAGGCGCACGATTGAAGCGACGCACTTACACGCGCTCGACTTCGAGCGCGGCGGGCGTCGCGCGGGCGTGGGCACCGGCCGCCTCGACGGCAACGCCGTCCACGAAGAGTGCGAGCGCATCGCGGCCGAGGCCGCGCCCTCCTTCCTCATCAACACCGTCACCGACGCGCGCGGACAGGTCGTGCGCGTCTACGCGGGCGACTGGCGCGTCGCGCACCGCCTCGCCTGCGCCGAGTACGCCGACTCGCACACCGTCAAGATTGAAGAGAAGCGTCGTGCCGTCGTCGTCTCTGCCGGCGGCGCGCCCTTCGACCTCAACCTCGTACAGGCGCACAAGGCTTTGGAGATGGCCTCTTACGCCTGCGAGGAGGGCGGCCACATCGTCCTCGTCGCCGAGTGCGCCGACGGCCTCGGCCGCGCGGACTTCCTCAAGTGGTTCGACTCCGCCGACTCGCGCGCGCTCGAAGCGCGACTGCGCGACTCGTACGAGGTCAACGGCCAGACCGCCTGGTCGCTGTTGATGAAGGCCGAACGGTTCCGCGTCCAACTCGTCTCGAACCTCCCCGACGAAGACGTGCGCCACATGCGCATGACGCCCGCGCGCACAATCGAAGAGGCGCTCGCGCGCGTCGGCGCGGACGCGGACGGCTACGTCCTCCCGCGCGGCGCGGCCTTCATGCCGGTCGTCGCGGGTTGAGAGATGAACGTTGCGCGCGTGGTGCGTTGGGGCTAGAGTAAACGAACGTGACAGCTTCGCTCAGGAGGGGACGGGTTATGAGGAGAGTAGTCCGCGCGGCTCTTTGTCTGGCGCTGTCGGCGTGCGGCGCCGTCGTGGCGCAGGCGCGGCAGCAGACGGCGGCGACGACTTCGGACGTGCGGCCGAGCGAGCCGCACGTGCCGCTGGCGCAGGCGGCCGTGGCGTACGACGTGGCCGGCAACGAGGCGCTCGGCGGCCGCCTGCGCACGCAGGCGCTCGCGGGGAGCCCCGAGGCGCCCGTGCGCAACACGCGTTTGGTGGTCGAGAACCGCAGCCCCGTCTTCTACAACTACGTGGCGGGCTGGGCGACCTTCTACGGCGAGGACGGCGTGCGTTGCGGCGAGGGGCTCTGGAAGCTCGAAGCCTTCGCGCCGCGCGAGCAGGTCGAGGTTGACACGCCGGGCCTGCGCCTGACCTGCACGCCCGCGACGTGGCGCATCGTGGCGACGACGCTGCTGACGCGCACGGGTGACGTGGCGAAGCCGCGCGAGCAGACCACGCCCCCGCCCGCCGAGCCGGGCACGCCCGCGACCACAGGTGCGACCGAGCCGCCGGCCAACACCGCGACGACCACGCCCGCCGTCGCGGGGCCCCCGCTCGAAATCAACGTCAACGGCAAGACCATCCCGCTCCAACTCGGCAACCCGCTCGAAGTCGTCGTCGGCAAGGAGCGCGTCCGCATCATCGTCCAGCAAGCACCTTGAGAATTGCGGAATGCGGATTTCGGATTGCGGA